>CAYPFO010000064.1:0-20160 GCA_964410065.1 uncultured Pseudomonas sp.
TGATGGCCATCAAGACCGTCAACGCCCTGTCCCACTACACCGACTGGACCATCGGCCACGTACACGCCGGCGCCCTCGGCTGGGTGGCGATGATCAGCATCGGCACGCTGTATCACATGATCCCCCGCCTCTGGGGACGCGAACACATGCACAGCGTGGCATTGATCGATACCCACTTCTGGCTGGCGACCATCGGCACCGTGCTGTACATCGCCTCCATGTGGGTCAACGGCATCACCCAGGGCCTGATGTGGCGCGCAGTCAACCAGGACGGCACCCTCACCTATTCCTTTGTTGAAGCGTTGGAAGCCAGCCATTTCGGTTATCTGGCGCGCCTCGGCGGTGGCGGCATCTTCGCCTTCGGCATGCTGTTGATGGCCTGGAATACCTGGAAAACCGTCCACGCGAGCGAACGCGTCCCATCGCTCGCCGCCGCAGTGAGTTGATCCCATGTGGTCGTTGATTTTTCTCACGGGCGTTCTGGTGTGCTGTGCGGCTCTCTGCCTGTTACGCCTGTCCGATCACGATGAAGAGCAGGCCGCGCTGCTGCCCTTCGCCGACGATCCCGAGGCAGCCCGACTGATGACTGCCGAAACCGGGAGAGTCTGCGAGCGGGTGGTAACACCGCGGTGCGAATCTCACCCGCGGGCCGACGGACACTTCGACGCCTAGCGCTTTCGCCGCCCTCCCCTGATGGCATTTCCGGCGCGCTCCACGCACCGCCTTTTAGGGCACTTCGGTGCCCTGTTGATTTATCTCGTATTTAGTGACTATGACTCGACCCACTTCTTCGCTACGCACCTGGCTCGGCGGTTTTCTGCCGGCGCCCACCACAACACGCCCACGTGAATGGCTGCGCGCCTCCATTGGCGCCGCTTTGGCCATCCTGTGCAGTGCTGAAATCTGCCGACAGCTGTTCGGCGAGGCGATCACCTTGCAATTGATCGGCCCGCTGGGCGCCTCGGCCATTCTGCTGTTTGCGGTATCGTCCGGTGCCCTAGCTCAGCCCTGGTCCATCGTTGGCAGTTACCTGACCGCCTCGCTGGTCGCCATTGTGGCCGTGCAGGTGGCCGGCCAAACCCTGTATGCCGCAAGCCTGGCGATTGGCACCTCGTTACTGATGATGTACCTGCTGCGCTGCCTGCACCCACCGGGTGGCGCGGTGGCGCTGTGTGTAACGCTTGGCAGCCCGGCCAGTGAGCACACTTTTTTTGCGTTGTTGCCTGTACTGGTGAACGCCGCGTGCCTGCTCGCCTGCGCGTTGCTGTACAACAACCTGACCCGGGTCCGCTATCCCAAGGCGCCCACGGTGGCCGCCGACCTGCACCACACCCTCGACCCCGACCCGCAAAGCCGCACGGGCATTTCCAGTGAAGACTTGCAGCAGGCGCTGGAGGACTTTGGCGAGTTCGTCGACATCACCCGCGAGGACCTCGAAGAGATCATGCGCGGCACACAGCGTCATGCGCTGCGGCGCAGCATGGGCGAAATCCGCGTGGAGCAGATCATGTCCCGCGATCTGCGTTGCGGCACGGTAACCACCACCGTCGACCAGGCACTGGCCATGCTCAAGCAACACCGCTTGCGCAACCTGCCGGTGCTGGACGAAGCCGGGCATCTGGCGGGCATCATCAGCATCGTCGACCTGATCGGCAAATCAACGGGCAGCAGCCGTTTCAACTTGCTGGGCAGGCTGAGACGCCGTCGGGAAACCCTGTTGGGCGAAGTGATGAGCAGCCCGGTGATCACCATCGACAGCAACGAGCACGTTGTCGAGCTGATTCCATTGCTGTCGGGCCAAGGGCTGCATTGCCTGCCGGTACTCGAGCAAGGACGCCTGGTGGGCATGCTCACCCAGACCGACCTGATTGCCGGCTTGCAGCAGCACCTGTTGCGCAACCTGGACTTTCGCTTTCCCCTGGAAAGCGACCACAGCCAGCCAGCGGTGCCGGGAGCCTGACTAAATGACCGGGTCCCAGCGCTGGGACCAATCCTGGTCGCGCCGCACCACGTCACGGAGGATTTGCAGCGCCTGCTGCAGCACATCCGAGTCGCGCTCGCGCGAGTACACCAGCCAGGTGGGGTAACTGAACTCTGGCGCGGCGGGAACCCGCGCCAGTACGCCACTTTCCAGATAACTCTCCACCACACGGCGGCGAAAATAGCCTGAACCGCCACTGTCGAGAATGTACTGCAAGGCCAAAGGGCCGAGATTGAAACTGATCGCCGCCCTGGCCTTGTCCGGCAATGCCGCATCATGCTGGTGGCGAAAGCCCTCGCCCCAATCGATATACACATAAGGCTCAGGTACAGCGGGCTGGCACACCTGGATCAGCTTTTCCTCCAGAATCTGCTCGACCTGCAACTCCGGCCAATAGGCCGGCTGGTAAACCAGCGCAGCGTCCAGCATGCCCTGCTCGATTTGGCGCAACAGGGTCGGACCATCGGCTATTTCAGCGCGAATCGCATGGGAAGGAATCGCTGTGCGCAACGCGCGTACCCAGTCGAGCATCAACGGATTGCACAGACTGATTTCGCCCCCCACTCGCAGGATATTGTGAAATCCCTGAGGCAACGGCAGGTCTCGCTGGGCGGCTTCCCAGGTTTGCACCAACTGCCTGGCATAGACGATGAACTTGTCGCCATTGGCAGTCAGTCGGGCACCCGCCCGATTGCGCACGAACAGCTTGCAGCCCAGGTGGTTCTCAAGTTTTTGTACCCGCGCGGTGATAGCCGTCTGGGTGACGTGCAAGCGCTCGGCGGCGGCGATGAAACTGCCGCAGCGGGCAATTTCAATGAAGGTGCGGGCAAGCTCGATGTCCATCCATACCCCGGACGCAGAAAAGAACGCGTCATTGTAGGCGAGCCTCTTCCCGCAGGGTGAGTGGATTGGCGATATGGAAAAGCGGCCAACGGGTTGGCCGTTCCCGGCGCGCCCCGGTTCAACACAGGCGCACCGGGGCAGATTACAAGCGGAAACGCGTCACCAGACCATTGAGGTCCACGGCCAGGCGCGAAAGCTCTTGGCTGGCGGCGCTGGTCTGGTTGGCGCCCGCGGCGCTTTGCAGCGACAGATCGCGGATATTCACCAGGTTGCGGTCCACCTCGCGCGCCACATGGGCCTGTTCCTCGGCGGCGCTGGCGATCACCAGGTTGCGCTCGTTGATGCCCATGATGGCCGAGGCAATGCGCTCCAGCGCAGCCCCGGCAGCTTGGGCCACTTCCAGACTGCCACGCGCACGCTGGGTGCTGTTCTGCATCGAGCTGACCGCCTGATCGGTTTCGGTGTGGATACCCCCGATCATCTGCTCGATTTCCTGGGTGGACTGCTGAGTGCGGTGTGCCAGGGCACGAACCTCGTCGGCCACCACCGCAAAGCCCCGCCCGTGCTCACCGGCCCGAGCAGCTTCAATGGCTGCGTTGAGCGCCAGCAGGTTGGTCTGATCGGCAATGGAACGAATCACTTCAAGCACTTGAGCGATGTCGCGCACATTGGCGGCCAGTTTCTCCACCTGGCTGGCGGTGCCGTTCACATCGGCGGCCAACTGCCCGATCGAGGTAACCGTCTGCTGCACTTGCTCGCGGCCCTGCAGCGCCGTGGTATTGGTTTCGCTGGAGGCCTCGGATGTGCTGACGGCGTTGCGCGCCACCTCTTCTACCGCACTGGTCATTTCATTGACGGCGGTGGCTGCCTGCTCGATCTGCTCGTTCTGCTGATGCAGGCCGCGCGAGGAGTCTTCGGTAACGGCGTTGAGCTCCTCGGCGGCCGACGCCAGTTGATTGGAGGAATCGGAAATCTGCTGCACAGTAGCGCGCAACTTGTTTTGCATGCTCTGCAAAGCCTGCAGCAGGCGGGCAGGCTCGTCACGTCCTTCCACCTGAATGCTCTGGCTCAGATCACCATCGGCGACGGTGCCAGCCACACGTACGGCCTGATTCAGGGGCTGAACAATGCTGCGAGTGAAAAACACGGCAAGCAATACGGTGAGCAATGCGGCCACCATGATCACCACAATCACCCCGAGTACCGCGCGCTCGTACACTACGGTGAAGTAATCAGCGGCAGCGCTAGCGCCCTGTACATTGATTGCCCTCAGGCTAAGCAACGCACTCGTCATCGCATCAGCATGGCTGTTGATCTGACCGTCCATCACCTCGATGGCACCCTCGCTGTCGCCTGCCTGCAAACGCGCAATAATTTGCTGTTGCTCGCCAAAATACTTCTGCTGGCTCTCCTGAAAACGCGTGAACGCGGCTTGCTCATCCGACGAGGCGATGAGGTCATGATATTTCGCATGCAGCGCCTCCAGACCACTGCGAATCTCTTGCAACTGGGCCATCGTCGCGCGCTGAGTGGCATTGTCGCGCTGGATCGTCAGGCGCAGGGTTAAGGCCCGGGTACGCTGCATGGATTGGTCCAACTCGCCCAAGGTCAAAATACTTGGCAGCCAGTGCTCGTCAATCTCCAGCGCCTCTTGGCGCATGCCAGACATCTGATTGAGCGCAAACAGCCCCATCAGCAGCACGATGACTGCAATCAGGCTGAAGCTTAAGGCGGCACGGGGGGCGATATTGATATTTCTCAATGACATGGCAGCGATGTTCTCCATTTTGCGACCAGTAACGAATCCATTAATAACCAAGGCGTCACAATTACTATCGGCCCCCCACTGCTGAGCTTGATATGCGCCTTGAATATTCTTCATAAACTTTCAAACACTCATTTGGATTTGGAATCGCTTACTTTCGCAGGCAGCACGGCGAGAAAGTTATCCCGCGCTACCCGCCGCGCCACCGTGGCGGGCAATGCATCGAGGAACGGCTCGAAGGCCTGCAGGTTTTCCCCCAGATTACCGAAGCTGCCCACCAGGTCGGAGCCGAGCATGAAGCGTTCGGGGTAACGCTCCACCAGGGCCAGCCAGCGTGGATCAGGTTTCCCCTGCCGGTCGAGCAGATAAGGCCGCAGCATCGTCCAGGACAGATCGATATACAGGTTGGGATAGTCCGCCAGCAGGCGCTCGAGCGTCGGCCGTAGAAACGTCAGTTTTTGCTGATGGCGGTGCAACTCCATGCTGGTGCCGGCATGGGCCCAGATGAAGCGCACATGGGGATGGTTGCGCAAGGGCGCTTCAATTTCCGCCAGGTACAGCGGATTGCGCTCGCGCTTGGAGGTGATGTTGGAATGCACCATCACCGGCAAATCGTACTCGGCAGCCAGGTGGTAGATACGCGCCATCGCCTCATTGTTGGCCCGAGGGATGTCTCCGTAGGTCAAGGCGGTAATGTCGTCGTGGCGGGTGAACACTTCCCCCAAGCCCTGCCAGAGGCCGGGGTCCAACTCCAGCATGCGCCGCACATGAGCATCGGCATTCTTGTCTGCCGGGTTGAAGCCCGAGAGAAAAGGATGCACGCGGCGACGGCGCTCCGGCGGCAATTGCTTCACCGCAGCGGCGACCAGTACATCGGTGGCGCTGTACCAATAAACACCCGCGTCGTCCCCAGCGTAGTAGCGCGGTCGTTTCGGCTCGTCCTCGTGCCATTTCTTCGCCACCGGAATACCGGCCAGCATCACATGATCAGCCCCCGCCGCATCCATCGCCTTGAACAGGCGCTCCATGCCCTCACTCTCCTGGAAGAAATCCACATAGTGCAGATGGGCGTCGCTGTAGCGGTAGTCGCGCGCTGGCACGGCGGCGCTGCAGGCGACCAGCCAGACGACCAAAAGCAAACGGAACACAGTGATTCTCCTGCGGGGGTTCGGGGGATAGACACGGTGCCCATGCGCCGGTTCGATCCGGCTTGTGACGTCGTCTGGCAGCATGGCAATTGGCCTTGTGCCTGCGCTCAGGTAGCCTGCTGCCTTCACTGTCCAATCAACGCCAGCCAATGTCCTCTGTCATTAATGTCATCCTGCCGATTTTTGCGCTGATCCTGATCGGCTACGTCTGCCGCAAGACCAACCGCCTCGGCCCGCACGCCGCCTCAGAGATCAATCGCTTCGTGGTTTGGCTGGCCCTGCCGGCACTGCTGTTCAGTGTCACCGCCAATTCCAGTTGGGATAGCCTTTGGCAACCGGGCTTTCTGCTCGCCTTCGGCGGTGGCAGCCTGGCAGTGTTCATTCTTACCCTGCTCTATCGCCTCAAACGCTCCGCATCACCGGCCGATGCCACTATCGACGGCCTCAGCGCCGCCTACGCCAATACCGGCTACGTCGGCATTCCGCTGTGCATTCTGGTGTTCGGCGAAGGCGGCCTGGAGCCGGCACTGGTCGCCACCCTGGTGGTGGTTTGCGGACTTTTTGCCATTGCCGTCGTGGGCATTGAAGTAGCGTTGCAAGGCGAAAAATCCCTGGGCGCGGCGGTGCGCAAGGTCAGTCTGGCGCTGTTGAAGAACCCGCTGGTGATCTCCCCGGTACTCGGTGCGCTCTGGGCCGCCGGCGGCCAGCCGCTGCCCCAGGCTGTAGCCGAACTGCTGCGTTTGCTCGGCGCGGCCACCACGCCCTGCGCACTGGTCTCGCTGGGCCTGTTTCTGGCCCACGAACAGCGCGGACAAAGTGACGGCAGTCTAGCCCTCACGGGCATGAAACTGATCATTCAGCCGCTGATCACCTGGTACGTTGCCTTTCAGCTACTCGAACTGCCGACTCTGTGGGCCCACGCCGCCCTGCTGCTCAGCGCACTGCCCACCGGCACCGGCCCCTACATGCTGGCCGAGTATTACCAGCGCAACGCGACATTGGTGTCCCGTGCCGTGCTGTATTCGACGCTGGGCTCGCTGGTCACCTTGTCGCTGTGCCTGTACTGGTTGGGTTATTGAAGCGCCGTGTCCCTACTCTGGAGTCAACCGACTGCTCACCGAAGCGGTAGCCCGCCTAGCAAAAAAAGACCATAAAAAAACCCCGCCTATTTGCGGGGTTTTTTATTCAGCCGAGGATCAATCCTCGCGGTAGCGACGCAGCTTCAGAGCCTTGCCGGCGACGCGGGTGTCCTTGAGCTTGCCGAGCAGACGGTCCAGACCATCTTCCGGCAGTTCGATCAGGCTGAAGGTTTCGCGAATCTGGATGCGGCCGATGGCTTCGCGAGCCAGACCACCTTCATTGAGGATCGCGCCGAGCAGGTTCTTGGCGGCGATGCCGTCGCGGGTCCCCAGCGAGGTGCGGCAACGTGCACGGCCTTCGGTCAGTTGTACCGGCGCGCGACGCTCACGGTATTCGCTGCGCTCGCTGCTGCGCTCGCCGTCACGTTCGCGACGTTCACGCGTTGCGGACGGCACCAGCGGTTGCTCACCCTGCACTTCAGCCAGAGTCAATGCCTGACCGTTGGTGGCTTTGCGCAGCATGGCTGCAGCCAGTGCACGCGGGCTGCAGTCGAGATCGGCGACCAGGCGGTCGAACAGCTCGCCATGGCTGGCTTCGGCATCAGCGATCAGCGGACGCAGGCTGTTGGTCAGTTTCTTGATACGTGCATCCAGCACCTGCTGCGCGTTGGGCAACTGGGCTTCAGCAACCTTCTGGCCGGTTACACGCTCGATCACCTGGAGCATGCGACGCTCACGTGGGGTAACCAGCAGCAGCGCGCGACCTTCACGCCCGGCACGACCGGTACGACCGATACGGTGTACGTAGGATTCCGGGTCGTAGGGCATGTCGACGTTGAGCACGTGGGTAATACGCGGGACGTCAAGACCACGGGCGGCCACGTCGGTGGCGACAACGATGTCCAGACGACCATCCTTGAGCGAATCGATGACGCGCTCACGCTGGTTCTGGGCGATATCGCCATTCAGCGCGGCAGCCTTGTAGCCCTTGGCTTCCAGCGCGGCGGCCAGATCCAGGGTGGCCTGCTTGGTGCGCACGAAGGCGATCAGCGCATCGAATTCCTCGACTTCCAGCAGACGGCACACCGCCGAGATCTTCTGGTCGGCGTGGATCATCAGGTGCGCCTGATCAATGCGCGCCACGGTCTGAGTCTTGGCAGCAATCTTGATGTGCTTCGGCTCGCGCAGATGCTTTTCGGCAATGGCGCGAATCGAGTGCGGCAGCGTGGCGGAGAACAGCACGCTCTGGCGGCTTTCCGGCATGGACTCGAAGATGACTTCCAGGTCATCCATGAAGCCCAGCTTGAGCATTTCGTCTGCTTCGTCGAGCACCAGATACTGAATGGTCGAGAGCAGCTTGTCGTTGCGGCTGAGGTGATCGACCAGACGGCCTGGCGTCGCGACCAGAACCTGGGCGCCCTGGCGAATGGCCTTCAGCTGCGGACCCATGGGTGCGCCGCCGTAGACGGCAACCACGCTGAGGCCAGGCATCTGGGTGGAATAGGTTTCAAACGCGGTGGCCACTTGCAGGGCCAGCTCGCGGGTCGGCGCGAGGATCAGTGCCTGGGGCTCACGTTTTGCCGGATCGATCTTGGACAGGATCGGCAAGGCGAACGCGGCGGTTTTGCCGGTCCCGGTCTGCGCCTGGCCGATCATGTCGTGGCCTTCGAGGATCACTGGGATCGCCTGGGTCTGGATCGGAGACGGCTCTTCGTAACCTGCGGCGATGACTGCAGCGAGAACGGAGGGATTAATACCGAGCGCGGCGAAGCCGACGGTTTCTTGGGTCATGGAGTTTGCCTCAAATGCATCCGCAAACACCCATGAGCCAAAGCTGCGCATGCCATGTACTGACCTTTTGGGTCACCCTGGCAGCCTTGTCGGCGAGGATTTGCGAGAACGCGTGATGATTATGAATGTGTAACGTCAAGGACGTCCGAAGGGCGGACATACAGCGGAAGCGGCGCTTCGTGGAATTGCCTACCTGAACGGGGTCGAATGATCGACCGGCGAGCACTATACCGGAAACCTTTGAGCTTTGCGCCAGCTTTTTGGCTTTTGCCCAGAACATTTTACGTTCCCCCTCGGCGCGAGGTTGCCCACCGGCCGCCGGGAGTGCTTTGCCTGACGAAGCGCCTGCCGGTGTGGACAGAATTCTTGCGACAGAGCGGATCACGCTCCGCATCCACGTCTAGACCCGTGCACGCATGGGCGCATTCCCCCCTGCAAAGCAGATGACGGCGCACCGGCAGCTGGGCATACTTGCGGGCGTTTTTTTATCTCAAGGAAGCCCTCCATGTTCAAAGTCAACGAGTATTTCGACGGCACCGTCAAATCCATCGCCTTCGGCCTGAATCAAGGCACCGCCACAATTGGCGTCATGGCCCCCGGCGAATACGAGTTCGGCACCGGCAAGAGCGAGATCATGCACGTGGTGGCCGGCGCCCTGACCGTCAAGCTGCCAGGCAGCGACAGCTGGGAAACCTTCGAAGCCGGCAGCCGATTCAACGTACCGGCCGACAGCAAGTTCCAGCTGCGCGTTGCCGTGGATACCGCCTATCTGTGCGAGTACCACTGAGATCCAGCTGCCGCGGGGCCGGCCATCCGCGCCCCCGGACCTTGCAGCCAACTGTGACTTGCTGTCATGACAGCTTCATCTAAAGTTCCTAATCTGTACCTGACGTCGACCGATGTGGAAACCTGATAAGGAGCCGCCATGAATCCACAAACCAGCACTTCCCAGCGCCCGGATCTTGCCCTGGACCTGCAACCCGTCGCCTTCGGCGCCGTCATCGACGAATTGGGACGTGAAGTTCCGATTACCGAGTCGATGATTCAGCAAGCCTGTCGCGAACTCGACGAAAACCAGCAACGGCAACAGGCCCAGAAAGGCTGAACCACAGCGTGGCCTACCCGGGCCACCCGCGAAATGACTGAAGGCCGACAACCCAAAAGGTTGTCGGTCTTTCTTTTATCCTCTCCCTGAATCTCCCACCGGCGGCTTCTCGCGCTGCACTCGTTATTACCCGCACCCCTGCATCGTCGACGCCCGATGTTACGGTGCGACTGCCTCTGACGAAGCCTCTCAGAGCAGCTCGGCCCCCAACGCCCGGACCAGCCCCGCCAGCTGCGGCGCATCACCCTGCAGCCGCACCTGCAGCCCGTCGATTTCGCGGCGCGGCGGATAGTGTTTGCGCAACGCATCAAAAGCCTGCCGGCGAGCCTGCTCGTCCCCCACCAGCGAGCGCCGAAAATCAGCATCGTCACGGCGCGGGTCGTACACCACGCGGCACAGTGCAGCCAGCGTCCACTCCAGATCCGCGCCGGCCTGCACACTCAGTTGCGGCAACCAGGCGGGGGGCAGCAAGGCATCCAGGCTCACCTTGGGCGCCACGCCCAAATGCTCACAGAACGCGCGATAGATTTGCGCAGTGCCGCGCGCCTTGCCTTCCAGGCTGTAACCGGCGATGTGCGGCGTGGCGATCCGACACCGGGCGGCAAGGTCCACATTCACCTGCGGCTCGCCTTCCCAGACATCCAGCACCGCCTCCAGGTCGGGACGCTGCTGCAACTCTTCAAGCAGCGCCGCGTTGTCGACCACCTCGCCGCGGCTGGCGTTGATCAGCCAGGCGTCGGGTTTGAGGCGTGCCAGCTGTTCAGCGCCGAGCAAATGCCGGGTTGGCCATTGGCCCTCGCCGATCAAAGGCGTATGCAGGCTGATGACGTCGCATTCCGCCAGAATGGTCTGCAAATCGACAAAATCCCCCCCTTCGTGGGCTTCACGGGGCGGATCGCAAACCAACACACGCCAGCCAAGGCCGCGCAGCACCTCGACCAGCCGCCCACCGACCTGCCCGGCGCCGACCACTCCGTAGCAGCGTTCCTGCAACGACACGCCTTGCACCTCGGCCAGTGCAAGCAGGCTGCCCAGAACATAGTCCACCACTCCGCGCGCATTGCAGCCTGGTGCGCTGGCCCAGGCAATGTCGGCGCCCGCCAGGTAATCCAGATCCAGGTGATCGGTGCCAATGGTGCAGGTGCCGACAAAACGCACTGGACTACCCGCCAGCAACCGAGCATCGACCTGAGTAACCGAACGCACCAGCAGCACATCGGCGGCGGCCAGCGCTTCGGCCGTGAAGGCGCGACCAGGCTGTCGCCGGATACTGCCGAAGGAGGCAAAAAAAGCTTCGACCAGGGGAATATTTTCATCGGCAAGGATACGCATGGCGGGGTCTCCGGAAACGAGGGAGACATTCTAGGCGCAAACTCGGCAGACATAATCATCTACACCCGGCCTCACAGGCTTCCTGCCACCCTTCCCAGCGCGTAGAATCCACGTTTTTCCGCAGTTTGCTCCCCACCATGCCCGCCCAGTCCCGCAGTCTCCGAGTGCGTCGCGAAGTTCGCGCCCTGCTCACCCTCGCCACGCCGATCATCATTGCTCAGTTATCCACCACCGCCATGGGCTTTGTCGACACGGTGATGGCCGGCCGCGTCAGCCCACAGGATCTGGCGGCCGTGGCGCTGGGCAATTCGATCTGGATGCCGGTCTTTCTGTTGATGACCGGTATTCTGCTGGCCACCACGCCCAAGGTGGCGCGGCGTTTCGGCGCCGGCCAGGACGCCGAGATCGGCCCGCTGGTACGCCAGGCTCTGTGGCTGGGACTGACGATCGGCTGCATGGCCGCCGTATTGCTGTGGAACGCCGAGCCGGTATTGCACTGGATGAACGTGGAAGCCGAACTGGTCGAGTTGTCCATGGGCTATCTGCGCGGAGTGGCCTGCGGCTTCCCCTTTGTGGCCCTGTACCACGTGCTGCGCTGCTTCAGTGACGCCCTGGGGCATACCCGCCCGAGCATGGTGGTAGGCCTACTGGGCCTGCTGCTGAACATTCCCCTCAACTACATCTTCATCTACGGCAAGCTCGGCGTGCCGGCCATGGGAGGAGTGGGCTGCGGCTGGGCCACGGCCATCGTGATGGTCGCCATGCTGCTGGGCATGCTCGTCTGGGTGAAATGGGCGCCGTATTACAAATCCTGCGGGCTGTTCCTGCGTTTCGAGCGGCCACACTGGCCGAGCATCCGCCGCCTGCTTAACATCGGCGTACCGATTGGCGTCGCAGTGTTCGCCGAAGCGAGCATCTTTTCGGTGATCGCGCTGCTGATTGGCAGCCTGGGCGCCACCGTGGTGGCCGGTCATCAGATCGCCCTGAATATCTCGTCCATGATCTTCATGGTGCCCTATTCGCTGGGCATGGCGGTGACGGTGCGGGTCGGCCAGGCACTGGGGCGCCAGGAGCCTCGCGAGGCGCGTTTCTCGGCAGGCGTGGGGATTGCCGTGGCGCTGTGCTACGCCTGTTTTTCCTGCAGCCTGGTGCTGTTGTTCACCGAAGAGATCGCGCGCATTTATACCCCAGACCCCGCCGTGCTCGCCGTGGCCACATCGCTGCTGATTTATGCCGCGCTGTTCCAGTTTTCCGACAGCATCCAGGTCACCTCGGCTGGCGCACTGCGCGGTTATCAAGACACCCGCGCGACCATGCTGATCACCCTGTTCTGCTACTGGGGCATCGGCTTGAGCGTGGGCTACAGCCTGGGGCTCACCGACCTGTGGGGCGAGCCCAGCGGCCCGCGTGGGCTGTGGCAGGGACTGATCGTCGGCCTGAGCTGCGCAGCGCTGCTGCTCGGTTGGCGCCTGGCGCGCAGCGCGCGACGGGTGATTCGCGAGGCACGGGGCAAGGGAACGGCACAAGACGCCACGCTAAGCGCTCCATAACGTGGCCTAACCACGGCAAGGATCAGATTCGCAGGCTCAGTGGGTTCGGCCAGCCCGCTCCTTGCCTCAATCCACTTTCTTGCGAATCCAATACAGGTATTGGCCGTCCTGTTCTGTCTGTTCCAGCAGCTCATGGCCGAGGAATACACAGAACTTGGGGATGTCGCGGCGGGTGGACGGGTCGGTGGCGATCACCTTGAGCAGGCCACCAGCCTGCAAATCGCGCACCTTGTTGTGCAGCATCATCACAGGCTCCGGGCAGTTGAGCCCGCTGGCGTCGAGAATGGCATCGGGTTGCAAAGAAGACATGGGTTACTCCAGAAACAGGCCGCTATTGTGGCGCAAAGCCCGTTGCGAGCCCAGTCAGGAAAGCCACGCCATGGACACATTCTGGTGCGTCAAACGCCTGGACGACAACGGCAACGAGTTCATCCTGCGTGCCAACCTGAGCCGCGAGCAGGCTGAGCACCTTGTCCGCGACTACCAGGCACGCGGCCACAAACAAAGCTATTGGGCGTGCCGGCAGGTTACAGACGACGCAGGTGACAGGTAACTTCCTCGCGGTCGTGATACAGCTGCTTGCAACCGATCGAGACCTTCACGCCACGCGCCTTGAGCCCATCTGCGATGCGCGCCAGCAAGCGCCGTACCTCGGCGTAACGCTGCTTCATCGGCAGCTTCAGATTCACCACCGCTTCGCGGCAGAGCCCTTCGCCGATCCAGATCTCCAGCAAGGCGGCATTGCGCGCCGGCTTCTCGACAATATCGCAGACCATCCAGTCCACGGGATGGCGCGGTTTAAACTGAAAACCATCGGCCTGCAAATGCTCAACCAGGCCGGTGTCCAGCAGACTCTCGTCCATCGGCCCGTTGTCCACGGCGATCACGCACATCTGCCGATTGACCAGTTGCCAGGTCCAACCGCCCGGCGCGGCCCCCAGGTCTACGGCCGTCATCTCGGAAGACAAGCGCTCCGGCCATTGCTCGCGCGGAATGAACTGATGCCAGGCTTCTTCCAGCTTGAGGGTCGAACGGCTCGGTGCTGCGCGCGGAAATTTAAGACGCGGAATACCCATGGGCCATAGTGCCGCATTTCCCGCCTCGGCCAGCCCCACGAAGACTTCCCGCCCGCTCTTGAACGTCAGTTGCAGGCGCGGCTTGCGCGCATCCTCGACCAGCCGGCCCGCGTTGCCCAAGGCCTTGCGCAGCGGGCCTTCAAAGCGCTTGCAGAAGGTCGACACTTCTTTGCCGTCGTTGGTGTCCAGCACCTCCAGCCACAGGCTGCCGCAGACCGGGTAGCTGCTCAGGTAATCAAGCAACACGCTGATGCGGTCACTTTCCGGCAGTTCCAGCCAGCTACCCCGTGCCCACTGACGCGCAAAGATCAGGTCTGAAAAACGCAGTGTGCGCATCAGGCGCTCGCTGTCCCCGTTGTTTTGGCAGATAAACTCGGTGAAGCCGCCGCCCGCCTTGCCCTTGGCATAACCAGGGACTTCCAGACGGGCGGCGTGGTCGGAGATTTCGGCGCAGACCTCGCCCTCAAAACCGGGGCGGCAATGGAAAAACAGTGTATTCATCAGAGTCTCCTTGGAGGGGAGCGGATGATAAAACAGCCGGGGAACCCTTGACGCGAACTTCCGGTCAAGTGCAGAGCAAGCACGTGCCGCGACAGTGCCGCCATACAACCGGGAGCCTTACCATGCCTTCGCAGGACAGCCTGAACTCCCGCCGCAGCCTTGAAGTCAGCGGCCAGACCTATCACTACTTCAGCCTGCCAGAAGCGGCGAAAAGCCTGGGCGACATCAGCCGCCTGCCTCTTTCGCTCAAGGTCTTGCTGGAAAATCTGCTGCGCTGGGAAGACGGCACGACCGTGCAGGCCGAAGACAGCCAAGCCATCGCCGATTGGCTGCAACGCCGTTGCTCGGACCATGAAATCGGCTACCGCCCGGCTCGCGTACTGATGCAGGACTTCACCGGCGTGCCCGCCATCGTCGACCTGGCCGCCATGCGCGATGCCATGGCCAAGGCCGGCGCCGACCCGCAGCGCATCAATCCGCTGACACCCGTGGATCTGGTCATCGACCACTCGGTGATGGTCGACCGCTTCGCCGACCCGAGCGCCTTCGCCGACAACGTCGCCATCGAAATGCAGCGCAATGCCGAGCGCTACGCCTTCCTGCGCTGGGGCCAGCAGGCCTTCGCCAACTTTCGCGTAGTGCCGCCGGGCACCGGTATCTGCCACCAGGTCAACCTGGAATACCTGGCTCAGGTGGTGTGGACTCGCGAGGAAGACGGCCTGACCTATGCCTACCCCGACACGCTGGTCGGCACCGACTCGCACACCACCATGATCAACGGCCTTGGCGTGCTCGGCTGGGGCGTGGGCGGCATCGAGGCCGAAGCCGCCATGCTCGGCCAGCCGGTGTCGATGCTGATTCCCGAAGTGGTCGGTTTTCGCCTCACCGGCCAACTGCACGAAGGCGTGACGGCCACCGACCTGGTATTGACCGTCACCCAGCAGTTGCGCAAACACGGCGTGGTGGGCAAGTTCGTCGAATTTTACGGCCCGGGCCTGGATAGCCTGCCCCTGGCCGATCGCGCCACCATTGCCAATATGGCGCCAGAATACGGCGCTACCTGCGGCTTTTTCCCGGTAGACCAGATCACCCTCGACTACCTGCGTCTCTCCGGTCGCGACGAACAGCGCATCGCGCTGGTGGAAGCTTATTGCAAAGCCCAGGGGCTGTGGCGCGATGCAACGGCCCCGGAGCCGCATTTCAGCGAAACATTGAGACTCGAACTGGACAGCGTGCAACCTTCGCTGGCCGGACCCAAGCGCCCGCAAGACCGCGTATCGCTCCCCGACATTGGCGTCAACTTCGACCTATTGCTGGAAACCAGCGGGCGCATGCGACAAGCCGAGAGCGCCTTCCCGGTCGCAGGTGAAGCGTTCGCCCTCAAGCACGGCGCCGTAGTGATCGCGGCAATTACGTCCTGCACCAACACCTCCAACCCCAGCGTGCTGATGGCTGCCGGCCTGGTGGCGAAAAAAGCCGTCGAACGCGGCCTGCAACGCAAGCCCTGGGTCAAATCCTCGCTGGCCCCCGGCTCCAAGGTGGTCACCGACTACCTGGACAAGGCGGGCCTGACGCCCTACCTGAACACTCTGGGCTTTAACCTGGTCGGCTACGGCTGCACCACCTGCATCGGCAACTCCGGACCGCTGGACGAACCGATCGGCCAAGCAATCATCGACAACGACCTGATCGTTTCCTCGGTACTGTCCGGCAACCGCAACTTCGAAGGTCGCGTGCACCCGATGGTCAAGGCCAACTGGCTGGCCTCGCCGCCGCTGGTGGTGGCCTTCGCCCTGGCTGGCACCACGCGCATCGACATGACCCAAGAGCCGCTAGGCTTCGATTCACAGGGCCAGCCGGTATACCTGCGCGACCTCTGGCCCAGCAATGCTGAAGTCGCTGCCGCGGTCAGTACGGTGGACGGCGCCATGTTCCGCAAGCAATACGCCGACGTGTTCAGCGGCGATGCCCACTGGCAAGCCATGCCGGTGACGGGCGGCGCCACCTATCAGTGGTCAGCGGAGTCCACTTACGTGCAGAACCCGCCGTATTTTACCGAGATCGGCCAGCCCGCCCGCGTGCCGACGGATATCCTCGGCGCGCGCATCCTCGCCCTGTTCGGCGACTCGATCACTACGGACCATATTTCGCCGGCCGGCACTATCAAAGCCAGCTCGCCGGCTGGGCTTTACCTGCAGTCCCTGGGCGTTCCGCCGCACGACTTCAACTCCTATGGCTCCCGGCGCGGCAACCATGAAGTCATGATGCGCGGCACCTTCGCCAACATCCGCATCAAGAACGAAATGCTTGGCGGCGAGGAAGGCGGCAACACGCTGTTCCAGCCAGGCGGAGAAAAACTGTCGATCTACGACGCCGCCATGCGCTACCAGACTGCGGGCACACCCCTGGTGGTTATCGCCGGCCAGGAATACGGCACTGGCTCATCCCGCGACTGGGCGGCCAAAGGCACCACGCTGCTCGGCATCAAGGCGGTGATCGCCGAAAGCTACGAGCGCATCCACCGCTCCAACCTGATCGGCATGGGCGTGCTGGCCTTGCAGTTCCTCGAGGGACAGAACCGCCACAGCCTGGGCCTGACCGGCCGGGAAACCCTCAATATCCGTGGGCTCTCCGCACTGCTGGAGCCCCACCAGCAGTTGACGGTAGACGTCCTGCGCGAGGATGGCACGCAGAGCAGCTTCCCGGTGCTGTGCCGCATCGACACCGCCAACGAAGCGCGATTCTTCATGGCGGGAGGCATTCTTCATTTTGTCTTGCGGGACCTGTTGGCGCCCTGAAGAGCAGTCGCCAATATCATATAGCCATTAGCAACAAAAATGATTCTGGACAAATGGCTCATCTTTTTTTGCGTCTGGCCGATTTAATAAAATGACGTCAATTTCTTGCTCCAACCCATCCGGGAGGAGCCGCCACACGGATACCTAGCCCCATGCGCAATAACCAGCCCATCACTCAGCATGAGCGGACTTTTCCTGCGCATCAGCGGCTGATTTCCACCACGGACCTCAAAGGTCAGATCACGTACTGCAACGATTATTTCATGCAGATCAGTGGATTCACTCGCGAAGAATTGTTGCGGGCACCGCACAATCTGGTGCGCCACCCGGATGTTCCGCCGGCCGTGTTCGAGCACATGTGGGCAACCCTGAAAAGGGGCGAGCCGTGGATGGGTATCGTCAAGAACCGTTGCAAGAACGGCGATTTCTACTGGGTCAATGCCTACGTCGTTCCCGTCCTGGTTGATGGCAAGACGATCGGCTACGAGTCGGTACGCATCAAACCTACCAGCGAACAGATCCAGCGCGCGGAAGCCCTGTATCAGCGCATCAACGCCGGCAAGCCGCCGGTGCCGAGCAGTGATCGCTGGCTGCCGGTTTTGATCAACTGGCTGCCGTTCATTCTGGTCGGCCAGATCGGCTTTGCCGTGGGCGCGCAGCTAAACAGCTTATGGGGGTTTGCGGTCGCCGCCGTGCTCAGCGTCCCTCTGGGCCTGATCGGTTTGCACTGGCAGACCCGCGGTCTGCGCCGACTGCTGCATCTTGGTCAGCAGCAAAGCATGGCCGACCCCTTGATCGCCCAGATGTATACCGACAGCCGAGGGGCGCAGGGGCGCATCGAACTGGCCATGCTCAGCCAGGAAGCCCACTTGAAAACCTGCCTGACCCGCTTGCAGGACAACGCCGAGCGGCTCACCCGCCAAGCACTGCAGGCTGACCGGCTGGCCAACAGCAGCTCAGCGGGATTGAAGCGCCAACGTCAGGAAACCGAAGCCGTCGCGGGCTCGATCCACTTGCTGAGCAGCGCCACTCAGGAAGTCGCACGCAGCATTGGCCAGACAGCAACTGCCACCCAGCAAGCCAACGCCCTGGCCGGCGAAGGCCGCGCAGTTGCTGCGCACGCCAGCCAGACCATCGAGCAATTGTCCAAAGCCGTGGGAGAATCCAGCGCTACCGTGGCTCAACTGGCCCAGGACAGTACCGAGATCGGCGGCATGGTGGATGTCATCAAGGGCATTGCCGACCAGACCAACCTGCTGGCCTTGAATGCGGCCATCGAGGCCGCCCGCGCAGGTGAGTTGGGCCGTGGGTTCGCCGTGGTGGCCGATGAGGTTCGCTCGCTGGCCAAACGCACCAGCGACTCCACCGAGCATATTCATCAGCTGATCGTGAAGCTGCAAAGCAATGCGGCCGCCGCGGTTTCCGCCATGGAGAACGGCCGACGCCAGGCGGATGCCAGCGTCAGCGAGGTGCTCAAGGCGGACCAGGCACTGGTGGGCATTGGCGATGCCGTGCACAGCATCGCCGCAATGGCGGGCCAGATTGCGACCGCAGCCGAGCAACAAAGCGCAGTGGCCGAGGAAATCAACCGCACCATCGACACCATCGCCGAGCTCGCCGAGCAGACCACGACCGAGGCCAACAATACGGCGCTGCTCAGCGAGGCGCTGACCAAGACCGCCCAGGGACAGCACGCGCTGGTGGAACGCTTCAATCGTTAAGCGACCGTAAGCGGTGGCTGGGACGAGTACCGCACAGCTGTACCCGTCCCGGATTTTCGTCTACTTGAGAAATTCGGCAATCACCTCGGCACTGCGCTGCAGATGCTGTGTCTGGGTGAAGCCTGAGCGCTTCAGCGGCTTGAGGTCATGGTCGGCGGCGGCCAGCCACTCGATGCGGATCGTTGCGGCCAACGGGTAGCCGGCCACCTCGTCACGCGAGCCCAGTGCATCCCGCTCGCCCTGCAGGATCAACGTCCGCGTACGCAGTTCGGCCAGGTGATCCACGCGGGTTTTCTTCGGTTTGCCGGCGGCGTGGAAGGGGTAACCCAGACAGATCAGCGCGTCGGCCCGCAGCTCATCGGCGAGCATGCTGGCCATGCGTCCGCCCATGGATTTGCCGCCGATGGCCAGCGACCCCGTGACCCGTTGCCGCACCCGGGCATACACCTGGCGCCAATGATCGAGTAACTGCCCTTGCGGATTGGGCGGTCGGCGCGTGCCGTTGACCCTGCGCGCGGCCATATAGGGAAACTCGAAGCGCACCACGGCAACCCCACACGCCACAAGGTGTTCGACCATTTCGTTCATGAACGGACTGTCCATCGGCGCGCCCGCGCCATGGGCCAAAATCAGCGTGCTCTGGGCCTCAGGGACCGGCCGCGACCAGCACAGATCGTTCTCTCCCACTTGCCCCTGCTCCTTCTGTGGACATTGACCCGGGTCAATATCGCGCATCGTGCCTTTCACCATCCTTACCTCGCTGCAAAGCTGACGAATCCGGGCTTCTCCGGTCACGACAGCGCGCAGCAATCTGCCCAAAACCGTGGATGGAAGCCCATACATGAACACAACAACCAGTACCGCCTATAACTACAAGGTGGTCCGCCAATTCGCCATCATGACGGTGGTGTGGGGCATCGTCGGGATGCTCGTCGGCGTGCTTATCGCCGCCCAATTGGCTTGGCCACTGCTCAACTTTGACCTCCCCTGGACCAGCTTCGGACGCCTGCGTCCGCTGCACACCAACGCGGTGATTTTCGCGTTTGGCGGCTGCGCCCTGTTCGCTACCTCCTATTACTCGGTGCAGCGTACCTGCCAAACCACCCTGTTCGCGCCCAAGCTGGCGGCCTTCACGTTCTGGGGATGGCAACTGGTGATTGTGCTGGCGGCGATTTCCCTGCCGCTGGGCCTGACCTCCTCGAAAGAATATGCCGAGCTGGAATGGCCTATCGATATTCTGATCGCCGTTGTCTGGGTCAGCTACGCCATCGTGTTTTTCGGCACGCTGCTCAAGCGTAACGTCAAGCATCTATATGTCGGCAACTGGTTCTTCGGCGCCTTCATCCTCGTCGTGACGATGCTGCACGTCGTCAATAACCTGGAAATTCCGGTCACCTGGACCAAGTCCTACTCCCTCTACGCCGGCGCCACCGACGCCATGGTGCAGTGGTGGTACGGCCACAACGCCGT
>CAYPFO010000065.1:0-20105 GCA_964410065.1 uncultured Pseudomonas sp.
TCAACCAGCGCGAAGTGCACCGCGACACCCTGGGCTTCTCCGAAGCCTTGCGTTCGGCTCTGCGTGAAGACCCGGACATCATCCTGGTCGGTGAAATGCGTGACCTGGAAACCATCCGCCTGGCCCTGACCGCCGCGGAAACCGGCCACCTGGTGTTCGGCACCCTGCACACCACCTCGGCGGCCAAGACCATCGACCGGATCGTCGACGTGTTCCCGGCCGAGGAAAAATCCATGGTGCGCTCGATGCTCTCCGAATCCCTGCAGGCGGTGGTCTCGCAGACCCTGCTGAAGAAGATCGGCGGCGGCCGGGTGGCGGCCCACGAGATCATGATCGGCACCCCGGCGATCCGTAACCTGATCCGCGAGGACAAGGTGGCCCAGATGTACTCGGCGATCCAGACCGGCGGCTCGCTGGGCATGCAGACGCTGGATGCCTGCCTGAAAAACCTGGTGGCCAAGGGGCTGATCAGCCGCGACAGCGCCCGCGAAAAAGCCAAGACGCCGGAAAACTTCTAACTACCGCGCACAGGGAGTCACTGATTCATGGAATTCGAAAGCCTGCTGCGCCTGATGGTCGAAAAAGGCGCCTCCGACCTGTTCATCACCGCCGGCGTACCGCCGTCGATGAAGATCAACGGCCGTATTCTGCCGGTGACCAAGACCGCTCTGTCGCCGGAGATGACCCGCGAAACCGTGCACTCGGTGATGAACGAGCAGCAGCGTCGGGAATTTGCCGAGAATCACGAATGCAACTTCGCCATCAGCTCGCGCGGCATCGGGCGCTTCCGGGTCAGCGCCTTCTACCAGCGCAACCTGGCCGGCATGGTGCTGCGGCGCATCGAGACGATCATTCCAACCCTTGAAGAGCTCAAGCTGCCGGAGATCCTCAAGAAGCTGTCGCTGTCCAAGCGCGGCCTGATCCTCTTCGTCGGCGCCACCGGCACCGGCAAGTCCACCTCGCTGGCGGCGATGATCGGCCACCGCAACAAGAACTCCAGCGGCCACATCATCACCATCGAAGACCCGATCGAGTTCATCCACCAGCACCAGAACTGCATCGTCACCCAGCGCGAGGTGGGCATCGACACCGAATCCTTCGAAGTGGCGCTGAAGAACACCCTGCGCCAGGCGCCAGACGTGATCCTCATCGGCGAGGTGCGTACCCGCGAGACCATGGACTACGCCGTGGCGTTCGCCGAAACCGGTCACCTGTGCCTGGCCACCCTGCACGCCAACAACGCCAACCAGGCGCTGGACCGCATCATCAACTTCTTCCCCGCCGACCGTCAGCAACAGGTGTGGATGGACTTGTCGCTCAACCTGCGCGCCATCGTCGCCCAGCAACTGATACCGACGCCGGACGGCAAGGGCCGCCGCGCGGTGATCGAAGTGCTGATCAACACGCCGCTGGCTGCCGACCTGATCCGCAAGGGCGAGGTGCATGAACTCAAGGCGCTGATGAAGCGGTCCACCGAGTTGGGCATGCAAACCTTCGACCAGGCGCTCTTTGACCTCTACACCCAGGGCGAGATCACCTACGAGGATGCACTGGCCCACGCCGACTCGGCTAACGACCTGCGCCTGATGATCAAGCTGGGCTCGGAAACCGACAGCGAATACCTCGGCCAGACCGCGCAAAAACTATCCCTAGCACCCAGCGACGACGACACGCCGGGCCGGCTGTTGCGCTGAGGTCGCGCCAGATGTAGGGCGGCCTCGCCCGTTGCACGGTGTCGGGATCGAAACACGCAGTCATCGGGCAGCCCGCCGCACGGGATTAAGCTCCGCCGGTGGGCGTCGTCGGATGGGTTGAGGCGCGGGCGATGTGTTTCAGGACTTACCCGGAGCATCGCGCCGATACCCATCAACGCCAAAACAATGCCCTGGGTATCGCTGCGCTCAACGCCACCCTACGTGGCGGACCATCGGCGTTTATCACCTTCCTTTCCATGTTTAGCGCCCGCATCACGGCCCACCAGCACGCTATCTGGGCGTGAAGCCGCTTTGCTTGATGAATTACCTGGCGCCAGGCAGTAGACTTTGCGGCTTCCTTTCTGCCAGAGCCGGGTCGATGTCGTCTGTCTTTCCCGAAGATTCCGTAGGGCTTGTCGAGCCCCGTATCGCGCACTTCGCTGAACCGCTGGCCCTGGCCTGCGGGCGCGAAATAGCGGATTACCAGCTGGTTTATGAAACCTACGGCGAACTGAACGCTGCACGCAGCAATGCCGTGCTGATTTGCCACGCCTTGTCCGGCCATCACCACGCAGCCGGCTACCACAGTCCCGATGACCGCCGACCAGGCTGGTGGGACGGTTGCATTGGCCCGGGCAAAGCCATCGACACGCGCAAGTTCTTCGTGGTCAGCCTCAACAACCTGGGTGGTTGCAATGGCTCGACCGGACCGGCCAGCCTCAATCCGGCCACGGGCAAAACCTATGGTGCGGACTTTCCCGTGGTCACCGTGGAAGACTGGGTGCACAGCCAGGCGCGCCTGGCCGATGTCCTGGGCATCGATCAGTGGGCGGCCATAGTGGGCGGCAGCCTGGGCGGCATGCAGGCGCTGCAATGGACCATCAGCTACCCGGAGCGGGTGCGCCATTGCCTGAGCATCGCCTCGGCACCGCGCCTGTCGGCGGAAAACATTGCCTTCAACGAAGTGGCCCGCCAGGCGATCCTTTCCGACTCCGATTACCATGGCGGTCATTTCCAGGAACTCGGCGTAGTGCCCAAGCGCGGCCTGCGCCTGGCACGCATGGTCGGCCACATCACCTACCTGTCGGATGACGCCATGGGCGCCAAATTCGGCCGCGAGCTGAAAAGCGACCAGTTGAACTACGACTTCCACAGCGTCGAGTTCCAGGTGGAAAGCTACCTGCGCTACCAGGGTGACGAGTTTTCCACGCGTTTTGATGCCAACACCTACCTGCTGATGACCAAGGCGCTGGACTATTTCGACCCGGCTGCCGCCCATGGCGGTGACCTGGCCAAGGCGCTGAGCCCGGCCCAGGCAAAATTCTGCGTGATGTCATTCACCACCGACTGGCGTTTCTCGCCAGCCCGCTCGCGGGAGATCGTCGATGCGCTGATGGCCACGGGCAAGAGCGTCAGTTACCTAGAGATCGACGCCCCCCAGGGCCACGACTCCTTCCTGCTGCCGATTCCGCGCTACCAACACGCCTTCAGCACCTACATGAACCGCATCGCCGTTTAAGGAGTCGTCATGCGCGCCGATCTGGACATCATCCAAGACTGGATTCCCGCCGGCAGCCGGGTGCTCGACCTGGGCTGCGGCAACGGCGAGCTGCTGGCCTGGCTGGCCGAGCACAAGCAGGTGAGCGGCTACGGCCTGGAAATCGACCCGGACAATATCGCCCGCTGCATTGAACAGGGCGTCAACGTCATCGAACAGGACCTGGACAAGGGCCTGGGCAACTTCGCCACCGGCAGTTTCGACGTGGTGGTGATGACCCAGGCGCTGCAGGCCGTGCACTACCCGGACCGCATCCTCGACGAGATGCTGCGGGTGGGCAAGACCTGCATCGTCACCTTCCCCAACTTCGGCCACTGGCGCTGCCGCTGGTACCTGACCACCAAGGGCCGCATGCCGGTGTCGGACTTCCTGCCGTACACCTGGTACAACACGCCGAACATCCACTTCTGTACCTTCGAGGATTTCGAGAACCTGTGCCGCGAGCACCAGGCCCGCGTCCTCGATCGCCTGGCCGTCGACCGCGCGCATCGTCACGGTTGGGCCAGCCGTCTGTGGCCTAATCTGTTGGGAGAGATCGGTATCTACCGGCTCAGCAGCCCGGGCCTGCAAGATCACAGCATCGCCGTCTGACCGTTGCCACTGAGGAGAGCCACCATGCGCCGCCTATTCCTGTTGTTCTTCAGCCTGTGCCTGGCCCTGCCAGCCATGGCTGAACGCAAGTACAGCTTCGACGATGTCGATGTGCATTACAGCGCCTTCAACTCCAGCTTCCTGCAACCGCAGATTGCCGAAGCCTCCGGTTTGACGCGCGGCAAGAATCAGGGTGTGCTGAACATCGCCGTGCAGAAGGCCGGCAAGCCGACCACCGCCACGGTGAGCGGCCAGGTGCGCAACCTGATGGGTCAGGTCAGTAACCTGAGCTTTCGCCAGGTGCGTGAAGGCGACGCCATTTATTACCTGGCGCAATTCCCCTTCAGCGAAGAGACCCTGTCGTTCACCATCAACGTGCAGAGCGCCGGCGGCCCGCGTAACAGCTTCACCTTCAATCAGGAATTTTTCTCCGAACGATGAGCGCTTTCCCCGAACTGGTGCTGGCCAGCCATAACGCCGGCAAACTCAAGGAACTCCAGGCCATGCTCGGCGAGCATGTGCGCGTGCGTTCGATCGGCGAGTTCTCCAGCATCGAGGCCGAGGAAACCGGCCTGTCGTTCGTCGAGAATGCCATTCTCAAGGCGCGCCACGCGGCGCGTCTGTCCGGCCTGCCGGCACTGGCTGACGACTCCGGCCTGGCGGTGGACGCCCTCGGCGGGGCGCCGGGTATCTATTCGGCGCGCTACGCCGGCGGCGCCGGGGACGCGGCCAATAACGCCAAGCTGCTCGAAGCGCTCAAGGACGTGCCGGACGCCGAGCGCGGCGCGCAGTTCGTCTGCGCCCTGGCCCTGGTACGCCACGCCGACGATCCGCTGCCGATCCTCTGCGAAGGCCTGTGGCACGGGCGCATCCTGCATGCCGCCCAAGGCGAGCAGGGCTTCGGCTACGACCCGCTGTTCTGGGTGCCCGAGCGCGACTGCTCCAGTGCCGAGCTGGCGCCCACCGATAAAAACCAGCTCAGTCACCGCGCGCGCGCCATGGCCCTGCTCAAGCAGCGCTTGGGCATATGAAAGACGCAAGCCACAAGTCGCAAGCCGCAAGCGCCGCGCCTGGCGTGCAGCTTGCGGCGCAGGGTTTCGTGCTGCCGCCGCTGGCCGCCTATGTGCACATTCCCTGGTGCGTGCGCAAATGCCCGTACTGCGATTTCAATTCCCATGCCGCCGGCCCGTCGTTGCCGGAATCCGAGTATGTGCAAGCTCTGCACGCCGACCTGCGGGCGGATCTGCACTATGTGCACGGCCGCAAGCTGACCTCGATTTTCTTCGGTGGCGGCACGCCCAGTCTGTTTTCAGCCCAGGCGCTGGAGCGCATCCTCGCCGACCTGGAGCGTGAGGTCGGGTTTGCTGACGGCATCGAAATCACCCTGGAGGCCAATCCCGGTACCTTCGAGCAGGCCAAATTCCGCGACTACCGCAGCCTGGGCATCAATCGCCTGTCCATCGGCGTGCAGAGTTTCCAGACCGACAAGCTCAAGGCACTGGGGCGCATCCATGACGGTGACGAAGCGGTACGCGCCGCCGACATGGCCCGCGCGGCTGGCTTCGACAATTTCAACCTCGATCTGATGCATGGCCTGCCGGGCCAGAGTCTCGAGGATGCGCTCTACGACCTGGACATTGCCATTGCCCAGCAGCCGACCCACCTGTCCTGGTATCAACTGACCGTCGAACCTAACACAGTGTTCTGGAACCAGCCGCCCGTACTGCCTGAAGACGACATTCTCTGGGACATCCAGGAAGCCGGCCAGGCGCTGCTTGCTGCCAACGGTTATGGGCAGTATGAAACCTCGGCCTACGCCCAGCCGGATCGCCAGGCGCGGCACAACCTCAATTACTGGACCTTTGGCGATTTCCTTGGCCTTGGCGCCGGCGCCCACGCCAAGCTCAGCGACCCGCAGGGCCAGATCCTGCGCAGCTGGAAAACCCGCCTGCCCAAGGATTATCTCGACTCGGCCAAGGCCTTTCAGGCCGGCAGCCGCCCGCTGAGCGTCGACGAACTGCCCTTCGAATTCCTGATGAACGTGCTGCGCCTGACCGCCGGCGTGCCGGCTGAGCTGTTCAGCCAACGCACCGGACTGCCACTGGCCAGCCTGGATGCCGCACGACGCGAAGCCGAATCCCGTGGCCTGCTGCAAGCCGACCCGCAGCGACTGGTGCCCACGCCCAAGGGGCAGCTGTTTCTCAACGACCTGCTGCAGCTGTTCCTGCCGGACGCCTGATCTCGTCAACTCCGTCATAGCGCAACGTTGCGGGCCCGATCAGGCGCGGTAAAACCTTTCCTGCTTTATTTCTTCGGGTTATAAAAGCTCCTCATCCCCTCTCGATATCAGGCTTTTGAGGAGCAGTACCCGCATGGACATTGTTCTGGATTTACTCGTGACCCTGTCGCGCTGGAGTCGCGGCCATCTAAGCGAAATCGCGCTGACGCTGCTGGCCACCCTGCTGGTGCTGTTCGGCCCCAGCCTGAACAGCTGGCTGCGCCGTCAGATTGGCAGCCTCAATTTTTTCCTGCGCGCGCTGCTGTTCATGGTCTTTTGCGCGCTGGTCTACGGCTTTGGCATCGTCTTCGTCACGCCCTGGCTGGTCAAAGGCCTGGCCCAACTGAACAACTACAGCCTGGCGCCGGTACTCCTGCTGGCGTTCGTCATGCTGGGGATCATCGCCGACCGCCGTTGAGGCGCTAGCCGCACGCTCATTCCGCGCGCACGACAAACAGCGCGGCAACCGTCTGGTCGATCGCGGCATAGATGGTGTGCATGTCCGGCACCTCGCCGGTCAGCAACGCATCGACCATGACTTTACCCACCGTCGCGCCGAACAGCATGTCCGCCAACAGACTCGCGTTCAGATCAACCCGCCGCCTGGACGCTGGGATGTGCTCAAGCGTGGCAATCAGCGATTGGCGACTGGTGTGAATGCCCATCTGGTAGAACGTATCGGCAAGCCCGGCAATGCCGATGCTCTCGCCAATGGCCAGTCGGCACAGCTTGAGATGCCGTTCGGACAGCACATGGTCGGCAATCACGGTGAGCCGGCTCTTTAGCGTCCGCACGGGGTCGGCGGGTGCTTCCTCGAAGGCGTTTTCAGGCCAGATGTAGGAAGAGGCCACCAGCGCTTTCAACAGCGCTTCCTTGTCGGAAAACTGCACGTACAAGGTTTTTTTCGACATGCCAGCCGCAGCGGCAATCTCGGACATTGTTACTTTTTCATAGCCGCGCTCACCGAACAGCGTCTCGGCGGCGGCATAGATTTCCTTCTTGCGGTCCTCGACCGGCATTGCCAGGGGCCGTCCCAAGCGTGTCATGGCATCGCCCTTGACTTAGGAAACCTCAGAGTTTCTAATCCGCACCCCGTGCTGCAACCCCTCATAAGACAACTCTCAAATGACCTCAACTGTTAGAAAATCCCTGCCCCTCGTGCTGGCAGCTTTGAGTGCCACCGGCCCGCTGGGAATCGACATGTATTTGCCCAGCATTCCCGACATGGCCATGGCACTCGAGACCAGCGAAGGGGCGGTGCAATATAGCTTGATGACGTTTTTTGTGGGCCTGATGCTCGGCCAACTGGTGTATGGGCCACTGTCCGACCGGTTCGGACGCAAGCCGCTGATTTTCCTGGGCCTGGGTATTTTCGTTCTGGGGTCCATCGGCTGCGCCCTGTCCACCACAGTACTCCAGCTGCAATGGCTGCGCTTTCTGCAAGGACTGGGCGGCTCGATCGGGCTGGTGATTGCCTTTGCGATTGTCAAAGACGCTTTCACGGTCGAAGGCATGGGCAAGATGGTATCCATGATCCTCGCGGTGCTGGGCTTGTCCCCGGTAATTGCGCCCCTGCTCGGCAATCTGCTGCAAGACCTCGGCTCCTGGCGCGCGATTTTCTGGGCGCTTACCGGCTACGGCGTGTTCGTGGCGGTGCTCGTAGCCTTTTTGCTGCCCGAAACCCGCAGCGAAACCGAGCGCAAAAAGGTCGTGCTCAGCCGTACGGTTCATACCTACGGCGCCCTTCTGGTGGACAAGACCTTCACTCCCTTTGCCGTCGCGCTGTGTATCGCCCAGGCCGGGTTCTTCGCCTATCTGGCGGGTTCGGCCAGCGTGTTCATCTCTGAATACGACCTGACGCCCCTGCACTTCAGCCTGCTGTTTGGCTTGAATGCGCTGGGTCTTATCGCCGCCGCCATTTTGAACCCCGTGCTGCATCGACGCGTCGGGCCGCTCACTGCCTATCGGCTGCTCAGCACCACATACTTCATCGTGCTGGCCCTGCTGTTGATTTACTTGGCAAGTGGCCACTCCAACCTGACCGTGCTCTGCGTGGGGCTGTTCATCACCGTTTCCCTGCTGGGCTTCATTATGCCGACTGGCAGCCAGCTGGCCCTGATGCAACAGCATCAATATGCAGGCACCGCCTCTGCGCTGATGGGCTCGATGCAATTTGGCGCGGGCGCGATCATCACCGGTATCTCCGGCGCGCTGGCTCATCTGGGCGGGCTGGGCCTGGTCACGATCATGCTGGTGTGTGCCGCCCTATCCACTCTGCTCTGCCTGACGGTGTTCCCGCGAAAACTTGAGCTCAGCACCCTCGATTAAGGCGTGTGGTGCCTGATCCTGTTCTGTCGCTATGTGCGAGCTCACCGGTGGCAGGCGTGGTGGGTGAATAGACAGTCGACGCCGTTACAACAGGCCCCCGCTGCTCATTAAAAAAGGCCCGGTAAACGGGCCTTTTTGCTTTTCAGTACGGGCGAGAAACTCAGTTGCCTTCGCGGCGCAACGCCTGGGCGGTGAAGTCGCGCGGGTGCAGCTTGACGCTGAAATCGTACATCGGTTCGTTGTTGTCCAGCCCGTCGACGAAGTAGCGCTTGCCCTTGAAGTCGTACAGCGTTTCCAGCGTGCTGACGAACACCGGAACGTCGTAATAATTGATCGGGTGGGCTTCCTGCAGGCCGATCAGCTCGTCCTGCTTGTCGAACAGGTCAACCACCAGGATTTGCCAGCTGTCCTCGTCGATGTAGAAGCGTCGCTTGGCGTACATGTGGCGGTGGCCGGTACGCAGGGTCGCTTCGACCACCCAAACACGGTGCAGCTCGTAGCGCAACAGGTCGGGGTTGACGGTTTTCTGCCGCAGGATGTCCTCGTAGGGAATACCCTGCTGGTGCACCGCATAGCTGTTATAGGGCACGATCATTTCACGCTTGCCCAGCAGCTCCCACTCGTAACGGTCCGGTGCGCCATTGTAGGCATCGACCATGTCCGCAGTGGCCATGCCGTTGGTGTCAGGCTGTAGCGAGTCGTAGGCCAGGGTCGGCAGGCGGCGTACGCGACGCTCGCCACGGCTGAAGCGCCAGGCCTTGCGGATCGCCATGACCTGATCGAGGGTTTCCTCGATCACCAGTGCCGAACCGGACAACTGGGAAGGCGATACCACCCGGTATTTGTAATGGAACAGGGTGTTGTTCAACTCGGCCGGCGTCATACCTTCACGGCCATAGTTGAAGCGAATATCGCGATCCAGTTTGAGCAGGGTGTAGCTGCCGTTGGCCAGCACGGCCACCCGGTTGGTGACCATGTGGAGCTGCTCGCCGCGATAACGCAGGATATGGTTCCAGATCGCTTCCAGCCCGTTCTGTGGCAGCGGAAAGGGAATGCCCGACGCCGCCCCATCTACGCCATTGCCCGCAGAGATCAACTGAGCCTCTGTGGCATTCCTCTGCGTCTCGGCATAGATACGCTCGGGCGCCGCCGCGCTGCGGCGAGTCGGGTAGACGCGCAGCGCATAGTTTGGATTTTCCTCGAGCAGCTTCTGCAGCCCCTCGGGCAGCTGCGCCTGGTGGGCTTCCAGGTTGTTCTTGTCGATGACCCGCAGCACCGGATCGTCGGCAAACGGATCCGGGTGATGCATGCCGGGCTGATAAGACGCGGGCGGCTGGGTAATCCCGCCCGTCCAGGCGGGAATGGTGCCTTGGGCATTGCCGGCGCGCTCGGCGCCCAGCGGGGTAAGGTCTTGTCCCAGGCGCGCGGCTTGAGCAGGGGTGACCTGGGCCTGGGCATGCATCATGCAACCGGCCATCAGCAGTATTACCACGGGTTTCAACACAGCTATCTCCCCGCGACACCAGCGTGTCGCACTCCTGTAATTGGCCGAAGCCATCTCCATTGCCTGTGAGGAAAAACCAGCCCACCGGTGATCCCGGTTTGTTGTTGTTCTTTCCTTTGTTACTGCTGCTGTTGCTTGCCTGTCTTCAATCGGTGCGCTGGAACTTCAGGTCCCAGACCCCATGGCCGAGTCGCGCGCCTCGGCGTTCGAATTTGGTGATCGGACGCTCCTCGGGGCGCGGCACAAAGTCAGTTTCGGCCAGGTTGGCATATCCCGGCGCGGCACGCATAACCTCGAGCATATGCTCGGCATACGCATGCCAATCTGTAGCCATGTGCAGCACACCACCCCTCTTGAGCTTCTGGCGCACCAGCTCGGCGAAGGCCGGCTGCACGATCCGCCGCTTGTGGTGGCGTGACTTGTGCCAGGGATCAGGAAAGAACAGCAGTACCCGGTCGAGGCTGGCGTCGGCAATACAGTCGCGCAGCACCTCCAAGGCGTCGCAACTGTATACCCGGACATTCGCCAGGTTCTGTGACACAAGTCCGTTTAGCAGGGCGCCCACGCCCGGCCGGTGCACCTCGATGCCAATAAAGTCCTGCTCCGGTGCCGCTACGGCCATTTCCAGGGTTGAATGCCCCATGCCGAAACCGATTTCCAGGGTGCGCAGCGCCTGACGCCCGAATACCTGGTCGAAATCCTGCTGACCGTCGGCCAGCTCGAGGCCGAACAGGGGCCAGCCCTGATCCAGGCCGCGCTGCTGGCCTTCGGTCATGCGCCCGGCGCGCATGACGAAGCTTTTGATGGTGCGGCGGTGTTCCGGCTGGTCTTGCTCCGGCGCTTGGCTCTGGTCAGTCATATAAAACCTGTGGCAAATAAACGCGGCGCGTGGCAATCGTGCCACCACGCGGGGTATTGGTTGGCAGCCGTTGAAAGCCCGGGCGAGGGGCAAGTCGCGGCTGTTTTAGCGACCGTATTGCCAACCCAGCAGTTTTCAACGGCCTGGTTAAATCAAACCATCCAGCGGCGACGACGCACTGGCATAGAGTCTCTTCGGCATGCGCCCGGCCAGCCAGGCCAGACGCCCGGCTTCGATGGCGTGGCGCATGGCGCGGGCCATCAGCACCGGATGCTGGGCATGGGCAATGGCGCTGTTCATCAGCACGGCCTCGCAGCCCATCTCCATGGCGATTGTGGCATCCGACGCGGTCCCCACGCCGGCATCCACCAGCACGGGAACTGTGGACTCCTCAAGGATGATGCGCAGGTTGTAGGGGTTGCAGATTCCCAGCCCGGTGCCGATCAACCCGGCCAGCGGCATCACCGCTACGCAGCCGATCTCAGCCAATTGGCGGGCGATGATCGGGTCATCGCTGGTGTACACCATCACCTCGAACCCGTCCTTGACCAGCACTTCGGCGGCCTTGAGGGTTTCGATGACGTTGGGGAACAGGGTCTTCTGGTCGGCCAGCACTTCCAGCTTGACCAGTTGTTGGCCATCAAGCAGTTCGCGGGCCAGGCGGCAGGTGCGCACCGCCTCTTCGGCATCGTAGCAGCCAGCGGTATTGGGCAGGATGGTGTAGCGCGAAGGCGAAATCACATCGAGCAGGTTCGGCTCACCCGGCGTCTGGCCGATGTTGGTGCGGCGTACCGCCACGGTGACGATTTCGGCACCCGAGGCCTCGATGGCCGCACGGGTTTCCTCAAGGTCACGGTACTTGCCGGTGCCGACCAGCAGGCGCGACTGGTATGTGCGGCCGACCAGCACGAAGGGCTTGTCTTGGGGTGCTGCGCTCATGGGTTGGTCCTCGGGTAGGCGGAAAAAACATCGCTCATCGTTTGGCGCATGACCAGCAAGGACTCAACCGCCACCAATGGCATGCACCACTTCAAGTCGATCACCTTCGGCCAGAAGGGTACTGGCGTGCTGACTGCGCGGCACGATGTCCAGGTTGAGCTCCACCGCCACTCGCCGTCCGGTGAGCTCGAGCCGCGCCAGCAGATCGGCTACGGAGTGGCCATCGTTCAGTTCGAAGGGCTCGCCGTTCAACAGAATACGCATGTCGTAACGCCCACCGTCTGGAAAAGGGACAGCATTCTAGCCCGATCACGAAGGCCGACCAAGCCGCGCCCAGTCACCCTGATCAGTTTGCGGGCCGCTGCCAAGCAGCAAAACCCAGGCACAACCAGCCACACAGAAACAGCACGCCGCCCAGCGGCGTGACCAGTCCCAGGTTCAAGCCGGCCACAGTGATCAGGTACAAACTGCCGGAAAACAACAGGATTCCCAGGCTGAACAAGACGCCGGCTGCCGCCAGCCCGCGTGTGCCAGCCTGGCGGGCCAGCAACGCCACACCCAACAGGGCCAGGGCATGAATCTGCTGATACTGCACACCCGTCTGGAACACAGCCAGGTATTGAGTGGTCAGATGGCTTTTCAAGCCATGTGCGGCAAAGGCGCCCAGCGCCACGCCGGTAAAACCGAAAAATGCTGCTGCCAACAGGTAGGCACGCCACATGGTCACACTCCCGACGATAAAAACAGACCCGCCATAATGCCTTGCCAGTTCATTATTTGCCTGCCGTCGCAGCACGCCGCCGTGGCGGACCTCCCATGATGCGTGCGGTACTCCGTCGGCTGTTGCAGGCCGTATTCGCCCTGTTTCTGCTCAGTATTGCCCTGGTGGTGATCTTGCGCTGGGTGCCGCCTCCCGGCTCCGCCCTGATGGTCGAGCAAACCGTTGGCGCCTGGCTGGACGGCAAGCAACCCCGACTGCAGCGCCAATGGCGGCCATGGGCGGAATTGCCGGACACGCTGAAGATCGCCGTGATCGCCGCCGAAGATCAGAAATTTGCCGAACACTGGGGATTTGATTTCGATGCCATCCAGGACGCCCTCGTCCACAACCAGCGCGGCGGTTCGCTGCGCGGTGCCAGCACGCTCAGTCAGCAGGTGGCCAAGAATGTGTTTCTCTGGTCGGGCCGCAACTGGGTGCGCAAGGGGCTGGAAGCCTGGTTCACCGCGCTGATCGAGGTGTTCTGGCCCAAGCAGCGCATTCTCGAGGTCTACCTGAACAGCGTGGAGTGGGGTGAAGGCATTTTCGGTGCCGAGGCCGCCGCCCGGCATCATTTCGGTGTTGGCGCCCATCAACTGTCGGCGCGCCAGGCCAGCCTGCTCGCTGCCACCCTGCCCAACCCCCTGCGCTGGAGCGCCGGGCAGCCGACCCGCTACATCGAACAGCGCGCCCGGTGGATTCGCCAGCAGAGCTGGCAGTTGGGCGGTAGTGATTATCTGCAGCGCCTGTGAGCGGTTCGCGGCGAATGCTTCCGCCCGACCTACCTGCCTACAGCGGTACGGGGCCAGTATTTCTCTTACTGATTGGGGACATTACAGCCGCAAAGCGGTGGGCTGGAAGAGGAGTGCTTACGTTGGATCAGGATTTTCATCCACTGGGACAACCAGAAGCACCGCATAGCCGCACCCGTTTCGCGCCCACGCAGAGCATCATCGGAGCGAAGAGCACCCGTGCTGTCTTGCGGCACGCGCGGTATCAGGCAGTCCAGAACCGCACCCCGGAACCGGGTCAGCCGTGACGCGCAGCTGGAACCCGTCGGGGCGGTGACACTCAACCCCGAGCCGGGGCGATAACCCGCCGCAGAGAGACGCCACCTAAATAGACGCTTAAAAACACCAAATACACTTAGCACGCTAACTTTAAGGTCCTAAAGTCGAATAGCAAACGTGTGAGGGCTCCGTATAAATCACCCAGCAAACCACCAAATTCCGGTGGCTATCCATGAAAATGGAGACTGCAGAGGAATTACCCACAAAAATAATAAGCTTTAAGCAATCCTAGCTAACAAAAACAATTAATACATGGAGAGCATAATCATGCCAAAAGAAGTAACCGAAAAAGATAAAGCGTATTGGGCAACCAACTTACGCCTAATTATCATCACCATTAGCATATGGGCAACAGTCTCTTACGGTTTTGGTATCTTACTTCGCCCATTCCTAATGAACATCTACATTGGTGGAGCGGACATGGGCTTCTGGTTTGCACAACAGGGCGCAATCTTTACTTTCCTAGCCTTGATATTCTTCTACTCCTGGAGGATGAACGCGCTAGATAAAGAATACGGCCTGGAGGAGTAAGCATGAGTCAGTTCGCGATCAATATGATCTTTGTGCTGGGCTCCTTTGTAATCTATACGTGGATTGCAGTATGGGCACGGGCAAAGTCAACACGAGAGTTCTACATCGCCGGCGGCGAAGTTAACCCGGTAATGAACGGCATGGCAACAGCGGCTGACTGGCTGTCTGCTGCATCTTTCCTTTCGGTGGCCGGCTTAATCTCGGCTGGTTACGTTAACTCTTCCTTTATCATGGGCTGGACGGGCGGCTACGTGCTGCTCGCCACTCTACTTGCGCCTTACTTGCGTCGTTTCGGTACCTATACAGTGCCAGACTTCGTCGGGAAGCGTTATGACAGTAAGCCAGCGCGCGTGGTTGCGGTTGTGTGCTTGATCATTATCTCGCTCACCTACGTAATCGGCCAGATGACGGGGGCTGGCGTTGCCTTCGCCCGCTTCCTGGAAGTGAGTTCCGACTGGGGCCTTATCCTCTCCGCTATCGTAGTATTCTTCTACGCGGTGTTGGGTGGCATGAAGGGTGTAACGTACACTCAGGTAGCTCAATACATTGTATTGATTCTTGCCTTCACTATTCCGGCCGTTTTTCTGTCACTGATGATGACCGGACACTTCCTCCCACAAACAGGTTTGGTGGGTGAGCACACAGCCTCAGGCATGCCACTACTTGCAAAACTTAACCTAGTCGTAAGTGACCTTGGCTTCCAGGACTACACCGCTGACGTGTCTAACAAGTGGAACATGTTCCTGTTCACCCTAACCTTGATGGTGGGTACCGCAGGTCTACCACACGTTATTATCCGCTTCTTCACCGTACCTAACATTCAGGATGCACGTTGGTCAGCGGGTTGGGCATTGGTGTTTATTGCTCTGTTCTACACCACTGTACCTGCTCTGGCAGCGATGTCGCGCCTGAACCTGTTGGAAACAGTTTACCCAGACGGCACTGACAAGCCTTCTCTGGTGTACGAAGAGCGTCCGGAGTGGTTCAAAAACTGGGAAGTTACAGGTCTGCTTACCTATAACGACAAAAACAACGACGGTCGTATCCAGTTCTACAATGACGGCACGCTGCCCACACCAGACGCGTCCTTCGACAAAGCTGATGAGCGTGGCTGGATGGGTAACGAGCTGACGGTAAACAACGACATCATGGTGTTGGCTGTGCCGGAAATCGCCAACATGCCGATGTGGCTGATTGGCTTGATGGCGGCGGGCGCCATTGCCGCGTCGTTGTCCACAGCGTCTGGCTTGCTACTGGCCATTTCGTCTGCACTGAGTCATGACCTATTGAAGAACACGTTAACGCCAAATATTACCGATAAACAGGAGATGCTCTATGCGCGTATCTCCATGACGGTGGCTATTATCGCGGCTACGTGGCTGGGACTTAATCCACCCGGCTTCGCGGCACAAACAGTGGCACTGGCATTCGGTATGGCCGCATCCTCAATCTTCCCTGTACTGATGATGGGTATCTTCTTTGCCCGCATTAACAGCAGGGGCGCGGTCGCAGGTATGTTGGCGGGTTCGCTCTTTACCATTGGCTATATCTTTACCTACCTGGGCATCTTCTTCATTCCAGGAACCAACCTGCTGCCAAATACGCCTAGCGAGTGGATTTTGGGGATCTCGCCACTGTCTGTTGGCTGTATTGGTGCAGCAATCAACTTCGCCGCTGCCATCACTGTTTCTCTGCTAACAGAAAAGCCATCAGCAGAAATTCAAGGAATGGTACGTCGCGTACGCTACACATAAATCCGTAACAGTGTAAATTAGGGTTGCAAACTTAGTGGGCTTTCTTGGAAAGCCCACTTTTTATCCGGAGTAATAATAATGATATGGCACCTTTTCGCTGTTTTGATAGTCGGTCTTTGCGGAGGCGCCTTGCTTCACCTGTTAAGAAAATTAAGCGGTGGCAGACTGCCCAAATGGATTATCTCAGCCGGTGCTGGCTTATGTATGTTTGGCTACCACGCCTATTATGACTACAACTGGTATGAGTTTAAGGCTAGCCAACTACCCACAGGAAGCATCGTTATTTACGAGAAAAACACCACCAGCTTTTTTAAACCTTGGAGCTACATCTCCCCAGTGGTGAATGCCTTTACCGTATTTGACGGCACCTCAAAGCGCAGCGAACAAAATCAGCAGATTTTAGTGGAGTATTTTACCTATCACTTCCTGAAAGACCCGAGCGAGCGCCAAGTCGTTTTTGAGTCGGTTTTAAACTGCACCACCCAAGAGCGCGCTACCCTCGAAAAAGATAAATCTGTCCGCGATACCATATTTGAAAAAGTGGATGCCACAGATAAAATCTATCAACGGGTCTGCAACTAACTGCCCACCACAAGCAACCCGCGCAATTGTCGCGGGGTTTGCGCCTGAGCACTGCAACGCTGGACTCCCCCTGAATGTGCGCATCGCGCAGGACCGCGCCGAGCTGAGCCTGCACGAAAAACTAACATCAGCGACCCGCTCCAGTAGCTGACCAAGGGAGTCAGACCGCGTCTCGCCTGCCGGGTTCCACACACATGCAAGCCCTTGTAAAGACTCGGTAAAAAGCGGGTAAAGCCGTGCAGCTCGTCGGCTCAGGGCTTGTATGAGCGCCGCTTGGCGGCGAGCATCGCCTCGTCATTCCCATGAGGCGACACCTGATGAAAAAACATTCCCCGATTATTTTTCTGACCCTGGGCCTGCTCAGCGGCGGCGCCTTTGCCGGCAATAACACCGAAGCAGCAGTCGGCGGTGCGCTGGGCGGCGTGATGGGTGGTGTGGTCGGTGGACATCTGGGCGGTAGCACGGGCGCGGCCATCGGAGCAGGTGTTGGCGGTGCCGCCGGCAGTGCGGTGGGTGCCGACCGGCGCAGCCGCACCGAGGCTGCGGTCGGGGGCGGCCTGGGCGCAGCCGGCGGCAATGTACTGGGCCAGCAGGCCGGCGGTGCGAATGGCGGCCTGCTGGGTGCCGCCATCGGTGGCGCAGCGGGCGGCGCCTTGGGCAATGCCTACGGTGACGATGACCGCCGCGACTACCGAGGCGATCATCGCCAGGTCCGTCATGACCGCCACCCCCACAAGCACAAACACAAGCGCGGCAAGGGCCATTACAAGGAACACTGGCACCACAAGCACCGCTAACAGCCAGTTATTGGGCCACCTGCTCGCGCACCAGCGCCCAGATCAGCAGGTGGCCGGGATACAGCAGGTAACCCCAGCGCCGCAACGGCCAGATGCGCAGTGTCAGCCCACTGCGCAGCAAGGCCAGCCCCAACAGCGGCGCCATTGCACAAACCAGCACACTCACCCAGGCGAAGGCCTGAAACTCTCGCTCGCCGGCCCATAATGTTGGCGAATAATTAGCCAGCACGGCGCAAGCGGCCGCCAGCAGATACCCGCCACCGTGCCGGTTCAGCGCCAGCAGGCAGGCCGCCGGCAGCAAGGCGCCGAACAAACCGAACATCACGTACTGCTGCCCCCACCAGGCCACGCCCAGGGCCAGCAGCGCGAGCCCACGTGCCCGCATCTGGTCATGGGCAACGCCTTGGGCAATCAGCAACCCCAGCGCCAAGGTGGGCAGGATATTCAGCGTCGTGCTGCTGCCCACCAGCAGCCGGTACGGCCACTCTGACAGCAGGGCGAACACAGCCAGCCACAGCAGGTAGCGCCAGGACAGCACACCACGCCGGATATTCGCCGCCACGGCCAAACAGAAGAAAGGAAAGGCCAGACGCCCCGGCACGAACGCCCAGGCCAGCTCAGGCCAGACAAACCGCAGGTGATCAATAAACATGCTCAGCATTGCCAGCCACTTGAGCAGATCGAGGGCCGCGTCGCGACGGCCTACCACGGCTGCATCACCATCACGTCACCTCATGGGCAGCAAGAGTCCTCAGGCCTGGATGGACGCTGCCGGATTGATCACCCGCCCCAGCCCCAGATTACGCAGCGCCAGGTTCATCGTGCTGCGAATAATATGCGGACTGTCGATTTGCATGACTTGCTCCAACAGCTCGCGGGCCTTGGCCGAGCTGATCTGGCGCAGCAGCCATTTCACCTTGGGCAGGTTGGTCGCGTTCATCGACAGGCTGTCGAAGCCCATCGCCAGCAACAGCACCGCCGCCACGGGATCGCCGGCCATTTCGCCGCAAATGCTTGCCGACTTGCCTTCGGCATGGGCGCCTTCAACCACGTGCTTGAGCGCTTGCAGAACAGCCGGATGGAAGAAATCGTAGAGGTCGGCAACCCGGGGATTATTGCGATCCACCGCCAGCAGGTACTGGGTCAGGTCGTTGGAGCCGACCGAGACGAAATCCACCAGACGCGACAGCTCGCGGATCTGATACACCGCCGCAGGAATCTCGATCATCACCCCTACCGGTGGCATGGGAATGTCGATTTCCTCGTCGCGCACTTCGCTCCAGGCGCGATGGATCAGGTGCAGCGACTCTTCCAGCTCTTGCAGCCCGGAAATCATCGGCAGCAGAATGCGCAGGTTGTTCAAACCCTCGCTGGCCTTGAGCATGGCGCGCACCTGGACCAGAAAGATTTCCGGGTGATCGAGGGTAATACGAATGCCGCGCCAGCCGAGGAACGGGTTCTGCTCCTTGATCGGGAAATACGACAGCGCTTTGTCGCCACCGATGTCCAGGGTGCGCATGGTGACTGGCTGCGGATGGAAGGCAGCCAGTTGCTCGCGGTAGATGACCAGCTGCTCCTTCTCGCTGGGGAAGCGCTCCTTGCTCATGAACGGCACTTCGGTGCGGTACAGGCCAACCCCTTCGGCGCCGCGCTTCTGGGCGCGGGCCACGTCGGCGAACAGGCCGGTATTCACCCATAACGGCATGCGCTGCCCATCCAGGGTTTCGCAGGGCAGCCCACGCAGCGAATCCAACCCCTGGGTCAGTTGCCGTTCTTCCTCGACCACCTCGGTGTACTGCTTGCGCAGCAGCGCGCTGGGGTTGGTGAACACTTCGCCGTGGTAGCCGTCGATGATCAGCTCGATGCCATCGATCTTCGAGTACGGCAGATCGACGGCGCCCATGACGGTGGGAATCCCCATCGCCCGGGCAAGAATCGCCACATGGGAGTTGCCCGAGCCGAGCACCGAGACCAGGCCGACCAGCTTGCCTTCCGGCACCTCGCCGAGCATCGCTGGGGTGATCTCCTCACTGACCAGGATGGTGTTGTCCTGGTATTCCAGCGTCTGTTGATGATCTTCCTGCAGGTAGGCCAGCAGCCTGCGGCCGATATCGCGGATGTCCGAGGCACGCTCGCGCAGGTAGGCGTCATCCATCATTTCAAAGCGATGCACGTGCGCCTTGACCACCTGACTGAGCGCTCCCTGCGCCCAGTGGCCACTCTTGATGATGCGCACCACTTCCTTACTCAGCGCGGCGTCGTCGAGCATCATCAGGTAGACGTCGAACAAGGCCCGCTCTTCCGGGCGCAACTGGGTGGCCAGCTTGGTCGACAGTTTTTGCATGTCGATGCGCACCGCGGCGAGCGCGTTGTCGAAGCGCTTGAGCTCCGCGTCGATATCCTCAACGGACTTGTCCGGCACCACATCCAGATCGGCCGGTGGCAACACCACCACGGCGGTACCGATGGCGGCGCCGGGCGCGCCGGGGATGCCAACGAAGCGAGCTTCCTGGATGCCCTTGCCCTGCTTGCCCAAGCCGCGGATCGTGCCGGTGGCCTCGGCATGGGCGATCACACCAGCGAGCTGGGCGCTCATGGTCACCAGAAAGGCTTCTTCGCCTTCATCGAACTGGCGTCGCTCTTTCTGCTGAATCACCAGCACGCCCATCACACGTCGATGGTGGATGATTGGCGCACCGAGAAACGATGCGTAGCGCTCCTCGCCGGTTTCGGCGAAGTAACGGTAGCGGGGATGTTCAGACGCATGTTCCAAATTGAGAGGCTCTTCGCGGCTGCCAACCAGGCCGACCAGGCCCTCGTTGGGCGACATGCTGACCTTGCCGATGGCGCGCTTGTTGAGGCC
>CAYPFO010000066.1:0-19925 GCA_964410065.1 uncultured Pseudomonas sp.
ATCTGCCAGATGACCGAGCGGCCTGCATGCTCGGCACGCTTCTCGACGCCGGTATTGAAGAAAAAGGGGACAGATTTATTTTTCCCCGGCTCAGCTAGGCTGACTCGTTCAAGGCTGGAGGATGAGTCATGCCCAGGATGGGACGTATCGTGTTGCCCAATTACCCTCACCATGTGGTCCAGCGCGGCCATAACCGGCAGGTTGTCTTTGCGGTCGATGAGGATTTTCAGCGCTACCTGACGGATCTGCGCGAGCTCAAGGACGCCTTCGGGATCAAGGTCTACGCGTACTGCCTAATGACCAACCATGTGCATTTGCTGTTGGCGCCCGGTGAATCCACGACGGGCTTGAGCCAACTGATGAAAGCACTGGCCGCTCGTGCCACGCGTTATCGCAACCGGCTGGAAGGGCGCTCCGGTACGCTCTGGGAAAGTCGCTACAAATCCAGCGCTGTGCAAACGGATACCTATTTACTGGCCTGCTCCCGCTATATCGAATTGAATCCGGTTCGCGCCCGTCTGTGCGCGGAGCCAGGTGACTATCCGTGGTCGAGCCACCAATCACGTACCGGCAAAGGAGAGTCGCCCGACTGGCTGGACACCGACCCCTGCTTTTTGGCACTGGGCTCTAGTCAGCGTCAACGGCAGGAGCGGTATGCGGAGTTTGTGAGGCAGGCTGTTTCAGAGAGTGAGGTTCAATTGATTCGTGGAAAAAAGGGGACAGATTTATTTTCCTGACTAGGCTGACATATCCAAGAATGGAGGATGAGTCATGCCCAGGATGGGACGTATTGTGTTGCCCAACTACCCGCACCATGTGGTCCAGCGCGGCCATAACCGTCAGGTTGTCTTTGCGGCCGATGAGGATTATCAGCGCTACCTGACAGATCTCCGCGAGCTCAAGGACGCCTTCGGGGTCAAGGTCTACGCCTACTGCCTGATGACCAACCATGTACACCTGCTGTTGGCGCCTGGCGAGTCCACGACCGGCTTGAGCCAACTGATGAAAGCGCTGGCCGCTCGCGCCACGCGCTACCGCAACCGGCTGGAGGGGCGCTCCGGTACGCTCTGGGAAAGCCGCTACAAATCCAGCGTCGTGCAAACGGATACTTATTTACTGGCCTGCTCCCGCTATATCGAACTGAATCCGGTCCGTGCCCGCATGTGCTTGGAACCAGGTGATTACCCGTGGTCGAGCTACCCGTCACGTACCGGCAAAGGAGAATCGTCTGACTGGCTGGATACCGATCCCTGCTTTCTGTCGCTGGGTTCTGATCCATGTGAGCGGCAGGAGCGTTACGCGTCGTTTGTGAAGCAAGCTGTTTCGGAAACTGAGGCTTGCCTTATTCGAGAGGCGCTGCAACGAGGGCAGTTGACGGGTAATGGTCGTTTCGTGGATGAGGTGGAGAAGATTGCCGGCTTGAGAATTGAGCGGCGCGGGCAGGGTAGACCCAGGAAGTTGGACGATAAATAAATCTGTCCCCAATGGCACTTACTTAGCCCTCTTGGGGTGACCACTCTTCTTGATTTCTGCGCGTGCAGAACGTCGAGTTTGCATCAGTAGGGGGTAGGGTTTCGGCCTTCGTTTCAGCGCTCTGGGCTCTGCTCGTCCAGAACGCCTGCCTACCCGCTGTTGCGCGATCAAACACAGCAGGCCAGTCAGACTCTCCTCCTCCATGCCATCAGCAAGCTGTCTCCAAGCCAGCCAGAGCTGCAGACTGTGCTTGAAGCTCAGTTCGCGGGGCAAGCAGTCAGCCAGAGCGGCGGATTGCGTCATGAGCAAGCGGATCAAGTTGTGGGCCAGCAGATAGATCCAGAGCTCCTTGACCGCCATCAGCGGCGTTTTACAGTTCAGCATCTCAAGACCCATGGTGCTCTTGAGGTTGCGCAGATCCAGCTCGACATGCCAGCGGCTCTTGAACAAGGTTTGCAGCGCGGCCTTGGGTGTTTTCCTGGCGCAGCACAGGGTTGTGACCAGGATCTTGTTACCCGCTTTCAGCTCTCGCACCGCCAGATGGTCAGGGGCTTGCTGATACTGCTCCAGGCTCATCCAGGCCGGGCGCGCAGGCTTCTCCAAGGTGATCAAGTGATCGCGTTCGCCCAGTCGCTTGCCGCGCCGGAAATCGGTACTGCGTCGACGCGCACCGTATTGCTCGAACACGCCATCGATGCCTCGCTGCTGCAGTTCGCACAGCAGAAAATAGGTCGCGTAGTACGCATCGCCCAGCAGAACATCGCCCGTATTCAGCGTATCGAGCAACGTCCGTAGTAGGGTCTGTTCATCCCCACCTTTACCTCGAAAGCGGCCCAATGCTGCGTTCAACACGGCGCCACTGGCTAGGCAGACGATCCCCACCAGCCGGCAAATCGGGAACCCTAGCCCAGGCTTCTGCCCACGTGATTGCGGATAAGCCGACTGATTGGCTGCCGTATCCGGCATCGACACCGTCGTACCGTCCACGAGTCGCACAGGCCTGCCCATCCACTGCCAGCTCGGGGCTGACTTGGCACTGATCAAGGCGCCGCTGGTGCGTGTCAGGGTCGACACCATCTCTACCGGCAGCCGTTGGCGGGCTCGACAATAGCCGCCCGTATGTGTGCTGCACGGCGCCGAACCGACTCGCAACCGTTTGACGGCCAAGTCATCGACAGCCTTCTGGCAAGACCGGTCCGTGCTCAGTGCCTGTGCCATGAACATCGACAACGTCTCGGCGGGCGGAAACAACCGCTCTCTATGGCCAGGCAGCAAGGTCTCAATGCAATCGAGCAGATCAGGCCTGGATAGCAAGTTGGCAAACGTATCAACGTCCGGGCTGGCGGCATGTCTCCGGGCGCGCTGTTGTTGATGAAGAGCGGTTTGGCGCCTAGCATCCATGCGGGCTGCTCCTTGGTCTCGGTGTGTGTTCGCAACTATCACCGTAGACTGGGGAGCAGCCTTTTCGTTTCAAATCAGTGGGTTAGCGGTTAAGTAAGTGCCATTCAAATCTGTCCCTTTTTTTACTTTTTTTACTTTTTTTATTTTTTTTGCCCCCCTGTCCGATGCGCTATGCCGCGCAGCCAATCCTCAGACTGTCTGGAACACCAACAACAGGCCCGTTGCGGTCAGCAAGGTGTAGACCATCTGCCGAAAGCGCTGCTCATTGATCCGCTGATGCAGATATTCACCGGCCAGCACGCCGGCGAGCAGTAGCGGTATGAATAACAACAGGCGTGGCAGTCCCGGAATCAATCGGCCTTCAATCAACAGCAGTAGGCTGAGGCTGGTGTTAAGCGAGAACCAGACGCACAGCATGGTGGCGCGTAATCGACGCTTATCCAGCGTGGTGCCGGCCATGGCATGGACCAGCAGTGGGCCGCCTGAGGCGAACAGGCCGTGGGTGATGCCGGCGCCCAGCGTCAGCAGACGGCTCAGCCAGCGGGGATGCGGCGGTACGGTGGTGCCGCGCTGGATGCGCCACAGCTCCCGGGCGGCGAACCAGATGATCAGCAGGCCGAGCGACAGCTTCAGCAGGTTGTCGGCGAGCCAGCTATGCAAGGCGAAGCCGATCAGGGTGCCGCCCAGCATCAATGGCAGGATAACGTTGAGCAACAGCGGCTGGTCGATGTGTCGGCGGTTGCGCCAGGACAGAAACCCGCTCATCAGCACATTAAGCGGTACGAGTATCGGAAGCAGTTCCGGGAGTGGCAGTAGCAGCGCGCCCAGCGACAGGGCGATGACCAGACTGCCGAACCCGGTGATGGCTTCGATGGTATAGGCAATGAGCACGAACAGAGCGATCCACAACCAGGGATCAATCATGCCTTGCGTGCTCCGCTGCACTGCGCGAAATACTCGAACGTCTCTGCTGAGGTTTTGCGCAGCGGGTAACCGAACTCTTCCTTCAGCCGTCGATTGCTCAATACCGGCCTGTATTGCAGAAATTTCACCTGCGCCGGGCTGGTGGGTTTGCCGCGCCATTGAGCCAGTTGCAGGGCGATCTTCACCAGCCAGACCGGTAGCGTCCGTAGCGGTTTGTTCAACCGGGCAGCGATCTCCCCCATGCTCAAGGCGCCGTCGCCGGCCATGTTGTAGGTGCCGGTCTTGCCCTGGCGCAAACCCATTTCCATGGCGCCGATCACGTCCTGATCCCAAATGAACACGAAGGGCGAGTCACTGCCTTTGAGCGAGAGGATGCGCGGCGCCATGAACAGATCGGTGATCTGATTGCGGGTGTCGGCACCGAGTACAGTGCCGGGGCGGAATATCAATTGCTGCAGCTCGGGATGATGTTGGCGGTACTCGGCAAGCATTTCCTCGACCAGCCGCTTGTGATCCGAATAGGCGAACTCGCGGTTGCCTCGTAGGGCGTCCGTTTCATCAATCCACGCCGGGTTGTCCGGATGATAGCCATAGGCGGCGCCGGAACTGGTGATGGTCAAATGCTGGACGCCGGCCTTGAGGCAGCTTTCAAGGACGTTGCGGGTACCGTTGACGTCGATATCGTAGTCGCGGCGGCGATCCTTCGAGGCCTGCAGCACGGAGGCCAGATGCACCACATGGGTGATCTGCTCGCGGTGCAGCAGCTCAGCCAGCTCGGGGGCACGGATATCCAGTATATGGATTGGAAAAGTGACATCGTCGCGGCTGCGCAGGTCGGTACCTATCACCTGCAGGTCACCAGCGAGACGGTTGCCGAGCTGATGACCGATATAGCCGGCGGCGCCGGTAATGAGGATGCGCGGGCTCATGTGTAGCGCTCTTTGGTGATGGGCTGTTGAACGGCAGGGTCGTTTTCCGGCAATGGGCGGCGGGCCCAGAACTGTGACAGCGTCAACCCGCTGACCAGATGCCAGACACCCCAGAAGGCGGTGATCAGCAACATGCCGCCGGCGTCGGGGAAGAACGTGAAGAGAATCACCAGCCCCAATCCGGAGTTCTGAATGCCGACTTCCAGGGTGACGGCGCGGCGGTCGCTTTCCGGCAAGCGGCACAGCCGGGCCACGCCATAGCCGAGCAGCAGCGCCAGCAGGTTATGGCACACCACCAGCCAGAAGAAGCTGTGGAAGCGCTCGATGAACAGCCCGAAGTTCTTGCTGAAGGCGATGGCGACAAAGCTGATGAATACCAGCAGGGAGATGACCCGCAGGGGTTTCTCACTGCGCTCGACCAAGCCGGGCAGTCGTCGCCCGGTGAATATGCCAAGCACCATAGGCAGTGCCAGTACCAGCAACACCAGCGTCAGCATGCTGGCGGGTTCCAGGCTGATCTGTGTCAGATAGTCACGGGTATGCGGGTTGAGCCAGCCGTAGAACGCGAAGTTCAGGGGTGTCAGTACGGTGGCGGCGAGACTGGAAACCGCCGTCATGCTGATGGATACCGCCACGTTGCCACGCGCCAGCCAGGTCATGACATTGGAAAAGCTGCCGCCGGGACAGGCGGCAACCAGGATCATGCCCAATGCCAGTTCGGGGTCGATTTTCAACGCCCAGGTGAACAGACAAGTGGCGGCCGGCAGCAGAACAAACTGCGCAACCATTCCGGCCAGCGGTGCGATGGGCGCCAGGGCTATGCGCCTGAAATCCTCCAGCCGCAGGGAGAGCGACACACCGAACATCATGCAGGCCATGATGATATTCAGCAGGATCAGGCTGGCTGCATCAAATTGCAGTGCTGGTGCGCCCGTCATGGGGCCACCGCCAAGGGCTGCTGTTCAGTCGGGAGGTGGCGTTCCAGCTCATCGATATGCTGCTTCAAGGCAGACAGGTAGGCATCCTTGTTCACGTAGTAGGCCATGCGTGCCAGTTTGATGTACTGGTAGCCGCCGTTCAGGCTAGCGCCAGCCCGTACGCTTTTGATCCGGTTGAAAGCGACAGCCGCCGCAGCGCCGACCTGCTGCTGACGGATATACAGCGCAACCAGCCGGGCCTGCTGATTGCGTCCCTCCCAGCCCAGGCCGGTGGCTTCGATCATGCCCATCATGAACAGGCTGTCGTACTCTGGGTGGAACACATTCATGTACAACTGCGGCGCGTCCAGCCCTGACGGCCAGTTGAGGTGTTCGCGGGCGATGAAGGGGTAGTGCAGCTGGTATCCCGTGGCCAGCAAAATAAGGTCGTATTCCGCCGCTTCGCCATCGCTGAACTGCACGGTCTTGCCAGCAATTGCGGCGATGTCGCGGCGCGGCGTGATGTCGCCGTGGCCCAAGTGATGCAGGATCAAGGAGTTGACCACCGGGTGCGACTCGTACATGCGGTAATCCGGGTCCGGCAGGCCGTAATCGGAGGGTTTGCCGATAATCATGCGGATCATGGCGGCGTCGATGCGCTGCTTGAGCGGCCTGGGTAACGGGCGCTTACCTCCCAGGGTATCGATCGGCCGGCCATTTATAAATTTGGGCAAAAAGTAATAGCCCCGACGCAGGCTGATATCCACGCTGGCGGCGTGGTGCACGGCATCGACGGCGATGTCAGCCCCGGAGTTGCCGCAGCCGACCAATAGCACGCGCTTACCTTTGAAGATCTCCGGGTTGCGATACTGCGCTGAGTGCATCAATTCGCCATCGTACAGGCCGGGCAGGACAGGCACGTTTGGCGTGTGCAGGGTGCCGTTCGCGATCAGCACGCCGTCAAAACGGCGTTGCTGGCGCTGTCCGGCCCGCTCGCTGACCACCGTCCAGCCGTCGCCATCGGGGCTCAGTTCAACCACCCGGGTATTGAACTCGTAATGGGGCCTGAGCTGGAAATGCTCCGCGTAATCACGGAAGTACTGGCGCATCTCCGTGTGGTGCGGATAGGGCGCAACGGAATCGCCCATCGGAAACTCGGCAAACTCGGTCATGCGCTTGGAGGAGATCAGGTGCGCGCTGTCATACATCGTGCTGTGCGGATTGTCGATGTCCCACAGTCCGCCGACGTCGCTGTGCAGTTCGAAGCCGATGAAGGGGATGCCCAATTTCTGCAGGTTGCGTGCGCTGGCCAGCCCCATGGGGCCGGCACCGATGATGGCGTACATATATGCGTGTCCCGTTATCTTGTTGTTATGATTGCGAGCTTATGGCAAACGGCGATGCGCGTATCGCACCAAACGGGACACCGAACCGGCAATTCAGGCCATGCACGAGCGTAGTGAGCTGAGCGTTACCCCGCGTTACAGCCAGGCCATCCTGCAAATGGCTGAACGCTTGAACATCGTCTTGCCGGCCCACTTTGGGGACCGGCTAAAGAATCTGCAGCGTGTACCCATTGGCTGGCAGGATGAGCTGTGGGAAGCATTCTGTCAGGTCAGCGATGACTCCCTGATTGGCCTGCGGCTGGGGCTGGAAATTCAGGTGGGGCACCTCGACAGCCTGGGGATGCTGCTGGTGACCTGCGACACCCTGGGCGACGCGCTGGAGGACCTGGTCGAATACGCCCCGGTGATCAGTGATGGTGGGGAGTTCAAGGTGCAGCATGAAGCAGGTCTGGTGCTTATTGAGTACCACCCAAACTTTCAGGTGCGCCAGGCCGAGCGGGTCGAGGCGGCGTTGGGCAGCATGCTCAACCTGACTCGCTGGGCAACCGGCGGGCGTTTTAGACCCGCAGGTCTCTGGCTGTCCCATCCGCCGCTGGATGATCCGTCGCGCTACGAGGCGCTGGTTGGCTGCCCCGTGCATTTTTACGCCGATGGCTGCCGGCTTAGTTTTTCCGCTGACCAACTGTCGTTGTCGCTAATCCAGGCTAACAGCGCGCTGCGCGACCATCTGCGCCAACTGGCCGATCAGGTGCTTGCCGAAGTTGGTCGTCTGAGTCTCGGTGAAGAAGTGGAGCGGTTGGTTAGAGCGTATCCGCGCGAGGGCAAGGAGCGTATCGCTGCTCAGCTGCAGATCAGCGGTCGACACATGCACCGTCGCCTGGCAGAAGACGGCCTGTCCTTCAAAAGCTTGCGTGACAGCGTGCTGCAATCAATGGCCTGCCACATGCTAAACAGCGATCAACGTCTCGCGCAGATCGCTGAGCAATTGGGCTTCTCCGATGAGAATGCCTTCACCCGGGCTTTCCGCCGCTGGCAGGGCATTACGCCGGCACGCTATCGTGAACGGCAAAGGGCGCGTCTGCTACGTGGTGAGTAAGCGCAGCCACGTTAAGCGTTCCTCGCCAGTTCCGTTTCGATCACCGCTACCAGTTGCGAATCCGATGTCACCTCCGGGGCAAATCGCGCGACCACCTCGCCGTTGCGGTGGATCAGAGCGTTCTCTTCACTATCCACCGGATCCACACCGAAGCTTTCGGCTGCGCGAAACGGGCCATCATCGGTGAGTAGGGCATGCCGGGGTCAGTTGGCATCCAGCGGATGCTGGGCCTCGCCAAAAAAACAATGGTTGGGAATTGAGCGACCTGGGCAGGGTAGACCAACGAAATGTCGTGAATAAAATATGCCTTCCTTTCGATGCCCCCTCAGATAACCAACTGGAGCGCAAGATGGAATTCAACATCCTTTTCGAGGCCTTTGAGTACGGCAGCTTCGGCGCGTTGGGCGAGAGCACTGCCTATGTCAACAAGGAGACGGGCGAGTACTACATCGTCGCGGACTTTGGCGATACCTTGGAGGAGTTGCCCGAGGATTTGGGGTCCGACAAGTATCTGGTGCTTCCGCATAAAAACGAGCTGGACCTTGGCAAGAACTTGGCGTTGCGGTTCGCCGAGGAGTATCTGCCGGGTGAGGTTAAGGAGGTTCGGGACATGTTCCGCAGGAGAGGGGCCTACGCGTCGTTCAAAAGCCTGCTGGGTTACAGGGGCATGCTCGACCAGTGGCATGAGTTTGAGCGGCAGGCCCAGGAAGAGGCGTTGCGCGAGTGGTGCGAGGGGGAGGAAATCGAGCTCGAGGGCTGATGATGAGGGCAGAGTTCCGGCTGATTCGGGCCCAACGAACTAATCAGACAGCTCACTGGACCTGTGGGGCCGGGTTTATCCCGGCAGACGCGGATGGGCGCCACACTGCGTTGGGGGCCTATGCCGATGGTGGCAAAGCCGGAATCAGCCTAGGCTTGCCGACACGCACTTCATCGCCTGCACCCCTGCTTCTGCCGGTCGTTAACGAGCGAAGAACCTACCATTCTTCACGAGTCGCCTGTTGAATTGGCTCTGCCATTACGAAAGCCTGCTATTCCTGCAAAGGTGGTTGCCGAGTTTCATCAGCGCGTTATCAGCTCTTTTGAATGGGCAGGGCGCGCCCCGATGCAGGAGTTGCCCCATGCCGGTCGATCCCCCCGACGACGAACGCCCCGAATCCGCTCCGCCGAGCCAGCAGGCGCCGAGCGCGCAGCCTGCAAAGTCGCATCCACCGCTTGAGCGCAGCAAGTTCGGCGGTACGCCACGTCGGCCCGAGCGACCGGACGAGGATGACACGCCGGTTTCACGCAGTGACCTTAGTAAGGGGCCGCAGGAGCTGCTTGAGCACCGCGCCTCGCGCACCAATTGGCAAGTTCTGCTGATCTCGTCGGTGGTGATCCTGGCCTTCTCGATCTGGGCCATCCTCATGCCTGATGACGCACGCACGACGATGAAGGCGACCGTTGACTGGATCGCGTCGACCCTGGGTTGGTACTACGTGGTCACGATGACGCTAGTGATCGGTTTCGTGCTGTGGGTCGCGCTGTCCAAGGAAGGCAACGTGCGGCTCGGGCCGGACCATTCGAGACCGCAGTACCAGCTCACCACCTGGGTCGCGATGCTGTTTGCGGCGGGCGTGGGAATCGACATGCTCTTCTACTCGGTCACCGGCCCTGTCGTGCAATACCTGTATCCACCCGCCGGCGACGGCAGTACGGCCGCTGCGATGCAGGATGCAGTGGTCTGGACGATGTTCCACTACGGCGTCGCGGGTTGGGCGATGTATGCGTTGCTCGGCATGTCGATGGGCTACTTCGCCTACCGCTGGGGCATGCCGCTGTCGATCCGCGCGGCGCTCTACCCGCTGCTCGGCAAGCGCGTGCGCGGCCCGTTGGGCGACGGCATCAACATCATCGCGCTGGTCGGTACCGTGTTCGGCGTCGCCACGTCGATGGGCATCGGTGTTGTCTTGCTGAGCGTGGGCTTTTCCCTGATCTTCGGCCTGGAGCATGGCCTCGGGCTGCAGATCGCGTTGGTCATCGGTGCGGTGGTGTTGACCATTGCAGCCACGACGTCGGGGGTTGATCGCGGCATCCGCTGGATTTCCGAACTAAACCTGTGGAGCGCGGTGGCGATGATGGTCTACATCCTCGTCACCGGGCAGACGGCGTTTCTGTTGAATGCGCTCACCGAGAACATCGGCCGGTTTCTGCTGACCTTCCCCGCCCGCACCTTGCAAACCTTCGCCTATGAGCCTGGCGGCGCCCAATGGATGGGCGGCTGGACGCTGTTCTTCTGGGCGTTCTGGCTGGCGTGGGGGCCTTTCGTGGGGGTTTTCCTGGCGCGCATTTCGCGCGGGCGCACGCTGCGCGAGTTTGTGATTGCGGCCATCACCGCGCCGGTGCTGTGCGACTTCATCATCGTTTCGCTGTTCGGCAACTCAGCGCTGTTTCAGGTACTGCAGGGCAACATGACGTTCGCCGAGCTGGCGGTCGAGAGCCCCGAGCGGGGTTGGTATGCGCTGTTGGGGATGTTCCCGGGGGCGATGTTTCTGATTGGCCTGGCCACGCTTTCGGGGTTGCTGTTCTACCTCACCAGCGCCAATTCGGGTGCCATGGTGATGTCGAACTTCTCGGCCTCAATCCCGGATCCGTCACACGACGGGCCGAAGTGGCTACGCATCTTCTGGGCCGTGCTCACTGCGGTGCTTACCGTGGCGATGCTGCTCGCCGGTGGCGTGACGACCATGGAGTACGCGACGCTGATCTTCGCGTTGCCGGTGACCATCATCGCCTACCTGGTGATGGCGTCCTTCCACAAGGTGCTGCGCATGGAACGGGCCGAGCGCGAGGGGCAAGTGCTGCGCAGGCCGACCATGGCCCCGATTGGCGGCCATGTTCCAGAACGGTCGTGGAAGCAGCGGCTCGAACAGCTGCGTGCGTTCCCGACGCTGCGGCAGGTTACCCAATTCCTCAACCGCACGGTGCGACCCGCGCTGGACGACGTGGCTGCCGAGTTTCGCAACCAGGGCTACGACGTGATACGAGACACCATGACCAACGCGAACGGCATCGAGGAACCGGTGCTGCGGGTGTCGATGGATACGTTTCGCGACTTTCATTACCAGGTCGCCATCGTCGAGGCGCCGGTGCCGATGTTCAGTGGCCGGATGTCCCGTGAGACCGATGTTTACTACCGGCTTGAGGTGTTCACCCAGACCGGTTCGGGCGGCTATGACCTGATGGGCCTCACCAAGCAGCAGGTGATCGATGACGTGCTCGAGCGATACGAGGCGCATCTCGCATTCCTGACGTTCTCTTCGGAGACCGCGACCCCTTCGGTGCTCACGCCGTCGATTCTGCCCAAGGACCAGCGGCCCGCGATGCCGAAGGACGCGGGCGATATCCATGACCTTGGCGATAAGAAAGAGTGAGGACTACCTGTTCAACGCAGGCACGGGCGTCTGGCTCGGCGCCTCCTGTGTGTTCCGCCCACATGGAAGCTGTTTTCTTTTTCTGAACTCTGCGCTCGAGGGTGGGCCTTAGCGTCAATATGATCGGCCCATGGCAGATCGAAGGCCCCAACCACCGCCCTGCAGTAGCAGGTACAAACAGCAGGGTGGTGTTTTATGGCCAAGGGCAGGCATCCACACAAGTCTGGAGACCATCATGACGACTCCCTACAAACGCCTCGACAAAAATCAGGCCGCCGTGCTGCTGGTCGACCATCAGGCCGGTCTTCTGTCGCTGGTGCGCGATATCGAGCCGGATAGGTTCAAGAACAATGTGCTGGCCCTGGGTGATCTGGCCAAGTATTTCAACCTGCCCACCATCCTCACCACCAGTTTCGAGAACGGCCCCAATGGCCCGTTGGTACCCGAGCTCAAGGCGCAGTTCCCCGAGGCGCCCTATATCGCCCGACCTGGCCAGATCAATGCCTGGGACAATGAGGAGTTCGTCGCGGCGGTCAAGGCGACCGGCAAAAAGCAGCTGATCATTGCCGGTGTGGTCACCGAGGTGTGTGTGGCTTTTCCAGCACTCTCGGCCATTGAGGAGGGTTTTGACGTGTTCGTCGTCACCGATGCTTCCGGCACCTTCAACGAGCTCACTCGCCATTCAGCGTGGAACCGCATGGCCGCCGCCGGCGCGCAGTTGATGACCTGGTTCGGATTGGCCTGCGAGCTGCATCGCGACTGGCGCAACGATGTTGAGGGACTGGCCACGCTGTTCTCCAACCACATTCCGGATTATCGGAACTTGATGACCAGTTACAGGGCGCTCACTGCGGGCGGTGATTCTTAAAAGAAATGTGTTGTAGAGCGGGCAACGCTTCATCTGTCCACCGCAGCGGCGTTGTGGTGGATGTAAACAACGACATCCACCTACACGGCACCGAGCGCCGCCGACCCGTCGCGTAGACGCGTCAGTCCTGTAGGGAGGACAACGCTTCATCTGTCCACCACCAGCGCGGCGTTTGTGGTGGATGTAAAAAACGACATCCACCCTACACGGCACTGAGCGCCGCCGACCCGTCGCGTAGATGCGTCAGTCCTGTAGGGAGGACAACGCTTCATCTGTCCACCAGCGCGGCGTTTGTTGTGGATGTAGACAGCGACATCCACCCTACACGGCACTGAGCGACGCCGACCCGTCGCGTAGACCCGTCAGTCCTGTAGGGTGGACAACGCTTCATCTGTCCACCGCAGCGGCGTTGTGGTGGATGTAAAGCGACATCCAGCCTACGAGTTGCCGTCGCGTGGAAGCTGCTGTCACTCGTCGTTTGAAAGGTAATCCACCACCAGCGTGGCCATGGCTCGGGTCCCCACCACCAGTGCCTTTTCATCCACGAAGAATTCGGGATTGTGATTGGGCGCGGCAGTGGCCGGGTCCTGGGCGTCGGGGGTGATGCCGAGAAACAGGTACAGGCCAGGCACTTCCTGGGCGAAGAAGGAAAAATCCTCGGCTGCTCCGGGCAGGTCGGCGGTGGCCACCTTGCCATCTGCAACCCGCTCCAGCACCGGGGCCATCCGCTCGGTCAACTGGGCGTCATTGACGGTGGTGCTGTACATGGGCTCAACCGAAACGTCTGCCGTTGCGCCGGCGCTTTCAGCGATTTTCTCTGAGCTGAGTTTTATGTCGCTGCCAACCTGGGCGCGGACGCCTTCGTCATAGGTGCGGATGGTGCCGGTCATTTCCACGGTTTCCGGAACGATGTTCGGCCCGCTGCCGCCGTTGATCGTGCCGACGGTGATGACCACGGCGGATCGAGTCAGGTTGGCCCTGCGGCTGACGACGGTTTGTAGGCCGTTGATGATCTGCGCCGAGGTGACGATGGGATCAATGGTGTTCCAGGGCATGCCGCCGTGACCCTGGCTGCCGGTCACGCTGATGTTGAGCATGTCGCTGGCGGCGGTGGTCGCGCCGCTGCGCCAACTGATTTGTCCCGACGGTCCCGGCATCACGTGCACAGCGAAAATCGCATCGGGCTTGAGCGACTTGAACAGGCCTTCTTCCAGCATCTTTTTCGCCCCCCAGCTGGCATCCGGCCCCGGCAGAACCAGGCTGGAGCCTTCCTCGGCGGGCTGGAAGATGAACATGACCGTGCCTTCCAGCTGATCCTTCATGCCGCTGAGCACTTCGGCAGTCGCCATCAGCATGGCCGTGTGCGCATCGTGACCGCAGGCATGCATGACATCCACCTCAGTGCCGTGGTAGTCGCCTCGGGCCTTGGAGGCGAAGGGCAAGCCTGATGGCTCCTTGACCGGCAGGGCATCCATATCGGCGCGCAGCGCCACCGTCCGCCCGGGTTTGCCGCCCTTGAGAATGCCGACGACCCCGGTACGGGCGATGTTGCTTCTGACTTCCATGCCCAGGCGGGTGAGATGATCAGCGACCAGTTTGGCGGTACGGGTTTCCTGCTCGCCGAGTTCCGGGTGCTGGTGAATGTCCCGGCGCCACTCGATCAGTTGTGACTGTATTGCGGCGGCATCCTTGCGTACCTGCTGCTCCAGTTCGGAATCGGCGTTAGCGCCGAAGCTGAGCAGCAGACCGGCCGCCAGCAGGGCCGAATGAAAGGGGGTGGGTCGAAAAGTCATGGGGGTGCCTATGCAGGTCATGGGTGAAAGGGTGTGCTTCACTCCCCGCAGCAGATGACTGCTCACTGCCGCGCATCAATCCCGACTCACTGTCGCGTCCAACAACTCCATGTGGCTCTTCCCCAGGATGCATCAGGGCAGAGCAAAACAGGTCCGAACCCTTCACACTGGACATTGGTCGCGATTTGAAGTTTCTGCCCTTCGTTTGCCGGATGCCCAGCGGTTCCAGTAGATTGGCGCGCTTTTGGCTCGGCACGTTCGTACCTGGCCCGAGGCGCCTTGCCCGTGTCATTCGGGGGTTGCGGGGCGGTAGCCTGAGAAGGCTTGGCCACGGCTACGAATATGCTTGTTAATTATTAGGTGGTTATGTCATTCAACGCTTTATATACCGATCTATCGGGCTATTACGATTTGATGTGTGAGGGCATCAATTACCACGCGCAAAGTAACAGTGCACACAGGCTGCACCAGATATTCGGCAATGCAGGGACGCGCCATCTCGACCTGGCATGCGGTACCGGGCCTCATATTCGGCACTTTATCGATAATGGCTACAGCAGCAGTGGCCTGGATATCAATCAGCCCATGCTGGATCTTGCCAAGCTTCGCTGTCCGGAAGCACATTTCACGCTGCAGGATATGTGCGACTTTCGCGTTGATGAGCCTTTGGATCTGATCACCTGCTTTCTGTATTCCATTCATTACAACGCAGGGCTTGCCAAACTTGAGGAGTGCCTAGCCAGTGTGCAGGCGGCACTGAGCGAAGGCGGCGTGTTCTGCTTCAACGCCGTGGATAAAAACAGGATCGATAGCGCGTCATACACACGCCATGCCGTTGAGCACGAGGGCAGTCGCTTTGTGTTCAGTTCGGGCTGGAATTACTCTGGCTCGGGCGAAAAGCAGTCATTGAAGCTCAGTATTGAAAAAACCACGGGGGATGTAACGCAGGCATGGCAGGACGAGCATGCCATGGTGGCGGTGAGTTTTGCAGAGTTGCTGGAATTGCTGCGGCCCTATTTTGATGTGCATGTGTTCGAGCATGATTACGAAAAAATAACCCCGTGGGATCAGGCGTCGGGAAATGCTTTATTTGTTTGTGTGAAGCGCGAGTAATTACAGGCACTGAGCGTCATCACCGCAGCCGCTGACAGGAACACCTTGTAGGAGCCAGCTTGCTGTGGCTCCTACGCTTCATCATCAACGTCCCCGAGCGCCAATTATTGGCGCGCCGTCCACGGGCAGCCACCCATCCGCGTTTGAAAATTACGGTTCTCCGTTTGCCTGTTGCCAGGCCGCTCCAGTAAATTGGCCCGCTTTCGGCCCGGCACGGTTCGCACCTAAATGCCGAGGCGCTTTGTTCTTGGACGTTTGCCGTGTCTACTCCCGACGTTTCTGCTTTACCCGCTTCCATCTACCGCCAACCCGGTTTTCTGCCTTTTCTGATCAGTCGCGTGCTGGCCATGTTCGCCGTACAGATTCTGGCCGTGGTGGTGGCCTGGCAGGTGTACGACATGACCCGCGATCCGCTGTCGCTGGCCTATGTCGGTCTGGCGCAGTTCATTCCCATGTTGCTGCTGCTGATGCCGGCCGGCGATTTGATCGACCGTTACGACCGCAAGCGCATCCTGAGCCTCAGCTGGGGGCTGGAAGCTGTGTGTGCGGCGGCGTTGTTGTGGCTGTCGCTGAGTGGCGGGGCGGTCAGCAGCTTTTACATCGTGCTGGTGTTCTACGGCTGCGCCCGCGCGTTTACCGGGCCGGCGCTATCCAGCCTGCTGCCGCAGATCGTACCGCGTGAAAAGCTGGCCGCAGCGATTGCCGCCAACAGCATGATCGTGCGCGGCTCGACCATTGCCGGGCCGGTGTTCGGCGGCGGCCTGTATGCGCTGGGCGGTGGCGGGCTGACCTATGCGGCCTGTCTGCTGTTCTTCCTCGCCGGCATCCTACTGTTGCGCTGGGTGCCGGTGCTGTATGCGGAGAAGATGCAGGCGCTGGAGGCGACGGCGTGGCAGCGTTTCACCGCCGGGATTCGTTTTATCCGCTCGCGGCCGATCATCCTCGGCACCATTTCACTGGACCTGTTCGCCGTGCTGCTCGGCGGGGTCATCGCATTGCTGCCAATCTACGCCCAGGAAGTGCTCGAAGTCGGCCCGGCCGGCCTGGGCGCGCTGCGTAGCGCCATGGCCCTTGGTGAGGTGATGGTGGGTTTTTACCTGAGCACCCGGCCGTTCAATCGCCATGTCGGCATGACGATGTTCATCGCCGTGGCGATATTCGGCGTGGCCAACCTGGTGTTTGCCCTGTCCAGCCTGTTCTGGCTGTCTTTTGCGGCGCTGTTCGTGGCCGGTGGCGCGGACATGGTGAGCATGTACATTCGCTCGTCGCTGATCCAGTTCTCCACCCCGGACGCCATGCGCGGGCGGGTCAACGCGGTGAATATGCTGTTCATCGGCTCGTCCAACGAACTCGGCGAATTCCGCGCCGGTTCCAGCGCCGCCTGGTTCGGCGCGGTGCCGGCGGCGGTGATCGGCGGGCTGTGCACGCTGGGTGTCACCGGCGGCTGGATGCTGGCGTTCAAGAGCCTGCGCCGGGTGGATCGTTTCGAGGATGCGGCGCCGGCCAAGGTCTGATTTAGCAGCGCGATGGGTTGAGGGCATGCAGGGCGATACAGGATTACCCGATGGTATCGCCCGATACCCATCACTGCCGAAACACCGCGATGGGTATCGCTGCGCTCAACGCCATCCTACGCGCCGATGTAGGGGCGAATTCATTCGCCGGACACCGAGACATCCGACACAACGAGGATGCGACGAACCGAGCAGCTAAAGCCCTGGCGTTCGTCGCAGCACCGGCATGGGCTGTAGGTTATGCGCCAGTCGAAGTGAATTCGCCCCTACAGTTGCAGGCCTGCTGCGTTGGTGGTTTGGGACGCAGGCCCAAAGAGGCGGGGTTGCCCGTATGGCATCACATCGATACCCATTACTGCCACGGCGCCTCGATGCGTATCGCGGCGCTCAACGTCAGCTTACTCAGCGCGCTTGGCGGACAACGCACAACGGTTGTCCGCCCTACAGTTGGCCGCCGCTCAGCTCGTTACTATCCCCAAGCAACTGCAGGCTCGGCCAATCGGTCATGTTCACCAATACATCGCACAGCCCTTGGGCGGCGCTGGAGAGGGTGTGGTCGGCCAGGCGCAGCAGGCCGATGCGGCGTTCCACCTGCGGCTCGTGCAAGGGCACGCAATGGGCGCCGAGTTCCTGCATCTGGCGAATGCACAGTGACGGCACGGCGCTGACCCCTAGACCGTTGGCCACCAGGCGCCCGACCGTAGCCAACTGATGGCTTTCTAAACCCACCACCAGCTTGCGCCGCCGTGCCTCCAGGCTGTCCTCCAGCAGCACACGTACCGCAGAGGGACGTTGCAGGGTAATGAAGGTTTCTTCGAGCAACTCGTTCCAGTCGAGCCGATCGCGCTGGGCCAAGGGCGAGTCGGCAGGTACCACGGCGACGAAACGGTCGGTGTAGAACGAGGTGAATTCCAGCCCGTCCAGGGCCTCCGGCTCGAAGGCGATGCCCAGTTCCACCTGCCGGCTGCGCACCATTTCCACGACGCGTTCATTGATCAGGTCATGCACCGCCACGTTGATCTTCGGATAGCGGCTGCGAAACACCTTGAGCGCTTCGGGCAGCAGATTGCCGGCGAAAGAGGGCATGGCGGCAATCGCCACGGTGCCGCGCTGCAGGGTGAAATGCTGGCGCAGCAGGTCTTCGGTATTGTCCCAGTCGGTCAGCAGGCGCCGCGCAATAGGCAGCAGGACTTCGCCTTCGGGCGTCAGGCGCACATTGCGAGTGCTGCGGATCAGCAACCGCCCCCCCAAGGATTCCTCGAGGCTTTTGATCGACAGGCTCAGTGCCGGTTGCGACAAGTGCAGGCGCTCGCACGCCTGGGCAAAGCTCAGGGTCTGGGCGACGGCGAGAAAGGCACGCAGTTGTTTAACGGTCATTCATTTGCCTTTCAAATCAATGGATCAGAAAAACAAACTTAACAAATGAATGCTTGCGGGTGAAGCTGGCTGCATCTTCCCGGCGGCACCGGCCGGTTACCCTAAAAACAATAAAGAGGTAAAGCACCATGGCGGGACTCGATAAACGCGTCAGCACTTACGAAGAGGCCCTGGCCGGGCTTACGGATGGCATGACCGTGCTGGCCGGCGGCTTTGGCCTGTGTGGTATCCCGGAAAATCTGATTGCGGAAATCCGTCGTCGCGGCGTCAAGGGCCTGACCGTGGTTTCCAACAACTGCGGAGTCGACGGTTTCGGCCTCGGCGTGCTGCTGGAAGACCGCCAGATTCGCAAGATGATCGCCTCCTACGTGGGCGAGAACGCGCTGTTCGAGAAGCAGCTGCTCAGCGGCGAGCTGGAAGTCGAACTCACCCCGCAAGGCACCCTGGCGGAAAAACTGCGTGCTGGCGGTGCGGGTATTCCGGCGTTTTACACCGCCACCGGTTACGGCACGCCGGTGGCCGAAGGCAAGGAAGTCCGCGAAATCGACGGTCGTCATTACATCCTCGAGCACGCCATTCGCGGCGATTTCGCCATCGTCAAAGGCTGGAAGGCCGACCACTTCGGCAACGTGATGTATCGCCATACCGCGCAGAACTTCAACCCGCTGGCCGCCACCGCCGGCAAGATCACCGTGGTCGAGGTGGAGGAAATCGTCGAGCCCGGCGAGCTGGAGCCCAGCCAGATCCACACCCCGGGCATCTATGTCGATCGCGTCATTCTGGGCAGTTTCGAGAAACGCATCGAACAGCGCACGCTGCGCAGCTAAGCGCAGTTTTCCCGATCTGTACGGATCGCCAGCACGCTGGCTTGTACCTAACAAGAGAGAAAATCCCATGGCACTGACTCGCGAACAAATGGCGCAGCGCGTGGCGCGCGAATTGAAAGACGGTTACTACGTCAACCTCGGCATCGGCATTCCCACCTTGGTGGCCAACTATGTGCCGGCCGGCATCGACGTCATGCTGCAGTCGGAAAACGGCCTGCTTGGCATGGGCGCCTTTCCCACCGAGGCCGAACTGGACGCCGACATGATCAACGCCGGCAAGCAGACCGTCACGGCGCTGCCTGGCGCCGCCATTTTCAACTCGGCCGAATCCTTCGCCATGATCCGCGGCGGCCACGTCGACCTGACCGTGCTGGGCGCCTTTGAAGTGGACGTGGAAGGCAACATCGCTTCCTGGATGATCCCCGGCAAGCTGGTCAAGGGCATGGGCGGTGCGATGGACCTGGTGGCCGGCGCCGACAACATCATCGTCACCATGACCCACGCCTCCAAGAACGGCGAGTCCAAGTTGCTGGAGCGCTGCTCGTTGCCGCTGACCGGCGCCGGCTGTATCCGCAAGGTGCTTACCGACCTGGCTTACTTGGAAATCGAGAACGGTACGTTCATCCTGCGCGAGCGAGCGCCAGGCGTTAGCGTGGCGGAAATCGCCGAGAAAACTGCCGGGCGCTTGATCGTGCCCGAGTTTGTCCCGGAAATGACCTTCGACTGAGCGGAGTAATCACCATGCAAGATGTCGTTATCGTTGCGGCCACCCGCACCGCGATTGGCAGTTTTCAGGGCGCACTGGCCTCCGTGCCCGCCGTTGACCTGGGCGCCGCCGTGATCCAGCGCCTGCTGGAGCAGACCGGCGTGCCGGGCGCACAGGTCAATGAAGTCATCCTCGGCCATGTGCTCACTGCCGGCGCTGGGCAGAACA
>CAYPFO010000067.1:0-19921 GCA_964410065.1 uncultured Pseudomonas sp.
GCCGACCGGTTCTACACGGCTGCGCCGTTCCGAACCGGCGGCTTAGCCCAGCGTTAGGCGGAAAGAGCATGGATCTGGAGCTTAAAGAATTGCACGATGCCTCCCTAGCGGCTATTCGCTTCGATTGGGCTACCCGCACCTGCCATTTTGATTTCTCTGGTTCCCCAAAAAGTGACGTTCCCTTTTCTCTAGTTTTTAATGCTGTAGCGGAGCTTGTGCTTCCCGCAGCTTTTCCGTGGGGCCCATCTGTTTCAGTGCTTGAAGCAAAGGTTTCCGGGATAGGCCGTTACGAGATAGAAATGCAATCGGGCGACACAATCACTGTGGTAGCGCCTAACCATTCATTCAAGCCGACCCGCTAAAGCGGCCGGCTTACTTCAGCGTTATACGTTTAGGGAGATCTGAATGTGGTACCTAAAAATTAGCCCTAAAATATTTCTAGGAATGCTATTTATTTTTCTTTTCTTGCTGTTAGGTCTAGGGTTCCTTTTTGCAGATTCTGGTTACTTATTTAATAGCTTAGTTCCAGAGCTGACCGGAGTGGTTGTTGAATTAATAATTATTCTTTTGGTTTTTAACTACTGGCAGGAAAGCAGCAAAAAAAGCAAGTTGATTACGATTGAGCGAAGACTTAGAGAATATCTAATATTCTTTTTAAGGCACAATTTTAATAGTCTCCCATTGGACTTTAAGGTTGGAAGGTTTTACGGAGAAGATTATGATAAAAATCAAGCAATTCTTGAAAAATTGAGACTGAAAATACAAGAAGATGGATTAAGTTCGGGTGATATTCAATCCATTGTAAGTTACTGCAAGAGAGATGCAGAAACATTGCAAAGTCTGCTTCCGGTTGCATCTCAATTGACGAATGAACACTTTAAATCGTGGTCTAGAATCGTTCATTTTGTAAGTAATATTTCCCAAAATTCAGCATCGGTTGAGCAGGAAGTAACAGGCATAATCCAGAATATTAAGCGCTTCGATAACGCATCATATAAAAAGAACCTCTATGTCGGGGCAAAAAAGATATAACAAACGCCAGTACATCGCGCCTGCGGCGCTGGACTCGCAACAAGTTGCTCGCCTGTGTGGCGAGCGTTAGGCGTAAATGCAATGCGGCTGAAGCTGATCAGAGGAAAAATTGATCTTCCGTTTGTCAAGGAGGCATTAGGGCTGGTGCTAATCGAAGGCCGAAACGGCGGGGAAAATAAGCTAAGTGACGAAGAAATAGCTAAATGGTGCTTTGAATTTTATATGGCATACAGTCCATGCCTAGAGGATATCGATTGCTCTGCTGATCGTTATAACTGTCGTTCTGTTGCACTTAGCGTGGCCACGCAATGGGAGGCCGATTGTGACCAAAGTGAAGGGCGTGTCTTATCAGTGGAGCAGTTTGGTAAGTGGGTCGAAGCACTTGCCTAACCATACGCTCAACATCGTTCGCTCCGCTCACTGGACTCGCAAAAGCTGCGCTTTTGCTCACCTGTTAGCTAATCGTTATGCACCCAATAATTGAGCGCATCTAAATGTCTGAAGAAAAAATATCTAGGCAAACCAAACTAAGGTTAAATTTGACGGCGATCTATTGCCTTCTGTTGATCGGTTTTGCAGCGCCATTGATTAATAGTCTTTTGACTTCAGATTCATTTAAGTCGTTGTTAAATACAGTTTTACCTGCTTTTTCAGCGCTTTTAGTTGCATGGTTTCAAAAATCGGCCGCTCAACTTTTAAAAGAAGGTGCTTCTTTTGCAATTCCAGGGGTGTATGTGTTGCGGCAAAAGTATTTACGTCATGTAAATCGTCTTGAGAAGGCATGGCTGGCATTGGCAGCTTATGCGCTGGTATGGGCCGCACTTTAATGCATAACAATGCGCTCAACACCGTTCGCTTCGCTCACTGGACTCGCAAAAGCTACGCTTTTGTTCACCTGTTAGCTAATCGTTAAATGACCCAAGCTAAGAGATAAATTCCATAATGGGAAAACGAAGTTCTGAGAATTTTTCTCCGGTTCGGAAGGAGCTATTTTCTTTGTTTCAAGAGCTGAAGCCAGTCTCTGATGCGAAAGTTGAAGCTTTGAAAGCGGGTCAGTCAAGAGGGAAAATAAAAAAGATTGAGCGCCTTGTTCGGAGTTTTAATGACGGGCTTGCTGCCGGGAACACAGGCCTTAAGTTAAAACTTTTGGTGGACAGGCCTGGTTCAATTGACCCTCAGTTCTATAAAAATAATCTCGTCTTCGAGACCGCTCGGAAGCAGCGGAAGAAGTTTGTGATCCTGTGGGAGTCTGGCCAGTATTCTGGTGGATATCTGACCCGAGAGGATGCGCAGAGTACTATTGAGGCAGTATTGCATGACGAAAAAGCCCCAGAGGATAACGAAGAGTTTGAGGTAAAAACCTATCAGCGTAGGGTTTCGAATATAGATCTGCAGGGCGCCGGCTACCTTTATGTTGCCTGCAACGATTCTCTGCCCGATATGGTAAAAATAGGCATGACTACGACCTCAGTTGCACAGAGGCTCAAAGAATTAAGCAACACCTCCGTGCCAACACCGTTTTATGCTCTCGCTGTTTTCGAGATTTCCCGGAACATTCTAGCTATAGAGCAAGAGCTGCATGTTTTATTTAAAGCAGATCGAATTCATGAGCAGCGAGAGTTTTTCACCACAAAAGACCCGGCCCCTTACTGTGAGAAGATAAGGGATCATTTGATTGATACTTTAGGGGGCGACGTGGTGGTAAGAATGTTTCCAGAACCATCTGACTCCACTAGCATTTAACCAGTGGCTGTTGTCGGACGCACCTACGCTATCGCTCCGGTGCACCGCAAAGCCAAGGCGTTAACTATTTTGGAGATATATGAGTAATCTTTCTGTACGCCAAGCAGTTCTTGCTGATCTAGATGATATCGTTCCACTTTTCGATGGTTATCGTCAGTTTTACGGCTGCTCTAGTGATATCAAAGCTGCTCGTGAATTTTTAATTTCTCGCTTCAATCATTCTGAGTCTGTGCTGTTTATTGCTTGCGTGGATGGCGTGGCTGCTGGATTTACTCAGCTTTACCCAAGCTTTTCCTCTGTATCTCTCGCGCGTACTTTTGTTCTTAATGACCTGTTTGTGCACGAGCAGTTTCATAGGCAAGGTGTTGCCAAAAGCCTAATTTCGGCAGCTACTCATTATGCTAAGACGCTTGGGGCTATTCGCTTGACGCTATCAACGGCAGGAAATAATGAAAAAGCTCAAGGTCTTTATAAGTCTTTGGGCTGGGCTCGCGATGAGCAGTTTCTCGTGTATCATTTTTCTATTCGGGCATAACAAGGCATTCAAGCTCACTCATTTCACTCGCTGGGACGCGCGTCCCTTAATTTCGCGTTAACGATAGAAGACAGGGAGAATCATGGAGGATCTAATTCTAATCGCTCATGGGTTAGTTGTTGGAAGTGCAGTTTATCTCGGATTTTACTTGTTATTTTTCATGATATTGGCAGTCATGGATGATGACGGGAATGCTGAGGCGGAACAGAGTTCTATTTTAGATAAATGCATGGACAAGTTGCCCGCGCCCATACTTTTAATCGGCATGTTTTTGTCCCGATCTTTATTTTTATCTTGTCTTTCGTTCCGGCAATGCTTGCTCTTGCTTTCGGGCCGGCTTATATTTTTGAAGTAACGTCTACGTTTGAATGTAATGGAGTTGTGCTCAGCCCAAGAACAGGCGTAACTAAGATAAGTACCTGCACAACAATGCCGGTTTGGGTGGGTGTGATTGCAGGTTTCTGTGGCTGTGCTTATTTTCATATCTTTAGGCATCCGGTTAGCGATGGTGGGCCGCAAGAGTGGTAGTCCAATTATTGCGTTAACACTCGCAGGCACGGCGACGCCTTTTGCATTGCGGCTTCGCCTCCATCCGAAGCCGCGAATTTTTCGGTGTTAGATGCACAAAGGGTCGAAACCATGCAGGACATAAAATATCAGCCTTGCCTCAATGGCGACGTCTTTCTGCGTATGGAAGAAGAGGCTTCAATTTTAGTAAGGAACATCTTGTGATTTTCACGCGGTGTTCGCTACAGAAAGTGAGGCTGACCCAATAGCTAAAATGTACTTATAGCGCGGTTACCGTGCCTAACGCTGTAAGTAGCGCTGCAACAAAAAGCCCGTCGTTGATGACGGGCTTTTCGTGGGGTGCACTTGGTATTTGCAACGCTCCATCGCGTAACAGCCCCTGCAGGGGCCGTTACGGAATGGCTACGGCATCAGACCAGGTCAGTGCCGTCGCGTTTGGCGATGCGCATATCGCGGAACACGCCAACGCAGAGTACAGCCATAACGATGCTGGCCAACGCCGGCCAGATCAAGACATAAGCGGTCAGAGCGAGACTGGACATGGGATGTTTTCCTCTTTTTTGGTTGTGGAAAAGGGTTGCGTGGTCTGGAAGGCAATGACGCGTTCACCGATGTGATCGAAGTCGAAGCGTTCCTGGCTGCGCAGGCTGATGGCGACGCACACCATCATGCTGGCGCCATAGGCGGTCAGTGAGCTGAGCAGTACCGGATAGTCGCGCAGGAAGCCCACGGCGAACGGAGTGAGGACCAGCGTGGTGAGTGTGCCCAGCACGATGCCGACCGTGCGACCGAAAAAGCCGAAGGCCATCAGGCCGATCACCACGCCGCCGCCGATCGAAGCACAGAGTTCGAAGAACACGGCGAGTACGCCTTGCAGCGGCAGCAGTTCGAAGCGGCTGATCAGGAACAGGGTGAAGGCGGCAATCACGGCCCAGGTGAAGGCCTTGTTGGTGACCCGGTCCCAGAACAGGCTGGCGATCACCGGGAAGACAATGGCTCCCCACAGCGCACCGACGAAGATCAGCATGCTGAGGATGTCGAGTTTCAGGCTGGCGAAGATGACGCCGACGGTAGTCGCGACAATCATGGTCAAGCGGCCGACCCAGAGCATGGTGGTCGGGTTGGGTTTGCCCTTGGCCAGGTTCTTGCCGTAGACATCGGTCATGACGATGGCGGACAGGGCGGACAGGTCTGAGTCGGCCGTCGAGGACAGCGAACCGATCACCATGATGAAGAACAGACCGATCACAAAGGGCGGCAGGTAGGACGAGGCCATCTGCGGAATCAGGTTGTTGAGATTGCCATCGATGGGCTGCACCCCGGCGAGCAAGGCCAGCAGACCGAGCATGCCCAGGCCAATGACGATGGCGCCGTAGCCGAGGGTGGCGGTGATGAAGGTCGGTTTGATCAAGTCTTCACGTACCGCGAACAAACGCTGGGCAATGGTCTGGTTGCCGATGGCGTAGGCCAGCACGGCGACGAAGAACGGCGCGCCTTGTTCGAGGATGGCGGTGGGCGAATAGAAGCTGGCCTGCTCGGGCGTCAGACGGGACATGCCGGTGGTGAACAGCTCGGGTCCGCCCAGCTGGAAGAAAATCATCGGAATGATGATCACCGCGGCCAGAATCATCGCGATCAACTGGCCAAAGTCAGTCAGTATCGATGAGCGAAAGCCCGACCAGAGCGTGTAAGACAGAACGCCAAAACCGGCGATCAGGACGCCGTGGATAAAGCTCAGTGGCGACAGCACTTCGACCAGCGCGCCGGCAGCAGTGAAGTTCACCATCAGGCTGATTGCGCTGCCGACGATGTTCGAGCCGGCGAGGATCATCTGGCTGGAACGCCCGTGGCGGGCATGCATGATCTCGCCCAGTGTGTGGGCCTTGGGTGCCAGTTGCCTGAATCGCCTGCCGAAGGGGTAGATGAACAGGATCATCAGGGCACCCCAGAAGCCGTAGTGCAGGGCACCGGACAAACCGTACTTGTAGCCCGCGCTGGCGGCGGCATAGAACGACGCTGCCCAGATCCAGGTGGCGGTCATGCTGGACGCCGACATGCCGAAGCCTACCGAGTTGTTGGAGACCATGTAGCTGTCGACGTTCTCCTGCTTGCGGCCGATGCGCAGGGAGACCAGGAAGGTAAGACCGTAAAAGCCCACTAAGAGAAGTAGAGCGGTGGTGAGGGATAGCTGGAACACAATATCTCCTTTTTTATAGCCTCAAGCATCGCTGGCACGACGCAGGACCGCATGTGCGGCATGGCGTTTTTAGCAACCCGAATCACTGCGCACGGCAGGCATGATCGAACTTGAGCTCGAGGGGTTGCGAGCTTGAAAGCGACAGGATGCGGATCGACACGTGCGATCCAAAAACGTCACAGGCGATACCCAAAAAGGGAGGTAATGGCTGTGATCCTGCAGCTGCGGTACCGGCTGTTACCGGCAGATGAAAGTCGCGTCATATGGCTGTAGCTGACGCATCAGGTGGCGGAGTCTAGCATCATTGCCACGCAAAGGCGGCTTTTGAGTTCGCTTTTTCTTAAAAAGCAATAGGTTGCGTGAAATATATTTCCGCGTTTCGAGCCGGCTTCAAAGCGCTTCGGAAGCAGTGTTCACGGGGTGTTGCAGCGGATCGAATTCGCTGTGATTCAGGCTGAGAAACTGCAAGAAAAAAAGAAGGCCGGGTGGGTCGCTGAATCTTGGCCGGCCTCCTGAAAACGCTTGTTTTTGGGAAAAAACGGGTCAGCCCTGGGTATTCATCCACTGCGGCTTTGGGTAGCGCCGGTCCGCCTTGCCGGCCTTGAGGATCGAACCGGGGACATCGTGGCCGATCAGTGCGGGGAGGGAGGTTGCGGCCGCCAGCAGGCGGTCCAGATCGACGCGGGTTTCCAGTCCCATGCGCTGGTACATATGCACCAGATCCTCGGTGCAGATATTGCCGCTGGCGCCCGGTGCGTAGGGACAGCCCCCCAGCCCCCCCAAAGACGCATCGAAGCGGTCGATGCCGGCGTTCAGCGCCGCCAGGGCATTGGCCAGGCCCATGCCGCGGGTGTTGTGGAAATGCGCAGTAAACACGGCCTCAGGCCAGCGGCGCAGCGCTTCGTCACAGATGCGTTCGACCTGCGCCGGATCAGCCATGCCGGTGGTGTCGCACAGCGTGATGCCCTGCACGCCGATATCCAGCAACTGCTGCACCAGAGCGTAAACACGGTTTTCGGGGACTGCGCCTTCGAACGGACAACCGAAGGTGGTGGACAGCGAGGCGTTGACGAACACACCCGTGCCACGTGTAACTTCGATGATCGCCTTGAACTGCTCCAGGGACTGCTCGGGCGTCATGCGCAGGTTGGCCAGGCCGTGGGTGTTGCTGGCCGACATCACCAGGTTGATTTCGTCCACCTCGCAGTCCAGCGCGCGTTCGCAGCCCTTCACGTTGGGCACCAGCACGGTGTACTCGACCCCTGGCACGCGGCGAATGCCGCGCATTACCTCTTCGGCATCGCGCAGATTGGGAATCGCCTTGGGCGAGGTGAAGGAGGTGACTTCAATTTTCGCCAGCCCGGTTTCCGAGAGCCGGTCGATGAGTGCGATCTTGTCTTCGGTAGGGATGAAGCTGGATTCGATCTGGAAGCCGTCGCGGGTGGCGACTTCCTGGATGTACAGACGCGTGCTCATCAGATGATCCCTCGTGCGCGCAGGCCTTCGCGCTGTTCGTCGGTGAGGCCGAGCCCGGCCAGTACGTCATCGGTGTGCTCCCCCAGTTGCGGGCCGCCGGTGCCGATGCGCCCCGGTGTACGGCTGAGTTTGGGTAGCACGCCGGGTACCTTCAGCGGCCCGGCGAAGGTTTCCACCTGCTCGATCATCTGTCGCGCCAGGTAGTGCGGGTCCTGCACGATGTCGGCGGCGGTATAGGGATAGCCGGCCGGCACCCGGGCGCCCTTGAGCGCCTCGATGATGTCGGTACGATTGTGACGTGCGGTCCATTCGCCAATGGCGGCGTCGATCAGTTCGGCGTGCTGGCTGCGCCCGTCGTTGTGGGCAAAGCGCGGGTCGTCACCCAGGTCCGGGCGGCCGATCAAGGTCATCAGGCGCTTGTAAATACTGTCGCCGTTGCCAGCGATCAGCACATAGCTGCCGTCGTTGCAGCGGTAGGAGTTCGACGGGGTAATGCCGGGCAGGGCACTGCCCGCCGGTTCACGCACATGGCCGAAGGCGTCATATTCGGGGATGAGGCTTTCCATCATGGCGAACACCGACTCATAGAGCGCTACGTCGATGGACTGGCCCTTGCCGCTGCGCTGGCGTTCCTGCAGGGCCAGCAGCACGCCGATTACGCCGTACAGCGAGGACAGCGAATCTCCAATGCTGACGCCGACGCGAACCGGCGGCTGGCCTGGATAACCCGTGAGGTGGCGCAGGCCGCCCATGGCTTCGCCGATCACGCCAAAGCCGGGCAGGTCGCGGTAGGGGCCGGTTTGGCCGTAGCCGGAGATGCGCAGCATGATCAGACGCGGATTAATCTTCTCCAGTTCGTCCCAACCCAGACCCCAGCCTTCCAGGGTGCCCGGGCGGAAGTTTTCTACCAGCACGTCGGCCTCGGCAACCAGGCGGCGGACGATGTCCTGCCCTTCGGGCTCCTTGAGGTCAAGGGTGACCGACTGCTTGTTGCGCGATTGCACATGCCACCATAGGGAGGTGCCATCTTTGAGCTTGCGCCATTTGCGCAGCGGATCGCCAACACCCGGCGGCTCGATCTTGATCACCTCGGCGCCGAATTCGCCCAGCAGTTTGCTGGCGAAAGGGCCGGCAATCAGTTGCCCCATTTCCAGGACCTTGAGGCCTTGCAGCGGCAGGCCAGCATCCGTTCGTTCCGTCATTGCTCATTACCTGTGCAAGGGGAGTTTCATGAAGCCCAGCATGGCGCAGGGCACGCAGGCGGACAATTGCCCAATCGGCAAGCCAGGCTTCGTGGTTCACGAAGCGGGTGACCTGAATCCTTTGTGAAGTCGGGAGTTTCTGATGCATGCTTCGCTTCCCACGAAAGCGGAGTGTGTTATGCGCCGGTTTGATTTGACTACGTTGCGGGTGTTCGTCGCGGTTGCCGATGAGCGCAGCCTGACCCGCGCTGCTGAACGCGAGCACCTGGCGCTGGCGGCGGTGAGCAAGCGCGTCAGCGATCTGGAAAGTCAGCTGGGCATCAGTCTGCTCTACCGCCAGCCCAAGGGCGTCGAACTGACGCCGGCCGGGCATGCCTTGCTGCACCATGCGCGCAACGTGCTGGACAACCTGCAGCGGATGAATGCCGATCTCAGCGAATTCAGCGAGGGCGTCAAAGGCCATGTGCGCATCCATGCCAACACCTCGGCGGTGATCCAGTTTCTGCCCGAAGACCTCAGCGCGTTCAGCCGACTGCATCCGCAGGTGAAAATCGATCTCGAAGAGCGGGTCAGCACCGATACCTTGCGCGCCCTGCGCGAAGGCCTGACTGACATTGGCATCTTTGCCGGCCACCTGCCGGCGGAAGAATTGCAGGTATTTCCCTACCGCCAGGATCAACTGGTGCTGGTTACGCCGCGCGAACATCCGCTGGCAACGCGCGAATGCCTGGCGTTGCGTGACGCGGCCGGCTACGACTTCATCGGTCTGCAGCAGGATGCCTCGCTGCACACGCTGCTGCAGCAGTCGGCCCAGCAGCAAGGAATTCCCTTGCGCTTGCGCATCCAGGTGCGCAGTTTCGAGGCGATCTGCCGGATGATCCACACCGGTATGGGCATCGGCGTGCTGCCCGCGCAAGTAGTCAGCAATTACCTGCCGGCGCTGGAAGTCGCCACTGTCCCGCTGAGCGATGCCTGGGCGCGGCGCGAGCTGAAAATCGGCGTGCGCAACCTGCAGGGATTGTCGGTGACGGCGCGGCAGATGCTGGAGCACCTCACCATCGGCGAAGGGAGGCGTGAAACGGGCGTAGTGACAGGGGTGGTTGTGAGGCGGCTTCGTGAACCACGAAGCCGAGCTTCCCAAAATGTGAATGTCAGCGGATGAAAGTGCCGGGGTAGAGTCCAGAGGCTTGCATGGCTCAACAATTACAAAACGGAGCTTCCCATGACACGACTCACCCTTAATCGCGTCACCCGGCTGTTTGCCGCCTCGGCCCTGTTCTGTGCGCTCAGCGCCCAGGCCGACCCGATCCTCATCAAGTTCTCCCACATCACCGCTGACACCACGCCCAAGGGACAAGGCGCACTGATGTTCCAGAAACTCGTCGCCGAACGCCTGCCGGGTCAGGTGGAGGTGCAGGTATTTTCCAACTCTTCGCTGTATGGCGATGGCAAGGAGATGGAAGCGCTGCTGATGAACGAGGTGCAGATGCTCGCACCGGCACCGTCCAAGCTGGAGCAGTACACCAAGCAGTTGCAGCTGTTCGATCTGATGTTCCTGTTCGATGACGTCGCCGCCGCCCAGCGCTTCCAGCAATCGGAACAGGGGCGGAGCATGCTGCGCTCGATGGAGCCCAAGGGCATCACCGGCCTGGCCTACTGGCTCAACGGCATGCGTCATTTCACCGCCAACACGCCGCTGCGCGAACCGGCTAATGCCCGTGGCTTGAAGTTCCGCGTACAGCCGTCGGACCTGCAGGCCGCGCAATACAGCGCGCTGCGCGCCGTGCCGCGCAAGATGTCCTTTGCGGAGATCTATCAGGGACTGCAGACCGGCGTTGTCAATGCCCAGGACAACCCCTGGTCGAACATCTACAGCCAGAAGTATCACGAAGTGCAGAAGTACATGACCGAGTCCAGTCATGCGATCGGCAATTACTTGTTGATCACCAACACGCAATTCTGGAACGGTTTGCCGGCTCCGGTACGCCGCGAGCTGGAAAGCATCATCGAGGAGGTCACCGCCGAGGTGAATCGCCAGGCTGAAGCCCTCAATGAAACAGCCAGGCAAAACATCCTCGCTTCCGGCAAAAGCGAGATTCTGCAACTGACCGCCGAGCAACGTGCCGCCTGGCGCGATGCGGTGCGCCCGGCTTGGGCAAAGTTCGAGGCTGAAATCGGCGCTGATCTCATCCAGGCCGCCCAGGCGTCCAATCAACGCTGACACCACTTTTTTTGGTTTTTCCACGGCCGGCAGCCTCCTCCTGCTGGCCGTTTTTGTAAGGGGCGTAGCAGGGTATTCCTCATTCAGGGGCCTACCTTGGTCGCACGCGGCTGTTTTCAAATCAGCGGTCTATGCTTTTCGGGAGCGTGCTTCCTGGCGTTGCCGGCAGTGACCCGGTCCCCGCCTTTGGCCGGGTAAGGGCTCGCCCGACGTGCAGGCCGCACTCATATCAAGGAAGGCAATACGAGGAACAGCCCAATGAGTGCCGAATCCCTGTATCCCGTGCGGCCCGAGGTCGCCGCACACACGTTGACCGATGAAGCCACCTACAAGGCGCTGTATCAGCAGTCAGTGGTCAATCCGGACGGTTTCTGGCGCGAGCAGGCCGAACGAATCGACTGGATCAAACCCTTCACCCGCGTCAAGCAAACCTCCTTCGACGATCACCATGTGGATATCAAATGGTTCGCCGACGGCACCCTCAACGTTTCCGCCAACTGCCTGGATCGTCACCTGGAAGCGCGCGGCGATCAGGTGGCGATCATCTGGGAGGGTGACGATCCCTCCGAGCACAAGCTGATCACGTACCGCGAATTGCACGAGCAGGTGTGCAAGTTCGCCAATGCGCTGCGTGGCCAGGATGTACACCGTGGCGATGTGGTGACCATTTACATGCCGATGATTCCCGAGGCCGCCGTGGCAATGCTGGCCTGCGCCCGCATCGGCGCGATTCATTCGGTGGTGTTCGGCGGCTTTTCACCCGAGGCGCTGGCCGGGCGCATCATCGATTGCAACTCCAAGCTGGTGATCACCGCCGACGAAGCCTTGCGCGGCGGCAAGCGCATCCCGCTCAAGGCCAACGTCGACCAGGCGCTGACCCACCCGCAGACGCGCAGCATCCAGAATGTCATCGTGGTCAAGCGCACCGGGGGCGCTATCGACTGGCACCCGCACCGTGACCTTGCCTACGACGACCTGATGCGAGTTGCCGGCAGTGTTTGCGCACCCAAGGAAATGGGCGCCGAGGAGCCACTGTTCATCCTTTATACCTCCGGCTCCACTGGCAAGCCCAAGGGTGTGCTGCATACCTCGGGCGGCTATCTGGTATTTGCCGCGCTGACCCACGAGAAAGTCTTCGACTACCGGCCCGGCGAGGTGTTCTGGTGCACCGCCGACGTCGGCTGGGTCACCGGGCACAGCTACATCCTCTATGGCCCTTTGGCCAACGGCGCCACCACGCTGATGTACGAAGGCGTGCCCAACTACCCGGACGTGACGCGGGTGGCGAAGATCATCGACAAGCACAAGGTCAATATTCTGTACACCGCGCCCACCGCCATCCGGGCCATGATGGCCCAGGGCAAGGCGGCGGTTGAAGGCGCCGATGGCTCCAGCCTGCGCCTGCTGGGCTCTGTGGGCGAGCCGATCAACCCACAGGCCTGGCATTGGTATTACGAGACCGTTGGCCAGTCACGCTGCCCGATCGTCGATACCTGGTGGCAGACCGAAACCGGCGGCATTCTCATCAGCCCGTTGCCAGGGGCCACTGCGCTCAAGCCGGGCTCGGCGACCCGGCCGTTCTTCGGTGTGGTTCCCGGCATCGTCGATGGCCAGGGCAATCTGTTGGAGGGCGCCGCGGAAGGCAATCTGGTAATCCTCGACTCCTGGCCGGGGCAGATGCGCAGCATCTATCGCGACCATGACCGGTTTGTCGATACCTACTTCAAGACCTTCCGGGGCATGTACTTCACGGGTGATGGCGCGCGCCGTGACGAAGACGGCTATTACTGGATCACCGGGCGGGTTGATGATGTGCTGAATATCTCCGGGCACCGCATGGGGACTGCCGAGATCGAAAGCGCCATGGTCGCCCATCCCAAGGTGGCCGAGGCTGCGGTGGTGGGGGTGCCCCATGACCTCAAGGGGCAGGGCATCTATGTGTACGTCAGCCTGAACAGCGGGGAGCACTCCTCCGACGAATTGCGTCAGGAACTCAAACAATGGGTGCGCCAGGAAATTGGCCCGATTGCCGTGCCGGAGGTGATCCAGTTTGCCGCCAGCCTGCCCAAGACCCGCTCAGGCAAGATCATGCGGCGTATCCTGCGCAAGATTGCCACGGGCGACTATGACAGCCTCGGCGACACCTCCACCCTGGCCGATCCCAGTGTGGTGCAGGACCTGATCGAAACCCACCGAAGCATGCAGATCGCCTGACTCGTTGCGGCTTCCCACTTGTGCGAACGCAGATGGGAGGCCGCCCTTTTATCACCCCAGCGGTATCAGCGAGCTGCGGCTGGAAAAGTGCAGGGCTGCAAACGGGTGATCCGTACTCTAGAGGCAGCGATATCAAATACTGTCCCGGGCATGGCTGCGTTGTCCCGCCTGGCATTCTGCCGTTAGAATGCCCAGCTTGTGCGTCAGGCCCTTGGCTTGGAAGCCGCGCGGTGCGTCTTTTTACACCGACTGTACCGTTATTCTCTTAGCCTCAAACAGGCCCTGTGAGGCTAAACTGCTCCGCCATGACTGCCACTAGAATCGGTTTCCTTGTTTGGCCAGGCACCCGCGCGACGACACTGGCCCTGGCCGAAGAAGCGCTTCGCGTTGCCCAGCACATTCATCCTGATGTTGTGTATGACCTGCAATTCTTTCAGGTGGAAGAACTGCCGTCGCACGCTGCCTGGCGTTTACCCGGCGGTCGCTTGACGGAAAATTCCCTGGAAGGACTGTCGCGCCTGTTTCTCGTAGCTGACGAGCCGCCGAGCATGGTGTCGCCTGCCCTGACCGCAATGCTTAAACAGGTGTCGCGCAGCGGCTGTCAGTTGGGTGCTCTGTCTGCCGGTGTGTATCCCCTGGCGCTGCTGGGGCTGCTCGACGGCTATCGTGCAGCCGTGCATTGGCGCTGGCTGGATGACTTCATCGAGCGCTTCCCCAAGGTGGTGGCCACCAGTTATTTGTTCGAGTGGGATCGCGATCGTCTGAGTGCTTGCGGTGGCTTGGCGGTGCTCGATCTGTTTCTGGCGGTGCTGACACGTGACCATGGTGCGGAACTGGCCGGCGCGGTGAGCGAGGAGCTGGTGGTCGAGCGAATCCGCGAGGGCAGTGAACGCCAGCGCGTACCGCTGCAGAATCGCATCGGCTCCAGCCATCCCAAGCTGACCCAGGCGGTCTTGCTGATGGAAGCCAATATCGAGGAGCCGCTGACTACCGACGAAATCGCCCAGCATGTGAGCGTGTCGCGCCGCCAGTTGGAGCGCATCTTCAAGCAGTATCTCAACCGTGTGCCCAGCCAGTATTACCTGGAGCTGCGTCTGAACAAGGCGCGCCAGATGCTCATCCAGACCAGCAAGTCGATCATCCAGATCGGGCTGTCATGCGGATTTTCCTCGGGACCGCATTTTTCCAGCGCCTACCGCAATTTCTTTGGCGCCACGCCGCGTGAGGATCGCAACCTGCGCCGCAGTGGCACACCGTTCGACTTAACCACACCGCCGGCTCCGGCAGGCCGAGGCTGACAGTTTTTTTAGTGAATAGGCGCACACTGGAATCAACAGTGATTAAACTGCGCTGCCGGGCCAGCCGGTTGGCTCCAGCTTGTTCAGCCGAGCAGTCTTCGCCTGGCAATTACAGGTATTTCAATCATCTTTCATCTTGGCCAGACATGGCAGGAGAACGTCTCGATGTCCGCTCCACACGTGCCCGTTAAACGCGCTGATTTCGATCAGGTCATGGTTCCCAACTATGCGCCCGCCGCCTTTATTCCCGTGCGTGGCGAAGGCTCTCGCGTCTGGGACCAGAGCGGCCGAGAACTGATCGACCTCTCCGGAGGCATCGCGGTAAACGTGCTTGGCCATTGCCATCCCCGCCTGGTCGAGGCGCTCACCGAGCAGGCCAGCCAGCTCTGGCACGTCTCCAACGTATTCACCAACGAGCCGGCGTTGCGCCTGGCCCAGAAACTGGTGGACGCCACCTTTGCCGAACGTGTGTTCTTCTGTAACTCCGGCGCCGAGGCCAACGAGGCTGCCTTCAAGCTGGCCCGACGCGTTGCCCATGATCGCTTTGGCCCTGAAAAGCACGAGATCATCTCGGCCCTCAACAGCTTCCACGGCCGCACCTTCTTCACCGTCAGCGTGGCGGGGCAGTCGAAATATTCCGATGGCTTCGGACCCAAGCCGCAGGGCATCACCCACGTGCCGTTCAACGATCTGGCGGCGCTGGAAGCGACCATGTCCGACAAGACCTGCGCCGTGGTGCTGGAGCCGATCCAGGGCGAAAGCGGCATTCGTCCGGCCGAACAGGCCTACCTGGAGGGCGTGCGCAAGTTGTGCGACAGGCACAATGCGCTGCTGATCTTTGACGAAGTGCAGACTGGCGTTGGTCGTACTGGCGACCTGTTCGCTTACATGCACCACAACGTGGTCCCGGACATCCTCTCCAGTGCCAAGAGCCTGGGCGGCGGCTTCCCGATTGCCTCGATCCTGACGACCCAGGAGCTGGCGGCTTATTTCTCGGTGGGCGTGCATGGCACTACTTATGGTGGCAACCCGCTGGGTTGTGCGGTGGCCGGGGCGGTACTGGATATCGTCAACACGCCAGAAGTGCTCAATGGCGTCAAAGCCCGTCATGAAATCTTCAAGGCGCGCCTTGAGCAGATTGGTGCGCAGTACGGCCTGTTTGACGAAATTCGCGGTCGCGGCCTGCTGATCGGTGCGCAGCTGAGCGAGAACTGGCTGGGCAAGGCGGGCCAGATACTGGCCGCCGCGGAGAAGGAAGCCTTGATGGTTCTGCAGGCCGGCCCGGATGTGGTGCGTTTCGCTCCCAGCCTGGTGATCGACGAAGCGGATATCGACGAAGGGATGAACCGTTTCGAGCGCGCCGTGGCGCGGCTGGTCAACCAGGCCTAAGCGGTTCGTACCGCGCTACAACAGGAGACACGGCATGCTGGTGATGCGCCCCGCGCAGCTTTCCGATCTGGCTGAAGTCAAGCGCTTGGCTGCGGACAGTCCGCTGGGCGTCACGTCGCTGCCTGATGATGTCGAGCGGCTGCGCGAAAAAATCGTGACCTCGGAAGCCTCGTTTGCCGCCGAGGTGGTGTTCAATGGCGAAGAAAGTTACTTCTTCGTACTGGAGGACAGCTCCAGCGGGCGGTTGCTGGGGTGCTCGGGACTGGTGGCTTCGGCTGGTTATTCCGAGCCCTTCTACACCTTCCGCAACGAAACCTTCGTGCATGTTTCTCGCGAGTTGAACATTCACAACAAGACCCATGCCCTGTCGCTGTGTCACGACCTGACCGGCAACACCTTGCTGACCAGTTTTTTTGTCGAGCAATCTGAAGCCCTTTTGTTGGCCAGTGAGCTGGTGTCGCGGGGGCGGCTGCTTTTCATTGCCAATCATCCGGAGCGGTTTGCCGAGGCAGTGGTAGTGGAGATCATCGGTGACAGTGATGAAAATGGCGACTCGCCGTTCTGGGATGGGGTGGGGCGCAATTTCTTCGACATGGGTTATGCCGAGGCCGAGCATCTTTCTGGCATTAAAAGCCGCAGCTACCTGGCCGAGCTGATGCCGCATTACCCCATCTATGTGCCGCTGCTCTCCGATGCCGCCCAGGAAGCCATGGGGCAGGTGCACCCCCAGGCGCAAGACTCTTTCGACATCCTCACGCGTGAGGGCTTCGAGACCGAGCATTACATCGATATCTTCGATGGCGGTCCGACCCTGCATGCGCGCACGTCGGGCATACGCTCGATCGCCCAGAGCCAGGTGCTGCCGGTGCAGTTGGTGGATCAGGCCGCGCCCCCGGGCGGACGCACCTACCTGCTGGCCAATGGGTTGCTGCAGGATTTCCGCGCTATTGCGGTCAGCCTCGATTGGGAGGCCGGCGCCCCGGTGCGCCTTGATCGGGCAACTGCCGAAGCGCTGGGCGTAGGCGAAGGTGCCACTGTCAGGTTGATCGCACTTTGAATACAGACGTCATGAGACGCGTCGTTAGCGGCCAAGCCGGGAACATCACCGCTGGTGGCGGGCGGTATATGGCTGGCAGCCATTTGGAGGATTCATGATCGTTCGTCCCGTACGCAGCGCCGATTTGCCGGCGCTGGTCGACCTGGCGCGCAGCACGGGCGCGGGGCTCACCTCGTTGCCAGAGAGCGAGGAGCGCCTTGCGCAGCGAATTGCCTGGGCGCAAGTCAGTTTTCGCGGCGAGGCGGCGGTGGCGGATGCCGATTACCTGTTCGTATTGGAAAACGACGACGGTCAGGTGGTGGGGATTTCCGCCATGACGGGTGCGGTCGGTCTGCGGCAGCCCTGGTACAACTACCGGGTCGGGCTCACGGTGTGCGCCTCGCTGGAGCTGAATATCCATCGGCAGATCCCCACGCTGTTTCTGGCCAATGACCTGACCGGCAATACCGAAATGTGTTCGTTGTTCCTGCATGCCGATCACCGGACAGGCCTGAATGGTCGGCTGCTGTCCAAGGCGCGCCTGTTGTTTCTGGCCGAATTCCGCTCGTTGTTTGCCGACAAGGTGATCGCCGAGATGCGCGGTATTTCCGATGCTGAAGGCCGGGCCCCTTTTTGGGAATGCCTGGGGCGGCATTTTTTCAAGATGGAATTCAGCCGCGCCGACTACCTTACGGGCGTTGGCAACAAGGCCTTTATTGCCCAGTTGATGCCCAAGTTTCCGCTGTACACCTGCTTTCTTTCCGAGGAGGCGCGGCAGGCGCTGGGCAGGGTCCATGCGGAAAGCGAGCCGGCGCTGACCATGCTGCAGAGCGAGGGGTTTACCCATCAGGGCTATGTCGACATTTTCGACGGCGGCCCGGCACTGGAGTGCGAGACGGCCAAGATCCGCGCGGTGCGCGACAGTCGCTTGCTGGTGCTGGCAGTCGGTACGCCGGGCGATGACGCCGGCGATTTTCTGATTCATAACCGCAAGCGCGAAGAGTGCCGCGTGACCGTCGGCCAGGCGCGCATGGCGGCAGGGACGCTGGTGGTCGATCCGCAAACCGCTCGGCGGCTGGGCCTGTCACCGGGTGCTCAAGTGCGCGCAGTGCCGCTGCGAGCCGATAACGTCACCTGATTCATGAACCTGGCCGTCTGGATCAATGTGCGCAGCATGACCGTCCGGCGGAAAACGACCGGGCTGACCCGCATTTGCTCATTCGAGGCAATGCGGGATTGGATGAGTCGAGGCAGGGCTTTAAACTGGGCGGCGTTTACACCTTTTAATGAATGAACGGCAGGCGGCCGACAGCAAGGCTGTCGGTCGCCTGCCGTTCATGGCTTTTCCCGTAGGAGATTGATAATGAGCGATGCCCCTCTGCAACTGATTCTTGAAGACACCGATGGCACCCAGCTGGAAACCACCTGCACCCGTTTTGCCGTGATGTGGCAGGGGCGTGAAGTGTGGATTCAGCAAGTGGGCAACGATCAGTTGATGATTGGTGTTGATGTTGACGAAAACGACACCGAATACGCCAACCTCTTGCTGCGCCCACTGGCTACCAACCTGGTCAGCCTGCAGTTGGAAATGGAACCGGCTGACGTGGAAGGTGACGACGAGCACGTTCACGGCCCGGATTGCAATCACGATCATTGATTCGCTGAACGCAGTGAAAACTGCTGGGCGCAGGGAGGGCGCACGACCCGGCCATTGCCGCCGCACGCTGCGCACCCCGCTTTCGGTGGGTAATTGTAAGAGGCCTCTGTTGCTGCTGGTTGCCCATTCAAGGCCGCCGTAGCATCCGTGGCATTTATAAGGAGGCCGGTCATGCCTGTCATTGACCTGCGCAGCGATACCGTTACCCAGCCCAGCTCGGGCATGCGCGAAGCGATGCTCAGGGCCTCGCTCGGCGATGACGTCTACGGGGAAGATCCCACCGTCAATACGCTGCAGGAAACCCTGGCCGAGCGGCTGGGCTTTGCGGCGGCTCTGTTCGTACCCACCGGCACAATGAGCAATCTGCTGGGCCTGATGGCCCATTGCGAACGCGGCGACGAATACATCGTCGGTCAGCACGCGCACACCTATAAGTACGAAGGTGGCGGGGCGGCCGTGCTGGGTTCGATCCAGCCGCAGCCTGTGGAAATGGAAGCTGACGGTTCTCTGGATCTGGATCGGGTAAAAGCGGCCATCAAGGCCAACGACTTCCACTTCGCCCGCACACGGTTGCTGGCGCTGGAAAACACCATGCAGGGCAAGGTGTTGCCGCTCGAGTATGTAGCGGCGGCACGCGCGTTCACTCACCAGCATGGCCTGGCACTGCACCTCGACGGTGCGCGGCTGTTCAATGCTTCAGTACGCCTGGGCGTGCCGCCGGCAGAAATTGCCCAACATTTCGACTCGGTTTCCGTGTGTTTGTCCAAAGGGCTGGGTGCGCCTGTTGGCTCGGTACTGTGCGGGTCACAGACGCTTATCGACAAGGCGCGGCGCTGGCGCAAGGTGCTGGGCGGCGGCATGCGACAGGCCGGCATGCTGGCGGCGGCCGGGCTGTATGCGTTGGATCATCAGGTCGAACGTCTGGCTGAGGATCACGTCCACGCGGACCGCCTGGGCCAAGGCTTGAGCGAGCAAGGGTGGGCGGTGGAGCCGGTACAGACCAACATGGTCTATGTGCAGGTTGGCGAGTATGCGCAAGCGCTGCAGCAGTATGCTGCCGAACGACAGATTCGCCTCACCGCTTCGCCACGTATGCGTCTGGTGACTCATCTCGACGTGGAGGCTGCCGATATAGTCAAGGTGCTTGACCTTTTCAAAGCATTTCAAATTGAAAAAGCCTGACTATTCAATAGGCCCTGTCAATTGAACAAAGCGCTGCATCAACGGCCTCGGGTCGATATAATGCCGCCCTTTGCCGGCTATCCGCGTGGCGTTTGGGCCACCGCCGTTTTCTGGAAGAACTTATGAAAAGCGCAGAAATCCGTGAAGCCTTCCTTCGCTTCTTCGAAGAGAAGGGGCACACCCGTGTGGCCTCCAGTTCGCTGATTCCGGC
>CAYPFO010000068.1:0-19459 GCA_964410065.1 uncultured Pseudomonas sp.
TGTCCGGCAGGAAGTACAGCGATATCCGCATCCTGGGCGATGAAAGCCGCGCGGCGCGGCTACTGCCCGAACGGCTCAACCACTTGTTCGACGGCCAGGGCGCTCGATCTGTCGAGCTTGAAGACGAACCCTAGCGGAAGGCCCTGTAAAGTGCGCTCACCTAACAGCCGTTCTCCCAGCTCCAACAAAAAATTCATCCCAGCAGCCAATTGCGTTAACCCACTCCCAGACAGCTCACTGGCGGGTTAAAAGCAAAGGACGCCTGTTAATCAGCGTCGAATAACGCTGTGCTACTAGCCCGTCTACCCCACCCTGCCAACTGATAAACCGGGAAAGGCCGTGTTTACGGTTGCAACGGGGCACTACCCCAGCGATTCCCCCCATCACGTTGCCTGACACGCACGCTTCGTGATGACTCGACCTGGGCCGAAACGAGGGGGAAGCGTTGTCACAGCTGGCACCTGCCCGCTGAACCTGCCCGGAGGAGCTGGCAACACTTAACGCACACAGCCACAAAAAAAAGTCCGGAGCCCTTGCGGGCCCCGGACTTTTTGTTAGCTAACGCGTATTACTTGTCTTCGTTACGCTGGTGCTTGAAGAACACGCCGTGATCGCCGAATGCCGAGGCAATGAAGGGCGAGGTCAGCACGATCTCACCAATTTTGCGTGCGCTGCTGCGACGCTCGTTGGCATAGCGGGTGTTGAGTGAAGGCAGGATCGACGTCTTGATATCCATGGAGGTGGCATACAGATCGTAGACCTTGGTGCCTTCGTCCAGCGTCAGCAGGTCATGACGGAAGTCATGGGGGCCGGTGGCGAAGCGCGTTTTCAGCTCAGTGCGCGGCACAAAGTACAGCTGAGTCGGGGACTTGGGCTTGGCTACCGCAGCACCGGTCTGCTTGACCTTGGCCATGTCGTCCACGCGCAGCAGGGTCGGTTTCAGCGTAACCGCCGAGAACAAAATGGTGCTACCCAGGGTGTCGTTGGCTTCGGTGCTCACGAACTGCGAAAGCTCGTTGGCAAAGAAGTTGTAGTTGGTGCCCTGACCCGAAAGGGTATACAGCGCGGACACGTTACCCGAAGGTTTACCGTCGACGAACGCTTTCCAGGCCAGACCAGGCTGGAAGCCGCGGGTAGCAGGATCGCCCGTTACCGACAAACGCAGCAGGCCATGGTCGGAGCCTTCGAACAACCCGGTGTAGCCGTTATCCGGCAGCGGCACGAACTTGGCCTTGGCCATTACGCCATTGGGATGGATCGGCTTGGTGTAACCCACGGGTGCCACGTCGCTCTTGGTCTGGACCTTTTTCCAAAGGATCGAGCCGATCAGCCCCCCCACATCCACCGGCGCCAGCGGCGGCAGCTCGGCGATGCCGAACTGGGTACGCAGAGCGCCATTGACCCACAGGTTTTCCAGCTTGTTGGCGGCCGGCCAGCTTTCATAGTCCGCGGGGATGTTCAGGCCCCAGGGCTTGAATGCGTTATCGATGCCCACCAGGCTGCTGTTGAGCTGCGGGTTGTGACGCTTCAGCACGTCCACCATAGTGGTGTGCTCGACCCAGTCGATACCTTCCTGGGTGTAAACCTCAGGACGGTAATCCGAGGTGTAGAAACGGTCAGCCATCAGCCGGCGCGAGGCGCTGGAGATGAAGATCTGGAACGCGGTTTCACCGAAGGCGAAGCCATCCGGACGCACGGTTTCGGCCAGCTGGCCGACCAGTGCATCGATCTTCTCGATGTCGTTGTTGTACAGGCGCTTCAGGTTGGCCAGGGTTTCCGGATCCTTGGTCAGATCCTCGAACTTGGTGATTGGGGTCAGGCCAATCTGCCGGCGGAACTCGTTGTAGCGCGGCACGCCACGCTCGCGGTCACGCAGGACGTCGATGGTCGCCATGTCGACATTGCCAATCAGCGGCAGGGTCAGATCGCGCAGGAAGTCCGGGTAGTTGTTGAGAGTGAGCGAACCGGGATTGGTGATACCGAAGGAGTACCACAGACGCTCCGGGCGCTCGGCAGCCAGCAGATCCTCGGCCTCACGATCAATGGCGCTCTGCAGCGGAATGGTGCGCGAAGCCACATTCGAGCCGATGTCATAGACCTGGATGTTGTCGCGCATCAGCGGGTGCATGCGATAGACCGCGACGAATTCCTGGGACAGGCTGAACGGCACGCCATAGTTGTTCGGCGCTGCCGAGCCAACGATACCGGTCAGGGCGTGGTCGATGGAACCGCTGCCGACGCTGCCGGAAAGGTTCGGATCAAAGCCCAGGATGCGCTTGACGAAGGAATCTTTCTTGGCCAAGTCCTCGCGCAGACCGCGTACTTCATTCTGGAAGTCGCTACGCGGGCCGCCCTGGCCCAACAGGCCCCACCAGTTGGAATACATGGCGCGCTCGGTGATCGGGTTGGCGATCACCGCCGGGGTCCATTCCACGGTGTGGATCTTGGCCATCAATGCCGAGTTGACCAGGCGCGCCTTGTCGTACAACCACTGATCGCTCTCGTTCGGATACTTGGCCTTGAGCTTGTCGGCAATGGCGTTGTGTTCGAGAGTAAACAGCTGGTGCAGCATGCTCAGGCCGACCCACCAGTTCTCGTTGAAACCGGTTACCGGCTTGCCGCTGACGAATTCGCGAGGCAGACGGTTGTTGGCATCGACTAGCAGCTTACCGTCCACGAAGGAACGGATCTTGTCGTTGGCTTCCTTGCTGCTGCCATAGAGCTGCGAACCATCCCACCAGTGGGTGTTGTGGTTACGAAAGCTCTGCGGCTGAGCGGCTTCATCAGGCGTGCGGCTCGGGTCGGCCTGGGTACGGCGTACCGACATCGTGCCGGAACCCTTCGGGTCGCCGGCTGGCATCGGAACCTGGATCGGGTCAGCATCGGCGTTCGGGCCGTGGTCGAACCAGTCGTGGATCATGAACTGGATCCAGGCGGCGGCAATGAAGTTCAGACTGGGCGCGGGCTTGAACTCGTCGCGCGACATCAGAACGTTACTGACCTCGCGCGGGTTGGGGCTCAGCAGCGTGTCGGTTTCGGCATGCTGGTATTCGGGCGCCACGTTGCGCCCGAAGCGCATGTACGCGGAACCTTCAGACGGGTTGGACAGGATGTTACAGGTGCCGTCTTCGGTACGTGCGATCTCGCTTCGCGGGTCGCAGGTAATATCGGCGTTATGAAGGACGTAGTTTTCCGCATCGAAAAGGTTGTTCTCGAAGAGCGCTTCGCGCTCCATCGCAAGCGTGATCAGGCCCGCAAAAATTCCTAGCGTTCCTAACTTGGTCAAAGCAGGCCAGGTTACCCAAACAGACATAGTTTCCATCTCCCGTTTTTTATTGTCGTGCGCACGAAAAAGATCGGCCTTGGCAGAGTAGGTAGATACGTCCTGAGCGCCCCCCTACCCAAGGAGGGGGAAAGAACAAGTAGCGGCTAGCGGAATCGGGCGTGGGGGTATCAAGAGATGGGGCGTGTACGCACACTGAGAATGGCTTCGGTACGATTGGCTACATTCAGCTTTGAATAAATGTTTTTCAGGTGCCACTTGGTGGTGGTCAGAGCGATGCCGGTGTGGGTGCTGATCTGCGTATTGCTCAGCCCCCTGAGCAGGCATTCGAAGATTTCCACTTCCTTATCGGTCAGCAGGCTGGCAAAGCCAGGGGCGGACAAGCGTTGCGCCGGCTGATCCGGAGCCAGGAATTCGGCATACAACTGCTGGTAGCGCTCAGGAATATCCAACATTCCAGAACGCATTAGGCCGAAGACTCCTTCCCCGAACCCTGGCGCCTCATCGAACACCGAGCGGGTTATGTTGGCGACGCCGTACTCTTCCACCAGGCGCAGCAGCGCCTCTCGCTGCGCATTCTTGTCGAGGTTCTGGGCATTGAGCACCAATAGATTGGCGTCGACAATCAACGCTCGCCCACGCATCTCGCTCTGTCGCAGTGATTTGGCCAGCACACTGAGTACCCGCAGCGCCCGACCATGGCCGCCCTTGGCCACCAGCCAATACACAGCGGCCAACCCCAGGCGTTCCCAGCTCTCGTCGTACTCTTTCGCCACTTCCCAATACCCTTCTGCGAGCAGCCCATCGAGTCGATGACGCCGTGCCAGGTCATCCATCAGCAGCACCCGGCCACTTAAAAACGCCTGGCGCAACTGCTCCTGGATAACCTGCGCAGCAAAGCGCGCGTAATTGCCCAGTTGCAGGATGCTGGACAGCTGCTCGAGCAGCCGGCTGGCACGCTCCGGGGATTGGCCACGATGCAGCAGGCGGGACAAAATGATGTAGACGGTGGCGATCGCTTCGGTCGCCGATGAAGCATTGATGCGTGACAACAGCTTCTCACACAGCTCCTGCGCCGCGTCCAGTTGGTTTTGCTCATTCAGCGCAACCACCATGGCAGTGGCTCGATTGACCCAGGCCGGACTGGCGCTGTCCGTTCGCTGAAAATCCATGCACACCACCTTGCGAGCCTGACTGACCTGCCCGGCATTACGCTGACACAACGCAATGATAAGGTCGGCATAACTCTCCAGAAACACCCAGCCACTCTGGGCCAGGAGCTCCTTGGCCTGACTGGCGAACCTGAGAGAAGCGGCCAGTCGCCCACCCAGCAGATGGTGGTAGGCATTGATGATCAGCATCCGCGCCCGCACCTCGATAGCCACCTGCGGCTCCAGAAGCGCCTGCCAGCCAGGCTCGAGCGTGAATTCCCGATCCAGCTGGAACAGCTGCAAGGTCAATTTCAGGCAGTGCAGACAGGCCGGATCGATCTCAGTTTGGGCCGCCTGATCCAGGTAATAGCCCGCCTGATGGAAGCGCCGCGACAGGATCAAGGCATCGATCAAGGGCACCAGCAGACGTTTGTCCTGCAACAGCTCGTCATCGGGCATGGCAGACAGCCATTCAAGAATCCGCGAGACATGGCCCGTGCATGCCCAGCGGGCGCAACAGATCGCCAGGACATCGCGAAACAGCACGTTATCGCCACTGCCCCGGGCATGCCGCAGAGCGTGTTCGGGATCGTCCCGGGTCAGGAAATAACGAGCAGCCCGGCCATTGAGCAGTCCGATACATTCAGGCTGCTCTATGGCCAGGCGATGAAGGAGAAATTCGCGGAACAACGTCTGATAACGAAACCAGCCAGGGTGCTGATCAATGGGCAGCATGAACACCTGCTGCCCCGCCAAATGCTCAAGCAGCAACGCCGATCCACTACGTTGCAACATCTGGTCGCAGGCCTCGCCGTTGAATCGTTCGAAAAGCGCCGTGCACATCAGAAAATCGCGACAGGCCGGCGACAGAGACTGGAGAACCACCTGAGCAAAGTACTCGGCAATTTGCGGCTGGTCGCCATTGAACCGCACGGCTGTCTGTCCCGTCTGGCGGGCACGGCTCTGCAACGCGACCTTTACCCCCGTTACCCAGCCTTCGGTAATCTCCTGCAGTGCGCGGGCAGTTTCATCCTCGAGCACGCCGGCACCCAGCAAGAGGTTAAAGGCCTTGATCTCCTGAACGGAAAAGCGCAATGCCTGCCGATCGATATGCAGCAAACGGTTTTCCAGCCGCAGGCGGCTCAGTGGAAGGTCAGGTTGCTGGCTGCTGGCAATCACCACCCGGACAGACTGCGGCAGGTGTTCCAGCAGGGCCGTCATTATCAGCAGGAGATCCGGTACGGTGTTGTGCTGATAATCATCGAATATCAGGCATACCCGTTCTTCGAGTCGCTCTAGCGCACGGGCCAGCTCTTCACCCAGGGCCAGCGGAGAGTTCGCTTTGCCCTTATCCAGCCGCTCGCGCCATGCGTGGTCGAAGCTGGCAAATCGGGCCGTGACCGCTTCGGTAAGGCGATGCAAAAAGAGGTCAGGTTGGGCCTCACGAAGAGCGTGCGGTACATAGACCTTGGCATAGTTGCCTGGCCGTTGCTGCCAATGCTTCAGCAAGGTGGATTTACCGGAACCGGGCGGCGCGAGTAGCAACGTCAGCGGCACGCTCTCGCTCTGTGCCAATAGGTTCAGCAGATCTTCGCGAATCACTTCCCCAGGCGAGGTCGAAACGTGGCGGTCCATGCATGCACCCTGACTTCTTGTTGTTGGCCGTAACGCGCGGCTTCGCGAAACGGAGCCATTGCCGTTGCGCGCCAAGAGGATAGTAGAGGCCTGCCCACCGCTCGATACCGCCTGGTGGATGCCAATCCAATAGCCGGTTTTTTAGGTGCGGATTGCTGCTGGGTATGAAAAAAGAAGGTTTATCTGTAACCGTGCTGGCTTGCCCTCCACTGAATGGGTGTGCAGGACGCAAAAACGCCACGTTCCGTTACACGAAACGTGGCGCTCGTACGCAACCGGTTTGACGTCTGGCTTAAACGGCAGCCAGTCCCCGCGCCAGGTCGGCACGAATGTCTTCCAGGTCTTCCAATCCCACCGCCAGGCGAATCAGGCTGTCGTTGATACCGGCGGCCGCGCGGGCTTCTGGGCTCAGACGACCGTGCGAGGTGCTCGCCGGATGGGCAATGGTGGATTTGGTATCCCCCAGGTTGGTGGTGATGGAGATCATGCGGGTGTTGTCGATGACCCGCCATGCCGCGAGCTTGTCGCCCTTGACCTCGAAACTCACTACCGCGCCAAAACCGCTCTGCTGCCGTTTGGCCAGCTCATGCTGCGGATGGCTGGGCAGCCCGCTGTAGTAAACCTTGGCCACTTGCGGATGCTGCTCCAGCCACTCGGCCAGCGCCAGTGCACTGGCGCAATGCGCCTGCATGCGCACCCGCAAGGTTTCCAGCCCCTTGAGGAACAGCCAGGCGTTGAACGGGCTGAGCGTCGGCCCGGCAGTGCGCAGGAAACCGACGACTTCTTTCATCTCGTTGGCCCGGCCAGCCACCACGCCACCCAGGCAACGACCCTGCCCGTCGATGTACTTGGTTGCCGAATGCATGACGATATCCGCCCCCAGCGCCAGCGGCTTTTGCAACGCCGGCGTGCAGAAGCAGTTGTCCACCGCCAGCAACGCGCCTTTGCTGTGGGCCAGCGCGGCCAAGGCGGTGATGTCCACCAGCTCTGCCAGCGGGTTGGAAGGCGACTCGACGAAGAACAGTTTGGTGGTGGGCTTGCAGGCTGCGGCCCAGGCATCCAGATCGGCCAGTGGTGGGTAATCCACCTCAATGCCGAAGCGCTTGAAATACTTGTCGAACAAACTGATGGTCGAGCCGAATACGCTACGCGACACCAGCACATGATCACCGGCGCTGCACAAGCTCATCACCAGGGCCAGGATGGCGCCCATGCCGGACGCGGCGGCCACGGCCTGTTCGGCGCCCTCCAGCGCGGCGATGCGTTCTTCGAACGCACGCACCGTGGGATTGGTGTAGCGCGAATAGACGTTGCCCGGCACTTCACCGCCAAAACGTGCGGCTGCATCGGCGGCGCTGCGGAACACGTAGCTGGAGGTCATGAACAGCGCTTCGCCGTGCTCGCCTTCAGGGCCACGATGCTGTCCTGCACGTACTGCCAGCGTGTCGAAGCTTGCGCCGGTCAGATCGCTGTCCAGACGCCCTGCATCCCATTCAATACTCATTACATACACCTTGCGTTGCGGCGCGACGGCCGCGCCGCCGCCCGGTATTCGGGAATCAGTTGTTATGCAGCCCGATGATTTCATTGATCGAATTCGACTCGGTCTTGCTCAGATCGTTGCGCGCCTGTTCGATGCGCTGCAAATAGGCCTCGTCGATATCGCCGGTCACATAATGGCCATCGAAAACCGCACAGTCGAACTGCTCGATCTTGACCTTGCCGCCACCCACCGCGTCCTTGAGGTCCTCAAGATCCTGGTAGACCAGCCAATCGGCGCCGATCAGCTTGGCCACTTCTTCGGTGGTGCGATCGTGGGCAATCAGCTCATGGGCGCTGGGCATGTCGATGCCGTACACGTTCGGATAACGCACCGCCGGCGCCGCCGAGCAGAAGTAAACGTTCTTGGCGCCCGCATCGCGGGCCATTTGGATGATCTGCTTGCACGTGGTGCCGCGCACGATGGAATCGTCCACCAGCATCACATTCTTGCCGCGGAATTCCAGATCGATGGCGTTGAGCTTCTGGCGCACGGACTTCTTGCGCGCAGCCTGGCCGGGCATGATGAAGGTGCGGCCGATGTAGCGGTTCTTGACGAAGCCCTCGCGAAATTTCACGCCCAGACGGTTAGCCAGCTCCAGCGCCGAGGTGCGGCTGGTATCTGGAATCGGGATGACGACGTCGATGTCATGGTCAGGGCGCTCGCGGAGGATTTTCTCAGCAAGCTTTTCGCCCATGCGCAAACGCGCCTTGTAGACCAGAACGCCATCCATGATGGAGTCGGAACGAGCGAGGTAGACCTGTTCGAAGATGCACGGCGAAAGCTGGGGTTCCTTGGCGCACTGGCGCGTCGTCAATTTGCCCCCCTCGGTGATGTACACCGCCTCGCCCGGCGCCAGATCACGTATCAGGCTGAAACCCAGCACGTCCAACGCCACGCTTTCCGAGGCAATCATGTACTCGACGCCTTCGTCGGTATGACGCTGGCCAAAGACAATGGGGCGAATTCCGTGGGGATCGCGAAACCCGACAATGCCGTAGCCGGTGATCATCGCCACCACCGCATAACCACCCCGGCAGCGCTCGTGCACCTTGCTCACCGCGGCGAACACGTCTTCCTCGGTGGGCTGCAACTTGCCGCGCAGTGCCAGCTCGTGGGCAAACACGTTGAGCAGCACTTCGGAATCGGAATTGGTGTTCACATGGCGCAGGTCGGCCGCATAGATTTCCTGGGTCAATTGCTCGACGTTGGTCAGGTTGCCGTTATGCGCCAGGGTAATGCCGTAGGGCGAGTTGACGTAAAAAGGTTGCGCCTCAGCCGAGCTGGAGCTGCCGGCGGTGGGATAGCGCACATGGCCAATACCGATCTTGCCGACCAGCTGCTGCATGTGCCGCTGATGAAACACGTCACGCACCAGGCCGTTTTCCTTGCGCATATTCAGGTGGCCTTTGTGACTGGTCACAATCCCGGCAGCGTCCTGGCCGCGATGCTGTAGGACGGTTAGCGCGTCATACAGCGCCTGATTGACGTTCGACTTGCCGACGATTCCGACGATGCCACACATGTGACGCAACCTCACTCATAAAAACAGAAGGTGGAAGCGAAAGCTCCCGCATCTACAACCTACAGGTTACAACCGGCCAAGCGCACTGAAATCACGCGGCACAGCGCCATCTACCATCCATTGCCCGACCGTGTTGAGAATCAGGTTCTTGGACCAGTCCGCAACCATCAGAAAATGCGGCAGAAGATTGGATTCTCGCCACCAGGGGTCCTGCTGGACCGGTGCCAGGCTGAGCAACCCAACCAGCACCACAACCAGCAATCCGCCGCGCGCGGCGCCGAACACCATGCCTAGCAAACGGTCGGTACCGGACAATCCCGTGACACGAACCAGCTCACCAACCAGAAAATTGATAAGCGCGCCGACCAACAGGGTCGCCACGAACAAAATGACACAGGCCGTTATGACCCGAGCTGAAGGCGTCTTAATGAAGTCGACCAGATGCTCGGCCAGCGCCCCGCCGAACATCCACGCGATGACCCCAGCGACAATCCAGATAAGCAGCGAAAGCGCTTCCTTGACGAAACCACGTTTGAGACTGATCAAGCCCGAAACGGCGATGACAGCAATGATCGACCAATCGACCCAGGTAAAGGACACGGAATAGACCAGCGGCGAAAAAGGGCGTGCATTTTAACAGAGCACTGGCCGTTCAAGTAAGCGATGCTTTGCTGATGAAATGTGTTTTTTACAATAGGCAGGCACGCAGCCAGCCTCTCCAGGCCCGCTAACCAAAAGGCAACGTCGCTGGCCGAAGTTCCAGCGGCGCTGCTCTTTCAAATCTTCTGCTTGCTCAACCTTTTTCAGGTTCGAAACGCACGACGAAACCGTCAAGCTTTTGCTGGCGATTCAACAAGGCGCGCAATCGATCCGCTTCGGCGCGTTCTATCACCGGACCGACGAAAACCCGGTTCATCTTTCCCGCCTGGCGGATGTAGGCGTTATAGCCTTGGCTGCGCAGGGTTTTTTGCAGGTTTTCCGCATTCGCACGGTTGGACAGACTGGCCAGCTGCACCGACCAACTGATCGGCAAACTGTTGGCATCCAGGCGCGCTTCAGGCGTACGCACCGGCGCCTTGGCAGCAGGTTCGCCCAAACCCGTGGCTTGCGGTTTTCGCGCCGGCTCCACCGCTGGCGGCGGAGCAGGCAAGGCGCTGATGGGCGTTTCTGGCGTGCTGCCGGGAATGGGCTCATCGGGCAACGGCTCTGGCACGGTCACCGACGCCACTGCAAAATCAGGCACCTCGGGCATGACCGGCCTGCTGGGCGCCTCGATACGCACGTGCCTCGGCTCGTTATCGCGCGAGAACAGCATCGGTAGAAAAATCACCGCCAGGGCAACCAGCACCAGCGCTCCCACCATCCGTTGCTTCAATCCCCGTTCAAGCACGGCCATGTCAGGCTCCTAGGATTCGTTGAAGTGTGTGTTCGCGTCGCGCTGACGCGCCAGCCATTCCAAGGCTTCGGCGACACAAAAGAACGACCCAAAGACCAGAATCTCTTCGCCCGCTTCCGCCTGTGCACATTGCGCCTCGAGTGCCGCGGCGATCGAGGCGTGCGCAATTACGCTCGCCCCTTGTGCGCGCAAGGCGGTCTCAAGCTCGGCAGCCGGGCGGCTGCGTAGCGTCGACAAGGGCGCCACAGCCCACTGGGAAATACCGCCTAGCAGCGGCTCAATGACACCGGGCAGGTCTTTATCGGACAACAGACCGAAAACAGCGGTTCGCTGGCCTCCCCATGCCTGCAGTCGCTCGGCCAGATATTGCGCAGCGTGTGGATTGTGCCCCACATCCAGCAACAGGGTGAGTGATTTGCCCTGCCAGCTCAGTGTACGGCGATCCAGCCGCCCCACCACTTTCGCCTCACGTAACGCCTTGGCAATACGCTCCGGCTCCCAGGGCAGCTCCAGCAACGCATACGCCTGCAGCGCCAGCGCGGCGTTCTGCATGGGCAGATCGAGCAAAGGCAGCTCACGCAAGCTCAACGGCTCACAGGCAGCATTTCGGCCCTGCCAGTGCCAGTGCCGCGCCTCAAGTTGCAGGTCAAAGTCTCGGCCACGCTGCCAAAAAGGCGCACTCAGGGAATCCGCCTGCTGTTGCAGCACGGCAGGCGGAGCAGGATCACCACACAGCGCAGGCTTGCCGGCGCGGAAAATGCCGGCTTTTTCAACCGCCACTGACTCGCGTGTATTCCCAAGCCATTCGACGTGATCGACAGCGATGCTGGTAACCAACGCCAGATCGGCATCAACCAGATTGACCGCATCCAGGCGCCCGCCGAGGCCGACTTCCAGCACGACGAAATCCAGACCGGCACGCTCGAACAACCAGAAGGCCGCCAGCGTGCCCATCTCGAAATAGGTCAGGGAAATATCACCACGCGCCGCCTCGATCGCAGCAAATGCCGCACACAGCTCAGCATCAGTGGCGTCCGCCCCATTCACCGAAACCCGTTCATTATAACGCAGCAGGTGCGGCGAGCTGTAGAGCCCTACCTTGAGACCCTGTTCACGCAACAGCGCAGCCAGCAAGGCACAGGTCGAGCCCTTGCCATTGGTACCGGTCACCGTGACGACCCGCGCCGCCGGCTTGCCGAGCCCGAGGTTACGAGCCACGGCTCGCGAACGGTCCAGCCCCATATCAATCGCCGAAGGGTGCAATTGCTCCAGGTAACTCAGCCAGTCGGACAGCGTGCGGGTATTCATGCGCTTTGCGGAATCTCGACCGGAGTCGGCAGGTTCATCAGTTGGGCGAGCAGGCGGGCCAGCCGCGGGCGCAGCTCATTGCGCGGGATGATCATGTCGATGGCGCCGTGCTCAAGCAGGAACTCACTGCGCTGGAAACCTTCGGGCAATTTTTCCCGCACGGTCTGCTCGATTACGCGCGGGCCGGCAAAGCCGATCAGCGCCTTGGGTTCGCCGACGATCACATCGCCGAGCATGGCCAGACTGGCGGATACACCGCCGTAGACCGGATCGGTGAGCACGGAAATGAACGGTAGGCCCTCTTCACGCAGGCGCGCCAGCGCAGCCGAGGTTTTAGCCATTTGCATCAGAGAAATCAGGGCTTCTTGCATGCGGGCACCGCCCGAGGCGGAGAAGCACACCAGCGGGCAGCGCTGCTCAAGCGCAGCGTTCACGGCGCGCACGAAACGCTCGCCGACAACGGCACCCATGGAACCGCCCATGAACGAGAATTCGAATGCAGCTGCCACCACCGGCATGCCTTGCAAAGTACCGCGCAGGGCAATCAAGGCGTCTTTCTCGCCGGTCGACTTTTGCGCGGCTACCAGACGGTCCTTGTATTTCTTGCTGTCGCGAAACTTCAGGCGGTCCACCGGCTCGAGCTCCGCGCCCAGCTCTTCACGACCTTCGGCATCCAGGAAAATGTCCAGGCGAGTGCGGGCATTGATGCGCATGTGATGGTCGCACTTGGGGCAGACATCGAGGGTATTTTCCAGCTCCGGCTTGTAGAGTACCGCTTCACAGGAGGGACACTTGTGCCACAGACCTTCCGGGACCGAGCTCTTCTTGACCTCGGAACGCATGATGGAAGGGATCAGTTTGTCTACCAACCAGTTGCTCATACTTGTTCTCCGCAAATTTCAATTCGAGGGCCACGCGCCAGATGCCGGCCCCGAGCAAATTCCCGATCACGATCGTTCTGCTGAAACAGCGGCAGGGGATGAACTCCCACCGCTTACAAAACGTATCGCGTCAATTCGGCTTCGTCTTCACGCAAGCCTGCCAATCCGCACCCGCGGCTGGCGACTCGCTAGTGGACGGCAAACAGCCGCCGGTCGTCACATGCTGGTCTCGGCAACACGCACCTGCCGAATGAACTCACGCACTTTTTCCGCATCCTTGCGGCCTTTACTGGCCTCGACACCGCCACTGACATCCACCGCATAAGGCCGTACCTGGGCGATGGCCTCACGCACATTGTGCGGTGTAAGGCCTCCGGCGAGGATCAACGGCTTGGGTAAGCCCACGGGAATCAATGACCAGTCGAAACGCTCTCCGGTACCACCATGCAGGCCCGGAACATACGCATCGAGCAGAATGGCCTGGGCACTCGCATACGCCTTCGTCAATGCCAGTAGATCGTCCTCGGCCCGCACGCGTAGAGCTTTGAAATAGGGACGCCCATGTCCTTCGCATTCCTGCGGGGTTTCATCACCGTGAAACTGCAGCACATCCAGCGGAACAGAACGCAGAACGTCGTGTATTGCCTCACGTCCGGCATTGACGAACAAACCAACAGTCGTGACGAAAGGCGGCAGCGCTGCGACGATGGCACGCGCCTGCTCAGGCGTTACCGCGCGAGGGCTTTTTTCAAAGAACACCAGCCCGATGGCATCCGCCCCGGCCTCTACTGCCAGCAGGGCATCCGCGACGCAGGTGATACCGCAAATCTTGCTGCGAACAATCGTCAAAGGAGAAATACCCGCCTGAAAATGTCGAGGATGTTAACAAAAGCGCCGCCGGCTGCAAGCGCGACTCTGGCAAGCTCAAGGCTTCATGCAGTCTGGCAATCCGGACAAAAAATGCGGTCCCAGATAACGCTCCGGCAAGACGAACTCTTCTGGGTATTCAACTTGCACCAGATACAGACCATAGGGATGCGCAGTGACTCCACCCAGCCGACGGTCACGGGCCTCCAAGGCTTCAGCCACCCACTCCACCGGGCGCTCGCCGGCGCCAATGGTCATCAGCATACCGGCGAAATTACGCACCATGTGATGCAAGAAGGCATTGGCGCGCACGTCCAGCACGATCATCCGCCCCTGCTCAATGACCTGAAAATGATGAACAGTTTTGATTGGCGATTTTGCCTGGCATTTAAGGGCGCGAAATGAGGTGAAATCATGGGTCCCTACCAAGGCACGCGCTGCTTCACGCATCTGCTGCACATCGAGAGGCCGGTGGTTCCAGGTGACTTCTTCAGCCATATGCGCCGGCCGAATCTGATCGTTGTAGATCACATAACGGTAACGCCGAGCGCACGCCTTGAAGCGCGCATGGAAATGTGCAGGCATGACTTTGGCCCAGGTAACGCTGATATCGCCTGGCAGATTGGCATTGGCGCCCATTACCCAGGCGATCAAGGGCCGCTCCACTGGCGTATCGAAATGCACGACCTGCCCGCTGGCATGCACACCGGCATCGGTACGCCCTGCGCACATCAGGTTTACTGGTTGGGCCGCCACACGTGACAAGGCCCGCTCCAGCTCCTCTTGCACGGAAGGCACACCGGGAAGCTGACGCTGCCAGCCCCGATAGCGGGAACCCTTGTACTCCACGCCCAAGGCAACCCTGAAAACACCGGGGGCTGCCATTTCTTCTACTGCTGTTTGTTCAATGTTCAATCAAGTGCGCTCATTTACCGCTGCAACAATCGCCCATTTGGCCACCTGAGAGGGGCGATGCGGGTTGCAGGTACATTCTTCCAGAGATTGGCGCTTATTCTACGGGAAAACCGCAGCCCGCCCCGCCCGACTGGCACAGCGATTTTTTGGCGTTTAAACCCGTCGTCCAAAAACAAAAGCGGCAGCCATAGGGCTGCCGCTTGGTTGTTACAATTTTTCGTCTAACTGAGCTTTTCGATCAGTTCACGCGCCTCGCCTTGCTGGGCCTCATCCCCCTCTCCCAGCACCTCGTCAAGGATATCGCGGGCACCTTCATTGTCGCCCATGTCAATATACGCACGGGCCAAGTCCAGCTTGGTCGCCGTTTCATTGGTCCCTGAGAGGAAATCGAACTCATCTTCCTCCAGCGGGCCCAGATCGGTGATATCGAAGGCGGGCTCTGCCACAGCCGGGATATCCAGATCGTCGGTCAAGTCATCCAGCTCGGCATTCACCCGCTGCAACTCGGCCTCGAAATCTTCCGTGCCTGCCGGCTCAGCCATTGCGACACTGTCCAGCAAATCTTCTTCAGGCAACGACAAATCGAAGTCTTCCGGCAAGTCGCCCAAGGCCGTGGCATCACGTGTCGGCTCGGCAGGCCTTTGTTCTTGAGCGTCCAACGACCACCCACTCATCACGTCATCGTCACCGACCAGTGCATCTGCCGGCAATTCCAACATGGGCACAGCGGGATTGTCGGCCAATGCTGCATCAACCTCATCGTCAAGCTGCAAATCGAAGTCCAGGTCATCGAAATTCAGCGCGCGCGTATCGTCGTCCGCCAGCGATGGAGACAGCTGCAAGCTATCGGCGAAATCAAGACCGTCCAGATTGGACACTCCGGCGTCGGTGCCGGTCTCATCCAGCTCCAGGTTGCCAAACGCGAGATCATCATCACCTTGCTCCAGCTGTCCGGCATACGCACCGGCCGCGAGCGCACCGGTACCGACCATTGCAGCACCCGCCAGTGAGCCCGATGCCATGTTCGGGTACTTATCTTTCAGCTGGCGAATGTCCTCCTCAGCGCCGCCGATTTCACGCAGTTCGTTTTCTTGCTGCACGAAACCACCGCGATCGCCCTGCTCGGCAAAGACTTCCATCAGTTTCAAGCGCAGATCACGACGCTCAGGCTCGTTGTCCAGTGCATTGAGCAGCAACTCGGCAGCCTGATTAAATCGTCCATACGCTATATAGATATTGACCTCACCCAACAGCTCGTTGCCGGGGCCGGAATCCTGGGACGGGGAAATACCATCCAACTCGTCGAAGCTGTTGTTCGGCAACGCCAGATCGCGATCCAGATTCTGCTCCTGGTCAGTCAGCGCCATTCCTTCCTGCAATTCAGCCTCTTTCATTGCATTGCGCCGCGACAAAGCCATGAGCGCCAACAGCAAGACCAGAAGACTGCCACCCCCCACAGCGCCCAACAGCAACGGATCAGCCAGCAATCGATCCAGCAAAGCCTGCGGCTCCTCAGCTGCGGGTTGGCTGATCGGCGGAGCAACGACACTCTCTTCATCAGCTGCAGTTGCAGTTACTGCCGGCTGGCTGGCCTCGATGGCTTCAATGGTTTCAACGGCTTCGACGGCTTCGACGGCTTCAGGTGCCGCCTCCGACGTGCCATCTACGGCTTCCAAGGGCGCATTTTCGAGCCCAACCGGCTCAATCTCGCCAACAGGACTGGCCGGCTCGCTCTCGGTCGCCAGCTCAGTTTGAAGCCTGGCCAGCTGACTGTCCTTGAGCTCGATCAGGCGCTCCAGCTTTTCCATCTGGCTCTGCAGATCGCCCATGCGACTCTGTAGTTCAGCGCCTTCACGGCGAGAGGTATCGAGGTTTTCCTTGGCCACCGCCAGCGTGTCGAGAGCCGCGCCGCTGTCACCCGAGGCACCACTATCATGGCCAGCGGTTGACTGGCCTTCCTCACCGGAGACCAGACGCAGGCTGTCGCCGCTCTCGATCCGCTCAGGTACGACATTGACGGTGCTGCGTTTGGTGGCATCAAGTTGGCGCTCGCCTGCAGCCAGACTGCGCGCCTGGCGCCAGGCCTGCCACGCAGCATTTTGCTCAGCCACGCGTGCAATGGCTTCACCGCGGGAACGAACCTTGACCTGCTCCTCGTCGGGCAGGCGCAACACTTGGCCGGTCTTCAAACGGTTAATGTTTTTATCGATGAAGGCGTTAGGGTTCAGATCCTGGATGGCCAGCATGGTCTGCTGCACAGAACCGCCACCTACACTCTGGGCAATCTCCCAAAGGGTGTCGTTTCGAGCCGTGGTGTAATGACCGCTCTCGGTTGCACGAGCCGGCGCCTGCACTGCAACTGCGGCGGGGGCCGGGGCCGAAACACGAGGCGCAGCAACGGCGGACTGCACCTGAACCGGCACTGGAGCAGATGCGGCGGCAGGCGCCGAAGCGGCAATCGGAAGCTGCGGGGCAACGGCCTGGGCGACGTGCGGCGAATACAAAGGCGGATCAAGCAAGACCGTGTATTCCCGCAACAAACGGCCATTGGGCCAAACCACTTCAACCAGAAAGTTGAGATAGGGTTCACGCACCGGCTTGCTGGAGCTTACTCGAATTACATTTTTGCCATTGGGCTTGATGACCGGAGTAAAGGTCAGGTCATTCAGAAAAAAGGGATGATCAACCCCTGCCTTGCTGAACTCCTCAGGGGAAGCCAGGCGAGGCAGCACCTCGCTGGCTGCCAGGTCGCGCACCTCCAGCAACTCGATCTCGGCCACCAGGGGCTGATTCAGCGCGGATTGCAGGGTTACCTCCCCCAACCCCAGCGCATGAGCCACTCCGGAGGTCAAAGCCGAAGCAGCTGCAATTGCCAGCACCAGTTTGCGAATCCGAGCCATAGCGTTTTCCTTGTTCTCTCTTTTTCTCGACTCTCGAGAGGGCATTTAAAAGAAATCCATAAACGCACGGATTTTCAAAAACACTGACGCGCGCGATGTCAAGCTAGATTAACCCTTCGAAGTTCCGGGCAAGTATCTTTTACAGATGGTTTTTTATCAACAACTCAGCCAACAGCACGGCATTAAGGGCCTAGCCTTTCGCACGTAATCAGACCCAATCCACAAATCCCTGGTAGTCGGCTCATTCACGCCAGTGCGAAGCCTGCCAACATAAACAACATCCTGACCTAGAGCATCTCCCACTTCGGCCGGATAATCCCCCTCCTCGACCAATCCCCCACCGGATCGTCTCCACAATCGGTATCACCTGCGCTAAATCAACGGCTTCGCAGCTTGTAGCGATACGCTGATGCTGTCGCTGCAGCCAACGCCGTGAGCTTGCCGAAATTCTTCGCTTACCGGAGCGTTGATCGAGGCATGACAGGCCCCGAAGCTGCAAAAGAGAAGATCCGCTCTGGGGAATCCGCGTTATTCAAGAGTGTCGATCAATACCCTTGCTACGGGGCCGGTTCACTGTCTACGGCAACAGCGATTGGCGCCCTGCATATGCCTTCGAAAACGGGGTCGCACTTTAAAGCAATCGTAACCGTCGACAAGTGAATCACGCCGGACGGTGCCACAAAACCCAGTTTCCTCAGCTTGCAAACAAAAACGCCACAACAAGTGTGGCGTTTGTTTTCAACGCAGAGCGCTAGCGCTCCAGCAGAATGCGCAGCATACGTCGCAAGGGCTCAGCCGCACCCCACAACAACTGATCGCCAACAGTGAAGGCGCCCAAGAACTGCGAGCCCATGTTGAGTTTGCGCAAGCGACCGACCGGCACGGTCAAGGTACCGGTAACGGCTGTCGGCGACAGTTCGCGCATGCTCAGCTCGCGCTGATTCGGCACCAGCTTCACCCAGGGGTTGTGCTGACTGATCATGCCTTCGATATCCGAGATCGGCACGTCCTTGTTCAACTTGATGGTCAGTGCCTGACTGTGGCACCGCATGGCGCCGACGCGCACGCACAATCCGTCGACCGGGATCGGATTCTTGAAGCGGCCAAGAATCTTGTTGGTTTCGGCCTGGGCCTTCCACTCTTCGCGGCTCTGCCCATTGGGCAGCTCCTTGTCGATATAGGGGATCAGGCTGCCGGCCAGCGGCACGCCGAAATTGTCGACCGGGAAGCTTTCGCCACGCTGGGTTTCAGCGACCTTGCGATCGATATCCAGAATGGCACTGGCTGGATTGGCCAGATCGTCAGCGACCGCACCATGAATGGCGCCCATCTGCTTGATCAGTTCGCGCATGTTCTGCGCGCCGGCACCCGACGCTGCCTGGTAGGTCATGGCGCTCATCCACTCCACCAGACCCGCCTCGTAGAGGCCACCGAGCGCCATCAGCATCAGGCTGACCGTGCAGTTGCCGCCAATGTAGTTCTTGGTGCCGGCATCCAGTTGCTGGTCGATCACCCGACGGTTGACCGGGTCGAGCACGATCACTGCGTCGTCCTGCATGCGCAGGCTGGAAGCGGCATCGATCCAATAGCCCTGCCAGCCAGCTTCACGCAGCTTGGGGAAAACCTCGTTGGTGTAGTCGCCGCCCTGGCAGGTCAGGATTACATCGAGGCTTTTCAGTTCCTCAATGCTGTAGGCGTCCTTCAGTGGCGCGGTTTCCTTGCCAATCGCCGGGCCTTGGCCACCGACGTTGGATGTCGTGAAGAACACCGGCTCGATCAGATCAAAGTCCCGCTCTTCCAGCATCCGCTGCATGAGCACGGAACCGACCATGCCGCGCCAACCGATCAGACCTACACGTTTCATTCAACCAACCCTAAAGAAAGTAGTGGGCCGCCACCTGAGCGGCGAGCCCGAGAGATTCCAGATTCCACAGCGCGGCGACTACTGCATCGCCCATTTCGCGGGTACCTACCTTTTGGCAACCTTCAGACCAGATATCGCCGGTACGCAGGCCCTGATCGAGAACGACGCTTACCGCCTGCTCGATGGCATCGGCC
>CAYPFO010000069.1:0-18967 GCA_964410065.1 uncultured Pseudomonas sp.
GAAATACAAAACGCCTGATGCCGTGCATCAGGCGCTCTGAGGTGTGGACCCGGTCCCGAAAGGTGTAAACCTATTTCAGGACTAGACACCGCCGATCAGGTTTTCTGTGCAAGTTATTGATTCGTAAAAGCTATTGGTTGACAGCTCCCCATGGATCCGTAGAATGGCCGGCGCGGGATGGAGCAGTCTGGTAGCTCGTCGGGCTCATAACCCGAAGGTCGTAGGTTCAAATCCTGCTCCCGCAACCAGATACAGAAAAAGGCCACTCAATCGAGTGGCCTTTTTGCGTTCTGCATCCAGCCTTTTCAAATACTTCTCGCATCACGCAGCAGACCACTGAATCGCTGCGCCCTTCTCCTTCCCAAATAAGCGGTGAGCAGCCTGAATGAAGGGGTGGAAAAGCTGAAAAGCTGCCGTTAATATTGCGCACTTTTTTTTCGCGCAATGGCGTTTTTCAAGACGCCCCCCTTGAGGTTTCCATGTCCACCACCGCCCCAAAAGTTGGCTTCGTTTCCCTGGGCTGCCCCAAGGCTACCGTCGACTCCGAACGCATCCTGACTCAACTGCGCATGGAAGGTTACGAAATCGTACCCACCTATGAAGATGCAGACGTGGTGGTGGTGAATACCTGCGGCTTTATCGACAGCGCCAAGGCCGAATCCCTGGACACCATTGGCGAGGCCATTGCGGAAAACGGCAAGGTGATCGTCACCGGCTGCATGGGTGTCAATGAAGACACTATCCGCAATGTGCACCCCAGCGTGCTGGCAGTGACCGGCCCGCAGCAGTACGAGCAGGTGGTTAACGCCGTACACGACGTCATCCCGCCGAAGATCGACCATGATCCCTTCGTTGACCTGGTGCCGCCGCAGGGCATCAAGCTCACCCCGCGCCACTATGCCTACCTGAAGATTTCCGAAGGCTGCAACCACAGCTGCGCCTTCTGCATTATTCCCTCGATGCGCGGCAAGCTGGTCAGCCGCCCGGTGGGCGATGTGCTCAGCGAGGCCCAACGCCTGGTGAAGGCCGGGGTCAAGGAAATCCTGGTGATCTCCCAGGACACCAGCGCTTACGGCGTCGACCTCAAGTACAAGACCGACTTCTGGGACGGCCAGCCAGTGAAGACGCGCATGAAGGAATTGTGCGAGGCGCTGTCGAGCATGGGCGTGTGGGTGCGCCTGCATTACGTCTATCCGTACCCGAACGTGGACGATGTGATTCCGCTGATGGCCGAAGGCAAGCTTCTGCCCTACCTGGACATTCCCTTCCAGCACGCCAGTCCCAAAGTACTCAAGGCCATGAAACGCCCGGCCTTCGAGGACAAGACCCTGGCGCGCATCCAGAAGTGGCGCGAGATCTGCCCGGAGCTGACCATCCGCTCGACCTTCATCGTGGGCTTCCCTGGCGAGACCGAGGAAGACTTCCAATACCTGCTCGATTGGCTGAGCGAAGCGCAACTGGATCGCGTCGGCTGCTTCCAGTACTCCCCTGTGGATGGCGCACCGGCCAATGATCTGGACCTGGAGCCGGTGCCGGACGAGATCAAGCAAGACCGTTGGGAACGTTTCATGGCCCATCAGCAGGCCATTTCCGCTGTCCGCCTGCAGCGCAAGATCGGTACCGTGATCGAAGTGCTGGTGGATGAAGTCGACCATGAAGGCGCCGTGGCCCGCTCCGCTGCTGACGCACCGGAAATCGATGGCAGCGTCTTTATTGGCGATCCCAGCTTGCAACCTGGCGACAAGGTGCGTGTGCGCGTCATCGATGCTGATGAATACGACCTTTGGGCGGAACGGGTTTAAGCCTGCACGCACACGTTGCCAGTCGTGAGAGAGGCGGGATTATTCCCGCCTCTTCTCGTTTGAGGCCTATTTGATGTCGTTAATCAAATCCCGGCGCACCATGGTCTTGATCTTCAGCAGGTGATCGTCTTCCTGGGTCTTGGCCTTTTCGAAGCTCTTGGCGATGTTTGGATGACCACCGGCTTCGGCCAATTCTATAAGCAACTCCCAGGCTGCGTTGTCTTCCAGCTCTGCGGTCAAGAGCGCGCTGAGCCCCTGTGCGACGTTGGTCCTCGAATCAGTCACTACCTGCATCAAGCCCATTGATTTGACGGCGGCAACATCAGCGCAAGGGGTCTGCGCCGTGGGGTCCGCCCCCAGGGATTTGATCGCATCCTCGACCAGCAACATATGTTCGAACTCTTCGTCGCGAATATGCTGGAGCACACTTACCAGATCAGAACCGACGACATTCATCGCCTTGACCTTGGCAATCATCGCGTCGTACAGGCGCACCCCGCTACGCTCGAAAGCCAGGCGCTCGCCCAGCTTGTCGACCAACAACTCCGGGCTCTTGCCCTTGATCATGTCGAAGGTCGACTTGAGCATCCCCTTGGCCGAGCCGGGCACCGGCACCGAACCGATGCGCTCGGCTTCTTCGTTGCGCTTAACCCGCTCGTTCATGAGCAACGTGTCATCACCCGGCACGTCGGGAAGTATTTGCTCGACTGCTTCCATCAGCCACTCAGTGTCTTTGGGGGACATTTGCACCCCGGTAAAATTACTGCCCAGCTTTGCTGAAGTCGCCATGTCCGTTCTCCTTCAAGAAATCTTGCGGAAAAGTTCACCACCCGGTGCCCATTGATAGCCCGCAGACACGATGTCCGAGGCCAGCCCTTCCGATGCCAGGTGCTTGCGATAGTCGAGTGAGGATTTCGGCTCCTTGTCCTTATTGACGTAGACCGGGCCGGCTGTGCGCAGGTCCACCTCGGCAGCCAGAACCTGACGCACGAAATCGCGCTGACTCTTGAACTCGACCATTTTTGGCAGCGGGCCGGCGAGAATTTCTGCCGGGTCGCGACCTTCGAGCTTCTTGAACCATTCGCAGGCGACGTTCAGGTGGCCCAGCTCGTAGTCGAGGAAACGCTCCCAGATCGCCTTGATCCGCGGGTTGGTCTCCTGCTCTGCGCAGCTGGCGTACATATAGACCTCCATCGCCTCATGCACGATCCACTTCTCGATATGGCTCTCGCTGGGGTCGGACAACGAGCCATATTGAGTCACGTGCTGCTCCTCCACCGAGGCAATCTCGGCGTAGAGCTGACGAGCCACCGGATCGGCAAACAAGGGGCCGATGTTCATGTAATAGTCGTGGGTCTGGTACTCCGCGCCGGTGATCAGCGCGGCATGGATCTTGGTGATCAGCGCGGCAGTGTTTTTCTCGTAGTTGTCGCGGATGTCATTCTCGGGATGGCGGTGATGCTCCGAGGTCTTGCGCCCCGGAACGATGTCCGTGTAGCCCTGCAGAATGTTGTTGGCATCCTTGCCTTCCAGGCGATCGAGCATCGCCGAATAGCGATACAGGTGATCGAAGTCCTCGAGCAGACCAAAGCGATAGGTTTGCGCCTGGTAAGGATCTGGCTCGACCTGCGCCACCGCGGCGGTGACTTCGATCGCCACCTGCTCATAGGCGACGGTTGTTTCCAGCGGTGAGTGGTCGGCACCGATCAGCCAGTTGATCATGGTGGCCTGGTGCTGCTCGGTACGACGGACCTGGGCCAGCGGCAGGCGCAGCTCCTTGTTGAAGCGGGCAATGCCGTGCTTGAGGCGCAACGCGTCGGTTTCCACGCCGTTCATGAGGATGATGCGCACACGGGTAAACGCATCGTCGTCAAGCTTGCTGATCGGCTTGCCAGCCAGTTCCTTCCACGTGAATTTCTGTTTTTCCAGGGGCGTGCCTTTGTTATCGAAGATACCGGGAATGGTATTCATGGAGCCTCCGTATCATGTGGATCTCAGGCATCAGGGTCGCCGCCTTTAACGGACGACGTCTTAAGGGGACCGGAGGCCTATACGGAGAATTCAGCCAGCCCGACGGAACAGCACGCTGAAGCAGCTATTGATGACCGAAAGGCCACCGATCGCGCTAGAGCGCAGCGGGGACAGCGAATGCCGCAGCCCAGCAGGTGGTATGCAAAAACAGGGTATCCCTCCCCTCGCGCTCCGCTGTACGCATCGCTCTTTTGATATTCCGAGACATAAAAGGGAACCCGGTCACGGCACCAAGCGGCGAAGAAACTCCACACTGCAGACGGCTTACCAACACGTGATCAATAAGGACACCCCATGGAACACAATCTTATCCTCCAGCCGCTGTTCGCTCTGATCATGCTGACCGCGGCTGTCTGGGTATTCATGTATGTTCGCCGCCTCGCATTCATACTGAACAATCAGATAGACCCACAACGTATTGCGACACCCGAGAAACTCAACGCCGTCATACCTGCCGAAATCAATAATTCGTCCAACAACCTGAAAAACCTGTTTGAACTTCCCATTATCTTTTACGTGCTTTGCCTGGTACTTCTGGCAACGCAACGCGTAGATATGATTTTTCTTTACTCGGCCTGGGCCTACGTAGGTCTGCGGGCTATCCACAGCTTGATTCATTGCACATTCAATGTAGTGAACCTCCGTTTTGCCGCTTATTTTTTGTCCAGCCTGGTGCTTTGGTTCATCGCCGGCCGCCTAGCAATCTCTGTGCTTTAATCCGCTGCGGCATTCTTTGGCTATCGACCTCACCACTGGAGTTTACTGATGGACTCGCATTACATTTTCTTCCCCATGCTGGCGCAGATAACGCTTACGTTGGGCATGTATATCGTATTAGCCTTGCGCAAGACTCAAGCGCTCAGAGCCAAAACCATGAACTTGAAGGAAGCGGCTCTGGACAACAAGGCCTGGCCAGAATCAGTGGTCAAGGTATCCAACAATATTGCCAATCAATTTGAATCGCCAGTATTGTTCTATGCGCTGTGCCTGATCCTTTTCGCCATTAATGGCGTTACTCTGCTCAGCGTCGCTCTGGCATGGGTGTTCATTGCACTGCGATACCTGCACATGAAAATACACATTGGCAGCAACCATGTACCCAAACGCCTGAAGGTTTTCGTGATAAGCCAAGGTGTTCTTTTATTAATGACCGCTCTGGTGGCCTGGCAACTGACTTCCAAGATTTCACCCTGATCGGATTTTAATTGCGATCATCAAGTCTTCGGGACGCAAAAAACACCGTTAAAAGACATAACAGCCCGATAACCGATTGAACCTGGATGCACCGATACGCTACCCTTCGGTGCATTTTTTGCCATGAGGTCAGTATGAAATCCGCTTTTAAAGCCGCCGTTTTTGCAGTCGGGCTTGCGACACTTGCCAACGCACAAGCCCAGATGGGGCCCTACGTCGGCGCCAGCATTTCCAGAGTAGAAATCGATCACGCCGATCTGACGTCCCTCGGTTACAAGCTGGGCTATCAAGCCAATCAGAACTTTGCTGTCGAAGCGCGCCTGGGCACTGGCCTGTTTGATGATTCGGTAGACCATCGCACCTATGAGATCGACAATTATGCCGGCCTCTATGCCAAAGCCATTCTGCCGCTGAACCACAATTTTTCCGTATATGGTCTGGTCGGCTACAGCCGTGCCGAACTGAAAACCTATACCCGTTACGGCATGGTGAATGACTGGTCCGATCGGGACGTGAGCAGCGGTCTCGGTCTGGACATTGGCATTGAGCGCAATCTGTCCATCAACCTCGAATGGATCAATCTGGTTGAAGATGTCGACCTGCTGTCGTTTGGTATCAACTACGGGTTCTGACGCTGCACCGGCTCATGCCGCCTCCCTGTGAGCAGGAGCAGGCCATGAGCCGGCCCCACACCACCGACACGTCGTTTGAAATAACCAAGGTGAATCCCATGCGCTTTGCTGGCTTATGCCTGACTGCCTTTATTCTGACTGGTTGCGCCATCTCGCCCGCTCCCGAACCGACACCGGTTGGCACCGTGGTCTATCGCGGCCATCTGGTCATGACGCCGGAAATGCAGGTCATCGTGCCCTGCAATACCGAGGAGCCGCTTTGGGTCGTCGCCGATGAAAAGACGCAAAAGGATCTGTTGAGCCGCTACCCCGGCCTAGTCAACGAAGCCGATGAGGAAGCCTACGCCGTCCTGCAGGGAGAGCCTGGGCCGACACTGGACTGCGCGCTATGTCGCGACTTTCCGGGCAGCTTCCAGATCCATCAGGTGCTGGAATATCGCAAGGCAACCCCCGGGGATTGTCACTGAGCCTCAAAGAAACTCTTAGCCACCAAGCCCTGCGGCGCGCATAAACAGACGGAGCAGATAGGCCATCCCACCCAGCGCCAGCACGCTGAGACACCAAAGCCCCACCATCCAGGCCAGGCGCTGCCACAGCGGTCTGGGTTCTTGATTGTGCTCGGGTTTCATGCACCCAGGTTCTCGAGACTCAGTGATAACCGCTCTCCGGGCTGACTTTGCCGCGGAACACGTAGTAGCTCCAGGCGGTGTAGACCAGAATCAGCGGAATAATGAACAGTGCGCCAACCAGCGTGAACGCCTGGCTCTTCGGCGAGGCGGCGGCTTCCCAGATGCTCACCGACGGCGGAATGATATTCGGCCACAGACTGATGCCCAAGCCACTGTAGCCCAGGAAGATCAGCGCCAAGGTGAGTAAAAATGGCGTGTAGTGGGCGTTTTTGCGGATAGCCCGCAGCAAGGCGTAGGTGCACAGCAGCACCAGGATCGGCACGGGCAGGAACCAGAACAGATTGGGCAGGCTGAACCAGCGCTCGGCAATTTCCCCGTGGGCCAGCGGGGTCCAGATACTGACAATACCTGTGACCAGCAACAACGCCCAGACCAGCGGCGCTCCCAGGTCGTGCATGCGTTGCAACAACGCGCCGCTGGTCTTGATCATCAGCCAGGTGCAGCCCAGCAACGCATAGGCCGCGATGAGTGCCAGGCCGCAGAACACCGAAAAGGGCGTCAGCCAGTCCAGTGCGCCGCCGGCATAGGCACGATCAACCACCGGCAAGCCATCGATGAAGGCGCCTAGCACGACGCCTTGGGAGAAGGTCGCCAGCAATGAGCCACCAATAAACGCCTTGTCCCATAGATGCTGTTGTTCTTCGCTGGCTTTGAAACGGAACTCGAAGGCCACACCCCGGAAAATCAAGCCAATCAGCATGAAGATGATCGGCAAATACAGCGCCGACAGCACCACTGAATACGCCAGCGGAAACGCCGCGAACAGCCCGGCACCACCCAGTACCAGCCAGGTTTCGTTGCCGTCCCACACCGGCGCCACGGTGTTCATCATCACGTCCCGGTCACGGCTATCGGGAACGAAGGGAAAGATGATGCCGATGCCCAGATCGAAGCCATCCATCACTACGTACATCATCACCCCAAAGATGATGATCACCGCCCAGATCAGAGACAGATCGATGGCCATGGCTTAGTTCCTCGCGCCGAGTTGGTCGCTGCGTCCTTCCGGGAAACCTTCGTCGGCCGCCGAAATCGGCCGGGCCGGCGTGCGCGGACGACCCGGGCCACCGCTGCCGGCTTCACGGCCTTCATCCGGTACCGGGCCCTTGCCCACCAGGCGCAGCACATAGAAGACGCCGACGCCGAATACGGCGAAGTAGACCACCACGAACATCACCAGGGTCAGGCTCATTTGCGCCACACCATGGGCGGATACCGCATCAGCGGTACGCAACAGGCCATGCACCACCCAAGGTTGACGGCCAATCTCGGTGGTGAACCAGCCCGCCAGCAGCGCGATCAACCCGGACGGCCCCATCCACAGGACCATGTGCAGGAACGGACGAGACGTGTACAAGCGATCCTTACGGCGTAGCCACAGGCTCCAGACACCGGTGACAATCATCAGCAGGCCGAGCCCGACCATGATCCGGAAGGTCCAGAACACGATGGTCGAGTTGGCACGGTCCCCCGGTGGAAAGTCTTTCAGGGCAGGCACTTGCTCCGTCAGGCTATGGCGCAGGATCAGGCTGCCCAAGTAAGGGACTTCCACCTTGAAGCGGGTTTCCTCGCGCTGCATGTCTGGCCAGCCAAACAGGATCAACGGCGTTGCTTCGCCCGGCACGTTTTCCCAATGGCCCTCGATGGCGGCAATCTTTGCCGGCTGGTATTCGAGGGTGTTGAGGCCGTGGTAATCACCCACCACTGCCTGGATCGGCGTGACGATCAGCGCCATCCACATGGCCATCGACAGCATCTTGCGCACGGCGGAATTATCGCGCCCGCGCAACAGATGCCAGGCCGCCGAAGCGCCGACAAAGAACGCCGTGGACAGGAATGCGGCAATCGCCATATGCGTCAGCCGGTAGGGAAAGGACGGGTTGAAAATCACCAGCAGCCAGTCCACCGGAACCGCGCGACCATCGATGATTTCATGCCCCTGGGGGGTGTGCATCCAGCTGTTCGACGCAAGAATCCAGAACGTGGAAATCAGGGTACCGAGCGCGACCATCAGCGTGGAAAAGAAGTGCAGTCTTGGCCCTACTCGATTCCAGCCGAACAGCATGACTCCCAGAAAACCCGCCTCCAGAAAGAACGCTGTGAGCACTTCATAGGCGAGCAACGGGCCGGTGATGTTGCCGGCGAAATCGGAAAATACGCTCCAGTTAGTGCCGAACTGGTACGCCATGACCAGCCCGGAAACCACGCCCATGCCGAAGTTTACGGCGAATATCTTCGACCAGAAATGGTAGAGATCGCGGTAGACCGTCTGCTGCGTTTTTAACCACAGGCCCTCAAGCACCGCCAGGTAACTGGCCAGTCCGATGGTGATCGCCGGAAACAAAATATGAAATGAAACCGTGAAAGCAAACTGGATTCGCGCAAGCTCAAGAGCCTCCAGACCAAGCATCGACTCATCCTCGTGTGTCCGGGTACCGGCCTACAGCAACTGACCGCGAAACTTTCAATCAGTGCAATCCTTCCCCAGGCCGCATGCCGCTGGGCTTGTGAATTCGACTTTGCTTACCCGCCATAGCGACGGCACACGAAGCATCTGATCCGCTTTTTAATGGCAAATCTGCGTCTGTTATCCAATCAGTTGTGCCACCACCATTGCCGCCCATCATTTGCCTGATGGAAGTCGCCATGACCGAGCGCATCCCCGCCAAAATCGTCGAGACTCTCGACCCACGCCAGTCCCTGCGCCTGACGCCCGCCCAGCTGGGTGGTCCTATTCACACCCGCAGCTTTACGGGCCTGTTCCGCAACCTGCGCCTGTGCGGTGCCGGCTTCCTGTTTCTGTTGTTCTTCGGCACCGCTTGGCTGAAGTGGGGCGATCGCCAGGCCGTGCTCTGGAATCTGGCGGAGCGCAAATTCTATATTTTCGGCGCCACCGTCTGGCCGCAGGACCTGATCCTGCTGTCGGCCCTGTTGATCATCTGCGCCTTCGGCCTGTTCTTCATCACCGTGTTTGCCGGGCGCGTCTGGTGTGGTTACACCTGCCCGCAGAGCGTGTTCACCTGGGTGTTCATGTGGGCCGAGAAAGTCACTGAAGGCGACCGTAACCAACGCATCAAACTCGACGCTGCCCCCTGGTCGGTCAACAAACTACTGCGCCGCACGGCCAAGCACGGGTTGTGGTTGGCCATCGGCCTGGCCACAGCCATCACCTTTGTTGGCTACTTCACGCCGATTCGTGAACTGCTTACCGGGCTGTTCACCCTGCAACTGGGACTGACCACAGCCTTCTGGGTGGCTTTTTTCACCGCAGCCACGTATCTAAATGCCGGCTGGCTGCGTGAAAAAGTGTGTCGCGACATGTGCCCCTATTCGCGCTTTCAGAGCGTGATGTTCGATGCCGACACCCTGGTCGTCTCTTACGATGCCGCTCGGGGCGAAGCGCGTGGCCCGCGGCGCAAGGAAGTCGATCACCGGACCATCGGCCTGGGCGACTGCATCGACTGCACAATCTGCGTGCAGGTCTGCCCTACCGGGATCGACATCCGCGACGGCCTGCAATTGGACTGCCTGAGCTGCGGGGCGTGCATCGACGCATGCGACGAGGTGATGGACAAGATGGGTTATGCACGCGGCCTGGTGCGCTACAGCTCCGAGCATGCGCTGACCGGCGGCAAAACCCGCCTGCTGCGTCCACGTCTGGTCGGGTATGCGGCCATGTTGCTGGTAATGACCGCGGCCTTCGTCTGGGCTTGGCAAGCGCGGCCGCTGCTGTCCCTGGACATCACCAAGGATCGCGGCCTGTTTCGAGAGAACACCGCCGGACAGATCGAGAACATCTATCGCCTGAAGATCATCAACAAAACCCAGCAGCCACATCGCTATGCCGTATCGCTGGTCGAGCCCGGACCTTTCGTTCTGCAGGGTGCCCGGGAAGTGCACCTGGCCGCCGGAGAGATCTATGACCTGCCGGTGAGCGTGGCGCTCACCACCGAGCGAGCCGCCAGCCACACGCTGCCCGTATATTTCCAGGTAATGGATGTGGACCAGCCAGCACATCAGATCAGCGCCAAGAGCACCTTTGTCGCACCGGTGCATCGCTAGGCTCCGTCGTCATTTCGCCAGGCATATCGATGCACGTTCACAGGGGCTGCTTGGTGCGGCCCTCGCTCGGGGGAATAACCCTCTTTTTTCTGAGCGCGCCTCGATCTGCGAAAACAGACTTCAGGAACGATATCGCATGGCAACGCATCAACCGGTAGAGTGGCTACCTCCCATCACCACTCAGCAAGACACGATGAAGCGCTACGAACGGTTAGCCGATGAAATTGCCGGGCTGATCCGCAGTGGCGTACTAGCCCCTGGCGAAAGAGTGCCCTCGGTTCGCAATGCCAGCCGCATCTATGGCGTCAGCCCCTCCACGGTCTTCCAGGCCTATTACCTGCTGGAAGATCGCGGGTTGATCCTTGCGCGGGCGCGTTCAGGGTATTTTGTACGCGAACATGCTCAACGCCCGCTGCCAGAACCGGAGATCGGCCCTCGTTCGGCAGGGGCGACCGAAGTGGACGTCAGCGACCTGGTGTTTTCCGTACTGGATTCACTGAAAGACCCCAACACAGTGCCGTTCGGCTCGGCCTTTCCGAGCCCTGACCTGTTTCCTCTCGCTCGCCTGGCCCGCTCGATGGGGCAAAGCATCCGCACGCTGTCTCCCCATGCAGTCATCGCCGACATGACCGCCGGCAATCCCGACTTGCGTCGTCAGTTGGCCCTGCGCTACATGGTCAGCGGAGTGAGGTTGCCGCCTGACGAATTGGTGATTACCACAGGGGCCATGGAAGCGCTCAATCTCTGCTTGCAGGTGGTCACCGAACCGGGCGATCTGGTGGCCATTGAAGCACCGGCTTTTTATGCCACGTTGCAGGTGTTGGAACGCCTCAAGCTTAAAGCTGTGGAAATCCCGGTACATCCGCGCGACGGCATCGACCTGAACATCCTGGCAGACCGATTAGCCCAACTGCCGGTCAAGGCCTGTTGGTTCATGAGCAGCTTGCAGAACCCAATGGGCGCCAGCCTGGATGCCGATAAAAAGCACCAACTGTATGCGCTGCTGCAACAGCACCAGGTGCCGATGATCGAAGATGATGTGTATGCCGAATTGTACTTCGGCACGCAGCCGCCACGCCCGGTCAAGAGTCTGGATAGCGACGGCCTGGTGATGCACTGCGGCTCATTTTCCAAATGCCTGGCACCCGGCTACAGAGTCGGCTGGGTGGCGGGTGGGCGCTACGCCCAGCAGATCAGCCGGTTCAAGCTGATGACCACCATTTCCCCGTCTGTGCCGATCCAGGCCGCTTTAGCCGACTATCTGCAACATGGCGGCTATGATCGGCATTTACGCAAGCTGCGCCACACCCTGGAAGCGCAGCAAGCGTCAATGCTGGCTTCGGCGGCGCGGCACTTTCCGGCCAGCACGCGAGTGACCCGGCCTGCGGGCGGGTATTTCCTGTGGTTCGAGTTTCCCGAACAAGTCGATTCGCTGCAGCTGTTCCAGCAGGCGTTGGCCCAGGGCATCAGCCTTGCGCCCGGCCCGATCTTTTCCGCCACTCGGCGCTTTGGCAACTGCGCCCGACTGAATTACGGCCATGCCTGGGATGCCCGCAGTGAACAGGCCATGGCCGTGCTAGGGCGAATCATCGCGTCGTTTTGAATCAGCCACGCGAAGGATCGGCCTAAGGAAGGGGCATCCTGAACATCAAGCCCTGGGCAGGGTGACGCCGGTCTGGCCCTGGTATTTGCCGCCGCGATCCTTATAGGACACTTCGCACGGCTCGTCCGACTCCAGGAACAGCATCTGCGCCACACCTTCGTTGGCGTAGATTTTCGCCGGCAGGGTGGTGGTGTTGGAGAATTCCAGGGTCACGTGGCCTTCCCATTCCGGCTCCAGCGGCGTGACGTTGACGATGATGCCGCAACGCGCATAGGTGCTCTTGCCCAGACAAATGGTCAGCACATTGCGCGGAATGCGAAAGTATTCGACGGTACGTGCCAGGGCGAAGGAGTTCGGTGGAATGATGCACACCGGTCCTTTCACGTCGACAAAGCTGCGCTCATCGAAATTTTTGGGGTCGACCGTCGCCGAGTGAATATTGGTGAAAACCTTGAATTCATCGGCGCAGCGAACGTCGTAGCCGTAGCTCGAAACACCGTAGGAAATCAGCCGTTCGCTGCCTTCGTTGCGCACCTGACGCTCGACGAAGGGCTCGATCATGCCGTGCTCCTGGGCCATGCGGCGAATCCACTTATCCGGTTTGATGCTCATGGTGCGTGCCTGCCACTATCAATAAAGCGCGTATCGTAACGGGCTGGGGCTTCCGCCGCAAAGGCGGAGCATGCGAAACGACCACTGCCGCAAGGCCGACATTGACCTGATCGCGCACCCGGCTGCAAAGCCCGTTGCTGCTGCACTAAAAGGGGGGGCGAATTATCTCTTCCCGCCGCAGATTGTCGATGAATGAAAAAAACACTGGTGTTCCAGAAAAAATAGGGTACTGTGTGCCTAGCTGCTGCTGCATGTGTCACCGCGAATCGCGACATGTTTAGATTTCGATCCATTCATTGCTTCGACTCCTTGTACTCCTTGCACACAGTTCCAGTTCGGGCTTTTCCGAACATTTTTTCAAAATCCGTTCAAGGAGACATTCACATGTCCAATCGCCAAACCGGTACCGTTAAGTGGTTCAACGATGAAAAAGGCTTCGGCTTCATCACTCCGCAATCCGGTGACGACCTCTTCGTACACTTCCGCGCTATCCAGAGCGACGGTTTCAAGAGCCTGAAAGAAGGCCAGCAAGTCTCTTTCGTCGCTACCCGCGGCCAGAAAGGCATGCAAGCTGAAGAAGTCCAGGTTATCTAAACCTGAGCTTTAAAGCTTAAAAAAACCCGCTTCGGCGGGTTTTTTTATGCCTGTCGTTCGATGCCCAGGCTTCGGATGGCAGCCGCGCCGCCACCCGAAGCATTTTTTCAGTCGTCGCTGATTTCGATCTTGGGCATCGACTGCGCAACGATCTGGCCACTTTGCGCGATACGGGCTCCGACTGTGCGCGCCATCTGCTGATAGATCATCGCGATCTGGCTTTCCGGGTCGGCAATTACCGTCGGCTTGCCGGCATCGGACTGACTGCGAATCGCCATGGACAGCGGCAGCGAGGCCAGCAGCTCAACGTTGTACTGGGTCGCCAGCTTCTCGCCACCACCTTCGCCAAACAGATGCTCGGCATGACCACAGTTTGAGCAAATGTGCACAGCCATGTTCTCCACCACGCCCAGCACGGGAATGTTCACCTTGCGGAACATTTCCACGCCCTTCTTAGCGTCCAGCAGCGCCAGATCCTGCGGCGTGGTGACGATGACCGACCCGGTGACCGGGACTTTTTGCGACAGGGTGAGCTGGATGTCGCCCGTGCCCGGCGGCATGTCAATCACCAGGTAATCCAGGTCATTCCAGGCAGTCTGAGTGATCAATTGCAGCAGAGCGCCGGAAACCATGGGCCCACGCCATACCACCGGCGTCTTGTCATCGGTCAGAAACGCCATGGACATGACCTGTACGCCATGAGCTTCCAGCGGCACAAACCACTGCTGATCCCTGACCTGCGGGCGAGTTCCCTCGGGGATACCGAACATGATGCCCTGACTGGGACCGTAGATATCCGCATCCAGCATACCCACGCGCGCACCCTCGCGCGCCAGGGCCAGTGCCAGGTTGGCAGCGGTGGTGGACTTGCCCACGCCGCCCTTGCCCGAAGACACCGCGATGATGTTCTTCACATTGGCCAGCGCCGGCACCTGCTCCTGGGCCTTGTGTGCAGCGATCACGCAATCAACCCGCACGTCGGCGCGGGCAACCCCGTCAAGATTCTCAAGGGCCATTTGCAGCAGCTGCGCCAGCCCCGTCTTGAACAGTGCGGCGGCATAGCCCAGCTCCAGATGCACACTGACGCGATCGCCACTGATATCGATCTGCTTGACGCAACCGGCGCTGACAAGATCCTGATTAAGGTGCGGGTCGGTGTATTGACGCAGCGCGGCTTCGACCGCTTCACGGGTGACAGGCATGGGGACTCCAGGAAAGACCGAGCAAAACAGACAGTTATCTTAACAGCGCTATCGACTTCCGGCTTCCGCAGAAAATACCGACAACGCTGAGCCTGCGCACACTTGCCCTGTCGCCAGTGGCCTGCACCCAGCCGCATCCTTTATAGTTGCCGACTTCCTCGTTTTACCGGTGCAGCCATTCCCATGTCCGAAGCCCGCAAGATTCTCGTCACCAGCGCCCTGCCCTATGCCAATGGTTCGATCCACCTCGGCCATATGCTCGAGTACATCCAGACCGACATGTGGGTGCGCTTCCAGAAACTGCGCGGCAACACCTGCACCTATGTCTGCGCCGATGACGCCCACGGCTCGGCCATCATGCTGCGCGCCGAGAAGGAAGGCATTACGCCGGAACAGCTGATCGCCAATGTGCAGGCCGAGCACATGACCGACTTCGCCGACTTTCTGGTGGATTTCGACAATTTCCACTCCACCCACGCCGAAGAAAACCGCGAGCTGTCCACCGCCATCTACCTGAAGCTGCGCGACAACGGCCATATCGCCACCCGCTCGGTGACCCAGTATTTCGACCCGGAAAAGGGCATGTTCCTGGCCGACCGCTTCATCAAGGGCACTTGCCCGAAATGCGCGGCCGAGGACCAGTACGGCGACAACTGCGAAAAATGCGGCGCCACCTACGAGCCCACCGAACTCAAAAACCCACGCTCGGCCATCTCCGGTGCCACGCCGGTGCTCAAAGACTCCAAGCACTTCTTCTTCAAGCTGCCTGATTTCGAGGCCATGCTGAAGGAGTGGACCCGCAGCGGTGCCCTGCAGGACTCCGTGGCCAACAAGATCGCCGAATGGCTGGATGGCGGCCTGCAAGAGTGGGACATTTCCCGCGACGCGCCCTACTTCGGCTTCGAGATTCCCGATGAGCCGGGCAAGTACTTCTACGTCTGGCTGGATGCGCCGGTCGGCTACATGGCCAGCTTCAAGAACCTCTGTGCCCGTCGCCCGGACCTGGACTTCGACGAGTACTGGAAGCCGGACTCAACCGCCGAGGTCTATCACTTCATCGGCAAGGACATCATCAACTTCCACGCGTTGTTCTGGCCGGCCATGCTAGAAGGCGCGGGCTTTCGCAAGCCGACCGCACTGAACGTTCACGGCTACCTGACCGTGAACGGACAGAAGATGTCCAAATCGCGCGGTACCTTCGTCAAGGCGCGTACCTACCTGGATCACCTGAACCCGGAATACCTGCGCTACTACTACGCCTCCAAGCTGGGCCGTGGCGTGGACGATTTGGATTTGAACCTCGAAGACTTCGTGCAGAAGGTCAATTCCGACCTGGTGGGCAAGGTGGTCAACATCGCCAGCCGCTGCGCCGGTTTCATCCACAAGGGCAACGCCGGCGTGCTGGTGAGCACCGACATCGAGCCAGAGCTGCGCGCCAGCTTCCGCGAGGCCTTGCCGAGCATTGCCGAAGCCTATGAAAAGCGCGACTTTGCCCGTGCCATGCGCGAGATCATGCACCTGGCGGACCTGGCCAACGCCTGGATCGCCGACAAGGCGCCCTGGGCGCTGAACAAGGTCGAAGGCAAACAGGCCGAGGTGCAGGAAATCTGCGCGCTGGGCATCAACCTGTTCCGCCAGCTCATCATCTTGCTCAATCCGGTATTGCCGAACCTGGCCAAGGCCGCCGAAGATTTCCTCAAGGTCGACTCGCTGAACTGGACGGATCTGGACACGCAGCTGAGCAACCATCAGCTCAACCCCTTCACCCCACTAATGACGCGTATCGAGCCGGCCAAAGTCGAAGCCATGGTCGAGGCGTCCAAGGAAGATTTGGCCGCCACCGCTGAGACTCCCCAGGTCAGTGACGCTCAGGGGAACGGCGAACTGGTCAAGGAACCGCTGGCCGAAACCATCGATTTCAACACCTTCGCCGCCGTTGACCTGCGCATCGCCCTGATCGAAAAATGCGAGTTCGTCGAAGGCGCCGACAAGCTGCTGCGCCTGACCCTCGACATCGGCGATGCCAAGCGCAACGTGTTCTCCGGCATCAAGAGCGCCTACCCGGACCCGAGCAAGCTGGAAGGCCGCCTGACCCTGTATGTCGCCAACCTGGCCGCGCGCAAGATGAAGTTCGGCGTCTCCGAGGGCATGGTGCTGGCCGCCGGCCCCGGCGGTGAGGAGATCTACCTACTCAGCCCGGACAGCGGCGCCAAGCCGGGGCAGCGCGTGCACTAAGCAAAAGCGGTGGCCTGAACTGACCGCGGACAGCAGCACCTTGAGCCAGCCAGCTGGCTCCTACGGTCATGGGCCGAGCGCTTTGCCACTCCAGCAGCATAACAAACAGGCGGATCTCCAAAGAGCTCCGCCTGTTTTCATATCTCCTTCCGAAAACCAGACCGCCCTGCCTTAAAACCCGCACTACAGCCTGCCCAAGTTGCGATTGAACCGGTTCGGGGCCACCCTGACAGGGGTTGTCTCGTCCGAGCGCCGCACCGCGCTCCCCAGTCGGGAGATGCTCCATGCCCCATCGAGAAGCCATGCCGCTTTTCGGCATCGAGTTCGAATACCTGTTGGTCGACATCGACGGTCCCCAGGCCGGACGCATCCGCGATTTCACCAACCTGGACTTCCTCGAGCTCAGCGCCCTGCTGGCTGACAAGCCTGGGCTGGGCGATCCCGAACTGGCCGCTGGCGACATGGGTATCCGCAGCGGCTACTGGTACCTGGAAGGCGATGAGCGCTCGCACCCCGACGGCAGCTTCAGTACCCTGGCAGTGAAAGGCATCGAGATTCGCACACCGCCACGCCCAAGCATCGAGGCAGCGCTGGCTTGCCTGCTGGACATCGAAACACAACTGGCCGAGCGGCTGTCAGCCCATGGCCTGGGCCTGGCGATTGCCGCGCTTAACCCGTTGCATAAGCGTTACGACTTCAACCCACCGCTGAATGCCTTTGAGCGCCAACTGCGCGCCGAGGACCCTGAGTACGACGGCAGCGAGATTGCTACCCTAACGTTCGGGCCTGACATCAACCTGTCGATGCCTGGCTGGGACGTCGCGCAAAGCCTCGATGCCGCCCGCAAGCTCAACTATTACGCGCCGTTCATCGTGCCGTTCAGCTTCAACTCACCCTGGTACGTCGGCGCCCCCTGGCACGGCTGGTCACGACGCACCTGGATGCGCTGTGCGCACCGGCCGGCGGTCAAGCTATTCGTCGATCGGGTAGAGTTTCCGGCACTGGCACGCGAGTCGATACTCGTACGTCCGGCCCGCTTGCCACGGGAAATCGGCCGCATCGAATTCAAGGCATTCGATGCCATTCCGTCCCTGGCGCTGCTCAGTGCCTGTTGCCACCTGCTGACGGGCCTGTGCCTGGATGAAACGCTGCCCGGACGCAGCGAGCACGCCGATGTGGACCTGTACCGCATCGCTGCCGTGCAGGCCTTCGAGGAGGCGGAAATTGCCCACGGCGCCCGGCGGGTTCTGGCCGCAGCCCAGCACGCCCTGACCCAAGCAGACGACCCTGTCGCTGCAAACGCCTTGGCGCCACTGGAAAGCATCCTGGCCAGCCACACCCTCCCGGCCCATGCACTGCTTGCCAACGGCCTTATGTACCAACCTGGGGGCCTCGCCCAGCGCGAATCGGATTACTCTTGATCTCAAGGTGTCGACCTGCCAGGAGCGCAGCTTTTGGCCGTTTCCTCCCCCTGCCCACGCGACATCCCGTCGCGCCTTGTTTGCCCCGTCCGGGTCCCGGATAATACCGACCCCCTTTCTACGGCCCTGCCAGAGCGACCGACTCCGCTATGACCGAACTCGCCCTGATCATGGTTAGCGCCATCCTGGTCAACAACTTCGTCCTGGTGCAGTTTCTCGGCCTGTGCCCGTTCATGGGCGTGTCGAAGAAAATCGAAACCGCCATCGGCCTGGCGCTGGCCACCACCTTCGTGCTGACCCTGGCGGCCATGTGCAGCTACCTGGTGCAGGAATACATCCTCGAACCCCTGGACCTGGAGTTCCTGCGCACTATTAGTTTTATTCTGGTGATCGCCGTGGTGGTGCAGTTCACCGAGATGGTGGTGAACAAGACCAGTCCGCTCTTGTATCGCGTGCTGGGGATTTTCCTGCCGCTGATCACCACCAACTGCATTGTGCTGGGCGTGGCGCTTATCAACGCCAACAAGGCCGACTTCACCTTTATCACCGCCACCGCCCATGGCTTCGCCGCCGGCCTCGGTTTCTCCCTGGTGCTGGTACTGTTTGCCGCCATGCGTGAACGCATTGCCATCGCCGATGTACCCAAATCCTTTCAAGGCGCCGCCATCGGCATGGTCACCGCCGGGCTGATGTCGCTGGCGTTCATGGGCTTTACTGGGTTGATCAAGCTATGAGCCTGTTAGTGGTTGCGGTGCTTGCCCTGCTGGCGCTGTGCCTGGTGTGCGGCTCGATTCTCGGCTTCGCCGCCGTGCGTTTTCGCGTCGAAGGCAACCCCATCGCCGAGCAGATCAACGCCCTGCTGCCGCAGACCCAGTGCGGCCAGTGCGGCT
>CAYPFO010000070.1:0-18217 GCA_964410065.1 uncultured Pseudomonas sp.
TGGTGACCAGGATCACCGTGGGCAGCAGCGAGAAGTCCAGCGGCGTGCGGGTCGATACGCAGACCAGCAGTACCAGCACCGCCATGCCGATGTTGAAGGTGAACAGGATGTCGAGCACCAGCGGCGGCAGCGGCAGGATGATCATCGACAGGATGGACAGGACGACCAGCGGGATGCCGATACGGCCGCTGCGCAAGGTGGGCATGAACTGCTGCAAAAGACTCATGATGACACTCGGTTGGCAAGGGCTTCGGGAATGGGCAGGTCTGTCGGCAACACCGGCTCTTTACGCCGGCCCTGTCGATAGGCCTTGAGTTGCAAGACGTACGTCAGTACGTGGGCGACCGCCTGATACAGCGGCGCGGGAATCTGTTGATTGACCTGGGTGGTGAAATACACCGCACGCGCCAGCGGCGGCATTTCCACCACTTCGATGGCCAGCTTGGCGGCCAGCTCGCGGATGAACAGGGCGGTTTCGTCATGCCCTTTGGCAAGCACAAAGGGCGCCTGGGCCTTGCGCATGTCGTACTTCAGGGCCACCGCGTAATGCAGCGGGTTGGTGATCACCACATCGGCGTCTTTCAACACCTTGCTGATCTGCCGCTGCGCCAGCTGGCGTTGCAGCTGCTTGATCTTGGCCTTGACTTCGGGCTTGCCTTCCTGGTTCTTGTGCTCTTCCTTGCGCTCCTGCTTGGTCATGCGCATTTTTTTCATGAACAGGAAGCGCTGCAGCGGCACGTCGATGATGGCGAACAGCACGAACACCGCCATCAGCGTCAACAGCAGGTCGAAGGTCAGCGAGAACGCGCTGCCGATCGCCGTGTACAGGTCGGTTTTCTGCAGGCTGATCAGCCGCGGCAGGGTGTAGACCATCTGCAGCCAGGCGATGGCGATGAGCACGATGATCTTCAGCAGCGACTTGATGAAGTCGGTGAGATTCTGCAGTGAAACGATGCGTTTCAGCCCCGTAAGCGGGTTGATCTTGTCCAGTTTGAAGTGGAAGTTCTTCGAGGCGAACATCCAGCCGCCAGGGATCATGCCGAAGAGCACCACGATGAACGGGGCCAGGGCCAGCGGCAGCAGCACTTTGACAAACAGCAGCAGGTTGAGGGTGAGCAGTGTGGTCAGGTCGTCCAGGCCGATCTCGCTGTGATGGAAATTGATGTAGGAGGCGGCAAATATCTGCTGCAGGCCGTCGAACATGAACTCGAAGAAGAACCGCAGCAGCAGCAGGGTGGTCACCAGCGACACCATGGTGGCCAAGTCCCGGGAGCGCGTCACCTGACCGTCGTCGCGGCTTTTTTTCAGCTTCTGCGCAGTGGCTTCTTCGGTTTTTTCCTGGGAGGAGTTCTGCTCAGCCATCGCCGCCTCGCTGCAGCAGGATGGCCAGGTTGTCGAGCACCTGGCGGCTGAGGTTCAGGTAGCTTTCCGGCAGGTAAGGCACGATCAGCGACAGGCACAGCATGCCGACCAGGATGGTGATGGGAAAACCCAGGGAAAACAGGTTCATCGCCGGGGAAATACGGTTCAGCAAGCCAAAGCAGAACTGCACCAGGAACATGCTGAACACCACAGGAATCGAGATCAGCAAGGCGGCGGCGAACACCCAGGCCAGGGCATGCACCAGCGCGTGCAGGCCGAAATAATGCAGCCCACTGCCGACCGGCCAGTACAGAAAGCTCTGGTAGACAATGCTCAACAGCAACAGGTGGCCATCAATGGCAAAAAACACCAGGCCCAGCAGGATGTAGAAGACCTGGTAAAGAATCGGCGAGGACGACACACCGTTGACCGGGTCGTTCATCTGCGCCATGGCCATGCCCATCTGCGTCGACATCACCGCGCCGACGATGCTGAACACCGCGAACACCAGTTGCAGCATCAGGCCCAGCAGCATGCCAAACAGAATCTGTTCCACGGTGGCCAGTGCGCCGGCGGGCGACAGCACCTCGATCTGCGGCGGCGCGGGCAGCGAGCCGGCCACGGCCGCGCTGACCACCATCGCCAGCAGCAGGCGAATTTTCGCCGACACGGCCTTGTGGCGAAACATCGGCGCGACACTCATGGCCGCGGCGATACGACAGAACGGCCACCAGAATACCTGCAGGGCCAGCAGCCATTGGCTGACATTGAACAGCGCCTCACCCGAGTTCATGGGTTCAACCGACCAGGCCGCCCGCCTGGCGGAAACTCTCGATGAACAGTTCGCTGAGGGTGCGCAGAATCCAGTGCCCGGCGACGATCAGCATGGTCAGCGTGATCAGCAAGCGCGGCAGGAAGCTGAGCATCTGCTCGTTGATCTGCGTGGCCGCCTGGAAAATGGCCACCAGCAGACCGCCCAACAGGCTTGGCACCACCAGTACGCAGACGATCAGCCCGGTGATCTGTACGGCATGGGTGATGATGTTGACGGCGATATCGGGGGTCAGCATGACGAGACCTCTAGAACGGCTGAATGCTACTGGTCAGCGTGCCGACCAACAGGGTCCAGCCATCGACCAGTACAAACACCATCAACTTGAATGGTAAGGAAATCATCATCGGCGAAAGCATCATCATGCCCATGGCCATCAGCACGCTGGCCACCACCAGGTCAATGACCAGGAAGGGCACGAAGATCATGAAGCCGAGCTGGAAGGCGGTTTTCAGTTCGCTGAGCACGAAAGCCGGCAGCAACAGGCTGAAGTCCAGGTCGTTGAGGTCGGCGGGCTGCTCTTCCTTGGCCAGATCAAGGATGGTCTGCAAGGCGGTCTGGTTGGTCTGCGCCAGCATGAAGCCGGCCATGCTCTGCTTGGCCACTTCCAGGCCCTGCTCCAGGCTGATCGCGTCGTTCTGGAACGGCTCGTAGGCGTTGGCATGGATGTCCTGCCACACGGGGCGCATGACCAGCAGGGTAATGGCCAGGGCGATGCCGATCATCACGTTGTTGGGTGGACTCTGCTGCAAGCCGATGGCTTGGCGCAAAATCGCCAGCACGATGATGAAGCGCGTGAAGCAGGTCATCAGCATCAGCATCGCCGGCAGCAGGCCGAGCAACGTCATCAGCACCAGGATCTGCAGCTTGACGCTGAGGGTCTGGCCGTCTTCGGTATCGTTGAAATTGAACAGGGTGATCTCGCCGCCGGCCGCCTGGGCCGCCATGGGCAGCAGGGCGGTGCCGGCCAAGGCCAGGACCGCCAGCAGACGAGCGGAAATCATGGCTTCAGACCGGCCAGACCGTTGCCGATGAGCTCGATGATACGCAGGCCGTAATTGCCATTGAGCACCACCACTTCGGCCTTGGCGAAGGGCGCGCCGTTGACCTTCACGTCCAGCGGCTCGCCGGCCAGCTTGTCGAGGGCGATCACGCTCTGCACATCCACTGCCAGCAGATCCTGCAGCGGGACTTCCACCGAGGCCACTTCCAGGGTGACATGCACCGGAATCTTGCCGAAGAAGCTCAGGTCCTGCTGCGGCAGGCTGGGTGCCGGGACAACGGGCTCGCTGCTGAGCACCGCGTCGGCGGGCTGCTCGGCAAGGCTCAGGTCGCCGTCATTGATCAGGGATTCAAATTCGCTGTTCGACAGTTGGCCGGTCATGGGGTCTTCACACTTTCCAAAGAGGTTAGAAACAGGCTGCCGTTGTCTTCAAAGATGCTGCCACGGAACAGGCGCTGCTGTTTGACGCGCACTTCGACGGGGTCTTGCAGGCGGGCCGCAATAATGTCACCGGGGCGCAGCGCCAGCACGTCGGCCAGGCTCATCTGCAAGGAGGCGACCACGCAGTCCAGATGCAGCGGCAGGCGCTTGATCTGCTCCAGCGGATCGAAATTGCAAACCGAAACGGCGCGTTCGCTGAGCCGACTGGTCAGCTCATCGACCATGTCGTGGTCCAGATACAGGTACAACGATGCCTGTTGCTGGCTGTGATGACTCAGGTAGCGGAATTCAGCGATGTATTCCCACTGCACCTCTTCATAGGCGTTTTCGTAGCGCTCCAGATGGCCGAGCGACTGACCGCCCAGCACCATGCGCGCAAACATGTCCGCCACATCCTTGCCCAGCCGCTCACTCAACCGCTGCTCGGAGGTGTTGGGCGGTGGCAGGGTAGCGCTGGCCGGAGAAGTGCCGCCGTAGTAGCACTCGAGTATTTCCGCGAGGAGCACCCGGTCGATGGAGAAGCCGATGCGTCCAAAAGCACTTGCATAGGTCAGCGCCGGCTCCGCCTCCAGGCTTTCATGCACCTCAACCTGATCCAGCTCGATATTGATGCGAAAGCTGCGCAAGAAATAATCGCTGATAATGCGCGGATGCTTACTGGCGCTTTCCTTAATATAAATCGGCACTTTGTGATAGTGACGACCCAGTTTGTGCGGCTTCAAGCGGATCAAACTGTCTGCCGGCACATCATGTTGGACTTTTGAGTGGCCAGTCATGTTGCGGATTTATCCTGAAGTTGGTTCGCGGCCTGTGGCGGACCTTCATACTCGAACGCTTTTAGTTTCGACTATGACTGCACCGAGCGCACTACCTTTACTTGGGCTCGCGTCGTTGGAACACTGCCGTGTGGGCACGTCCATTTGTGATTCATAACACTATCGGCGGGCGGCGCTGAAACTTAAATCAAAAAAGATCAAAAAATCGTTTGAGTTGATTTTGATAGTTCTGATGCAAATTAATCTGCTCGATCCTGTTCACAGCTGGCAGATTGCTGCTAGTTTGCGCGGGTTGCTGCAGGGGCTATGCCACAGCCCTGAAGCGAGGAGAGGCGGGCCTGTGTCGAAGCTGTTCGACCAGCTGCGCTATCAGCATAATGGCAGTTTGCCACTGCGTTAATAGTACAGGGTTATAGACCGTTCGTCACACGTTTGTTGCATCGACAAGTTCTTGAGTTTATATGCGCTACTTAAACGATCAGTCATGTGAAATTCTGGACGCCGCGACACGCATTGGCATTGTCGGCGGCCGGGATAATCACAGCTATGCATTGCTGTTACAGCATGTGCAGCGCGAAGGCTGTCAATTAATAAAGTATGCCGAACTTGCTGACATTGGCGCCAAACAGCGCGCGCAACTCGATATTCTCTTTGTATATGCCCACGATATTGCCGCAGACAATTTATATCGCCAATTACTCCCCTTGGTAGGGTGCCAGCAATTGAGTGTGGTGCCGATCGTTGAATATGCCGATCAGGCCATCGCCGCCCGCCTGCTGGAGCTGGGTTGCGTCGATTATCTGCTGGCGCCGTTCAGTGGCGCACAGATCACCGCCCTGCTGCGCCGCCATGAGCAGGCGCGGCTCGCCCAGGAAGGCTTCGTCACCCAATCGGCCGCCGGCCGCCGGCTGCTGGCCATGGCGCAGCGCGTGGCGCTGACGCACATGCCCATCCTGATCAGCGGCGAAACCGGCACCGGCAAGGAGTTGATGGCGCGCTACATCCACCGCTTCGCCGGTGATGCGCGGGCGCCGTTCGTGGCCGTCAACTGCGCGGCGATTCCCGAAGCGATGCTCGAATCCATTCTGTTCGGCCACGAGCGCGGAGCCTTTACCGGCGCGGTGAGCGCCCAGCCGGGCAAGTTCGAGCAGGCCAACGGCGGCACCTTGCTGCTCGACGAGATCGGCGAACTGCCACTGGGCCTGCAAGCCAAACTGTTGCGCGTGTTGCAGGAACAGCGCGTGGAACGCCTCGGCGCCAGCAAGGACATCCCGCTGAATGTGCGCATCATCGCGGCCACCAACCGCGACCTGCTGCAGGAAGTCGAACAAGGCCGCTTCCGCGCCGACCTGATGTACCGCCTCGACGTGCTGCCGCTGCACATCCCGCCGCTGCGTGAGCGTCGCGAAGACGTGTTGCCGCTGGCGCGCACCTTCATCCAGCGTTATGCGCCCCATGAAGATGCCGAGCAACTGCTCACCGCCGCCGCCGCCCAGGCACTGCAGCTGCATGACTGGCCCGGCAACGTCCGCGAACTGGAAAACACCCTGCAACGCGCCCTGGTATTACGCAACGGGCTGTTCATCCAACCCAGCGATCTGGGCCTGGCCAAACCGGCTGAAAACGCCGCGCCCACGGGGTTTACCCCCCCCTTGACGGTTGACGGCGGACGCGCCGCGCTTAAAGCCAGCGGGAAATTGGCCGAATACCACCATGTACTGGAAACCATTCGCCGCTTCGGCGGGCACAAGACCAAGGCAGCGGAAAGTCTCGGCATGACCACCCGCGCCCTGCGCTATCGCCTCAACGCGATGCGTGAACAGGGCATACCGATCGACCTTTAAACGGCTGGAGAACAGGCCATGGATTCAATCAACAACGTCCAGCGCGACATGCTCGCCCGCCTGGAACAGTTCAGCGCCGCCGCCCAGAGCGGTGTGGTGCGTCCGGCCATGGCCTTCGACCCGGTTGAAGTGGGCGGCGTCAGCCAGGCGTTTGAACACCTGATCAAAGCGGTGGATGCCGACCAGCATCGCGCCAGCGAAGCAGTACGCGCCGTGGAAATGGGCGAAAGCGAGGACCTGGTCGGTGCCATGGTGGACAGCCAGAAGGCCAGCGTGTCCTTCTCGGCGCTGTTGCAAGTGCGCAACAAGCTGACCACTGCCTTTGACGAGATCATGAGAACGCCGCTTTAAGCGGTACGAGAGCTGACCTGTGCTGCAGACCCTACTGAACAAATTCAACGAGCGTGGCATCAAGCTCGACCCGCGCTGGTTCCTTGCCAGCCTCGCCGCCGTGGCCGCCCTGGTCGCCATCCTGGTGGTGTTTTACCTGTGGCGTGATCAGGAATCCCTGCGCCCGCTGTACGGCAGCGGCGAAAGCTTCCAGGCCGCCGAAGTGATGGCCGTGCTGGATGCCGAGTCGCTGCGCTACCGTGTGCACCCGACCAGCGGCCAGATCCTGGTGCGCGACGCCGACCTGGCCCGCGCCCGCATGCTGCTGGCGTCCAAGGGCGTCAAGGTCAGCATGCCCGCCGGCTACGAGCTGTTCGACAAGGAAGAGCCGCTGGGCACCAGCCAGTTCGTGCAGAACGTGCGCTTGAAGCGCAGCCTGGAAGGCGAGCTGGCACAGACCATCATGACCCTCAAAGGCGTGGACAGTGTGCGCGTGCACCTGGCCCAGGAAGAGAACCACTCCTTCGTGGTCGGCAAGCGCGCCCCCGCCAAGGCCTCGGTCATGCTGCAGCTGAGCCCCGGCTACAAGATGGGCCAGGAGCAGGTGCATGCCATCGTCAACCTGGTGGCCGGCAGCCTGCCGCAACTCAAGCCTGAAGACGTACATGTGGTCGACCAATACGGCATGCTGCTCTCGCGCGGCTTGAACGCGTGGGGCGGCCCGACCCAGAACTGGCAGGCGCTGGACGACTACCAGCAAAAAATGACCAGCAACATCGAGCAGGTGCTGGCACCGGTGCTGGGCCTGGGCAACTACCGGGTCAGCGTCGCCGCCGACATCGACTTCAGCCAGCGCGAGGAGACCCAGCAGATTTTCGGTGAAACGCCGTATCTGCGCAGCGAAGTGCTGCGTGACGAGCGCACCCTGGATCAGTTGGCGCTCGGGGTTCCCGGCTCACTGAGCAACCGCCCGGTGGTCGAGCCAGCCGAAGGTGATGACGAAAACCGGGCCGCCACTTCGACCCGCCAGGAAAGCACCCGCCGACTCGATTACGACCAGACCGTCACGCACATCAAGTATCCGGCGTTCCGCCTGCGCCAGCAGAGCGTGGCGGTGGTGCTCAACGCCTCCAGCGCGCCGGAAGGCGGCTGGTCCCCGGAAACGCGCGCCGAACTGGAAACCATGATTCGCGGTGCGTCCGGCTTCCAGGCCGAGCGCGGCGACCTGGTGACCCTCAGCGTGTTGCCGTTCGCCGGCCCCGCCGCGGTGGAAGAACCCGTGTCCTGGTGGCAGCAAGACAAGGTGCTGGAATGGGCACGCATGGGCCTGATCGCCTTTATCAGCCTGTTGCTGTTGCTGTTCGTGGTGCGCCCGGTCATCCGCGCACTCAGCCCGCAGAAGGACCCTGCCCTGGAAGCACAGGCACTGGCTGCACCGAGCACACCGCTGGGCGTGCCGCCAAGCGCCAACCTGCCCGGCGACGACCTGCAACTGCTGGCCCGCGAGACGCAGAACAGTGGTCTGCCGAAGGTCTTCAGCGAGCTCAACCCGCTCTCGGAAATCCGCCTGCCGGCGCCGGGCTCGGGACTTGAGCATCAGATCGAACACTTGCAGATGCTGTCCCTCAACGAGCCCGAGCGGGTCTCCGAGGTGATCAAGCATTGGATTGGGCGCAACGAGAAGAAAGCATGAGCACGCCAACCAGCGACAGCACCGAAGTCAAAAGCCGGGTGATTTCCGGCGACATGCCCAGTTCCATCGAACAGGCGGCGATCCTCATGCTGAGCATGGGCGACGAGGCGGCGGCCGGAGTGCTCAAGCACTTCACCCGCGAGGAAATCATTGCCATCAGCCAGGCCATGGCGCGCCTGTCCAACGTCAAGCTGCCCACCGTCAACGAAGTGATCGAGCGCTTCTTCGGCGACTACAAGGAGCAGAGCAGCATCAAGGGCGCCAGCCGCAACTACCTGGCCGGCATGCTCAGCAAGGCGCTGGGTGGCGATATCACCCGCACCCTGCTGGACAGCATCTACGGCGAGGAAATCCGCGCCAAGATGTCCCGACTGGAATGGCTCGACCCGCGCCAGTTCGCCGCGCTGATCGCCAAGGAACATGCGCAGATGCAGGCGGTGTTCATCGCCTTCCTGCCGCCGAGCATGGCCACCGACGTGCTCGAGGCCCTGCCGGTCGAGCAGCAGGACGACCTGCTGTACCGCATCGCCAACCTCAGCGAGATCAATGGCGACGTGATCGCCGAGCTTGAACAACTGATCGAGCGCAGCCTCAACGTACTGTCCACCCAAGGCTCGCAGGTGCGCGGGGTCAAGCAGGCGGCGGACATCATGAATCGCTTCAAGGGCGACCGCATGCAGATGTTCGAATTGCTGCGCGCCCACGACGACACGCTGGTGGAGAAGATCGAAGACGAGATGTACGACTTCTTCATCCTCGCCCGGCAAAGCCAGGAAGTGCTCCTGGCACTGCTCGAAGCGGTACCGCTGGACGAGTGGGTGGTGGCCCTCAAAGGCGCCGAGCCCGAACTGGTCAAGGCCATCCAGAACGCCATGCCGCGCCGTCAGGCGCAGCAGATGGAATCCATCAAGCGCCGCCAGGGCCCGGTGCCGCTCAGCCGCGTCGAGCAGGTGCGCAAGGACATCATGGGCGTGGTCCGCGACATGGCTGCCGATGGCGAGCTGCAGATCCAGTTGTTCCGTGAACAGACGGTCGAATAGGTGAGCGCATGACGGTACGAGTGATCAAGGACGGCGGACGCGCCTGGCGCGTCTACCGCTTTCCGCCGCGCAGCCGCGCAGTGAGCGCCGAGGTGCAGGAGCAATTGCACAGCGATCCGGCCGCGCTGCAACGCGCCCTGGCCGACGGTTATCAACAGGGCCAGGAACGCGGCTATCAGGAAGGCCTGACGCAAGGCACCGAAGCCGGCCACGCGGACGGTTACGAACGCGGTTTGCAGGAAGGCCTGACCAAGGGCCTGGAAGAAGGTCGCACCCAGGGCCGCACTCAATTTGAAGCCGCCAGCGCCCCGCTGGAGCGGATGATTGCCGAGTTCCACAGCGCCGTGGCCACGTTCGAGCAGGGCCGGCGCGAGCAATTGCTGGAACTGGTCGCCAAGGTCGCCAAGCAGGTGATCCGTTGCGAGCTGACCCTCAACCCGGCGCAAATGCTGACCCTGGCCGAAGAAGTGCTGAGCACCCTGCCGGATGCCGCCGATGAGGTGCACATCCTCCTCAACCCGGAAGAGTGCGCGCGCATCAAAGACATCAGCCCCGAGCGCGCCAGCGCCTGGCGCCTGGTGCCCGACGAGCGCCTGGCCCTGGGCGAATGCCGCGTGGTCACGGCGCAAAGCGAAGTCGACGTGGGTTGCCAGCAGCGTCTGGACGCCTGCCTGGACACGCTGGCCGACCACCTCCAGGTCGAGGCCTAAGCCGCCATGCTGCTGGATAACGCGGCCCTCGACGAAGCCCTGCGTTCGCTCGACAGCGTGCAGCTGGCCAAGGTCAGCGGCCGCCTGGTGCGTGTTTCCGGGCTGATTCTGGAAGGCCTCGGCTGCCAGCAGCAGACCGGCCAACGCTGCTACATCGAGCAGGCCGACGGCAGCCTGCTGGAAGCTCAGGTGGTGGGTTTCAACCGCGAGATCACCTACCTGATGCCGTTCAAGAAACCGCTGGGCCTGGCCACCGGTGCGCGGATCTTCCCGATTCGCGACGAAGCGCGCCTGCGCATCGATGACTCCTGGCTCGGCCGGGTGCTCAATGCCCTGGGCGAGCCACTGGACACCCTCGGCAAGCTCACCGGCGAAGTACCGTTGCCGTCGTCACCGGCACCGATCCACCCGCTGCGCCGCCGCCCGGTGGAAGAGCCGCTGGACGTCGGCGTGCGCGCCATCAATGCCATGCTGACGCTGGGCAAGGGCCAGCGCGTCGGGCTGTTCGCCGGCAGCGGGGTGGGCAAGAGCGTACTGCTGGGCATGATCACCCGCCAGACCAAGGCCGACGTGGTGGTGGTCGGGCTGATCGGCGAACGTGGCCGTGAAGTGCAGGAATTTCTGCTCCATTCACTGGGCGAGGAAGGCTTGCGCAAGGCCGTGGTGGTGGTGGCGCCGGCCAACGAATCGCCGCTGATGCGCCTGAAGGCCGCCGATTTGTGCCATAGCATCGCCGCGTATTTTCGCGACCAGGGCAAGGATGTGCTGCTGCTGGTCGATTCCCTGACCCGCTACGCCATGGCCCAGCGCGAAATCGCCCTGGCTCTCGGCGAGCCGCCAGCCACCAAGGGTTATCCGCCGTCGGTGTTCGGCATGCTGCCCGAACTGGTGGAGAGCGCTGGCAACGGCGAAGCCGCCACCGGCAGCCTGAGCGCCATCTACACCGTGCTGGCCGAGGGCGATGACCAGCAGGACCCCATCGTCGACTGCGCGCGGGCGATTCTCGACGGGCACATCGTGCTGTCGCGCAAGCTGGCCGAGAACGGCCACTACCCGGCCATCGACATCGGCGCCTCGGTAAGCCGCTGCATGAGCCAGATCAGCGAACCGGCCCATCGCGGCGCGGCCCGTCAGCTCAAGGAGCTTTACAGCACCTACGAGAAGATTCGCGAACTGATTCCGTTGGGAGGCTACGTGCCGGGTATGGACGCCAAGACCGACCGCGCCGTACAGCTGGCACCGAACATCGAGCGCTTCCTGCGCCAGGACACCGGCCAGGAAGCCGATCTGGCGAGCAGTGTCGCGTCCATGCAGCAGCTGCTCGGGAATCGTGGATGAAAGACTACCTCGCAACCCTGTCCAAGCTCTCGTCCCTGCGCCGCACGCGGGTGAACGAACTGCTTGGCCGCGTGCAGTACCAGCGCAACCTGTGCCAGCGCTACCGCAACAACATCACCGGCCTGGGCAAGCTGTGCGAGTACCAGGTGCACGGCAACACCGCGCTGCAGCGTGACAACCAGCAGCAATACAAGAGCACCCTCTACAAGATGCTCGACCTGCAGCGTCGCGAACTGGAGGTCGCCGAGCAGAACCTCGCCCGCCTGCAAGGCGATTTGATGAAGGCCATGCGCAACGAAAAGGTGCTGGAGCAGTTTATCGACGGCAAGGTCGACGAATGGCAGCTGACCCTGGCGCGCCAAGAGCAGAAAATCCAGGACGCTCTGGCGGCGCAGTCCTGGTGGCGCAACGCGGGCATTTGACCGCCCGTCAGCCGCGCCAAGCGATCGTCATTCAGGCATCATTCCGGGGGCGGTACAGCAGCCGTTCGACGGCTTTGTGACGTTTTGGGCAACATGGGGTTTAAGTTTTGCCCTATACCTGTCGCCTTTATGGCGTAAGGCCCCCGAGTTTTGGAAACCATCATGGAAATCAGCCGCTCCCTCAAGCCCGCCGCAATCACCGGCATCGACGCCACCAGCGGTCAGCGCACGCAAGCCGCCCAGTCGGCCGGCAAGCGTGAGCGACAGATCGCCGGCGCGCCGCAATTGAGCCTGGAAGCCCTGCAAGACAACCTGCGCGCACTGCCCGAGGTCGATCTGGACAAGGTCGAGCAGATCAAGCAAGCCCTCCAGCGTGGCGAGATCACCCTCGACCCCGAGGCGCTGGCCGCGAGCATGCGCGCCTATCACAACGGCAAAGATCAGTGAGTCAGAAGGATAAACTGCTGGCTGTGGTCGCGGCCGATATCGCCGCCGACCTGAACACCTACGGTCAGTTGCAGCGCTTGCTGGATGAGCTTCACGAGCGTCTGTTGGCGCGCGAGACCCTGGCCATCGAGCAGTTGAACCAGCACATTGAGCCCTGCCTGAACGCATTGGCCGAATGCAGCGCCCGTCGGGGCAAGGTATTGCGCGCCTTTGGCCTGGCTGCCGATCCAGAAGGCATGCAGCGCCTGCTCGGTGCCTATCCGGCCACCCAGGTCGAAACAGTACGCAGCCAATGGCAGCAACTGGGCCAAGCGGTGCGCGATTGCCGCCAGCGAAACGAACGCAACGGCCGCCTGCTGGCCATGCACAACGACATTCTCAACCAGTTGCTCAGCGGCACCGGCGACGGCACAGCCCTGTACGGTCAGCAGGACTACTAGGTTCTGTACGAAAGGTCGTCGAGCGCAGGCACTTTTCGTACAGAGCCTAGGCACGCCGCAGCGTTTCTCCCAGACATTGCACCTGTGGTAGGGACGAATTCATTCACCCGGAGCCGAGACTTCTGGCGCCTACAGGTTGCTACGTACTACGCGGCTGAATGCCTTGAATCTGTCGCATCCGCTGCGTGATCTGGAAGACGTATGTCAGGCGAAGGACCAGATACGCACCGTGACTCGCTATGCAGGCACCGGCAGGCGTACTGCCGGTGCGCATCCTCACGCGTGTGCTAGCCGCACTTCGAATGGCCGCAGTTTAGGCAGGTGGCACAGCCGTCCATCTGCACCACCGCCTGGGTGTTGCACGTGCCGCACAGCTGCGCACCGGCCGGGAAGCCGTCGCCCGGCTCCAGCTTATTGGCGCCCTGGCTGGCTTCGTAGGCGGCGCGCTTTTCCGCCAGGTACAGGCGCTGGCTTTCGTCCAGCGCCTGACCTTCGAGCATGCCGATGCTGATCAGGTGACGCTCCACCACGCCGCCGATTTCAGCCACGATCGAGGGCATGTACACGCCGCCCTTCTTCAGATAGCCGCCGCGCGGGTCGAACACCGCCTTGAGCTCTTCAACCATGAAGGTGCAATCGCCGCCTTTGCGGAACACCGCCGACATGATCCGGGTGAGCGCGACGATCCACTGGAAGTGATCCATGTTCTTCGAGTTGATGAAGATCTCGAACGGACGGCGCTGCTCGTAAGGCGTGCCGGCGTTGAGCACGATGTCGTTAACCGTTACGTACAGGGCATGCTCGAACAGCGGCGACTTGATCTTGTAGGTCACCCCGATCAGGGTTTCCGGGCGCTGCAGGGTTTCGTCCATTTCCACCACCTTGGGTGCGGCTGCAGGTGCGGCGGCAAGTGCAGCTGCAGGCGCGGCGACGGCGGCGACAGGCGCCACTGGGGCTGCGGGGGTGACAGGTGCCGGCGCAGGGCGCTCAATGGCCTCGTCGATCACCTTGAAGCCTTTGATGCGTTGTTCAATCTTGACAGTCATTGCGGGTGTTCTCCGGCCGGGTCGTTGACGGCGACCCGGCATTCAATCGTGGGGACGGCTCAGTACTTGCCGTAATAACCTTCTTTGAGGGCATCGAACAGGTTGGCGGCGGTGTTCACCTCGCCGTCGTATTCCACCTCTTCATTGCCGCGCAGTTCCACCACGCTGCCGTCTTCCAACTCGAAGCGGTACAGGGTGTTCTGCAGGTCGGATTCCTTGACCAGCACGCCCTGGAAGGCCGCCGGGTTGAAGCGGAAGGTGGTGCAACCCTTGAGACCCTGGCGCCAGGCGTAGCGGTAGATGTCCTTGAACGCTTCAAACGGGTAATCCGTCGGCACGTTGGCGGTCTTGGAGATCGACGAGTCGACCCATTTCTGCGCGGCGGCCTGAATATCCACATGCTGAGTCGGGGTGATGTCGTCGGCGCTGACGAAATAAGCCGGCAACTGTTTGGCGGGCTCCTGGCTGTCCGGCTTGGCCTGGGCATTGACCAGCGCGCGGTAGGCGAGCAGCTCGTAGCTGAACACCTCGACCTTTTCCTTGGCCTTGCGCCCCGGACGAATCACGTTGCGCGAATAGTGGTGCGCGAAGCTCGGCTCGATGCCGTTGGAGGCATTGTTGGCCAGGCTCAGGCTGATGGTGCCGGTGGGCGCGATGGAGCTGTGGTGGGTAAAGCGCGCACCCTGTGCGGCCAGTGCCTCGATCAGCTCCGGCGCGTATTCGGCCAGGCGCTGCATGTAGCGCGAGTATTTGGCGTGCAGCACGCGACCGGGCACTTTATCGCCGATCTTGTAGCCGTCTTCGGCCATTTCCGGACGCTTGCGCAGCATCTCGGCGGTGACGTCGAACTCCTCGGCGAGCAGCGGTGCCGGGCCTTTCTCACGGGACAACTCCAGCGCCTCTTCCCAGCCGACCAGCGCCATTTCGCGGGCCACTTCCTCGGTGAACACGCAGGCCTCGGGGCTGCCATAGCGCATCTTCAACAGCGCCAGGGTCGAGCCCAGGCCCAGGAAGCCCATGCCATGGCGGCGCTTGTGAGTAATCTCGTGACGCTGCTGTTCCAGCGGCAGGCCGTTGATCTCCACCACGTTGTCCAGCATGCGGGTGAAGATGCGCACCACCTTGCGGTACTTGTCCCAGTCGAAGCGCGCGTCGGGGCCGAACGGGTCGATGACGAAGCGGGTCAGGTTCACCGAGCCCAGCAGGCAGGAGCCGTAGGGCGGCAGCGGCTGCTCGCCGCACGGGTTGGTGGCGCGGATCGCCTCGCACCACCAGTTGTTGTTCAACTGGTTGACGCGATCGATAAGGATGAAACCCGGCTCGGCGAAATCATAGGTGGAGACCATGATCATGTCCCACAGGTGACGAGCGCGCAGGGTGCCGTAGATCCGGCAGGCCACCAGGCCGTCTTCGCGCACGATGTACTCGTCGTGCACCGGCCATTCGCGCCAGATCACCTGGGCCGGATCGTTCAGATCCAGGTCGGCCTGTTCCTTCTGGTGAACCGGGAAGACCAGCGGCCAATCGCCGTCGTTTTCCACCGCCTGCATGAATTCGTCGGTGATCAGCAAACTCAGGTTGAACTGGCGCAGGCGGCCGTCTTCACGCTTGGCGCGGATGAATTCGCGCACGTCGGGGTGACCGACGTCGAAGGTGCCCATCTGCGCGCCGCGCCGACCGCCTGCGGAGCTGACGGTAAAGCACATCTTGTCGAAGATATCCATGAACGACAGCGGCCCGCTGGTGTGCGCGCCGGCGCCGGAAACGAACGAGCCGCGCGGACGCAGGGTGCTGAATTCATAACCGATGCCGCAACCGGCCTTGAGGGTCAGCCCGGCCTCGTGGACCTTGCCGAGGATGTCGTCCATCGAGTCGTGAATGGTCGCCGAGACCGTGCAGTTGATGGTCGAGGTCGCCGGCTTGTAGTCCAGCGCGCCGGCGTTGGAAATGATCCGACCGGCGGGAATCGCGCCGTTGCGCAGGGCCCACAGGAACTGCTCATTCCAGTGTTCGCGCTGCGACTCGGGTTCAACCTCCGCCAGGGCACGGGCGACCCGTTGCCAGGTGGCGTCAACATCGGCGTCGATCGGCGTGCCGTCCTTGTCGGTCAGGCGGTACTTCTGCGCCCAGATGTCCTCGGAAGCCGGCTGCAAGGCAAGGCCCGTGGTCTGTTTGGTGTCTGCCGCGATCGGCCCGTCCGTCTTCGCCATGCTGCACATCCTCGTAACGAAGGGTGGAAAAAAAGGGCGCGATTGTACGCCAAATAAACCCGTTGGCGAATCTGGAGAGCCCCTAAAAATCCCGTATGTTGTAGTGAAACTGACTGAAAACCACAATTACTTGATTAACAGAGCGCCGAATGCTTCACGTACAGCGCAGATTAAAAGGCTTGCAGGCAGTCGGCCAATTGCTCGCCCAGGTTGCCTACCAACCGTTCATAACCGTTGGCGTCCGGCTTCAGACCATCGCCCATGGCGTCCAGTTCGGCCAGGCGCACCGGCAGACCGGCGGTCAAGGTTTCGGCCAGGCGCGGACGCTGCGGCGGCTCGTTGAACAAGCAGGCAGGACCGGCCTGCTGCAGACGCTCACGCATCGCCGCCACATGCCGAGCCCCCGGCTGGACCTCACCGAGACTGACGACGCCGAGATGGCGCAGGCCGTAGGCGGACTCGAAATAATCATAGGCCTCATGGAACACGAAGTACGGCTTGCCGGCCAACGGTGCCAGGCGCGTGCGCAGACGCTGGTCGAGCTCATCGAGGCGTTGCTCGAACCCACGCAGGTTGGCCTGATAGCGTGCCGCGTTGGCGGGATCGACACCGGCGAGATCGCTGGCCATGCGTGCGGCGATCAGCCGCGCATTGGCTGGCAGCAGCCACAGGTGGGCATCCAGACTGCCGGGCCGATGGTCATGATCATGCTCGTGGTGGTGCGGGTCAGCAGGGAGATGGTGATCGTCAGAATGATCATCATGCCCCGCATGCGCGGCGTGTTCTTCCAGGGTCTCGCCGTAATGGCGCAGGTGCAGGCCGGGCACGGTTTGCACGGCCAGGCTCGGCGCACGACGGCTGTCGACCACGCGGGTCAGGAAGGTTTCCAGGTCGGGGCCGACCCAATAAAACAACTGCGCCGCCTCAATGCGCCGCATATCCGAGGGGCGCAGCGCGTAATGGTGCGCCGAAGCGCCTGCGGGGAGCAGCACGTCGGGCGTGCCGACGCCGTCTTGCACCGCCGCAGCGATCAACTGCAGAGGTTTGATGCTGGTCAACAGCACCGATTCGGCACGCACGGACAAAGAACACAGGCACAGCAACAGACAAGCGGAGAGACGTAGCAGCACGACGATTACACCGAAAGCGGGAAACGTAATAGAATAACGTTCTTATCATTAGATCGCGCCACTATTTTTTATGTTCAGCCACATCACCAAGACCCCCTTGGTCTGTCTGCCCCATGACCATTCGCGCTGCGTCAGCAACGCTCTGGCAGAGGCCGATGCCCTGTGCGCCCGTCTAGGGGTGCGCCTTACCCCGTTGCGCAAGCGCGTGCTAGAGCTGGTCTGGCAAAGCCATCAGCCGCTCGGCGCCTACGATATTCTCGCCACGCTGAGCGAGGAAGACGGCCGCCGCGCCGCGCCGCCTACCGTCTATCGGGCGTTGGATTTCCTGCTGGAAAACGGCTTGGTGCACCGCATCGCATCCCTCAACGCGTTTGTCGGCTGCAATCAGCCGGAATTGGCCCACCAGGGCCAGTTTTTGATCTGCCGCGCGTGCAAGACCGCCATCGAACTGGAGCAACAAACCATCAGCGACGTCATCGTCGGCGTCGCTGGCAGCATTGGATTCCGGGTCGAGGCGCAGACCGTGGAAGTGGTCGGCCTGTGCGCGGCCTGTCAGGAGGCCGCGTGAGCCACGATTTATTGCGCCTGAGCGGCGTCAGTGTGCGCTTTGCGGGCCAGGAAGCGCTCGACGATGTGAGCCTGCGTGTGCGCGCCGGGGAGATCGTCACCTTGATCGGCCCCAACGGCGCCGGCAAGACGACGCTGGTGCGCGTGGTGCTTGGCTTGCTCAAGCCGGACAGTGGTGAAGTCTGGCGTAAGCCGCGCCTGCGCATCGGCTACATGCCGCAGAAGCTGCAGGTGGACGCCACCCTGCCGCTCTCCGTGCTGCGGTTTCTGCGTCTGGTGCCCGGTGTCGACCGCGCCAAGGCGCAGGCCGCGCTGGGCGAAGTCGGCGCCAGCCAGGTTATCGACCATCCCCTGCAGAAGATTTCCGGCGGCGAGCTGCAGCGCGTGCTGCTGGCCCGCGCCCTGCTGCGCAAACCCGAACTGCTGGTGCTCGACGAACCGGTGCAAGGCGTCGACGTCGCCGGCCAAGCCGAGCTGTACCGGCTGATCGGCAAGCTGCGCGCGCGCCACGGCTGCGGCGTCTTGATGGTGTCCCACGACCTGCACCTGGTGATGAGCGCCACCGATCAGGTGGTGTGCCTGAACC
>CAYPFO010000071.1:0-16901 GCA_964410065.1 uncultured Pseudomonas sp.
GACTTGAGAAACGAGAAGATCGGCTTTAAAATCCGCGAGCATACTTTGCTCAAGGTACCCTATCTCTTGGTTATTGGAGATCGGGAAGTTGAGACACGATCCGTTGCTGTGCGCACCCGTGAGGGCGTTGATCTGGGCTCCATGCCCATCGATCAGTTCAGCGAGTTGCTTGCACAGGCGGTTTCCCGGCGTGGTCGCCAAGAATTGGAGTAATTACTATTAAGCGTGATATGAGACAGGATAAACGAGCTGCACCCAAGGCCCCGATCAACGAGAATATCTCGGCTCGTGAGGTCCGTTTGATTGGTGCTGATGGCGAGCAGGTTGGCATCGTCTCGATTGATGAAGCGCTGCGAATCGCTGAAGAAGCCAAGCTTGACTTGGTGGAAATCTCTGCAGATGCAATCCCGCCGGTTTGCCGGATCATGGATTACGGCAAGCACATCTTCGAAAAGAAGAAGCAGGTTGCTGCTGCGAAGAAAAACCAGAAGCAGATTCAGGTTAAAGAAGTAAAGTTTCGTCCAGGGACGGAAGATGGGGATTACCAGGTAAAACTACGCAACCTGGTACGTTTCCTAAGTGAAGGGGACAAGGCCAAGGTATCCCTGCGATTCCGCGGTCGTGAGATGGCCCACCAGGAACTGGGCATGGAACTGTTGAAGCGGGTTGAAGCTGACCTTGCGGAATACGGCGCCGTTGAACAGCATCCGAAGATGGAAGGACGCCAGCTGATCATGGTCATCGCCCCCAAAAAGAAAAAGTAACCACCAGGGCACTGGCAGGCCTTGCGGTTATGCGTAATCACCCAATGCGGAGTATCCGAACATGCCAAAAATGAAAACCAAGAGTGGTGCCAAAAAGCGCTTCAAGCCGACTGCTAATGGCTTCAAGCACAAGCACGCTTTCAAGAGCCACATCCTGACCAAAATGACTACCAAGCGTAAGCGTCAGCTGCGTGGTACATCCCTGATGCACCCGTCTGACAAGGCGCGGGTAGAGCGCATGCTGCGCGTTCGTTAATCGGTCAAGAAATAGAGGAAATTACTCATGGCTCGTGTTAAGCGTGGCGTCATCGCTCGTGCTCGTCACAAGAAGATTCTGAAACTCGCCAAAGGCTACTACGGTGCGCGTTCGCGCGTATTCCGCGTTGCCAAGCAGGCGGTAATCAAGGCTGGCCAGTACGCCTACCGTGACCGCCGTCAGAAGAAACGTCAGTTCCGCGCTCTGTGGATCGCTCGTATCAACGCTGGTGCTCGTGTCAACGGTCTGTCCTACAGCCGTCTGATCGCTGGCCTGAAGAAAGCGTCCATCGAGATCGACCGCAAGGTTCTGGCTGATCTGGCAGTGAACGAAAAAGCGGCCTTCGCCGCCATTGTCGAGAAAGCCAAAGCCTCTCTGGCTTAACTTCCCCGGCAAGTCCGGACTCGTCCGGCGCGAAGCGTCATCAATAGGGGAAGAGCCTTGTGCTCTTCCCCTATTTCGTATTGGAAAGGGGCTCTTGCAAAAACACCCATGACGGCCTGCCGGTCGGCAGGCTCAGAGTGGTTTTGCAAGACCCTCTGGAGGTTATACATGGAAAACCTGGATGCACTGGTCTCGCAAGCGCTTGAGGCCGTCCAACACAGTGCAGACATCAATGCCCTTGAGCTAATCCGGGTTCAGTACCTGGGCAAGAAGGGCGAGCTGACCCTGCTGATGCAGACCCTCGGCAAGCTGTCCGCCGAAGAGCGTCCCAAGGCTGGCGCGCTGATCAACGCCGCCAAAGGCAAGGTGCAAGATGCCCTGAATGCCCGCAAGACTGAACTCGAACAGATAGCCCTGAGCGCCAAGCTCGCTGCCGAGCGAATTGACGTGACCCTCTCGGGCCGCGGCCAAGCTTCCGGTGGCTTGCATCCGGTCACGCGGACCATGGAGCGTATCGAGCAGTTCTTCACCCATATCGGCTACCAGGTAGCTGAAGGCCCTGAAGTCGAAGACGACTACCACAACTTCGAAGCGCTCAACATTCCCGGCCACCATCCGGCCCGGGCCATGCACGACACCTTCTACTTCAATGCCAACATGCTGCTGCGTACCCATACCTCGCCGGTACAGGTGCGCACCATGGAAAGTCAGCGTCCGCCCATCCGCATTGTCTGCCCGGGCCGCGTTTACCGTTGCGACTCGGATATCACCCACTCGCCGATGTTCCACCAGGTCGAAGGCTTGCTGGTCGACCAGGACATCAACTTCGCCGACCTCAAGGGCACCATCGAGGAATTCCTGCGGGTGTTCTTCGAGAAGCCGCTGGGTGTGCGTTTTCGCCCCTCGTTCTTCCCCTTTACCGAGCCTTCCGCCGAAGTCGACATGCAGTGCGTGATGTGCGGCGGCAAGGGTTGCCGGGTGTGCAAGCAGACCGGCTGGCTGGAAGTCATGGGCTGCGGCATGGTGCATCCGAATGTGTTGCGCATGTCTGGTATCGATCCGGAAGAATTCCAGGGCTTCGCCTTCGGCATGGGCGTTGAGCGGCTGGCCATGCTGCGTTATGGCGTGAATGACTTGCGCCTGTTCTTCGATAACGACCTGCGGTTTTTAGAGCAGTTTCGCTAAAGCCAACAGATCGCTACCGAATCGAACAGGAGAGAACAGAACATGAAATTCAGCGAACAATGGTTGCGCAGCTGGAGTAATCCGGCAGTAGATCGTGAAGAACTGGTTGCCAAGCTGTCCATGGTTGGCCTGGAAGTTGAGGCCGTGACGCCGGTTGCCGGCGATTTCAGTGGTGTGGTGGTGGGGGAGATCCTCAGTGCCGAGCAGCATCCCGATGCCGACAAGCTTCGCGTGTGCCAGGTTAGTAACGGCAGTGAAACTTTCCAGGTCGTGTGCGGCGCGCCAAACGCGCGCCCGGGTATCAAGGTCCCCTTTGCCATGGTGGGCGCGGTACTTGGCGAAGACTTCAAGATCAAAAAGGCCAAGCTGCGCGGTGTCGAATCCTTCGGCATGCTGTGCTCGGCCAGTGAGCTGAGCATCAGCGACGATAACGACGGCCTGCTTGAGCTGGCCGTTGATGCTCCGGTGGGCAGCGATATCCGGGACTATCTGCATCTCGATGATGCCTCCATCGAGATCGGTCTGACGCCGAACCGTGGCGACTGCTTGTCCCTGCAAGGCTTGGCCCGCGAAGTCAGCGCCATTTACGGCTGTGACATTAACCCAGTGGTTATTGAGCCGATCGCCGCCGTGCGTGATGACGTACGTTCCGTTGAGCTGCTTGCGCCCCAGGCGTGTGCACGCTATGTCGGTCGGGTGATTCGTAATGTCGATCTGAGCAAGCCGACCCCCCCGTGGATGGTGGAGCGTCTGCGTCGTTCCGACATCCGCAGCATTGATGCTGCAGTGGACGTGACCAACTACGTCATGCTTGAGCAAGGGCAGCCAATGCACGCGTTCGACCTGGCTGAAATCAACGGCGGCATCCGCGTGCGCATGGCGGAAGAGGGCGAGAAGCTCGTCCTGCTGGATGGCCAGGAGGTCACCCTGCGTGCAGATACCCTGGTGATTGCAGACCATCAGCGTGCACTGGCCATTGCCGGTGTGATGGGAGGCGAGCACAGCGGTGTGAGCACTACCACCCGTGACCTGTTCCTTGAGGCTGCGTTTTTCGACCCGATCGCCCTGGCCGGCAAGGCCCGCTCCTATGGCTTGCACACTGATGCATCGCACCGCTTTGAGCGCGGGGTGGATTTTCAGCTGGCCCGTCAGGCCATCGAGCGCGCCACTGCGTTGTTGCTGGACATTGTCGGCGGTGAAGCCGGACCGGTGACCGAGGCCACCAGTGAAAGCCATCTACCGAATATTACGCCGATCACCCTGCGTGCCGAGCGCGTAACCCAGATGCTCGGCTTGGAAATGGGCGGCGAGACTATCGTGCGTCTACTGGCCGCGCTGGGGCTGGGCATCAGCGAGCAATCTGCCGGTGTCTGGCAAGTGACTGTTCCCAGTCATCGCTTCGATATCAGTCTGGAAGTGGACCTGATCGAAGAGCTGGGCCGCCTGTACGGCTACAACCTGTTGCCGGTTCGTTACCCGCAAGCGCGCCTGGCGCCACAAGCCAAGGGCGAGGCCCGCTCGGAATTGCCGGTGCTGCGTCGCCTACTGGTCGCGCGCGGTTATCAGGAAGCCATTACTTACAGCTTCATCGATCCCAAGCTGTTCGAGCTGTTCACGCCGGGGGGTACCCCCTTGCAACTGGCCAACCCGATTTCCGCCGACATGGCGGCCATGCGCGCTTCGTTGTGGCCGGGCCTGGTCAAGGCCGCCCTGCATAACCTCAATCGTCAACAGGATCGGGTACGCCTGTTCGAGAGCGGCCTGCGTTTCGTGGGTCAGTTGGGCGAGCTCAAGCAGGAAGCCATGCTGGCCGGTCTTGCTACCGGTAGCCGTCTGCCGGAAGGCTGGGGCAACGGCCGCGAAGCTATCGACTTCTATGACGTCAAGGCGGATGTAGAGGCCTTGCTGGGCGTTGCAGGTGACGCTGATGCGTACCGTTTTGTGCCGGGCGAACATGCGGCGCTGCACCCGGGCCAGACCGCGCGGATCGAGCGTCAAGGGCGCCTGGTTGGCTATCTGGGAGCGCTGCATCCCCAGCTGGCAGCCGAACTGGGCATCGATCAGCCGGTCTATCTGTTCGAGCTGCTGATGTCTGAAATTGCCGAAGGGCGTCTGCCGAAATTTGCAGAATTGTCGCGCTTCCCTGAAGTGCGTCGCGACCTGGCATTGGTAGTCGCTCGTGACGTGCCGGCCGAGTCGGTGTTGGAGTGCATGCGCGAACAGGCGGGTGAGTGGCTCACAGACCTCCGGTTGTTTGACGTGTATCAGGGCAAAGGTATTGATCCGCTTAGCAAAAGCCTGGCAGTCGGCTTGACCTGGCAGCATCCATCGCGCACTCTTACTGACGATGAGGTGAACACTACCACGCAGAATATCCTCACCTCCCTGGAAACAAGGTTCAACGCCACGTTAAGGAAGTAGCGTATGGGGGCTCTGACGAAAGCTGAAATGGCTGAACGTCTTTACGAAGAGCTAGGCCTGAATAAGCGGGAAGCCAAGGAACTGGTCGAACTGTTCTTTGAGGAAATCCGTCAGGCGCTGGAGCAGAACGAACAAGTCAAATTGTCCGGATTCGGCAATTTCGACTTGCGAGACAAGCGTCAGCGCCCTGGGCGGAATCCCAAGACCGGCGAGGAAATCCCGATTTCGGCACGTCGTGTCGTCACGTTCCGTCCGGGCCAGAAGCTCAAGGCTAGGGTCGAAGCTTATGCTGGAACCAAGTCATAACGACGAGTTGCCGCCGATTCCCGGCAAGCGCTACTTCACCATTGGTGAAGCCAGCGAACTTTGTGCCGTCAAGCCCCACGTCCTGCGTTACTGGGAACAAGAGTTCCCTCAGCTCAACCCGGTGAAGCGGCGGGGCAACCGCCGCTACTATCAGCGCCAAGATGTGCTGATGATCCGTCAGATTCGCGCTCTTTTATACGAGCAGGGCTTCACCATCGGTGGAGCCCGCTTGCGTCTGTCCGGCGAAGAAGCCAAAGACGATACCACTCAATACAAGCAGTTGATCCGCCAGACTGTCTCTGAACTGGAAGATGTCTTGCAGGTCTTGAGAAATTGACACGAATCTCAAAAAAAACTTCCACAATTCATAAGCTTAATGTATAGTTCGCACCACTTTCAGCAAGGCTGATAAGTGATGTCGGGGCGTAGCGCAGCCTGGTAGCGCACTTGCATGGGGTGCAAGGGGTCGAGTGTTCGAATCACTCCGTCCCGACCAAAAATCCCTAAAAAATCCAGTCACTCAGCGGTGACTGGATTTTTTTATGCCTGCTGTTTTCCATATTCAATGGGCCAGGGGTAAACAAAGGGGTAAACGCACTATAACTTCATCTCATGAAGACATTTTCGGTACGGTAGCACCACAGTCAGTCAGCGGGATGTTGGTGAGGGGCGGTGGTGATTACGCTTAAGGTTCGAATCCCTACGCTGCCGTCATGCATCTCGCTGAAAGCCCCGTTCTACGGGGCTTTCGCGTTTGTGAGGTCTGGCCGGGGTACACCTTGGTTGAACGTGACCCTTGGTCTTACCGCCCTCTGCGCTAGATGTTTGCGCAAAGCCCCGGACTTTTGGGCTTTGAGACCAACACCGGCTAGCCGGCTAGCACCCAGGTGAATAGGAAGCCGAACGACGCCCCCGAGGCGATCACCACCAGCGGATTGGCGCCTTCCGGTGCCTGCCGAGTACGGCTCTGCTGCATGGCCGCCAGCGCTAGACCCAAGGCCAGCGCGCACGACCAAGCCAACCGACGGACCCCATTCACCAGAATAATCCGGCGAGTCAACGCGCCCGAATCAATATTTTCTATGTATAAGGAAGTAACAAGTGTCGAATCAAGCCATCGAGATTTTCAAGAAGCGCCGTAGCCAATACGCTCTGGGCAAGAGTGTGGATATGGGCATGGAACAACTCACCGAGCTCATCAAGGAGGCCGTGCGCCAGGCTCCTTCCTCGTTCAACTCGCAAAGCTCGCGCGCGGTCATCCTGTTTGGCGAACAAAGCCAAAAGTTCTGGCAGCTGGCCAAGGACGCCTTGCGCCCGCTGGTTCCAGCAGACGCGTTTGCCGCCACGGAAACCAAGCTGGACAGCTTTGCGGCCGGCGTTGGCACGGTGCTGTTTTTTGAAGATCAGAACGTGGTGAAGGGGCTGCAGGAACAATTTGCCCTGTATGCCGACAACTTCCCGATCTGGTCCGAACAGGCGTCCGGCATTGCACAGTTCGCCGTGTGGACCGCCCTGGCCGAAGCCGGCATTGGCGCCAGCCTGCAGCACTACAACCCGGTGGTGGATGACGCCGTGGCTAAGACCTGGAATGTGCCGGCGTCCTGGCAGCTGCGTGCGCAGATGCCGTTCGGCTCCAATGAAGCGCCTTTTGGCGAGAAAGCCTTCATGGACGACGAGCAGCGCTTCCTGACCTTCGCCTGAGGCAAGTGCGCCACACGGCGCACCACGATGGTCGACTTGAAGTGAAACGGCGCCCTGTTCAGCAGGGCGCTCTGCTGTCTGGCTGCGAGAAATCCTTCTTATCGACCGTTACCCGAACGCTTGCTCGACAACGGCGGGGCAAGTGTGCCGTTAATTAACTTCAAAACCAGACGCGAACCCCCGCCACTATGCGGCTTTCACTGCTGTCCTCATTGTTGGCTCGGCGCATATCAGCGGTATTACCATAGGCCCGATGCCAGTTCACGCCGATATAGGGCGCGAATTGCCGGTTGATTTCATAACGTAGGCGCAAGCCCAGCTCAGTATCGCTGAGGCCTGCGCCAACGCCACGTTCGGGGTCGTTGCGGCCATGCAGATTGACCTCAAGGCTGGGCTGCAGAATCAGTCGGTTGGTCAACAGGATGTCGTAGTCGGCGGCCAGCCGAGCAGCGCTTTGACCGCCTTCGCCGAGGAACGCTGTCGCTTCGGTTTCCAGGCCGAACAGTGGCATGCCTTGCACGCCGAACGTCGCCCAGGTTTGCGGCGAGTCGGGCTTGAAGTCCTGGCGAACGCCGGCCACGGTTTCCCACCAGGGGCCGATAGCGTGGCTCCACAGCAACTGCAGTTCGGCCTCTTCAGTGTGGCCATCGACGCGCTCGCCTTCTGAGCGGAACGCCAAGCGATCGATGTCGCCGCCGACCCAGCCGTTGATGTCCCAGGCCAGCGCGTTGCCGTCGTCCGCGTCCTGCCATTCCAGTTGCTCAGCGAGGAAAAAGTAGTTCATTCCGCCTTCGTGCATGGCCTGTGGCGGCAAATCGGGGAAGGCGGCGGCCCGGTCGGCGTCAGTTAATGCCGGAAGCGGGTGTCCCGGTGATGGTTGAGTGTGTCGCGGTATCGATGTTTTTGAACCCGGGTGCATCGCGCCAGACTTCATGTGGCGCATGTGTTCCATCATCTTGTTATGGTCCATGTCGCCGTGGTCCATTTGCCCATCTTTCATGTGCTGGCGATGCATTTCCTGCATCCTCTGCATCATCTTTTGGTCCATGTCGCCATGGTCCATTCCCCCGTCCTTCATATGCTGGCGATGCATCTCCTGCATCTCCTGCGGGTGGTGGCCTTGGTGTTCATCCTGGGCCATAGCGTGCGGCAGTTGCAGTGCGCCCGCCAGGCCAAGGGCCAATACGGAAGTCAGGAGACTGCGTGGGGTGGCATTCATCGTGTCTTTCCTTACTCGTCCACACGGACTTCGCGGAACATACCGAGGTCCATGTGCATCAACAGGTGGCAGTGGTAGGCCCAGCGGCCAAGGGCGTCGGCGGTGACGCGGTAGCTGCGTTTGGCGCCCGGCGGCAGGTCGATGGTGTGTTTGCGCACCAGGAAGTTGCCCTGTTCGTCCTCCAGATCGCTCCACATACCATGCAAGTGAATGGGGTGGTGCATCATGGTGTCGTTGACCAGCACGATGCGGATGCGCTCGCCATATTTCAGGCGGATCGGCTCGGCATGGGCGAACTCCACGCCGTCGATTGACCAGGCGAAGCGCTCCATATGACCGGTCAGGTGCAGTTCGATGGTGCGGCTCGGCTGCCTGCCATCCGGGTCGGCGAAACGGCTGCGCAGGTCGGCGTATGTCAGTACGCGGCGCCCGTTATCGCGCAACCCGATGCCCGGGTCGGCCAGCTTGGGCACCGGCATCATGGTCTGCATATCGAGCAAGGGATTGCCCGCCTCACTGGCCGGATGCTGCTGCATGCCGGCCGTCGAACCATGATTCATACCCATCATGGCGCCGTGATCCATGCCGGCCATCTGGCTGTGGTCCATGCCCGCCATTGAGCTGTGATCCATACCTCTCATAGCAGCGTGACCCATGTCTTCCATGGTGAGTTCTGGACGCGGATCCACGGCGCGTACCGGGGCACGTAGCCCTTCACGCGTCGCCAGACTGCCGCAGGCGTAACCACTGCGATCCATGGCTTGGGCGAACAAGCTATAGGCCTGCTGGTCCTTGGGCTCCACCAGGATGTCGTAGGTTTCCGCCACCGCCACGCGCAGTTCGTCGACTTCCACCGGCTCGACGGGCTGGCCGTCGGCAGCGATAACAGTCAGTTTCAGGCCGGGGATGCGGAAGTCAAAGTAGGTCATCGCCGAGCCGTTGATCAGGCGTAGGCGAATGCGCTCGCCTGGCTTGAACACGCCGGTCCAGTTCTTTGCCGGTGTATGGCCGTTGAGCAGGAAGCTGTAGGTAGCTCCACTGACGTCGGCCAGATCCGTGGGGCTCATGTTCATTTTCGCCCAGGCCCAGCGGTTACTCAGGGTTTCGTTCCAGCCCTTGTCAGCAACGTCCTTGATGAAATCGCCGGCCGTGCGGCGATGCTCGTTGTAGTAGTCCGACTGCTTCTTCAGCTTGGCCAGTACACGCGCGGGGTTCTCATCGGTCCAGTCAGAGAGCATCACGACGTAGTCACGCTCGTAGCGGTAGGGCTCGGGTCGTAGCGGATCGATGATCAGCGGGCCGTAAACGCCCAGCTGTTCCTGGAAGCCGGAATGGCTGTGGTACCAGTAGGTGCCGTGCTGCTTCACCTTGAAGCGGTATTCATACATACCGTCTGGCGCGATGCCGGCGAAGCTGAAGCCCGGGACGCCGTCCATGTTGGCCGGCAGCAGAATGCCGTGCCAATGGATCGAGGTGTCCACCGGCAGGCGATTACGCACGCGCAGGGTGATGGTGTCGCCTTCGCGCCAGCGCAGCAGCGGGCCGGGGATCGAGCCGTTGATCGCGATGGCAGTCCGCCGCTTGCCGGTAAAGTCGACGTCCAGTGTGTCGATGGTCAGGTCGAACTCGGTGCCGGCCAATACGGTGGGCTGGCCTGGGCTGGTCAATGCCCAGACCGGCTGGCGCCACAGGCCGAAGCCGGCGAGCGCGCCGCCGGCGACCATGCCCTTGATCACGGTGCGGCGTGAAGGAGTGGAATGCATCTGGGATATCCCTACAGTCAAAGGTTTGGACGAAACGTGTTGGCGCGCTTTGCAAAGCCGCGCTCCCGTCAGGAAACTCAGGCCGATCTTTGACGTTATTCAGAAAGGGCGGGCCTGTCAGTGCGCCACAATGCCGTTGGGACCGGCTTCGGTTGGGTACCGGGTCAGTTCCTTGTGAGTGCCGAGATCCACCACCGACACGCTGTCGTCGAAGGCGTTGCTGATATAGGCGCGCGTGCCGTCGCCGGCAATTGACACGCCATGAGCACCCTTGCCGACTTCGGGGCTGGCGATAAGCCGGCCGGTGGCGGTATCCAGAATGGACAGGCTATGCCCGGGCGCTTGTTCGCTGCCCTGATTGGCTACAACCAACTGCTTGCCATCGGGCGAAACGGACAACTGGATGGGGCCGGGACCGACTGGGTAGGTGTCGATCAGTGTGCGCTGATTTGGGTCCACCGCCGCGACCGCGTTCTCGCCGCTGAGGGACACGAACAGACGCTGACCATCGGGCGCAAAGGCCACTTGCACGGGTTTTTTGCCGACCGCGATGCGCGCGATCTGCTGGCGGCGAGTCACGTCGATCAGGCTGACATCGTCACTGTCCCGGTTGGCCACAGCCAGGGTTTGACCATCCGGGGACAGACGCAGGCCGTGCGGGTAACGGCCAACCTGGATGCGTTCCACGACGCGACCGGCGGCAAGGTCGGTGACCAGCACCGCGTGGCTGTCAGCATCGGTGATGAACGCCAATTTGCCATTGGTGTCGGGCACCACATGGGCCAGATGGCCGCCCACGATAACGGTGGTGGCCGAGGCGGCGGGATTCAGGGCGTCAAGCACCAGCAGGCGGCCGCCTTCGCCATGACCGCCGTGACCGCCCGGCATGCCGACGATCAGCAGGTTTTTGCCATCGGGGGTGAGGTCGACGTTATGCGGCAGCATATCCAACGCGAGGGTCCGGTTGGACGGTGCGTCCTCGTCGATGACGGTCAGGCTGCCGGCGCGCTCGTTGGCGACGTAGACGGTGGCGGCCATCGCCGGCGCGCTGGCGAACAGGGCGCCTGCAAGGGCACCAGCAAGAGAGAGGGCAAATAGACGGGGCCGCATGAAAGTTTTCTCCGACAGTTTCGATGGCCCAGCCTAACGAGCCTTGGCTGTCGCCAACCTGAAACCGCGATTACATTTCTGTCAGCTGTCGGTGCTCAGGCCGCCGACCGAGCCGCGCCGGGCGTCACAGCAGCTCGATGCCGAAGCGCCGCAGCACGAGCGCCAGCGCGCCAAAACAGATCACCGTCAGCACCGCGCACGCCAGCAGCGTCGGCCAGAAGCCCAGGCGCGGCAGCAGGCGTGGAAAGACCAGGAACATCGGCAGCGTTGGCAGCACGTACCAGAAGGTGTACCAGGCGTGGTTGGCGATCTTCTCCGCCGGCTGGCGCTCCAGGTACAGCCAGGTCAGGCTGAGCAGGGTGATCAGCGGCAGCGCGGCGAGGAAGCCGCCCAGCTTGTCGCTGCGCTTGGCGGCTTCCGAGACCAGCACCACCACGGCGGCGCTGAGCAGGAATTTGGTGACGATCCAGGCCATGAAGACTCCCGATGCTGTTCTGCTGTTCTGCTGTTCTGCTGTCGGCCGCCGCAGGCTCAGCGCGCCGGCTGGCTGCCGAGATAGTCGCCGATCACCCGTTCGCGGCCTTTGTCGGTCAGGCCGATGACCTGGTAGCGCTGGTGTGGCTGGCCGTAATCCATGCCCGGCGAGCCGGCCGGCATGCCCGGCACGGCGACGCCGGCGAGGTCGTCACGCTGTCGCAGCGCATGGATCGCCGCGACCGGCACGTGCCCCTCGACGAATTTGCCGTCGACCACGCCTTTGTGACGGGAGCCCAGGCGCGGGGCCACGCCCAGGCGTTGCTTGCCCCGCGACATGTTGGACTCGACATGATCGCGGACCTCGAAGCGATACGCGGAGTGGGGTGCATGAAATTTCTCCATTGGAACATCGTGGAATTCGCTTTTGCGGCAGGACCGCGGATGAACAATCAATCGATGGAGATTTTGCGTAGCCGCAAGGCGTTAAACACCACCGAGGCCGAGCTCATGCTCATCGCCAGCGCGGCGATCATTGGCGACAATAGGAGGCCGGTCAGCGGGTAGAGCAGGCCGGCCGCCAGCGGAATGCCCAGGGCGTTGTAGAGAAAGGCGAAGGTCAGGTTCTGGTGCATGTTGCGCACCGTGGCCACCGACAGGCTGCGCGCGCGCAGGATGCCGAGCAGATCGCCTTTGACCAGCGTCACCTGGGCGCTGTTCATCGCCACGTCGGTGCCGGTGCCCATGGCAATGCCGATATCGGCGCGCGCCAGCGCCGGAGCGTCGTTAATGCCGTCGCCGGCCATGGCCACGCGGTGACCTTGCTGTTGCAGGGAGGCGGCCAGGCGTTCCTTATCCTGCGGCTTGACCTCGCCGTGCACTTCCTCGATGCCCAGCTCGCGGGCCACAGCGCGGGCAGTGGTCAGGCCATCGCCGGTCGCCATGATCACCCGCACGCCGTCTGCCTGCAGGCGTTGAACTGCCAGTTTCGAGGTCGGTTTAATCGGGTCGGCAACCGCCAGCAGACCGGCCAGCGCGCCGTCCACCGCCAGGAACATGATGCTCACGCCTTCGCCGCGCAGCTGTTCGGCCCGCGACTTGAGGGGGCTGGCATTAACGCCGGCATCATTCATCAGCGCGGTGTTGCCCAACTGCAGGTGGCGGCCGTCAACTTGGCCGCGCACGCCAATGCCGGAGGCCGATTCGAACGACTCAGGCGTGCTCAATGCCAGGCCCTGGGCACGGGCATGATCGACGATCGCGTGGGCCAAGGGATGCTCGCTGCCCTGATCCAGGCTGGCGGCCAGTCGCAGCACCTCGTCCTGGGTGAAGCCGGGCGCCGCTTCCACGCTGTGGAACGCCGGGCGACCTTCAGTCAGGGTGCCGGTCTTGTCGACGATCAGGGTATCGATCTTGCGCAGGTTCTCGATGGCGCCGGCATCGCGAAACAGGACGCCGCTGCCGGCCGCCTTGCCGGTGGCGACCATGACCGACATCGGCGTGGCCAGGCCCAGGGCGCACGGACAGGCAATGATCAGCACCGCCACCGCGTTGATCAGGCCGAACACCCAGCTTGGCTCTGGCCCCCACAAGCCCCAACCGAGGAAGGTCAGGATGGCGATACCGATCACCACCAGCACAAAGTAACCGGCGATGACGTCGGCCAGACGCTGCATTGGCGCCTTGGAGCGCTGCGCCTGGGCAACCATCTGCACGATTTGCGCAAGCATGGTCGAGCTGCCAACCTTCTGCGCCTCCATCACCAGGCTGCCATGGGCGTTCAGGGTGGCCCCGATCAGGCTGTCGCCCGCGCGCTTCATGATCGGCACCGGCTCGCCGGTCAACATCGACTCGTCTACTGCGCTTTCACCATCCAGCACCAGGCCGTCGACCGGCACCTTCTCGCCCGGTCGCACGCGCAGCTTGTCACCGCTGTGCACATGAGTGAGCGGGATGTCTTCTTCCGTGCCGTCGGCATTCATGCGCCGCGCGGTCTTGGGCGCCAGGCCGAGTAGCGACTTGATCGCAGCCGAGGTCTGCGAACGCGCCTTAAGCTCGAGGATCTGGCCGAGCAGGGTTAGCGAGATAATCACTGCCGCTGCCTCGAAGTACACGCCGATGCGCCCATCCTGGATGAAGTCGGCGGGAAACACGCCCGGCGCCAGGGTGGCGACCAGACTGTACAGGTAGGCGGCGGCGGTGCCGAGGCCGATCAGCGTCCACATATTCGGACTGCGCAGCAGGAAGGAGCGTACGCAGCGCACGAAGAACGGCCAGCCAGCCCAGAGCACCACCGGGGTGGCCAGCAAAAGCTCGACCCAGTTTTGCGTAACGCCGTGGAAAAGACTGAGGGCATGACCGCCCATGGCCAGCACGGTGACGATCACCGTCAACGGTAGCGTCCACCAGAAACGGCGGGTGAAGTCCTTGAGTTCTGGGTTTTCCTCTTCTTCCAGATCGGGCATGACCGGCTCCAGGGCCATGCCGCACTTAGGGCAAGTGCCGGGGCCGATCTGAAGGATTTCCGGGTGCATCGGGCAGGTGAATTCGGCCCCGGAATCGGTTATCGCGGCCGACGCCTGGTCAATGGAATGGGAGTGGCCGCCATGATGGACATGTGTGCCGGCCTTGCCCGGCGCGGGTAAATACTGGCGCGGCGCGGCATTGAACTTGTCCAAGCAGTGCTTGCTGCAAAAGCGCAGCCGGTGGCCGTCGTGGTCGGCCTGGTGGGGGCTGTCGGAGTTCACCGTCATGCCGCAGACCAGATCCCGATCAGTGGGCAGTGGATGCAGCGAAGGAGGTTGAGTTGGGTTGGACATTATCCACTCCTGAATAAACCCTTGTGTGCATCCTGGAGACCTATGGCATTTTCGATAAGTTACCTGCTCGCGGCTGACGTCAGCCTGACATCCGGATTACATTGCTGTCAGCTTCTGGTCCGAGTCCTTTCTGCACGGCACACTAGCCACTCTGTCCTATGAGTCCCTGCCCATGAAACTCCTGGTCGCGGAAGATGAACCGAAAACCGGCACTTACTTACAGCAAGGACTTAGCGAGGCCGGATTCTCCGTCGATCGCGTCACCAGCGGCATTGATGCCTTGCAATATGTGCTGAGTACACCCTATGACCTGTTGATCCTTGACGTAATGATGCCCGGACTGGATGGCTGGGAAGTGCTGCGCTTGGTACGAGCGGCCGGCAAGGACATGCCCGTGCTGTTTCTCACCGCACGAGACCGTGTGGAGGACCGGGTCAAGGGCCTGGAACTGGGGGCCGATGATTACCTGGTCAAACCCTTCGCGTTCTCCGAGCTGCTGGCCCGGGTGCGCAGCCTGCTGCGGCGCGGCAACACGGCTGCGATCGCGACACACCTGCGCATCGCCGATCTGGAAGTCGATCTGTTCAAGCGCCGCGCCATACGCGCCGGTCGGCGCATCGATTTGACCGCCAAGGAATTTGCCCTGCTGGAGCTGTTACTGCGCCGGCGCGGAGAGGTATTGCCCAAATCACTGATTGCGTCGCAAGTCTGGGATATAAATTTCGACAGCGACACCAATGTGATCGAGGTGGCGATTCGCCGATTGCGGGCGAAGATCGACGATGACTTCGAGCCCAAGCTGATCCACACGGCGCGTGGCATGGGCTATATGCTCGACGAGCCAGAGCATTCATGATCCGCCGGTCTCTGACCACGCGTCTGAGCTTGCTGTTCATGCTGGCTGTCACAAGCGTGCTGGCACTGGCCGGCGTGTTGTTCAGTCAGCTCAGCCAGCACCATTTCGACGAGCTGGATCGCCAGGTGCTGGCTGATAAACTGGCTGCCGCCGAGCAACTGCTGCTCGGACTCAGCGACTTGCAGCGTCTCGATCCCGTGCGACCACAGCTGCACGCCATGCTCAGCGGGCATCGCGACTTGTCCGCACTGATCCTTGATGGCGAGGGTCGCATCCTGTTCAGCATGCCGTCGCTGAACGTGGTGCCCGAGCAGTATCGGCAATTGGCCACGCGAGAAGCCGGTGAATGGCACCTCAATGGTCAGGTGTTGCGCGGCGCGGCGCGGGTAATTGAGCGAGACAGCCAGCGCTTGAGCGTGCTGCTGATGCTCGATGTGACTACGCATAAGGTTTTTTTTCATATTTTGGCCGGCTGGCTGTGGGCGGCGCTGATCCTGTTCGCCCTGCTCAGCGCCTTGCTCGGCTGGATGCTGGCCAGAAGCGGTTTGCGACCCGTGCGCGACGTGACCCAGGTGGTGGCCTCGGTTTCGGCCAGATCGCTTACCGAACGCATCCCTACGCAAAACGTGCCCGCTGAGCTGCTACCTCTCGTGCTGGCTTTCAACGACATGCTCACTCGCCTGGAAGAGTCCTTCGTCAGGCTGTCCAACTTCTCGGCGGACATTGCCCATGAGCTGCGCACGCCGGTCAGCAATCTGCTGACGCATACCGAGGTGGTGCTCAGTCGCGCCCGAAGTCTGGACGACTATCAGGAAAACCTGCATTCAAACCTGGAAGAACTGCAGCGCATGTCGAGGATGATCGACGACATGCTGTTTCTGGCCAAGGCGGACAACGGGCTGATTATTTCCGAGCGGCAGCCGGTGGACCTGCACCGGCTGTGCGTCAGTCTGCTGGAATTCTACGAAATGGCCGCTGAGGAGAGGAAAGTGCGTTTCGTGCTCACCGGTTCGGCAACGCTCAACGGTGACGCGCTGATGCTGCGTCGCGCGCTGTCCAACCTGCTGTCGAACGCGCTGCGCTACACCCCGGATGGCGCGGCCATCCACGTGTCGATTCGACAAGAAATAGGTGAGGTACGACTGACGCTGAGCAACCCCGGTGAGAGCATTCCTCCTGAACACCAAGAGCGTCTGTTCGACCGTTTTTACCGGGTCGACAAGGCTCGGCGTGAAGGCCAGCCCGGAAACGCCGGTCTGGGCTTGGCCATTACCCGTTCAATCGTCGAGGCCCATCAAGGGAGCATCCAGTGCCGCAGCGCCAAGGGTGTCACCGCATTCGAGTTGGCATTTCGGGTTTGACGTAGGTGCCTGATATTTTCACCCTCTCTCATTCTCTAGGTCTTGTGCTGCTGTCGATCTTGTATGTGAGAAAACGGCCTAGATATGACTTCGCCAGGGCGAAGATCGGTCATAGGGCTGGCTCGAACCCGAAGAAGACTCGGCGCGTACTGCGAGCGTCGCACTCAGCTGAGGATGTCTTCCGGCAGTGGTCCCAGGCGGTCACGCACGGCCTGCGCCTCGGCGTGGTTGGCCCGAAAGTCCTCGCGGCACAATCCCGATGGCTTGCAGCGCTGCGCCAGG
>CAYPFO010000072.1:0-16229 GCA_964410065.1 uncultured Pseudomonas sp.
TGCTGCAGAAGGTCGAGGCGCGGGTGTATTACAACTACGCCGACCATGTGATGGACAACTACACGCTGCGCCAGCCCAATCCCAACGACGTGATGATGCCCATGCGCAACCCCATGGCCACCAACGTCGACCGCCGCACCCTCGGTGGGCGCCTGGCCGCGACCTGGCAGTGGAGTGAGTACGAGCTGGTGGCGGGTGTCGATGCGCAGCGCAACGAGCACCGCAAGCGCAGCGGGATGGGCATCGACACATACCAAGACGCCGCCTGGGTCAAGGACGCCGCGTTCAGCCAGTACGGATTGTTCAGCGAACTGACCCGGGAACTGAGCAATCGGCAGAACGTCATTGCCGGCCTGCGGCTGGACCGCGTCACGGTCACGGATGAGCGCCTGCAGTTGTGCAACATGATGGGCATGGCCTGTCGGGCCAACCCCACAGCCGAGGATGAACGCAGCGATACGCTGTACAGTGGTTTCCTGCGTTACGAGCATGGCTTGGCGAGCCTGCCGGCTACTGCGTATGTCGGGCTGGGCCATAGTCAGCGCTTCCCGGACTACTGGGAGCTGTTCTCGGCGGCCAATCAGGTCGGTCAGCCGACCAGTTACGAGACAGTCACGCCGGAAAAAACCACTCAGCTCGATTTCGGTATCCAGTACGCCAAGGGCCCGCTGGAAGCCTGGGCGTCCGCCTATGTCGGCCAGGTGCGCGATTACATCCTGTTTTCCTACGGACCGGGCGCGAACCCGCTGCACACCATTTCCTGGGTGGACAACGTCGATATGCGCATCGCGGGTGCCGAGCTGGGCGGCAGCTATCGACTGAGCGAGCGCTGGAAGACCGACGCAAGCCTGGCCTACGCCTGGGGCGAGAACTCCATCGACGACCGCGCCATGCCGCAGATCCCGCCGTTGGAAGCGCGCCTGGGCGTGACCTATGAACAGGGCGACTGGAGCGCCGCCGGGCTGTGGCGTCTCGTGGCCGCGCAAAATCGCGTGGCCGAAATGCAAGGCAACGTGACCAGCAAGGACTTTGACGAAAGCTCGGGCTTTGGCGTGCTCTCGCTAAACGGCGCCTACCGGGTGAACAGCAATCTCAAGCTGAGCGCCGGGGTGGATAACCTGCTGGACAAGGCCTACAGCGAGCACCTCAACCAGGCCGGCAATGCCGGTGTGGGTTTATCGGCGAGCGAGCGCATCAATGAGCCGGGCCGCACCCTGTGGGCGCGGATGGACCTGAGTTTCTGACGCAGCCGAAAACCGGGGAGCGGGTATTTCCCCGCTCCTCGACGCAGCTTGGCGCTGGGCATGCTTGTCTGTCCGGCGGAAACCGGGGCTGGCGTCAAGGAGGACGCAATGGGCAGCCCGAAGCCCGACGTTCCGGCTGCGTGCCCAGCGCCAAGCTGCGCCATTGCATTCCCGGCGACGTCCCTCCATGGGACGGCGTCGGCTGAGAGCTTACAGCGCCTGCTTGTCCAACTGCAGCAACTGGGCGTCGGGCTGGCTGGCCAGTTGCCCAAACGAGTCGCGCCATTCGCGGAAATCAGCGCCGCCCGGAGCCTGGAACACGCGCAGGCCGAATTCCGGCAGGATCGCCAGCAAGTGGTCAAAGATGTCCGCCTGAATGCCTTCGTACTGCACCCAGGCCACGGTGTTGGTGAAGCAGTAGATTTCCAGCGGTAGGCCTTCAGCGGTCGGCGCCAGCTGTCGCACCATCAGGGTCATGCCCTGGTGAATGCCCGGATGACGTTGCAGGTAATGCTGTACATAAGCGCGGAAAGTGCCGAGGTTGGTCACCCGCCGGGTGTTGACCGGCTCCTTGCCGGCTTCTTCCAGCTTGGCGTTCCAGTCATCGATTTCCTGGCGCTTGTTGACCAGGTACTCCTCCAGCAGATTGAAGCGATACAGCCGCTTGCGCTCCTCCATATTGAGGAAATGCACGCTCTGCTGGTCCAGGTACAGGCTGCGCTTGATGCGCCGGCCACCGCTTTCCTGCATGCCACGCCAGTTCTTGAACGAGTCGCTGATAAAGCGCTTGGTCGGGATGCTGGTGATGGTTTTGTCCCAGTTCTGCACCTTGACTGTGTGCAGGGCGATGTCGATCACATCGCCGTCGGCGTTCAGGGCCGGCATTTCCACCCAGTCACCGACGCGGACGATATCGCTGGAGCTGATCTGCACGCTGGCCACCAGCGACAGCAGGGTGTCCTGGAAGATCAACATCAAGACCGCGGCCATGGCACCCAGCCCGGAGAGCAGGATCAGCGGCGAGCGGTCGATCAGGGTGGCGATCACCAAGATGGTGGCGATGGCATAGATAACGATCTGCACCACCTGCAGGTAGCCCTTGATCGGTTTGCGATGGGCGTCGGGACGTTGCTGGTAAATCGTATTGATCAGTGTGAGTACGCCGCCGATGGCCATGGCGATGGTCACCACGATAAAGGCGTGGCTGACGTTCTCCACCACGGTGACCAGCGCCGTGGGCAGCTCGGGGATCAGCTTTACACCGCTGGAAAGTATCAACGCCGGGACGATGTTGGATAGGCGGCGGACGACGCTCTGGTCGTTGTCCTCGATGTGCTTGCCTACTGCGGTCGTGCCGAGTGCGCGGTGCACGCCGCGCACCAGCAGGGCCTTGACCAGCCAGTTGGCCAGCCAGGCAACGAACACCAGCAGGCAGGCGCACAGCGCGGCATACAGTTTGGGCTGCTCTTGCAGCCAATCGAGCCAGGGGGATAGTTCGGCGGGCATGAAGATTCCTCGTCGAGTGAATGAAGGGTGGGAGCGTCAGGGCGTGAAAGCGCCGATGAAAATGCTTGGATCGATGCGGGCGTCGTTGAGGCTGACGTTCCAGTGCAGGTGCGGGCCCGTGGAGCGGCCGGTGGAACCGACCTTGCCGAGGACTTCACCGCGCGCCAGCTCGTCGCCGACCTGCACGCCGATCTGCGACAGATGACAGAACATGCTGATCAGTCCTTGGCCGTGGTCGATGAAGACCGTTTTGCCGTTGAAAAAGTAATCGCCGGTGAGGATGACTCGGCCAGCGGCCGGCGCCTTGATCGGCGTGCCGGCTGGCGCGGCGAAGTCCAGGCCGGAATGCGGGTTGCGTTCCTGGTCGTTGAAGAAGCGGCGCAGACCGAAGGGTGACGACAGCGGGCCGTCCACCGGTTTGTCGAACAGCAGGTTGCTCGGCTGGCGCGGGCTGAAGTGACGGTAGGCGTCGCGCTGCTCGGCCAGCTCGCGCCCGATGCGCTTGAGATTGGCCGGGCTGGGGCTGACCTGTTCCTGGTTCTTCAAGGTGATGCGTTGCTCACGGTAGTGGCGCGCCTCGACCTGAAAGCTCAGCGGCTGGCCGTTGGCGTCGATCTGCTGGGTACCGGCTGTTACCGACAGCGGGATGCCGACGATGGCGATCCAGCGCTGGCCGTCTTCCTTGATCACCAGGGCCGGTTTGTCCTGATAGCGCACGCGCGGCGCCTGGGGCGCATCACCCAGCGCGATCACCGCCACGCCACCGGGCACCGGTTTGTTGAGCAGGCGGGTGATAAAGCCTTCGGCATGGACCGGCAGAGAGAAAATGAGGAGCAGGGAAAGCAGTAAACGCATGCAAGATCCAGGATGGGATATTCGTAGGGTAGGGCAATTGCGCTATGCGCTCGAAGAGTCGAAAAAAACAGCGCTTAAGGCTTGAGGCTGAACGAAACAGCAGCCCGAGCACGCTCGCAACGGGGTTTCTCGTCTAGCTTTCCAGCCTCCAGCGCTTTTCACCGAATGCTCGCCGCACAATAACTCCATGGCGCGATTGCCCTGTCGCGGATCAATCCAGCAGCGACAGGGTAACGGGCGTCTGATGATTGTCTTCCACGCGCACATCCAGCTCGCCTTCGCCCAGTCTGGCGCGCAGTTTCTGGCCGGGTTGGGCTTGCGCGGCGCTGCGGATCGCGTGGCCTTTATCGTCGAGCAGGATACTGTAACCGCGGCCTAAGGTCGCCAGTGGGCTGACAATTTGCAACGATTGGGCCAGGCCGGCGAGTTGTTGATGTCGCTGGCGGAGCGAGGCTTGCGTGGCACGCGGCAGGCGCTCGGCAAGTCCCTCCAGACGCTGTCGCAACAAGGCCAGTTGCCGTCCGGGGTGCTGGGTATTGAGACGGTTTTCCAAGCGCGACAAGCGTTCCCGGCTGCTGGTCATACGCCGGTGCAGCGCATGCTGCAGGCGCCGCTCCAGATCGTCAATGCGCAGGGCTTGTTGCTGCAGGCGCTCGCCGGGATGGCGCAATCGCCGGGTCAGGCCTTCCAGGTGCAGGCGGTCGCGATGCAGGCGCGTCTGCAGGCACAGGCGCAGGCGGCGGCGCAGGCTTTCCAGGCGCAGCCGCAGGTCGGCGCTGTGGGGCGCCAACAGTTCGGCTGCGGCAGAAGGTGTCGGTGCCCGCACATCGGCGACGAAGTCGCTGATCGATACATCGGTTTCATGGCCCACGGCGCTGACAACAGGGGTGGCGCACGCGGCGACAGCGCGGGCCACGGCTTCCTCGTTGAAGCACCAGAGGTCTTCCAGCGAGCCACCGCCGCGGGCCAGGATCAGCGCATCGAAACCCTGGCGGTCGGCCAGTTGCAGGGCGCGAACAATTTGCGCCGTGGCATCGCGGCCCTGTACGGCGGTGGGGATCAGCGTCAGCTCAACATGCGGCGCGCGGCGGCGGAACACCGAGATGATATCGCGGATCACCGCACCGCTCGGCGAGCTGACGATGCCGATGCGCTGTGGGTGGGCGGGCAGGGCGCGCTTGCGTTCGGTGGCAAACAGGCCTTCGGCGGCGAGTTTGCTTTTCAGCGCATCGAAGGCCAGGCGCAGGGAGCCGTCACCGGCGGGCTCGACGTTGTCGAGGATCAGCTGATAATCGCCGCGCCCCTCGAACAGCGAGACCTTGCCGCGCACGCGCACCGCCAGGCCGTCACGCAGCGCCTGGCGCACGCGCAGGGCGTTCTGCCGGAACAGCGCGCAGCGCACTTGGGACTGGCTGTCCTTCAAGGTGAAATAGAGGTGCCCGGACGCCGGCTTGGCCAGGTTGGAAATCTCGCCCTCGACCCAGACCTGGGCGAACACGTCTTCCAGCAACAGCCGGGCACGGTTGTTCAGCTGGCTGACGGTCAACACGTCGCGGTCGAGGTTCAGGCGTTGGAAAGGGTCGGTATACATGGCGTGCATGATACGGCAAGAGCGCTGGCGCACTTCAAGCAGTGTTTGATCCCGTCCGCCAGAGGTTTAAGCTGCGCCTATATTCCCCAGCCAGATCCCTGCCATGAGTCAATTCATCATCGTGCCGAAAATCTCCAGTTACCCCGGGCCGGAGGCCAGGGCGCGCGTCATGCTGCGCTGGCTGATCGAGCGGGGTGTCGTTGAGGCGCAGTTGACCCGCTGCGGGGTAAATGGGCAGTGGGCTCATGCCATCGGTCCGCGTGCCAGCGAGGTGATCGAGCCGGCCGGGCTGACGCTTCTGCCCGTCAATGAACCCTGCAATGGCGTGCAGGTGGTCACCAAGCGCTGCATCTATACACCCAAGGATGCTTTCCGGGGTGAAGCCCGCTGCCCGGAATGCCGGGCGAAAGTGGGCGAAGTGCTGGTGGAACACCTGGAAGTGTGGATGCCGGGCGAGACCGATAATTTCATTTGTCCCGAATGCGATCACGAAGACGATATCAACGGTTTTCCTTTCGACGAGGCCTGTGCGTTTTCTGACCTGGGCTTCATCTTCAATAACTGGCCGGGTGCTTATTTCCGCCGTGGATTCCTTGATGAATTCGCCGAGCGATTGGGTTTTCCGATCGAATGTGTGCAGGTTTCGACCTGATTCAGTGTCCGTCGGCGAGACGGGCCGTATTGTGCGTTGAGTGCGGCCTGCCGTCGGGCGTATAATGCCGCGCTTCCGATTTTCCCGCCTGGGAGCCCCCCGCCATGCTGCGTATCAGCCAAGAAGCCCTGACTTTCGATGATGTCCTCCTGATCCCCGGTTATTCCGAGGTGTTGCCCAAGGACGTCAGCCTCAAGACCCGCCTGACGCGTGGCATCGAACTGAACATCCCGTTGATCTCCGCGGCCATGGACACCGTGACCGAAGCCCGTCTGGCCATCGCCATGGCCCAGGAAGGCGGCATCGGCATCATCCACAAAAACATGACCCTCGAGCAGCAGGCTGCTGAGGTGCGCAAGGTCAAGCGCCATGAGACCGCCATTGTGCGTGACCCGGCCACGGTCAACCCGGACACCAAGATTAGCGAGCTGCTGAGCAAGGCCCACGAATTGGGCTTCTCCGGTTTTCCGGTGGTGGTCGGCAAGGAACTGGTGGGTATCGTCACCGGCCGTGACCTGCGCTACACCCCGAACACCGGCGACAGTGTCGCGGCGATCATGACGCCCAAGGACAAGCTGGTCACCGTGCTCGAAGGCACCAGCCTGGACGAGATCAAAACCAAGCTGTACGAGCACCGCATCGAGAAGATGCTGGTGGTCGATGAGGCGTTCAACCTGCGTGGCCTGGTGACCTTCCGCGATCTGGAAAAAGCCAAGACCTACCCGCTGGCGTCCAAGGACGAGCAGGGCCGCCTGCGCGTCGGCGCGGCCGTTGGTACTGGCCCGGAAACTCCGGATCGCGTGGCGGCCCTGGCCGCTGCCGGCGTTGACGTCGTGGTGGTGGACACTGCCCACGGGCATTCCAAGGGTGTGCTCGACCGCGTGCGCTGGGTCAAGGAGAACTTCCCCGAGCTGCAGGTGATCGGCGGCAATATCGCCACTGCCGAAGCTGCGCTGGCGCTGGTGGAAGCCGGTGCTGATGCGGTCAAGGTTGGTATTGGCCCGGGCTCGATCTGCACCACACGCATCATCGCCGGTGTCGGCGTGCCGCAGATCAGCGCCATCGCCAACGTGGCCACCGCGCTGAAGGGCACCGGTGTGCCGATGATCGCCGACGGCGGCATCCGCTTCTCGGGCGACCTGTCCAAGGCCATCGTGGCCGGTGCCAACACCGTCATGATGGGTTCGATGTTCGCCGGTACCGAAGAAGCACCGGGTGAGATCGAGCTGTATCAAGGGCGTACTTACAAGGCCTACCGCGGCATGGGCTCGCTGGGTGCCATGGCCCAGTCGCAAGGCTCCAGTGACCGTTACTTCCAGGACTCCTCGGCCGGTGCCGAGAAGCTGGTGCCGGAAGGCATTGAAGGCCGCGTGCCGTACAAGGGCGCCCTGGCCGCGATTATCCATCAGTTGATGGGTGGCCTGCGCTCCTCGATGGGTTATACCGGCAGCGCCGACATCGAGCAGATGCGCACCACTCCGCAGTTCGTACGCATCACGGGTGCCGGCATGGCCGAGTCCCACGTGCACGATGTGCAGATCACCAAAGAGGCGCCGAACTACCGCGTCGGTTAAGCGAACTTTCGCTGGAGGCTGGAGGCTGGACGAGCAGATTTTTCGTTCAGCCTTCAGCCTTCAGTTATTTATACCAGGTGAAGAAAATGGCCACCCCTGACATCCACGCCCACCGCATTCTGATTCTTGACTTCGGTTCTCAGTACAGCCAACTGATCGCTCGCCGCGTGCGCGAGATTGGTGTGTTCTGCGAACTGCACCCGTTCGACATGAGCGACGAGGCGATTCGCGCATTCAACCCGCGCGGCATCATCCTCGCCGGCGGCCCGGAGTCGGTGCATGCCAGCGACAGCCCGCGCGCGCCGCAGGCGGTATTTGACCTCGGCGTGCCGTTGTTCGGCATCTGCTACGGCATGCAGACCATGTCCGAGCAACTGGGCGGCAAGGTGGAAGGTTCCGACCTGCGTGAGTTCGGCTATGCCCGCGTCGACATTGTCGGCAAGTCGCGCCTGCTCGACGGTATCGAAGACCATATCGATGAAGACGGCCTGTTCGGCCTCGACGTGTGGATGAGCCACGGTGATAAGGTCACCCAGATGGCCGACGGCTTCCATGTCATCGCCAGCACCCCGAGCTGCCCGGTCGCCGCCATGGCGGACGATACCCGTGGCTACTACGGCGTGCAGTTCCACCCGGAAGTCACCCATACCAAGCAGGGCGGGCGCATTCTGTCGCGCTTCATCCTCGACATCTGTGGCTGCGAGCCGCTGTGGACGCCGTCCAACATCGTCGAAGATGCCATCCGCCAGATGCGTGAGCAGATCGGCGATGCCAACGTGCTGCTCGGCCTGTCCGGCGGTGTGGACTCCTCGGTGGTTGCCGCGCTGCTGCACCGTGCCATTGGCGATCAGCTGACCTGCGTATTCGTCGACAACGGCCTGCTGCGCCTGCACGAAGGCGACACGGTCATGAAGATGTTCGCCGACAACATGGGCGTCAAGGTCATCCGCGCCGACGCCGAAGCGCAGTTCCTCGGCAACCTGGCCGGCGTCGGCGACCCGGAACAGAAGCGCAAGATCATCGGCCGCACCTTCATCGACGTGTTCGATGCCGAGTCGAGCAAGCTGGACAACATCCAGTTCCTCGCCCAGGGCACCATCTACCCGGACGTGATCGAGTCGGCTGGCACCAAGAATGGGAAGGCCCACGTCATCAAGTCGCACCACAACGTCGGTGGCCTGCCGGACGACATGAAACTCAAGCTGGTCGAGCCGCTGCGCGAACTGTTCAAGGACGAAGTGCGCAAGATCGGCCTGGAGCTGGGCCTGCCCTACGACATGGTCTACCGCCACCCGTTCCCGGGTCCGGGCCTGGGCGTGCGCATCCTGGGCGAAGTGAAGAAGGAATACGCCGACCTGCTGCGTCGCGCCGACCACATCTTCATCGAGGAGCTGCGCAACTTCGACTGGTACCACAAGACCAGCCAGGCCTTCGTGGTGTTCCAGCCGGTCAAGTCGGTGGGCGTGGTCGGCGATGCCCGTCGCTACGCCTGGGTGGTGGCCCTGCGCGCCGTGGAAACCATCGACTTCATGACCGCGCGCTGGGCGCACCTGCCCTACGAGCTGCTGGAGAAGGTCTCCAACCGCATCATCAACGAGATCGAAGGCATCTCCCGCGTCACCTACGACGTGTCGAGCAAGCCGCCGGCCACCATCGAGTGGGAATGATTGGGCGTCTGGCATTGGCCAGCACCCATTAGCAATACACCCGAAGCCCGCGTAATTGCGGGCTTTTTGGTATTTGCATTGCATCGGAATGGACGGCGAATAAGAGATATCCTCACCGCAGAGTTTTGTCGCGTGCCCAGGCAGACGACGCAGCACGGTCGACAATTTTCGCGCCAGCATTGTTTCTCAGCGTGCTGAGCGCCGCCTCTGTTCACGACAAAGCAGGCGATTACGGCACACCCCCGGAGAAGATCGATGAGATAACCGCCCTTGGCTATCTCATCGACAGCTCGGCGGCGGACATGCCCGGCCCACGAGACACGTGAGGCGATTCATCATTCAGCTATCGGGAGTAATCCGAAATGACAGCATTTTCCATCCTTGAACTGGTCCGCGTGACTGAAGATACGGACGCGGGTGCGGCCCTCAACAATGCACGCGACATGGCGGCCCATGCGGAGCGCTTGGGCTACAAGCGCGTGTGGGTGGCCGAGCACCACAACATGGAAGGCATTGCCAGTGCCGCCACCTCCATTGTCATCGCCCACATCGCAGGGGGTACCAAGACGATCCGGGTAGGCGCCGGCGGCATCATGCTGCCCAATCACGCGCCCTACGTTATTGCCGAGCAGTTCGGTACGCTGGAGCGGCTCTACCCCGGGCGCATCGACCTGGGCCTTGGCCGGGCGCCGGGCACCGATCAGGTGGCGGTGCGCGCCATGCGCCGCCCCGCCAACGCATCGGACCACTTTCCCCAGGATGTCCGGGAGCTTCAGGCGTTTCTTGGGCCGGCCACACCCGAGCAACGCATTCTTGCGGTACCGGGCACCGGCACAAACGTACCGCTGTGGATACTCGGGTCCAGCCATTTCGGGGCGGCGTTGGCGGCCGAGTTCGGGCTGCCTTATGCGTTCGCTTCGCATTTTGCACCCGACCTGCTGATGCCTGCGTTGGAGATCTACCGCAGCCGCTTCAAGCCGTCGCAACAACTTGCCAAGCCCTATGCGGTTGCCGGTATCAACGTTATCGCCGCCGATACCGACGCCCAAGCAAAGCGGCTCGCGACCACCCAGCAGATGTCTTTCGCCGATTTGTTAGGCGCGCGGCGCGGGCTGAGCAAGCCGCCCATCGACGATATCGAGACCTACTGGTCGGGGCGTGAAAAGGCCCAGGCCATGAACATGCTGGCGCGTTCGGTTTTTGGTTCAGTAGAAACCGTGCGTGCCGGGTTGCAAGACTTCATTACCGAAACGGGCGTCGATGAAGTGATGATCGTCTGCGATGTTTATGAGCATCAGGCGCGCCTGCGTTCGCTCGAACTGATCGCCGAGGCGATGAAACCCTAAGTTCCGTGTGAGCAGCCAGTTCGGAGGATTCGCCCGCTGCGGCGAGTTGGGATAGCAAGGCGCAGTGACTGGGCAGCTCGCCGCGCGGGAATACTGCGCTGGCAAGGGGTGGCTCGTCGAGCATCCGGTTTCCAGCGCACCCGCCTGCAGCGAGCGACGCTCCCCTACGTCAGTTATGACAACGTTTCCCGCTCGTTTCGGCCCGCGGTAGAGCCTTCCACCCGAGTTGCGGTGTCAGGCAGGGTAACGGCGGTGTAAGAAAACGGTGGCATGATCCCTCCACCAATGGCTTGAGCGATACGGACCGAGCAGTGAGGTGGCCGTGAACTGCCGCTTCGTTTTCACTGTCATCTGTGCAATTCTTTTGCTTTGCCTAGCCCCAGGAGTGCGTTATGGACAGTGAACGCAAGGCCTCCACGATCAATCCCCACGTCTTCTACCCCTCGGCTGTATTGATCTTTGCATTGGTGCTGTTCGCAGTCCTTATGCCGGACACCGCCCAGCAGGTGTTCGGCCAGGCGCAGGCCTGGATCACAGTCAATGCCAGCTGGTTCTACATCCTGGCAGTGGCCATTTTCCTGATGGCCAGTGTGTTCTTGGCAATCAGCCGCTACGGCGACATCAAGCTGGGCCCGGATCACAGCGAGCCGGATTTTGCCAATTACAGCTGGTTCGCCATGTTGTTCTCGGCCGGGATGGGCATTGGCCTGATGTTCTTCGGCGTGGCCGAGCCGGTGATGCATTACCTGGCGCCGCCGGTTGGTGAGGGCGGTACTGCAGACGCGGCCCGCGAGGCGATGAAGATCACCTTCTTCCACTGGGGCCTGCACGCTTGGGCCGTTTACGCCATCGTTGCTCTGATCCTGGCGTACTTCGGCTATCGGCACGGGCTGCCCCTAACCATGCGTTCAGCGCTGTACCCGCTGATTGGCGACCGCATTCATGGTCCCATTGGCCATGCGGTGGATATTTTCGCCGTGCTGGGCACGGTCCTCGGTGTAGCGACCTCGCTGGGGTTTGGCGTGGCGCAGATCAACAGCGGCCTGAATCACTTGTTCGGCGTACCGGTCGGCGTCGGCGTGCAAATTGTCCTGATTTTGGTAGCCATGGGCCTGGCCACCTTGTCCCTGGCCACTGGCCTGGACCGGGGTATCCGTATCCTCTCCGAAACCAATCTGCTGCTCGCGCTGTTGCTGATGCTGATCATCCTGATGGTCGGGCCGACCGTCTTCCTGCTTAAGGCCTACGTGGAAAATACCGGCGCCTATCTGTCGGAGATCGTCTACAAGACCTTCAACCTGTATGCCTACAACCCGACCGACTGGATCGGCGGGTGGACGCTGTTTTATTGGGGCTGGTGGATTGCCTGGTCGCCCTTCGTGGGCATGTTCATCGCGCGCATTTCCAAGGGACGAACGATTCGTGAGTTCATGGGTGGCGTGCTGCTGGTGCCAGCCGGCTTCACGCTGATGTGGATGACGGTGTTTGGCGATGCGGCGATCTACATGATCCATATCGAGGGAATCGCCAGTCTAGGCGAGGCGGTCCAGGCGGACAGTGCGATGGCTTTGTTCGCGTTCCTTGAAGAGTTCCCGCTGGGCTTTGTGCTGTCGATGTTTGCGATCGTAATGGTATTTGTGTTCTTCATCACTTCGGCCGACTCCGGTGCCTTGGTAGTGGATATGCTGGCATCGGGGGGCAGCAGCCATACGGCGTTGTGGCAGAAGCTGTTCTGGGCCGGAACCATGGCGGCGGTGGCTATTTCGCTGCTATTGGCCGACGGCCTGACCGCCCTGCAGACCGCCACCATTGCCAGTGCCTTGCCGTATACCATTTTCCTGCTGGTGGCCACTTGGGGGCTGTTCAAGGCATTGAGGCGCGACGCCACCAAGCGGCGTGTGCGCTATCAGTCGCTGAGCCTGTCACAGGCCCATGGCCAGGCGGACAGCTGGCAGCGACGGCTACGCAGCATGGTGATGATGCCGCGGCGTAGCCATGTGATGCGCTTTATCGAAGAAGTGGTCAGCCCAGCTTGTGAGGCGGTGGCCGAAGAGCTGCGCAAGCAGGGGTTTGATGTGCAGGTAGACAGCTCAGGAACCGAAACGATACGGCTGGTGGTGCGCCATGCCAATGAGCCGGACTTCAGCTACGGCGTGCGCCCCCGTTCCCTGGTGCAGCCCAGCTTTATCGTCAGCGACGATGAAGAGAACGAAGAGCGCAAATATTTCCGCGCCGAGGTGTATTTAAATGAGGGCGGGCAGGATTACGACATCATGGGCTGGAGCCGTGAAGGCGTGATCGGCGATATCCTCGACCAGTACGAGCGGCACCGGCACTTCGTGCATGTGGTGCGTTAAAAGGATCGAACCGGGCGGGCGTTGGCGGATGGTCAAAGCTGGTCGGGACAATTTGTCGCAAGGGGCGGGAGGTCTGACCGAGGAATTTGACTCGCCCTGTTCATCGGCAGGTGAGAAAATATCTCATCTTTAACCGATGGCAGGGCAGTCATGAGCGTTACTCGCAGACAACTCCTCGCTGGCCTGGCCGGCCTCGGTGTCATCGGCTTCAGCGCCGGCGGCGTGCGCTACTGGCTGGGTCGGCCGGAAGACGTCGCAACCCATGACTACGAGCTGATCGCCGCGCCTCTGGATGTGGAGCTTGTGCCCGGCTTCAAGACGCCGGCCTGGGCCTACGGCGGCCAGGCGCCGGGTCTGGAGCTGCGGTGTCGGCAGGGGGAGCGGTTGCGGGTGCGCTTTATCAATCGGTTGAGTGAAGCGACCACCATCCACTGGCATGGAATTCGCCTGCCGCTGGAAATGGATGGCGTACCGTACCTATCGCAATTGCCGGTGCTGCCGGGCGAGTATTTCGACTACGACTTCATCTGCCCGGACGCCGGCAGCTTCTGGTATCACCCGCACACCGCCAGTGGCGAACAACTGGGCCGGGGCCTTGTGGGCCCGCTGATTGTCGAAGAGCGTGCGCCGAGCGGTTTTCGCCATGAGCGCACCCTGAGCCTCAAGCACTGGCATGTGGACAAGCAGGGCGCTTTCACGGCCTTCAGCGTGCCGCGCGAAGCGGCGCGGGGCGGCACGCCGGGGCTGTTGTCCTCGGTCAATGGCACGCACAACCCGACCCTCGAACTCCCTGCCGGGCAGGTCGTGCGGCTGCGCCTACTCAATCTGGACAACACCCTGACCTACCGACTGATGCTGCCGGGTGTCGAGGCGCGCATTTATGCGTTGGATGGCAATCCCGTCGAGCCACGCCCGCTGGGTAAGGAATACTGGCTGGGGCCGGGCATGCGCATCGAGCTGGGGGTACGGGTGCCGGAAGCCGGGCGGGAGATTCCGCTGCGCAATGGCCCGCTGCGTCTGGCGACACTGAAAAGTGTGGCTAGCAGTGAGACCCCCGGCAGTTGGCCGCCGGCGCTGCAGGCCAACCCGATTGCCGAACCGGACCTGAGCCGTGCCGAAAAGATGCGCTTCAACTTCGAGTGGGCGGGTGCAGTGTCGGTGGGCGTAGAGCAGGGCGGTGCCCACAGCTTCTGGCAGATCAACGGCCAGGCCTGGGACATCGATGACAAGAGCTGCGTCGAGCGGCCCATCGCGACGCTGAACAAAGACGGCCACTACATTTTCGAGCTGCGTAACCTCAGCCAGTACCAGCACCCGATTCACCTGCACGGCATGAGCTTCAAGGTGCTGTCTTCGAACCGCAAGACAATCACACCCTATTTCACCGACACCTACCTGCTGGGCAAGAACGAAACCGCCCAAGTGGCGCTGGTGGCGGATAACCCCGGCATCTGGATGTTCCATTGCCACGTCATCGACCATATGGAAACCGGGCTGATGGCGGCCATTGAGGTGGTGTGACGCAGCGGCAAGCTGCAAGAAGCCCATAAGCAGAGCCGGGCCTTCGCTTTAACGTGCCGCTTGAAGCTTGCCGCTCGAAGCTTACAATCGCCGCTTTCCGCTTGCCGGTAGAACCATGCGCAGAATCAAGATCATCGACCGTTCCCGTGACGAGCATTTCATGCGCGAAGCGCTGGTTCTGGCTGCCAAGGGCGCTGAACTGGGCGAGGTGCCGGTGGGGGCGGTGTTGGTGCAGGACGGCGAAATCATCGGCCAGGGGTTCAACTCACCCATCAGCCGCCACGATCCCAGCGCCCATGCCGAGATGGTGGCGATCCGTGCCGCCGCCGAAGCGCTGCAAAATTACCGCCTGCCGGGTAGCACTCTGTACGTGACCCTGGAACCGTGCAGCATGTGCGCGGGGTTGATCGTGCATTCGCGCGTGGAGCGCGTGGTGTATGGCGCCACCGAGCCGCGTGCTGGAGTGGCGGTCAGCCGCGGTCAATTCTTCAGTCAGGACTTCCTCAACCACCGCGTGCTGGTCGAGGGCGGCGTGCTGGCCGAGGAGTGCGGGGCGATTCTCAAGGCGTTTTTCAAGGCGCGTCGGTAATCCCTTCACGCGTTGAAGCGCGTGTATCAAAGAGTGCCAAGGAATTTTCATGGAACAGATAAAAAGGGCCGTCAGCGGCCTGTGGGTGCTGGCAGCGGTCGGTGTGGCGTTGTCGGTCGCCGTTTCCTGGGCAGGCGTGCTGGAGCAACTGTCGACTGAATACCTAGACGGCGCCTTGCTACAGGCGGCCACTGCGTTCGCCGTCGCACGGGTACTGAATGCCCTGATTTCGTTACTCCAGTCGGTCGAAATCAGCGTGATGGTGGCCAGCGTGCATCCGGGCGAGCTGCTGGACCCGATCAATGATCTGGTCGAGCAGTTTTCTAAGGTGATGCAGTGGGCTATTGGCTCGCTGGTCATCCAGAAGGTCATGCTCGGCGTGGTGTCCCACAAGCTGTTCACTGTCGCGTTGACGGGGATCGCCGCTGTGGTGCTGGTCTGTTCGCTGCTGGTCCCGACGTCTCGCGGCACGCTCCTGCTGTTCCGGGCGTTTCTATGCTGCGTGTTTCTGCGCTTGGCCCTGGCGCTAAGCGTTTTACTGAATGCCGCGGTGGACCATGCGTTTCTCAGCGACCCGGTACGTGACGATGTGGCTCTGCTGGATGCCTTACCCAGCCAAGTCGATGTATTGGGCCTGCAGGGTGTTCCTCTGGAAGCGCTGGAGGATGGTGCGTTGAGCGCGTTGCAAGCCCAGCAGAACACCCTGCAGGCTGAGCGAGATGTGCTGCTGGAGCAGATCGAGCGTTCGAAGCCAGACATGGAGCAGGCTCGTCAGACATTGGCCGAGCAAGAACGCGACAGCAGTTTGAGCCAGCGCCTGGGCATGAACCGTAGCGTTGAGCATCAGGCCATGGTGGAGCGTTTGGGCGCGCTTGAAGCTGAGTGGGAAGCGGCGCACGAGGCGTTGGCGAGCAAGGAGCGCCGGCTGCTGGGCGTGGAGAAGGAGCGCTTGGCGCTGGCGCAGGCCAAGGAGAAATCCCAGGATGGTTTCTGGTCGCATTTCAGCGACAAAGTCTCCGGCTGGGGCCGTTCCGCCGCCAGCCTGACAGACGTGGAAACCTACAAAGGCATCAAGGCTAAGCTCGAGGCGGTGATCGACACGCTGATTCGCCTCATGGCCTTTTTTATTCTCAAGTCGATTTTGCTGCCGGTGCTGTTTATCTATTTGCTGATCCGGGGGTTCCGCTTGATCTGGCAGTCCGAGATGAAGATGCCCAGCGTGCATCGCGCCTAGGGTCTGTTCCCGCTTCGGCACGAGCCGCGTTGCTGCGTCAAATGACGCCAGGCCAGGCGCGGGACGCAGGCAATGGTTGTTCCCTTGCCAAGT
>CAYPFO010000073.1:0-16156 GCA_964410065.1 uncultured Pseudomonas sp.
CGACCTGCACGTGGCGGGTCGGCGGCTCATCGAAGGTGGAAGCGACCACTTCGCCGCGCACGGTGCGCTGCATTTCGGTCACTTCTTCCGGACGCTCGTCGATCAGCAGAACGATCAGGTGGCACTCGGGGTTGTTACGGGTGATGTTCGCCGCGATGTTCTGCAGCATGATCGTTTTACCCGCTTTGGGCGGGGCGACGATCAGGCCGCGCTGACCCTTGCCGATCGGGGCGGTCAGGTCGATGACGCGGCCGATCAGGTCTTCCGTGGAGCCGTTGCCGGCTTCCATCTTCAGACGCTTGGTGGGAAACAGCGGAGTCAGGTTCTCGAAGAGAATCTTGTTCTTGGCGTTTTCCGGGCGGTCGTAGTTGATCGAATCGACCTTGAGCAGGGCGAAATAGCGCTCGCCTTCTTTAGGAGGACGGATCTTGCCAATGATGGTGTCGCCGGTGCGCAGGTTGAAGCGGCGGATCTGGCTGGGTGACACGTAGATGTCGTCGGGGCCGGCCAGGTAGGAGGCGTCGGCGGAACGCAGAAAGCCGAAGCCGTCTTGAAGAATTTCGAGAACGCCGTCGCCGGAAATTTCCTCGCCGCTCTTCGCGTGTTTTTTCAGCAAGGAGAAGATCACGTCCTGCTTGCGCGAGCGCGCCATGTTCTCGATGCCCATTTGTTCGGCGAGTTCGAGAAGATCGGCGATCGGCTTTTGCTTGAGTTCGGTCAGATTCATAAGGAATGACGAATAGATATGCGATAGGAGTGGGCAAGCGTTGAGCTTGAAGGCCGCGCCGCGAAGAAGCGACTGGATCGCTGTACTGATACGAATGTAGGAGTGCGTCGGCGACGGCTTGCGGGGGGCTGCGAAGAAGCAGCGAGGCCGAATCTACCACCCGGGGATCATCAGCGTCTAGCCCCCGGATATGAAAAACCCCACCTATTGGCGGGGTTTTTCAACAGAAATTCGATGCGCGGATCAGATGTTCGCGTCGAGGAAGGCTGCCAGTTGCGATTTGGACAGGGCGCCGACCTTGGTGGCTTCGACGTTACCGTTCTTGAACAGCATCAGGGTCGGAATACCGCGCACGCCGTATTTGGGCGGCGTGGCCTGATTTTCATCAATGTTCAGTTTGCACACCTTCAGCTTGCCTTGGTAGGTCTGGGCAATCTCGTCCAGCACCGGGGCGATCATCTTGCAGGGGCCGCACCATTCGGCCCAATAGTCGACCAGCACCGGGCTTTCTGCCTGGAGCACGTCCTGATCGAAACTGGCGTCGCTGACGTTAGTGATGAACTCGCTCATGGAGATCTCCTGGTCGGAAGCAAAAAAAGTGGCGGTATCATATCCCGCAATGGTCGTAATCGGAAGGCGGCGGTGATTGCGACTGGCTATCGACCCCAGCCGTAAAGTCTATCGGAACAATAATTGGGATGCGGGGGAGACAGACCTATTTGCCGACCATTGGTCGGTGGCTTTTTAAAAAGGCCTGCGACAAGCCCGACAGGGGTAAAACGTTGGCGCTCACCGACTATCGTGGCAGGATGTCGCGATTTTCCAAGAGATGTTCCGCTCATGCCAGACATTCCTCCCGATCCCTTTCCGCTGATCGCTGCTATTGACCTGGGCTCCAACAGTTTTCACATGGTCCTGGCGCGGGTCGATCAAGGCGAGATTCGTATTCTCGAGCGCCTGGGCGAAAAGGTTCAATTGGCGGCAGGAATCGATGAGCAACGGTTGCTGAATGAAGAGGCCATGCAGCGTGGCCTGGATTGTCTGGGGCGCTTCGCCCAGTTGATCTGCGGTTTGCCACAGGGCGCGGTGCGCATCGTTGGCACCAATGCGCTACGCATTGCCCGCAACAGAAAAGTGTTTATCCGACGCGCCGAGGCGCTGTTGGGGCACCCGGTGGATGTCGTCGCCGGCCTCGAAGAGGCGCGTCTCATTTATCTGGGCGTCTCGCACACCTTTCCGGACACGCCCGGCAAGCGTCTGGTAGTGGATATTGGCGGCGGCAGCACGGAGTTCATCATTGGCCAGCGCTTCGAGCCGTTGCTGCGCGAAAGTCTGCAGATGGGCTGTGTGAGCTTTACCCAGCGTTTCTTTGCAGATGGCAAGATCAGCCCCGCACGTTATGCCCAGGCCTATACCGCCGCGCGTCTGGAATTGATGAGTCGTGAGCAGGGCATGCGCCGACAGGGCTGGCAGGAGGCCATTGGGGCTTCGGGGACCATTCGCTCCGTGGGACTGGCGATTCAAGCCGGCGGGCGGGGTAGCGGAGAGGTCAATGCCCAGGGCCTGATCTGGCTGAAGCGTAAACTGCTCAAGTGCAGCGAGGTGGACAAGCTCGACTTTGAAGGCGTCAAGCCTGAACGGCGGACGATCTTCCCCGCTGGCCTGGCCATTCTCGAAGCAATTTTCGATGCGTTGGGACTGGAGACCATGACGCATTCCGAAGGTGCCTTGCGTGAAGGCGTGCTCTACGACCTGATCGGTCGCCATCAGCATGAAGATGTACGCCAACGTACCTTGTCGGCGCTGATGGAGCGTTATCACGTCGACCTTGAGCAGGCCGCGCGGGTCGAGGCCAAGGCGCTGATGGCGCTCGATCAGGTGGCGGTTGCCTGGAACTTGCAGGAAGACTGGCAGCGCGAGTTGCTCAGCTGGGCCGCCCGTGTTCATGAGGTGGGCCTGGATATCGCACATTATCACTACCACAAGCATGGCGCTTACCTGATCGAGCACTGCGACCTGGCCGGCTTCTCCCGCCAGGATCAGCAGGTTCTCGCCCTGCTGGTGCGTGGCCACCGCCGCAATATCCCGCTGGACAAGTTCCGGGACGCCGAGGCGGACACCGAAAGCCTGGTGCGCCTGTGCATCCTGCTGCGCTTCGCCATCCTGTTTCATCACATCCGCGGCACCCAGGAGATGCCCCAGGTGCGCCTCGAAGTCGGTGAGCGCAGTCTGGAGCTGATTTTCCCGGAAGGCTGGCTGGCCGCGAACCCGCTGACCCAGGCGGATTTCGAGCAGGAAGCCGAGTGGCTCCAGCGCATCGAGTACCGCCTGACAGCACGCTGACGATGCCTCCGTGAGGCCGTCGGCTCAGCGCTTGCGATTCACCGCCAGCGCTGCACGAATCACGTCGGCGCCGATTTCGTCCTCATAGCGCTTCCAGACCGGCAGCATGGCCTGGCGCCAGGCTTCACGCTCGGCGTTGCTGAGGGCGATGACCTTGACCTTCCCGGCCGCCAGTACCGCCTGGCGGTCACGGACATTCAACGCCTCCGCCTCGGCATTCACCACATGGGTCACCTCAAGAATGATGTTGTCCAGCTCGCTGCGGATCGCATAAGGCAGGCTGTGCCAGAACGCCGTGTTGGTAATCAGCATGTAATGCAGTACACCGTGGTTGCTCTCGGTGATGTGCGACTGCACGGTATGCACGTTCTGACTGACAATGTTCGACCACGGGTTTTCTGCGCCCTGTACCTCGCCGCTCTCCAGCCCCTTGTACATCTGTCCGAAGGCCAGGCGCACGGCCTGGGCGCCAATCGATTCGAATTGGCTCTCCAGCACCGCCGAGTTCTGAATGCGGAATTTCAGCCCCTGGGCATCTTTGGGAAGGATCAAGGCACGGTCGGCGGATAACTGCTTGAGGCCGTTGCTCCAATAGGCCAGGCCGGTAATGCCGTGATTGGTCATGGAACGCAGCAGTTCCTGGCTTTTCTCGCGTCGCCCAAAGCGCTTCACGGCTTCGGCGTCATCGAACAGGAATGGCAAGTCGAAGACCTGTAGCTGCTTGGTGTAACGGTCGAATTTGGACAAGGACGGTGCGAGCAGTTCGACCTGGCCATTGAGCAAGGCCTGCATCTCGTCGGCATCGCCATAACGGCTCGAGTTGGGATACACCTCGACCTTGACCTTGCCTGCCAAACGTTCTTCCGCGAGCCGCTTGAACAGCAGCGCGCCTTTGCCCTTGGGGGTGTCATCGGCCACCACGTGGGCGAAACGGATCAGTACCGGCTGGCTCTCCTGGGCGTGCAGGGGGGTAATGATGGAGAGTGCCAGCAACGCAGCCATGAGACTTGATGGGAACATCCGATTCCAGCCTAAACAGTGACGAAGCCGGCAACGATCCGATATGGCGGGCTTGCATCAAAATACGCGGATCGCGCGCACGCTGGCGTCCTGCTGGTGGACGTCGCTGATCCGACAAGGGGTTAGCCGTTGCACCTGTGGACAACGGCTGGGGATGCCTGGCTTAGAGCCACGCGCGTGAAGTTTTGGCCATTGGCCCATAACGTGCCGTCTACTCGGTCACAGGTATGAGAAATGGCCCGCAAAACGGGGGATGATTCGGCTTAACCGTCGAGCAGGCTTGGTGCGCAGGGCAGGTTGCCGGGTTGAGCGGGCATTTTTTTTTGGGGGGGGGGCGAGCCTTGCCCTGAAAAGCGCTGCTCGGCGTGCGCACTCTCGGGGCGTGTTTATGTGCCCGGCATCGAGCCAGGTAACTGCAACCTGCGACCCATCACAGGGTTGAGGCGAGCTTCTCCCAGCCAACGGCGCGACCTTCGAGTCGCGCCTGTATGTAGCTGACCTTAGCTCACCGTCAGCAGAGGCGTGCCGAGGCGATCCAGCAAAATGGCCTGGCTGTTACGCGGGTGGGCATTACCCGTTGGGCTGTTGCGCACATAGCGGCCATCGGGCTGCAGGATCCAGCTCTGGGTGTTGTCGGCCAGGTAGGTTTCCAGCTCCTTCTTGACGCGCAGGGTAAGCTTCCTGCCCTCGACTGGGAAACACGTCTCGACGCGCTTGTCGAGGTTGCGCTCCATCCAGTCGGCGCTGGCCAGGTAGATCAGCTCCTCGCCACCGTTGAGGAAGTAATAGACCCGGCTGTGTTCCAGGAAACGACCGATGATCGAGCGCACGTGAATGTTGTGCGACACGCCGGGAATGCCCGGGCGCAGGCAGCACATGCCACGCACGATCAGGTCGATCTTCACCCCGGTCTGGCTGGCCTTGTACAGCGCCTTGATCATCCTCGGATCGGTCAGCGAGTTGACCTTGACGATGATATGCGCGGGCTTGCCCTCGCTGGCGTTCTGGGTTTCGCGCGTGATCAGGTCAAGCAGGGTCTTTTTCAGCGTGAAAGGCGCGTGCAGCAGTTTTTTCATGCGCAGCGTCTTGCCCATGCCGATCAATTGGCTGAACAGCTTGGACACGTCTTCGCCAAGCGCCACGTCGGCGGTCAGCAGGCTGTAGTCGGTGTACAGGCGGGCGTTGCCGGCATGGTAGTTACCGGTGCCCAAGTGCGCGTAACGGCGCAGTTCGCCGTTCTCGCGGCGCAGGATCAGCATCATCTTGGCGTGGGTCTTGAAGCCGACCACGCCATAGATCACTACCGCCCCGGCGGCTTGCAGGCGACTGGCCAATTGCAGGTTGGATTCCTCGTCGAACCGCGCGCGTAACTCGATCACCACGGTGACTTCTTTGCCGCTGCGCGCCGCATCGACCAGTGCGTCGACGATTTCCGAGTTGGCTCCCGAGCGGTACAGCGTCTGCTTGATCGCCAGCACGTTGGGGTCCTTGGCAGCCTGGCGCAGCAGGTCGATCACCGGCGTGAAGGACTCGTAGGGATGCAGCAGCAGGATGTCCTGCTTGGCAATCACACTGAAGATGTTCTCGCTGTTTTGCAGCAGCTTGGGGATGGTTGGGGTGAACGGCGTGTATTGCAGCCCCGGTTGGCTATCCAGACCGGTGACACTGAACAAACGGGTCAGGTTGACCGGGCCGTTGACGCGGTACAGCTCGTTTTCCGCCAGGTTGAATTGCTTGAGCAGGTAGTCGGTCAGGTGGCTCGGGCAGGTGTCGACCACTTCCAGGCGCACCGCATCGCCGTAACGGCGCGACAACAGTTCGCCGCGCAAGGCGCGGGCCAGATCTTCCACGTCCTCGGCATCCACCGACAGGTCGGCGTTGCGGGTCAGGCGGAACTGGTAGCAGCCCTTGACGCTCATGCCGTGGAACAGGTCATCGGCATGGGCGTGGATCATCGACGAGAGGAAGACAAAGTTGTCGCCAGCTCCGCCCACTTCTTCCGGAACGCGAATCACGCGGGGCAGCAAGCGCGGCGCCGGCAGGATCGCCAGTCCGGAGTCGCGGCCGAAGGCATCGATGCCTTCCAATTCGACGATGAAGTTCAGGCTCTTGTTGACCAACAGCGGAAACGGATGGGTTGGGTCCAGTCCGATGGGGGTCATGATCGGTGCAATTTCACTGCGGAAATAGCGTCGTACCCAGGCCTTGACCTTGGTGTTCCAGTGCCGACGGCGAATGAAGCGCACCTGCTGCTTAGCCAGCTCCGGCAGCAGCACGTCGTTGAGGATGGTGTACTGGCGCTCCACGTGCTCGTGGACCACTTCGGCAATTCGCGCCAGGGCCTGATGGGGTTGCAAGCCATCGGCGCCCGCCAGTTCGCGGGCAAAGGTGATCTGCTTCTTGAGCCCGGCGACGCGGATCTCGAAGAACTCATCGAGGTTGCTTGAGAAGATCAGCAGGAATTTCAGGCGTTCGAGCAGCGGGGTGGACTCATCCAGCGCCTGTTCCAGCACGCGGATGTTGAACTGCAATTGCGACAGCTCGCGATGGATGTACAGGCTGCTGTCGTCCAGATTGGGAATCACCGGCGGCGCCTCGACCACGGCCGGCAAGTTGTCGGTGATCGAGACCGTTTCGACTATCACCTCTGAGGGCATGTCGAGTGGGGTGCTGTCGGTGAGTCCTTCGCTGCTCATTTATAGTCCTGTGTAACTACTGATTAGTGCCCGTTTTTCAGCAACTGCGCGGCGCGAACGGCAAAGTAGGTGAGGATGCCATCGGCACCGGCACGCTTGAAGCCGACCAACGATTCGAGAATGACCGCCTCGCTCAGCCAGCCGTTCTGGATGGCCGCCATGTGCATGGCGTACTCGCCACTGACCTGGTAGGCGAAAGTCGGCGTCTTGAAGGCGTCCTTGACTCGCCAGACGATGTCCAGATACGCCTGACCAGGCTTGACCATCACCATGTCGGCGCCTTCGGCCAGGTCTGCTGCCACTTCATGCAGGGCTTCGTTGCCGTTGGCCGGGTCCATTTGATAGGTGTTCTTGCTGCTCTTGCCCAGGTTGGCGGCCGAGCCCACCGCATCGCGGAACGGGCCGTAGTAGGCGCTGGCGTACTTGGCCGAGTAGGCCATGATGCGGACATTGGAATGGTCGGCCAGTTCCAGTGCCTCGCGAATCGCCTGGATGCGCCCGTCCATCATGTCTGACGGCGCAACGACCTGGGCGCCAGCGGCGGCATGGGACAGCGCCTGCTTGACCAGCGCATCGACGGTCACATCGTTCTGCACATAGCCGTTTTCATCGAGGATGCCGTCCTGACCGTGGGTGGTGAACGGGTCCAGGGCCACGTCGGTGATGATGCCCAGCTCCGGGAAGCGTTCGCGCAGGGCCCGTGTGGCGCGCTGGGCGATGCCATCCGGGTTCCAGGCTTCGGCGGCGTCGAGGGATTTTTTCTCCACGGGCGTCACCGGGAACAGCGCCAGCGCCGGGATGCCCAGTTCGACCCAGGTTTGCGCTTCCTTGAGCAGCAGGTCGATGGAGAGACGCTCGACGCCGGGCATCGACGGCACCGCTTCACGCTGGTTCTCGCCGTCCAGCACGAACACCGGCAGGATCAGGTCATCGACGGTCAGTATGTTCTCGCGCACCAGGCGCCGGGAAAAGTCGTCCTTGCGGTTGCGCCGCAGGCGAGTGGCGGGGAACAGGCGATTGGCGGGGGTAAAGCTCACGGCAGACTCCAGGGCGCCAGACGTGTGGCGCAAGTGTGACAGTTATAAGGCGTCATTATGACCGCTTGATGACGCCGCAGCGTCCGGGGGATAGCACCGAACGCGCCAGATGATCATTGTTGGCCAGGGGCAGGGTCGCTGGCAAACGGAGCCGAATGTCCTTTTGACGCCGTTGAACAGCGGCAAGGCACGGCGCAGACGCTTGCGCAGTGTTTGCCGTGGGGAGCACGGTTAAGTGTGGCGCAGCGACCTGGCTGGACATGCGCTGCGTTCGCAAAGGTGTCGGCCCGAGTGCCGGCCTCTGGCAGAAGAGTGGCGTCGGCCACGATTTTCTGTGGCAGGCGCGACCTGGCGACGAAAGCGCCGCATGGCCGCAAACAGTCGGCATGACCTGGACGCCCGGCCCTCGTGCGCCTGCGGAGTAGCAGGTAGCATGTCCGAGATCCTCACTCTTTCCCGGAGAACGAAAACATGCACAAGAACGTCGCTGTGATCCTGTCTGGCTGCGGTGTATATGACGGCGCCGAGATCCATGAAAGCGTACTCACCCTGTTGCGTCTTGATCAGCGCGGCGCCCAGGTGCAGTGTTTCGCGCCGAATAGTGCGCAGCGTCATGTCGTGGATCACCTCAGTGGCGATGAAATGCCCGAAAGCCGCAATGTCCTGGTGGAATCCGCACGCATTGCGCGGGGCAAGATCAAGGACCTGCGCGAAGCCAAGGTCGAAGACTTCGATGCCCTGATCGTGCCGGGTGGCTTCGGTGCGGCGAAGAACCTCAGCGATTTTGCCGTCAGCGGTGCGCATTGCACCGTGAATCCCGAGGTGCTGAGCATCGCCCAGGGCTTTGCTCGCGCAGGTAAACCGGTGGGGCTGATGTGTATCGCTCCGGCCATGGCGGCGAAGATCTATGGCGCCGGGGTGATCTGCACCATTGGCACCGATGCGGATACGGCGGCAGCCCTAGGCCAGATGGGCGCCGAGCATCAGGAGTGCCCGGTCGAGGACATCATCGTCGATGAACAGCGCAAACTGGTCACCACGCCGGCCTACATGCTGGCCGAGTCGATCAGCCAGGCCGCGTCCGGCATCAACAAGCTGGTGGATCGTGTACTGGAGCTCAGCGAAGATTGAGGCAGTGCGGCACCTGCCGGATGTAGGATGGCGTTGAGCGCAGCGATACCCATCGGGGGCATGATGGGCATCGGCGCGATGCCGCCGGGTGGTCTGGCTGCGTGCGCCTCAATCCAGCCGATGACCTGCGTCGAGGGAGACCGATGCAGGCCATACCGGACAATCTGTCCGCCTCCTCTGCCGCGCCTCTGGTCAGGCGCGCGCAGGTGGGCGAGCTTGGTCACTCACTGACGGAGTCGCCCATGTCCAGCCCAACCGGCCCACTTAACCCTGAACTGCATCAAGCCATAGGTCAGTTCTTCGCCCGTATCCCGTTCAATCAGACGCTGGGCATTGAAATCGACGAGTTGTCTCCCGAGCGGGTGACCATGCACCTGGCGATGCGCCCCGAGCTGATCGGCAATTTCGTGCAGGGCATCCTGCACGGTGGGGTAATCGCCACGTTGCTGGATGTCACGGGCGGCGCCATGGCCCTGATCGGGGCTTGCGAGCGCCACGCCGACCTGCCGGCGCAAGAGCGCATGGCACGGCTGTCGCGCCTGGGCACCATCGACCTGCGTATCGATTACCTGCGCCCCGGACGCGGCCAGCGTTTCACCGCTCATGCCGTGCCGCTGCGCACGGGTAATAAGGTCGCGGTGGTGCGCAGCGAACTGCATAACGAGGACGGCGTGCGGGTGGCAGTGGGCACCGGCACCTATTTGTGCGGGTAGCTGGGCCATTCGGCCTCTGTAGGATGGCGCTTCCGTCGTTTGCCGCGCAGCTACCCTATTCTCGAAGTCGAGCCCATTCCCCGACCGTCGGATTACGCCTTCGGCTAATCCAACCTACCAACGTGGGACAGCACGTAGGGTGGACAACCGCTGTGTGTTGTCCACCGGGCGGTGCCCATGGTGGATGTAAAAAACGACATCCACCCTACAAGGCTGGCGTAGGCCGTAGGATGGAATCGCCGCAGGCGCTTCCGTCGTTTGCCGCGCAGCTATCCTATCTCGAAGTCGAGCCCATTCCCCGACCGTCGGATTACGCCTTCGGCTAATCCAACGCTGCCAGCGTGGGACAGCACGTAGGGTGGACAACCGCTGTGTGTTGTCCACCGGGCGGCGCTCATGGTGGATGTAAAAAACGACATCCACCCTACAGGGCTGGGTATCGGCACGGAAGGAACGGTGTCTGGCTCCAGTATTTCGTGGCGCCTCAACCCATCCTACGGTTACCCGGCAGTCCTTGGCGTGGGTGAAAACCCGGCGCGTAAAATAGGAATCTCACCGGTTACCCTCAACTTATCGGTACGTGCTAGTCACTACGCCTTCGCCCGTTACCTGCGTCTCGATGACTTTCTCGCTGCTTTGATTGCGCACCCTGATGATCTCTCCAGCGCTGCCGTTGCTCAAGGCTTCGCCCTGGGTGGCGGCTTCGATGCCGTCATGGGTGGCGACGATGGTTACCATCTGCCCGCGTCGCACCAGCAAGGGTGCGCCGAGCAGCGGCGGGCTGAGGACCTGGCCGGCGCGGATGCGTCGTTTGGCGCTCAGGCCTTCGATGTCGGCAACGCGACCATAAATCCCCTGGCGGTGCTTGCTGACGCTTTGCCGACGGGTGTGTACGTCATCGGCGCCGAGCGATTGGTCACGCTCCAAGGTATGCCGGGCGACCAGCAGCAGTACGCTGACGTCGGCCTGGCTGGTCACATTCACGCTCCAGGCGGGCGCGGCGCACTCCACGCGGTAGCGTTGACGACTGAGCAGCGCTGGGCGGGGCGACAGGTTCCTGACCTGCAGGCTGCGGGTGCACGCCTGCAGTTTTTGCGCGCTGCTGGGCAGCGTGTTGTCGAGATGCAGGCGTGGCTGCTGCCAGCGGTGCTGGCGGATTTCGTGTTGCAGGAGCGGCTGTAAGTGAGTGCGCAGTGCCTGGTCGATCTGTTCGCTGACGCTGGCGGCCTGGCTTTGCGGGGCAAGAAAAATGGCCAGCAAGGCGGAAACAACGCTTCCGCTGCGGCGGCATTTTGCCGTCAGAGACGGAAAATCGCGTCCCTGCCGTTGGCGTGTATCGCTGATAAAACCTAACAAAATCAATTACCTGCTAAATGATAGCGGAATGGCATGAAAGCTGCTGTTCACTCCCCAGTGACGGTTTTTTGGGGGAAGCATGAGTATACGGATTGATGACGTAGTCGGGCTGCATGCCCATGCGCTCGAAGTGCGCATGCAGCGCAGCGAAATTATTGCCGCCAACCTGGCCAACGTGGACACACCGGGCTTTCAGGCTCGCGATGTCGATTTTGCCCGCGAAATGAGCCGCCTGGACAGCAGTGCCGAACTGTCTCAGTCCAGCCTCGCTGCGCCGCTGCAGTACCGGGTGCCGTTCCAGGCGTCCCTGGATGGCAATACCGTGGAACTGGGTGTCGAGCAGGCGGAATTCTCGCGCAATGCCATGGACTTCCAGACCAGCCTGACCTTTCTGACCATGAAATTTCGCGGCCTCAAGCAGGCCATTGAAGGACGTTGACGATGGCCTTTGACTCCATTTACCGCATCGCCGGCTCAGCCATGAATGCCCAGACGGTACGCCTGAACACCGTGGCCAGTAACCTGGCCAACATCGATTCGGCGGCCACCTCCGCCGAGGATGTGTATCAGGCGCGCCGGCCACTGTTCGCCGCCGTGTACAACAACGATGAGCTGACGCGGGGCGTCGGCATGGGCGGTGCCCATGTACAAGTGCTCGATGTGGTTGCCGATCAACGTGAGGCGGTGAAGCGTTACGAGCCCGGCAACCCCCTGGCGGGCGCCGATGGCTACGTGTTTTACCCGGCGGTGAATCAGATCGAGGAAATGACCGACATGATGTCGGCGACCCGCAGCTTCGAGACCAGCGTCGAAGTCCTCAACCGTCTTAAAAGCATGCAGCAGGGTCTGCTGCGTCTCGGAGAAGCCTGATGAGCGTTGATTCGGTTAATTATTCTCGCAGCAGTACGCTGGCCAGCGACAACGCGCTGCCCAGCGCGGCGGTGGATCTCAGTGAACTGGGTGTGATGGAGAACAACTTCATCTCCCTGATGGTCGCGCAGATCCAGAATCAGGATCCGACCAATCCGGTGGACAGCAGCCAGTTCCTGCAGCAGTACGCCAGCATGTCCCAGGTCAAGAGCATGGAGAACATGGCCACCCTGCAGCAGAGCAGCCTGGTGCTGGCCGACAACCTGCAGACGCTGACCGCCGCCGGCCTGGTGGGCCAAGAGGTGTCGGTGAATGTGGATAGCCTCGAGTTGAAGGACCAGAAGGTCAGCGGCCAGTTCACCCTGGAGAACTATTCCGGGAAGACCAGCCTGGTGCTGACCGATTCAAATGGCATTGAAACCGTCATCCAACTGGGAGAGCAGGCTGCCGGCAAGGTCGCCTACACCGTCGATCCCGTGGCCCTGGGTCTCAAGCCCGGCCAGTACAGCATTCAGGCGCTCAATGCCGACGATCAACGCTTGAACGTCGAAGTGAACGGCCTGGTCAAGGACGTGCGGGTCAGCAATACCGGCCCGGTCCTGAACATCGCCGGCGCCGGCAGCGTGCCGTTCTACAACATCGTCGAGTTCGGCCAGCGCAGCTGAGCCTGATCCTATTTCCGAGGAAAGATCGTCATGAGCTTCAACATTGCCCTGACCGGCCTCAACGCCGTCACCGAACAACTGAACGCCGTCAGCAACAACATTGCCAACACCGGCACCACCGGCTTCAAATCCTCGCGCACCGAGTTCGGCAGCGTCTACGCCGACACCCAGGCGATGGGCGTGGAAGTGCTCGGCAACACCCAGAGCATCAGCCTCGGCGGTGCGTTGGTGAACACCGGTCGTACCCTCGACCTGGCGATTTCCGGTGGCGGTTTCTTTGTGGTCAAGGGCACCAGTGGCGAGACCCAATACACCCGTGCCGGGGTCTTCGGTACTGACGCAGCCAACTACATCGTCAATGCCGCCGGGCAGAAGCTGCAGGGCTATCCGACTGACGCCAACGGCAACCTGCTGACGGGTAGCTTGGGCGATCTGCGCATCCAGGCCTCCACTCTGCCGGCTAAGCAGACCGACAGCCTGGAGTTCGTTGCCAACCTGGATGCAAACATGACTCCGCCGGCCACTGCACCCATCGATCCGACGGACGTGACCAGCTACAACTCCACGTACACCACCAAGGTGTACGACTCGCTGGGTAAGGAGCACACCCTGACCCAGTATTTCGCCAACACCGGCGCCAACACCTGGACTGCCGACTATTACGTGGATGGCGTCGCAGCAGGCACGCAAGCACTGGATTTCGACACCGACGGTCAGTTGGTGACCCCGGCCGGCCTCGTGAACATCACCGTGCCGGCGGCCGTGCTGCCGGGTGCCAGTGCTCAGACCATTGACATCGATTACACCAACAGCACCCAGTACGGTACCGACTTCGGCGTGTCCACCAACCTGGCGTCGGGCTACACCTCCGGTGAGCAGACCGGTATCGGCATCGACAGCAAGGGCAACGTGTTCGTCAACTACAGCAACGGCCAGAGTCAGCAGCAAGGCCAAGTGGTGCTGGCCAGCTTTATCAACGCCGAAGGGCTGAAGAACGTCAGCGGCACCGCCTGGACGGAAACCATCGACTCCGGCGCCGCGCTGATCGGCACGGCGGGCGTGGCCCAGTTCGGCAAGATCAACGCCGGCACCCTGGAGAACTCCAACGTCGACCTGACCGAGGAACTGGTCACCCTGATGCAGGGCCAGCGTAACTACCAGGCCAACACCAAGGTGATCTCCACGCAGAAGGATCTCGACCAGATCCTGTTCAGCGCGATGTAAGGCGGAGTCATCCATGGACCGTTTGGGTTATACCGCGATGACCGCGGCCAACCGCAGCATGCAAGCGCTGCAAATTCACGCCAACAACCTGGCCAACGTCAACACCGCAGGCTTTCGCGCCGATATGGAACGTGCCGCCGCCGTCGAGGTGAAAGGTTATGGCTATGACAGCCGGCACATGGCGCGGGTGGAAAACAACGGCGTCGATCTCGCCCCGGGGCCGGTGAATTTCACCGGCCGTGCGCTGGACGTGGCAATCAAGGGCCAGGGCCTGCTGGCCGTGCAGAATGGCGCTGGCGCCGAGGCGTACACCCGCAACGGCAGCCTGCAAGTGGACGCCCAAGGGCAACTGACCGTCGGCGGCCGCGTGTTGCTGGGCGAGGATGGCCCGTTGGTGCTGCCCGAATACGACCAGTTGCACATCGGCACCGACGGCACCGTGTCGGTGGTGCCGCGGGGCGACTTCCTGATGGTCGAGGTGGGCCGACTGCGCCTGGTCGACAGCCAGGGCGCGGACCTGATCAAGAACGCTCAGGGATTGCTGATCCCGCGCGACAACCAGAACCCGCCGTTGGCCGCTAATGACGACATCACCCTGGCCAGCGGTTACCTGGAGTCGAGCAACGTCTCGTCCATCGATCAGTTGGTGTCGACCATGAGCCTGAGCCGCCTGTTCGAAACCCAGGTGAAGATGATGAAAGCCGCCGAAAACCTGTCCGAGGCAGGCAATCGGCTGATACGCGGCTAAGCGGGGTTCGCGCCAAGTGTGGGGCCGATTTCACATCGGCTACCAGGTTTCGGAATGACGTCGATCATCATCCGGGCTCTGCTGCCGATATGAAATCGGCCCCACAGAGAAGCGCATAGCCGTTTTGGCTGGCACTGGGAAAGCCGCTGAAAACCTGTCCGAGGCAGGCAATCGGCTGATACGCGGCTAAGCGGGGTTTGTGCCACGTGTGTGGGGCCGATTTCACATCGGCTGCCAGGTTTCGGAATGACGTCGATCATCATCCAAACCCTGTCGCCGATATGAAATCGGCCCCACAGAGAAGCACAGCGCCGTTTTGGCTGGCACTGGGAAAGCCGCTGAAAACCTGTCCGAGGCAGGCAATCGGCTGATACGCGGCTAAGCGGGGTTTGTGCCACGTGTGTGGGGCCGATTTCACATCGGCTGCCAGGTTTCGGAATGACGTCGATCATCATCCAAGCCCTGCTGCCGATATGAAATCGGCCCCACAAGAGAAGCGCACCGCTGCGGTAACCACTAATTTTTCGGTCCTGATCGCGTCAGGGCCGGCACTGGAAAGAGGATCGACAGATGAGTTCGGCACTTTGGGTCAGCAAGACCGGTCTGGTCGCCCAGGATATGGCGATGACCACCGTGGCCAACAACCTGGCCAACGTGAACACCGTCGGCTTTAAAAGCGACCGCGCCGTATTCGAGGACCTGTTCTACGCCATCGAGGTGCAGCCCGGCGCTCAGGCCGACCAGGTCAACACCGTGCCGTCCGGCTTGCAGATGGGCAATGGCGTACGCGTGGTCGGCACCCAGAAGGTGTTCACCGAAGGCAACATCCAGACCACCGGCCAGCCGATGGACCTGGCGATCATCGGCCAGGGCTTTTTCCGCGTGCAGGGCCCCAACGGCGAGGATTACTTCACCGAGAACGGCCAGTTCCAGCTCAATGCCGAAGGCATGATGGTCAACTCCCAGGGCCTGCCGCTGGCGGATGAGATCCTTGTGCCGGAAGGCAGCAGCGGTTTCACCGTGGGCAGCGACGGCACCGTGACGGTGCTCAATGCCCAGGGCGTGATCGAAGATCTGGGCCAGATCCAGTTGGTCAACTTCCTCAACCCGGCTGGTCTGGAAGCCTTGGGCGGCAACCTGTACCGCGAAACCGTGGCCAGTGGCGAGCCGGTGGAAGGCATTGCCGGTCAGGACGGTCTCGGGCAGCTCAAGCAGCGCGTGCTGGAAGGCTCCAACGTGCAGGTGGTCGAGGCCATGGTGCAGATGATCGCCATCCAGCGCGCCTATGAGGCCAATGCCAAGGTGCTCGACGCCAGCTCCGGCATGCAGCAATTCCTCAACCAGACCGTGTGATGGCCATGATGCGCACGCTTTGTCTGTGGAGTGCCGTGCTGATGCTCGGTGGGTGCGCCAGCTTCCACGAGCTGCGCGAAGATGCCGATACCACCGATTACGCTCCGCCGGAGCTGGACTACGAGCAGTCCACAACGGTCGCGGGTGGTTTGTACCGGGGTTTTGGCAGTTCGTTGATCAACGACAACCGAGCTTTTCGCGTGGGCGACATCCTGACGGTGGTGCTCAACGAATCGACCCAGTCGAGCAAGAGCGCCGGCACCAGCTTCGGCA
>CAYPFO010000074.1:0-14986 GCA_964410065.1 uncultured Pseudomonas sp.
GCAGGATCATGAACGGCAGGTACGAATAGACGATCCCGATATACACCGCCAGCGTCGTATTGAGGATCTGCAACGGCGTATCGATCAGCCCCACCCCCATCAGTACGCTGTTGAGCAGGCCGTTGTTGCTGAGGATACCCATCCAGGCGTACACGCGGATCAGAATCGCGGTCCAGGTCGGCATCATGATCAGCAGCAGCAGCACCACCTGCTTCTGCGGGTCGGCCCGGGCGATGGCATAGGCCATCGGGTAACCGATCAGCAGGCACAGCAGCGTGCTGAACAAGGCGATCTTCAGCGATCCCAGGTAGGCGAGCAGGTATAGCTCGTCTTCGCTGAGGAACACGTAATTGCCGAAATTGAGCAAGACCTGCAGCTGGTTCTCGGCCCAGGCGAACACTTCGGTATACGGCGGAATGGCCACATCAGCTTCAGCGAAGCTGATTTTCAGCACAATCACGAACGGCAGCAGGAAGAACAGCAGCAGCCAGAAGAACGGCACGCCGACGACCAGCTGCCGCCCGCTGGGCAGCAGTCTTTTCAGGCCGGTCGCTCTCATGACTGCAGCACCACGCCGCTGTCATCGATCCAGTACAGGTACACCTGGTCATCCCAGGTCGGGCGCTTGACGTTGCGCTCGGAGTTGGCCAGGAACGACTGCACCAGCACGCCCGAAGCCAGCTTGATGTAGTACAGGGAATGACCGCCCAGGTAGGCGATGTCATGCACGGTTCCCTGCACCCAGTTGTAGCCTTCGTGTTCGATTTCCGGCATTTCGCTGCTGATCAGCAGTTTTTCCGGACGCAGTGCATAGGTGACACGTTTCTCTTCCGCACGCGTGCTGATGCCATGGCCCACGTAGATCGGTCGCTCCAACGCCGGGCAGGTGATCACCGCATGGTCGCCGGCGTCCTCGATGAGTTCGCCGTCGAACAGGTTGACGTTGCCGATGAACTCGCAGACCAGGCGGCTGGCCGGCGTTTCGTAGATGTCCATGGGGCTGCCGACCTGGGCGATCCAGCCCTGGTGCATGATGGCGATGCGCTCGGCCATGGTCATGGCCTCTTCCTGATCGTGGGTGACGATCAGGCAGGTCACGCCGACGCGCTCAATGATCGCCACCAGCTCCAGTTGCATCTGCGAGCGCAGTTTCTTGTCCAGCGCACCCATGGGTTCGTCGAGCAGCAACAGCTTGGGACGTTTGGCCAGCGAGCGGGCCAGCGCCACGCGCTGGCGCTGGCCGCCGGACAACTGGTGCGGCTTGCGCTTGGCGTACTGGCTCATTTGCACCAGCTTGAGCATTTCCGCCACGCGCGCCTCGATCTCCGCCTTGGGCAGGCTGTCCTGCTTGAGGCCGAAGGCGATGTTCTGTTCAACCGTCATGTGCGGGAACAGCGCATAGGACTGGAACATCATGTTGATTGGCCGCTCATAGGGCGGCAGATCAGTGATGTCCTGGCCGTCCAGGTAGATGCGCCCTTCGGTGGGCCGCTCAAAACCGGCCAGCATGCGCAGCAGGGTTGACTTGCCCGAGCCGGAGCCACCCAGCAGGGCGAAGATCTCGCCCTTGCGGATGGTCAGCGAGACGTCGTCAACCGCCACGGTATCGTCGAACTGCTTGGTTATCCGGTCAATCTTGACCAGGATTTCCTTGGCTTGCTGATCGCCACTGAGGGCTTTCTTGTAGGCGCTAGAGGCCACCGCCATAACTATCATTCTCCCCGAAACTTCAACCCTGGCGCCGCCAGGCCGGATATTTCAATAGCGATGCAGAACGACGGAAGCAACCCACCATTCCGCGCCCTTGCAGCAAGTCAAAATCAGTTGTGCCGGCGTACTCGCCAGCCCCCGCTCGGACCCTCCGGCGCGGGGGCGCAATTGAAACATTCAGACGAGTGCGGGGCCAGCCCGGACGCGGCTTTATCACCACTTATTGGCCGGATTTAACCTTGGTCCAACTGCGGGTCATCAATCGCTGCACCTTGGTCGGCAATTCGGCAGAAATATACAGTTTGTCCAGCACTTCTTGTGGCGGATAAACAGCCTCGTCCGCCAATACGTCCGGGTCCATGAACTCGCGCGCCTTGAGGTTCGGATTGGCATAGCCGACATAATCGCTGACCTGGGCAATCACCTCGGGCTCGAGCAGGTAGTTGATGAAGCGATGAGCCGCTTCCACGTTACCGCTGTCGGCGGGGATGGCCAGCATGTCGAACCACAGGTTGGCGCCCTCTTCAGGTATCACATAGGCGATTTCCACGCCCTTGCCGGCTTCGTCCGCGCGCTCGGCCGCCTGGAACACATCGCCGGAATAGCCCACCGCCATGCAGATGTTGCCGTTAGCCAGGTCAGACACGTATTTGGAGGAGTGGAAATAGGTGACGTAGGGGCGCACTGCCGCCAGCTTGGCCTCGGCCTTGGCGTAGTCTTCGGGATCCTGGCTGTTGGGGTCCAGGCCCAGGTAATTGAGCATGGCCGGGAGCATTTCATCTCCCGAGTCGAGGAATGCGACCCCACAACTGGACAGCTTTTTGATGTTTTCGGGCTCGAACACGATTGCCCAGGAATCGATTTCCACGTCATCGCCCAAAGCCGCCTTGACCTTGTCGACGTTGTAGCCCAGGCCATTGGTGCCCCACAGGTAGGGGACGGCGTACTGGTTACCTGGATCGTTGACGTTTAACTGCTTGAGCAGAGCAGGGTCCAGATTGCTCCAGTTGGGCAGCTTACTCTTGTCCAGTTTCTGAAAAGCCCCTGCCTTGATCTGCTTGCCAAGGAAGTGGTTGGACGGCACAACCACGTCATAACCGGAACGACCGGCGAGCAGTTTGCCTTCCAGGGTTTCATTGGAATCGAACACGTCATAGACCGGCTTGATCCCGGTCGCCTTGCGAAACTCGGCCAGCGTGTCCTCGCCAATGTAGTCCGACCAGTTATAGATATGCACCGTGGTTTCGGCCTGGGCCGTGCCGGTCAGGATCAGGGCTGCGCTCGCGGCGAGCATGGCGTTGCGATAGGACGTATTCAATGGAGGATCCTCATACCAGCCGCGGTGAAGGCCACGGTCTTGCATCGTTCGGTGGCGACCTGAAGGTCGCACTCATGGTGCCCTGACGAAAAATTCGCCCCGGGCATTGGGGTTACGCTCCCGGCCTTGCGGCCTGACTACGGTTTATTACGGTGTGAATGGCCGGCTGCGCGAGCAACCGACCAGGTACTGCACTTAACGACCGGACTTGATCTTGGTCCAGCTGCGGGTCATGCCGCGTTGCACTTTCTGATCCAGGTCCGGGAAGGTGTAGAGCTTGGCCATCACCTCATCGGACGGGTAGATACCTGGGTCGGTGCGAATCGCCTCGTCCACCAGCGGCGTGGAAGCGGCGTTGGCACTGGGGAACTGCACGTGGTTGACGATCGGCGCCATCACCTCGGGCTTCAACAGGTAGTTGAGGAAGGCATGAGCGTTATCGACATTCTTCGCGTCGGCGGGAATGGCCAGCATATCGAAGAACGCGCCAGCGCCCTCCTTCGGGATGTTGTACTTGATAGTGATCCCATTACCGGCTTCCTCGGCACGGGATTTGGACTGATACAGGTCGCCAGAGTAACCGATAGCCACGCAGATATTGCCGTTGGCCAGGTCAGAGATGTATTTGGAGGAGTGGAAGTAGGCCACGTTCGGACGGATCTTGAGGAACAGGTCTTCGGCTTTCTTCAACTCATCGTTTTTTTCACTGATCGGCGAATAGCCCAGGTAATGCAGCGCGGCCGGCAGCATTTCGGTTGGCGAATCCAGGAAGGACACGCCGCAGGCCTTCAGCTTCTCGATGTTCTCGGGCTTGAAGACCAGGTCCCAGGAATCCACGGGCGCGTTTTCACCCAGGACGGCCTTCACCTTGTCGACGTTGTAGGCAATACCGATGGTGCCCCACATGTAAGGAACGGCGTATTGGTTGCCTGGGTCGCTGGAATCCAGGGCCTTGAGCAGGTTCTTGTCCAGGTTTTCCCAGTTGGTCAGCTTGCTCTTGTCCAGTTTCTGGAACACGCCGGCCTTGATCTGCTTGGCCAGGAACGGGTTGGACGGCACGACGACGTCATAACCCGAACCACCGGAGAGCAGTTTGGCTTCGAGCACTTCGTTGCTGTCGAAGACGTCATAGACGACCTTGATGCCGGTTTCCTTCTGGAAACCTTCCAGGGTGCCCGGAGCGATGTAGTCTGACCAGTTGTAGACGTGCAGCACTTTTTCCTGCGCCTGGGCCAAGCCGGCCACAGCAGTCAGGGACAACGCGAGAAGGGTCTTGCCGAACATATTCATGCGTTACAGCTCCGATTGTTTATAGGTCTCTGGAGTGACGTTGCTGACGAACCCGATCTTGCGGCTCACTACGGCACACCCCCGGTGAGCCTGGCCAACGCACCGGCGAAGTCTGGCAAGGACCAAGGTCCCTGACAACAGCTGCGGCGGCGAAATTGTGAGCGGACTTTAGGGATCGTTGCCGTTTCGTCACAAACGACACGGCAAGCGACCTCAACGCGCGCTCGACAACTCCCGTGCCGTCAGATCCAGACAGGTGCGCGCCTTGTCGATCAACTCGTCAATCTCCTCCTTATTGATAACAAGAGGAGGGGCAATGATCATGGTGTCGCCCACCGCGCGCATCACCAGACCGTTGGCAAAACAGTGTTCGCGACAACGCATGCCAACCTCCAGCCCGCTGTAGCGCTCTCGCGTTTCCTTGTTTTTCACCAACTCGATGGCGGCCACCAGCCCCACACCCCGTGCCTCGCCCACCAGCGGATGCTCGGCCAGTTCACGCCAGCGTTGTTGCAAGTACGGTGCCGTTTGCGTTTTGACCTGAGTCACGATGCCTTCGCGCTTGAGCAGACGAATATTGGCCAGCGCCACCGCCGCCGCCACTGGATGCCCGGAATAGGTGAAGCCGTGGGCGAATTCGCCGCCGCGGTCGAGTACCTGCACCACGCGCTCATGTACTACCACGCCGCCCATGGGGATGTAGCCGGAGGTAAGGCCCTTGGCAATCGGCATCAAGTCCGGTTTGAGGTCGTAATACTGACTGCCGAACCATTCGCCGGTACGCCCGAAGCCGCAGATCACCTCATCGGCAATGAACAGGATGTCGTACTTGGCCAGAATCTCGCGCACCTTCGGCCAATAGCTGTCCGGCGGCACTATCACCCCACCGGCACCCTGAATTGGCTCGGCGATAAAGGCCGCCACCCGCTCTTCGCCAACTTCGAGAATCTTTTGCTCCAGCTGTTCGGCGGCCCACACGCCGAAGTCTTCGGGACTCATGTCGCCGCCTTCACCGTACCAGTAAGGCTGGTCGATGTGCTCGATACCGGGAATCGGCAGCCCGCCCTGGGCGTGCATGCCCTTCATACCGCCCAGGCTGGCGCCGGCGATGGTCGAGCCGTGGTAACCGTTCCAGCGACCGATCACCACCTGCTTGTTCGGTTGGCCCAAGGTTGCCCAATAATGGCGCACCATGCGCAGGACAGTGTCATTGGCCTCCGAACCCGAGCCGGTAAAGAACACATGGTTCAGGCCTTCCGGCGCGAGCTCGGCAATTTCCTTGGCCAGTTCCAGCGCTGGCGGGTGTGCGGTCTGGAAGAACAGGTTGTAATAGGGCAGCTCGCGCATTTGCGCAGCGGCGGCCTCGACCAGCTCCTCGCGTCCATAACCGACATTCACACACCACAGGCCAGCCATGCCATCGAGGATCTTGTGCCCCTCGCTGTCCCACAGGTACACGCCCGACGCCTTGGTGATGATCCGCGCGCCCTTGCGGTTCAGCGCCTGGTAATCCGTAAAGGGGGCCAGGTGATGCTGGCGGCTCAGCGTCTGCCAATTTTCGGTTTGCGGATTGCTCATCGATGTCCCCCTCTGAATGCACTGTGGGCGCGCGGTAATCACACGGAAAACAACAGAAACTCCCGTTCCCAGGAACTGATCACCCGCTTGTAGTTTTCGTTTTCGGCCCGCTTGACCGCCACATAGGCGGTAATGAATTTGGGGCCCAGATATTTATCCAGCGTCTTGCTGCTCTCCATGCGCTCCAGGGCATCCTCGATGGTCAGAGGCAGGCGTAGGTTGCGCCGTTCATAACCACGCCCCTTGACCTGGGGGCTGGGGTTGATGCCTTCGGTCATGCCGATATAGCCACACAGCAAGCTGGCCGCGATGGCCAGGTACGGGTTGGCGTCGGCCCCAGGCAGGCGGTTCTCGATGCGCCGGTTCTGCGGCGTGGATTCGGGCACGCGCAAGCCGACGGTGCGGTTTTCTTCGCCCCACTCGACGTTCACCGGCGCCGAGGTGTCGGGCAGGAAGCGGCGGAACGAGTTGACGTTGGGCGCGAACAGCGGCAGCACTTCAGGGATGATCCGCTGCATGCCGCCGATGTAATGCAGAAACAGCTCGCTCATGGAGCCGTCATCATTGGAGAAGATATTGCGCCCACTCTTTATGTCGATCACGCTCTGGTGCAAGTGCATGGCGCTGCCCGGCTGATCGGTGATCGGCTTGGCCATGAAGGTCGCCGCCACGTTGTGCTTGAGCGCCGCCTCGCGCATGGTGCGCTTGAACACCGTGATCTGGTCGGCCAGGTGCAAGGCCTCGCCGTGGCGGAAGTTGATCTCCATCTGCGCCGGGCCTTCCTCATGGATCAGCGTGTCCAGATCCAGATTCTGCGCCTCGCACCAGTCGTACATGTCCTCGAACAGCGGGTCGAATTCGTTGGCCGCGTCGATGGAGAATGACTGCCGACCGGTTTCCGGGCGCCCCGACCGACCGATCGGCGCCTGCAGCGGGTAGTCCGGGTCATCGCTGCGCTTGGTCAGGTAGAACTCCATTTCCGGCGCGACGATGGGTTGCCAGCCATGGTCCGCATACATCTTCAGCACGCGCTTGAGCAGGTTGCGCGGCGACAGCTCGATGGGGTTACCGACCTTGTCGAAGGTGTCGTGGATCACCATGGCGGTGGGCTCCAGCGCCCAGGGCACCAGGAACATGGCGCTGGGGTCCGGCCGGCAGAACATGTCGATGTCTGCTGGGTCGAGCAATTCGTAATAGATGTCGTCCTCGACGTAATCGCCGGTCACCGTCTGCAACAGCACACTCTCCGGCAGGCGCATGCCCTTCTCGGCGAGAAACTTGTTGGTTGGGGCTATCTTGCCGCGGGCGATGCCGGTCAGATCGCTGATCAGGCATTCGACTTCGGTGATCTTGTGTTCTTTCAGCCAGCTGGTGAGCTGGTCGAGGTGGCTGCTCATAAAGACCTCAAGGTTGAACCAAACCGGCCCCTGCCGGCTCAGCGATTTTGCGCACGCGCCCGACACGCCCGGCCAAAGGCCTGGAACAGCGCAAGGGAAGCGGGATTGGCCTGTACCTGCCATTCAGGATGCCACTGTACGCCGACAGCGAAGCTGCGTGCAGCCTCCACAGAAAAGGCTTCGATCAACCCGTCCGCGGCGCGCGCCTCGACACGCAAGCCCGGCGCCAGACGGTCGACGCCCTGCGCGTGAATGGAGTTGACCTGGATTTCATTGACCAGGCCGAGCCCGGCCAGCACGCCGCCGGGCTCGATGCGCACGGCATGACGCGGCGCATATTGCACCTCCAGCGGCTGGTCCTTGGGCTCGCGATGATCCTGATAGGGCGCCACGCTGTGCACGCTCTGGTGCAGGCTGCCGCCCAGCGCCACGTTGATTTCTTGAAAGCCGCGGCAAATACCCAGCAGCGGCACACCGGCCTCCAGTGCCGCATGGATCAGCGGCAGGGTGATGGCGTCACGGGCTGGATCATGAGCGGTACCCGGCGCGCTGGCCGGGCCTTGATAAAGATGGGATTGGACATTGGACGGCGAGCCGGTCAGCAGCAACCCGTCGAGGTGCTCAAGGAACAGCGCCAGGTCGAACGCGTCGGCCATGGCGGGAATGATCACCGGCATGCCCGTGGCGCCGACGACCACCGCGCGAACATATTTATCGCCGGCAACATGGTAGGGCTGCAGGCCGATCTGCTTGCTGCAGGCTGTGACTCCAATCAACGGCTGGCGGGACATGAGACACCCGTATCCGATCTATTGTTGTTTCGTTTCGAGCTTAGTCTTGTTCATTTTTTTACACAACAGCTTGGCAAAAAACCGAACACCGCTCTGCAGCGCTCCGATCCACCATTGGCAGGACACCCGCTCAACCGTTCTGACACGCCCTAAAAATAGGCCTTGATGCCCTGTTAGAGGGCGGAATTTGGCGCTATTGACAGGCTTTGAGGATTAAGATTGACTCACCCTCAAATGACTTCACTGATTGATATTTTTAACAAGAAAGGTGTTGCATCATGTCTCCTCCACCCCGTGCCGTTCAGCTCAACGAAGCGAACGCGTTCCTTAAGAAACACCCAGAAGTCTTGTTCGTCGACCTGCTCATTGCCGACATGAATGGTGTCGTGCGCGGCAAACGGATCGAACGCACCAGCCTGCACAAGGTGTATGAAAAAGGCATCAACCTGCCTGCGTCGCTGTTTGCCCTGGACATCAATGGCTCGACTGTCGAAAGCACGGGCCTGGGCCTGGATATCGGCGATGCCGATCGCATCTGTTTTCCGATCCCCAATACGCTGAGCAACGAGCCCTGGCAGAAACGCCCCACCGCGCAGCTGTTGATGACCATGCACGAGCTGGACGGCACGCCGTTCTTCGCCGACCCGCGCGAGGTGTTGCGCCAGGTGGTGAGCAAGTTCGACGATTTGGGGCTGACCGTCTGCGCCGCCTTCGAGCTGGAGTTCTACCTGATCGACCAGGAAAACGTGAACGGTCGGCCGCAACCGCCACGCTCGCCGATTTCCGGCAAGCGCCCGCATTCAACCCAGGTGTACCTGATTGATGATCTCGACGAGTACGTCGACTGCCTGCAGGACATCCTCGAAGGCGCAAAGGAGCAGGGCATTCCTGCCGATGCCATCGTCAAGGAAAGTGCCCCCGCGCAATTCGAAGTCAACTTGCATCACGTGGCCGACCCGATCAAAGCCTGCGACTACGCGGTCCTGCTCAAGCGCCTGGTGAAGAACATCGCCTACGACCACGAGATGGACACCACCTTCATGGCCAAGCCCTATCCCGGTCAGGCCGGCAACGGGTTGCATGTGCACATCTCGCTGCTCGACAAGCAGGGCAACAATATCTTCAGCAGTGATGATCCCCAGCAGAACGCCGCTTTGCGTCACGCGATCGGCGGTGTGCTGGAGACCATGCCGGCCTCGATGGCCTTCCTGTGCCCGAACGTCAACTCCTATCGCCGCTTCGGCCCGCAGTTCTACGTGCCGAACTCGCCCTGCTGGGGGCTGGACAACCGCACCGTGGCCCTGCGCATTCCCACCGACAGCCCGGATAACGTGCGCATCGAACACCGCGTCGCCGGTGCAGACGCCAACCCCTATCTGCTACTGGCAGGCGTATTGGCCGGTGTACACCACGGCCTGACCAACCAGATCGAACCGGGGCCACCCGTGGAAGGCAACTCCTACGAACAGAACGAGCAAAGCCTGCCCAACAACCTGCGCGATGCCCTTCGCGAACTGGACGACAGCGAGGTCATGGCCAAGTACATCAGCCCGGATTACATCGATATCTTCGTGGCCTGTAAGGAAAGCGAACTGGCCGAATTCGAGCATTCGATTTCCGACCTGGAGTACAACTGGTACTTGCACACGGTATAAACCCTGCGCCACTGGTGGAGCGGACGAGTCCGCTCCTACAGATTTCAGCAGCGCAAACGCCTGCGGCACTGTGCTGCCCAGGCGCGAAGCCTGCGCACCCAAACTGCCCTGACCTCCTAACCTGTGATCACCATCCTGCGCCTTATGGATGAGTTGCCGTGACCTGCTTTGGTCGTGCAGCTACAATGCGCGCCATTCGACGAAGCCTGCGCCTGTTTTGGCGCCACGTCCGGCAAGGAGATTTCCATGGGTCAACGCACGCCCCTGCACGCTCTGCATCTGGCAATGGGAGCCAAGATGACCGATTTCGGCGGCTGGGAGATGCCGCTGCACTACGGCTCCCAGGTCGAAGAACACCACCAGGTCAGGCAGGAATGCGGCGTCTTCGATGTCTCGCACATGTGCGTGGTGGATGTCGCCGGCGCGAACGCCGAAGCCTTCCTGCAACACCTGTTAGCCAACGACGTCGCCCGACTCGGCACTCCTGGCAAGGCTCTGTACAGCGTCGTGCTCAACGAACGGGGCGGCGTACTGGACGACCTGCTGGTGTACCTCACGGCGTCCGGCTACCGGCTGGTCAGCAACGCCAGCACCCGCGAGAAAGTTCTTGGCTGGCTTCACCAGCACAGTCCATCCTTTGGCGTAACGCTGCATGAACGCCGCGATCTGGCCATACTGGCCATTCAGGGGCCGCAGGCACGGGCCAAGCTCAGCGAGCTGGTAACCATCGCACGCGCGGCGCTGATCAAGGAGCTCAAGCCGTTCCAGGGTTTGGAAGAAGGAGGGTGGTTCATCGCCCGCACCGGTTATACCGGCGAGGATGGCCTGGAAGTGATGATGCCGGCCGACGAGGCGGCGGATTTTTTCAACGAACTGGTCGGTGCCGGCATCGCGCCGATCGGCCTGGGTGCACGCGACACGCTGCGCCTGGAAGCGGGGCTGAATCTTTACGGCCAGGACATGGATGAAACGGTTTCACCCCTCGTCTCCAACCTGGCCTGGACCATCGCCTGGGAACCGGCCTCGCGCGCGTTCATTGGCCGCGACGCGCTGGAGGCTCAGCTGGCCAGCGGCGTGCCGAGCAAGCTGGTCGGCCTGGTACTGGAGGAGCGCGGTGTGCTGCGCGCTCATCAGGTGGTGCGGGTCGAAGGCCTGGGCGATGGCGAGATCACCAGCGGCAGCTTTGCGCCGACCCTGGGCAAATCCATCGCACTGGCGCGCGTACCGATGGCCACCGGCGAGCGGGCGGAAGTGGAAATTCGCGGCAAATGGTTTCCCGTACGGGTTGTGCGCGCGCAATTTGTGCGCCACGGTAAAGTACTGATTTGATCATCGGCGATATCGCCACCAGAGAGGACATGACATGAGCACTATCCCCGCTGATCTGCGTTACGCCGCCAGCCATGAGTGGGCGCGCCTGGAAACCGATGGCACTGTCACCGTCGGCATCTCCGACCATGCGCAGGACGCCCTTGGCGACGTGGTTTTCATCGAACTGCCCGAGGTAGGCCGGCAACTGGCCGCCGGCGAGCAAGCCGGAGTGGTCGAGTCGGTGAAAGCCGCGTCGGATATTTACGCACCGGTCAGCGGTGAAGTGATCGAGGTGAATTCGATGCTGGTCGACTGCCCTGAGCAGATCAACAGCCATCCCTATGACAGTTGGTTCTACAAGCTCAAGCCGCAGAACGCCGCGGAGCTGGACAACCTGCTGGATGCCGCCGGTTATCAGGCCGCAGCCGACGCCTGACCCGTCGCGCAACGCTACCTGAACGAGGCCGCCCACGGGCGGCCTCGTTGTGTCCAGCCGGTCTATTCGGCCACGCGTTGCGGCGACGCCAGGATTGCCGTGGCCAATTCCAGATCGTTAGCCTGCAGATCGGGATATTGCTCACGAACCTGCCGCAGCGCAGCGTCGAGATAGGCGCCCCGCACCGCACCACCGCTGGCGACAAAGGCACTGGCATCGTCGTGCGCGGCAGACACCCTCTTGTCGTCCTTCAAGGTGGAGTACAGCGAGGCCGAAATACCCGCCGAGGTGGCGTAATCGCTCAAGTCCCTGGCGCTCACCGAGGTGGCGGACACACCGAGCGCGAGCGCGCTGATAATCACTAAGGCACTACGCATGGCAGCAGCTCCTGCAAGTGACGGAAAGAAAACTTACCTCTATTCGGATTGCCGCTGCGGCAAGGGAGTTCCCGTCCGCGGTTCACGGTGAAGCCGTATTCAAGGCCGCACGCAAGGCAGGATCACGGCCATAGATATCGGGGCGATAAAGCACCCGACCACTGGCATCGACTTCAGCAGTCCAGTACGCCATAAGGATGGGCAGCGGTCGGCTCAACCGATACTCATGGGTCTTGCCCGTGTCCAACAACGCCACCACCCGTTCGTGCTCGCCCTCACTGAGCAACAGGTCCACCAGCGTCAGGGCACCTTCGACCCGTACACAGCCGGAGCTGAACGTGCGCTGCGCTTCGGAGAACAGCTGCTGGCTGGGCGTGTCGTGCAGATAGACGGCAAACGGATTGGCAAAGCGCGCCGCCACCTTGCCCAGCGGATTGCTCGGCCCGGCATCCTGGCGCAGGCGCAGACCGCGCACATTGTTCCAATCCACGTGATAGGGGTTCAGCCGGTTGCCCTGCTGGTCGAAGACACGCAGCTGGTGACGGGCCAAAAAACCGATGTCACGGCGGATTTCCGGCAGCTTGTCTTCGCGCAAAATAGTCGGCGGTACCGTCCAGGTCGGGTTCAGGGTCAACCGTTCGATCATCGACTTGAGCTGCGGCGTAGCCCGCGCCGCGCGACCCACCTGTACCCGCGTCTGCCAGACCGGCATCCGCTGGCGGTAGTAGCTCAACTGGCCTCCGGCGATATCCACCAGCAGCAATTCGCTGTCCATATCGCGGGCGTACCAGCGCCAGCGCTCCAGATTGATGCGCAGCTGATCGAGTCGCGAAGCGGGGCTGATATTGAGGGCGTCAAGCGTGCCTGGACCGACGATGCCATCCACCTTGAGTGCATGTTGGCGCTGGAAGTCCTCCACGGCGGCCACCAGCGCGTATTGATAGCGCAGCGCTTCGCCGCCTTTTTCACGTTCGAGCACCGAGGAGGTCAGATAGCCCGCCTGAACCAGACGGGTACGCAAGGCGGGCACTCGACTGTCCTGCATACCCGGCCGCAGCAGGGGTCCGGGCGGCACCGGCGTCCAGGGCGGCAGCGGGCTGTCGCGCATGCGCACATAGGCAGCGCGCAACGCGTGGTACTGATCGAGTGCGGGACGAGCCTGCTCGAATGCGCTCTGCACATCATCGATACCCAGCAGCGCCAGGGTTTGCACGGTCAGCGCTTCATCCGTGTACTGCGCCCGCCACATGGGCTCCAGTTCTACCTGGGACAACCGCCCATGGATCAGGTGCTTTAGAGCCTGCAGATAGGCATGACTGGCCAGAATGTCGAGACAGGCGAGGCTGTAGGGATCGCCGCGGCCATCCTGGCTCATTCGCCGTAGCGTCGCCGGCTGGTAGAAGGCGGCGTCCAGGCCGTCATCGGCCAGTTTCTCCAGCTCTTCGACCAAGCTGTTCACGCTGTGCGGATCGCTCCACAGCGGGGCAAAGGCAAACGGCAGGTAGAACGCCTGCAAGCGCTGGCGGGCTTGATTATCAAGCCCCGGCGGAACTGCCTGGCAGCTGCTCGGCAACCGCTCCAGGACCCGCTGGATCGAGGGGATAGACGTGGAGTTGTCCGTAACAGCCGTTGCGACGAGCGGAACCGTCAACAACCAGACACTCAGATAAACTGCCGATCGTTTTTTATCCAAGACATCGCTCCGCACTCACTTGGACAGTCAGACGGTCGCACCCTCAAAAGGGCGGACCCGTGAACAACAAGAGTCCTCAAGGAGTATAGGCAGGTAGCCAGCGATACAAGACAGGACGTCAGGAGACTGACCAACGAGGCCTTTGCCCATGATTCGCGTTATTCGACGCCTGCTTTGCGCTGCGGGATTGTCCCTGTGCGCCACGCCACTTCTGGCGGCTCAACCGACGTATCAACCCCTGGTGGACAGCCTGGCCAAGGTCGCGCCCAAGCTCGACCGTCAGGTGCTCACCCATGCTGTGGCGGCCATGCAATGCGCGGTCAATCATGGCGCCACGCCTGCCGAGCGGCTGGCGGTGATTGATTTCTCACTGCCGTCCAGTCAGCGGCGGCTGTGGATTTTCGATCTGGAAAAGAAAAAAGTGTTGCTCAAGGAGTACGTCGCCCACGGCCAGAAATCCGGGCAAAACCAGGCCACGCGCTTCTCCAACCAAGTCAACAGTCATCAATCGAGCCTGGGCCTGTTCCGCACCGCCGAGAGCTATCGCGGCAAGCACGGCTACTCACTGCGCATGGACGGCATGGAGCCCGGCATCAATGACCGCGCCCGTGAACGGGCCATCGTCATTCACCCCGCCGATTATGTAGACCCGAGCTGGATCGCCAAGCAGGGGCGCATCGGCCGCAGCTGGGGTTGCCCGGCGGTACGCCCGGAAGTGGCGCGCATGGTGGTGGATAGCCTCAAGGGCGGGCAGTTCATGTTTTCCTGGTACCCCGACCAGGAGTGGCTGCAATCCTCAGCCTACCTGAACTGCGAACCGCAGCGGGTGGCGAGCATCATTGCCGCCGGTCCGCGCAAGGGCTGATTCACCTAATCCACAGGCTGGCTGTTAGCCTTGCTAACAGGCAGCGTTCAGCGATCAGTTAACGTTGCTCGCTCTGCGGGGTGACCCGTAGCACTTCCTCGACGGTGGTCAGCCCGGCGGCAATTTTCTGCGCGCCGGACAGGCGCAGACTGCGCATGCCATCCTTGAAGGCGGCCCGGCGCAGGGCAATCAGGTCAGTATCGGCACCGATCAGTGGCTTGAGGTGATCATCGAGCAGCATGATCTCGTAGACGCCGGCCCGCCCGCGATAGCCGGTGTCGCGGCACTCCAGGCACCCCACCGCCCGATGCGCCCCGGTAGGCAATGGTGCATTCCAGGGCTTGGTCAAGGTCTGCCAGTCTTCCCCATTCAATTCCACCGGCGCCTTGCAGTGCGGGCACAGAGTGCGTACCAGCCGCTGGGCCATCACGCCGAGCAGCGTGGCGCGCAGCAGGTAATGCGGCACACCCAGCTCCAGCAGCCGGGTGATTGCACTGGGCGCGTCGTTGGTGTGCAGGGTGGACAGCACCAAGTGGCCGGTGAGCGCCGCCTGGATGGCCATCTC
>CAYPFO010000075.1:0-14626 GCA_964410065.1 uncultured Pseudomonas sp.
GCGGGCGCAGCACCTGGTCACGCTCCTCGAAGGTGACCTGGAACATCTTCATGTACTGCTTGAGCTGCTCGCCGCTGTATTGCGGGCCACCGTGGTCGTTGTCATCCAGGGTCGATTGAATACGCAGGGCATTCTGGCGCAGCCACTTCTTATAGGGATGACGCGACTTCAGGCGGCTGTCGATGTCCTCGGTGTGCAGCACGTCGCCGGTGTGGGTGTCGACGGCGAGGATCTGCCCCGGTCCGACACGCCCCTTGGCGATCACATCCTCGGGCTGGTAGTCCCACACGCCGACTTCCGATGCCAGTGTGATGTAGCCATTGGTGGTGGTCACCCAGCGCGCCGGGCGCAGGCCGTTGCGGTCGAGCAGGCACACCGCGTAGCGCCCATCGGTGAGCACGATCCCGGCGGGGCCGTCCCAAGGCTCCATGTGCATGGAGTTGTATTCGTAGAAGGCGCGGCGGTCGGCGTCCATGATGTCGACGTTCTGCCAGGCCGGCGGCATGATCATGCGCAGGCCACGGAACATGTCCATACCGCCAGTCACCAGCAGCTCAAGCATGTTGTCCATGCTCGACGAGTCGGAGCCGACGCGGTTGACCAGCGGGCCGAGCTCCTGCAAGTCGGGAATCAGGTCGTTGGCGAACTTTAGGCGGCGCGCCAGCGCCCAGTTGCGGTTGCCAGGAATGGTGTTGATTTCACCGTTGTGGGCAAGAAAACGGAACGGCTGGGCCAGCGGCCACTTCGGCAAAGTGTTGGTCGAGAAGCGCTGGTGGAATACGGCAATCGCCGTCTGCAGGCGCTCATCCTTCAGATCAGGGAAGAAGGCCTGCAGATCCTTCGGCATCATCAGGCCCTTGTAGATCAAGGTCTGCGCCGAGAAGCTGCACACGTAATGATCGGAGTCGGCGGCGTTGGCCACCGAGGAGCGGCGGCGTGCGCGGAACAGCTGTACGGCGAAGTCCTGGTCCGACAACCCGTCGCCGCCGACGAACACCTGCTCGATCTGTGGCAGACGCGCCAGCGCCAGCTCACCCAGTACAGAGATATCCACCGGCACCTTGCGCCAGCCAATCACCTGCAGGCCGGCGGCGAGAATCTCACGCTCCATGTTGGCGCGAGCGGCGGCGGCCTTCACCGGGTCCTGATTGAGGAACACCATGCCCACCGCGTACTGGGTCGGCAGCTCGATGCCAAAGGTGTCGAGGGCCACGGCGCGCAAGAACAGGTCGGGCTTCTGGATCAGCAGGCCGCAGCCGTCACCGGTCTTGCCGTCGGCGTTGATGCCGCCGCGATGGGTCATGCAGGTCAGGGCCTGAATGGCGGTCTGCAGCAAGTGATGACTGGCCTCGCCCTGCATGTGGGCAATCAGGCCGAAGCCGCAGTTATCCTTGAACTCTTCCGGATTAAACAGACCTGCTTTCATAGGGGACTCTCGCCATGCAGCCTTAAAAGGCAAATTACTTTCAACTTCAATCACTTACATCGCTAAAACCTCTCATGGAGAGGTCGTTTGCAGGATCGCGGTCGGCCATATTACACAGCGACTTTAGGCCAAACAATAAAAACGCGACTTAAATATGAAAGTTAATGTCGCAAAAGAGAACGATGAAGGAACGGGTACGTGTTAGCTAACTTTACCCATCCGGCGACCGAACTTCCGCCAGCCGCGAACTTACCGGGCACGCCATCACGCGATTACATCGATCAAATCCCCCACTCATCACGGAAAGGGCGCCCTATCCGTAGTGCGCAGAACCACAAAGCAGAACCACAAAAAAAGCCCCGTCGCCCTTCGTCCAGGTAAAGGACGAAGGGCGACGGGGCCTTGGGTTTACGCACCGCCGCAGGCGGCGGGCGAAGCTCGGTCAGCGGCTCTGCGCGATTTCCTGCTGAATGCCTGCAAAGGGGCGTGCCCAGGGTTTGGCCTCGCGCACCGTGGCGGGCAACTCAGCGATGGCGGCCTTCGCCGCAGCCTGGGACGGGAACGCGCCCATGGTCACTACATACAGCGGTTTGCCCTGATGCAGCTTGCGGTAATAACGGTACTGACTGCCTTGGGCTCGCACGAAATCGCGGGCCGCCGCCTCGGAACTCAAGGCCAATACCTGCAAGGCATATTGCTGGCCGTTCTGCGCCAGGTACCAGTCACTGTCGAGCCCGGCTGGCGCCGTCGATGGCAGCGGCAACGGTGTGGTCTTGGCGATGCTCGGCGCGGGAGCGGGCGACGGCGCAGGTGCAGGCTTAGCAACCGGTGCCGGTGCGGTAACCGGAGCAGGCGCCGTGGGCGATGTGGGCGCTGCCGGCGTTACGGAGGGCAAAGGCAAGGCAGTGGTTGCCGGCGCGGGCGGGGCAGGGTCGATCGTCCACGTTTGTTCATCCGGGAACGGGGCCTCGACTTGCGCGTCCACCGCGCTCGGCGGGGCTTCCACTTCGCTGCGGGACGTCCGGGGCAACGGCAGTGCCTGGCTATTGGTGGCGCTGACGGTACGCGGCGGCGCCGGTTGCCGGTTATCGGCAAGCGAGGCGCTGGCCGGGGTTTTTTCGGCGTCATCGCCACCTAGCAGCAACCAGCCCACGACTACCACCAGCAAAATACCGAGCAAGCCGAGTTGTTGCTGACGCGGCAGGTTGAACTTGAATCCCGGCGGACGCAGCAGGCCGCGCTCGTTCTGCATGTCTTCCACCAGAATCTCGTGCGCCACCTCGTTGATCGCGCCTGGCCAGCCGCCGGAACGTTCCTGGATCTCGGCCAGTTGTTCGGCACTGAATACGGCCAGGCTTTGCCCCGCACCTTCAAGGCGCTGCGCCAGGTACTCGGCGGTTTCTTCTTCTGTATAGGGCTGCAACTCGATGGTATGGAAGCGCTCCTCATCGCCCTCCTCGCCGAGCGCCTGCAGTCGCTCGGCGGTGTCCGGCTCGCCGAACAGGAAGACATGGGCACGGCCCTCGCGGCGCTCTTGCGCCAGGGCGAGCAATTCGGCCAGAGCCTCGCTATCCAGTTGCTCCGCATCATCGACCAGCAGGTAGACCTCCTGCCCGGTCAGTGCCCGCTGCTCCACATGAGCGCGGATCGCCGCAGCGTCTGCGGAGGGCAGACCCAGTACCTGAGATACCTGCAGCAACACGCTCGCCGCGCTGCCGGCGCCATTGGCGCTGACCACCACCGGCAACACATTCTGCTTGTTAGTGCTGGCCACCAGCGCCTGGCGCAACAAGGTCTTGCCGCTGCCCAACGGTCCACTGACCAGCAGAAGCAACTGACTGTAGCGCGCCAGATGGTGCAGTTGGCCGAGCACCGGCTTGCGCTGGGCGGGGAAAAACTTGAAGCCGGGCACCCGCGACGCAAAGGGATCGTGACTGAACTGGTAGTGACTGAGGAAGACTTCCTCGGCATGTAGGCTGGTCATGATGGTTCAGGCATCTCCAAGCTGTTCGACGAGGGCGCGATAATCGGTACTCAGGGTAGCCTGCAATGCGTCTTGGGCATACTCGGCAGTGACCACCGCCTCGCCCAGATGCTTGAGCAGAACCAGACGCAACTGGCCATCGAGCACCTTCTTGTCCACGGCCATGTGATCGAGAAAATGTTCTGGAGTCATTTCCGCCGGCGGCACCACCGGCAAACCTGCGCGCTGCAGCAAACGAATGCCGCGATCACGTTCGGCGGCGCTGATCCAGCCCAGGCGATGGGACATCTCCAAGGCCATGACCGTGCCGGCGGACACCGCCTCGCCGTGCAGCCAAACGCCGTAGCCCATATGGGTTTCAATGGCGTGACCGAAGGTATGGCCCAGATTCAGCGTGGCGCGGATGCCAGACTCACGCTCGTCGGCGCCGACCACGCGCGCCTTGGCCTCACAGGAGCGGGCAATGGCGGTCGTCAGCGCGGTATTGTCGAGCTCGCGCAGTGCGTCAATGTGAGTTTCCAGCCAGGCGAGGAACGGCTCGTCGCAAATCAGCCCGTACTTGATCACTTCAGCCAGGCCGGCGGAGAGTTCGCGGGCCGGCAGAGTGGACAGGCTGGCAATGTCGATCAACACGGCCTGCGGCTGGTAAAAGGCGCCGACCATGTTCTTGCCCAGCGGGTGGTTGATGCCGGTCTTGCCGCCCACCGAGGAATCCACCTGCGACAACAGCGTGGTCGGCACTTGAATGAAGTTCACCCCGCGCTGGTAACAGGCGGCGGCAAAGCCGGCCATGTCGCCAATCACCCCGCCACCCAAGGCAATCACCGTGGTGCGCCGGTCATGGCGGGCCTGCAACAGGCCATCAAAGATGGTTTGCAGGGTTTCCCAGTTCTTGTGGGCCTCGCCGTCGGGCAACACGATGTGGGTGACCTGGTAACCCTCCAGCGCCTGGCTCAGTCGTTCCAGATACAGAGGCGCAACGGTTTCGTTGCTGACGATCGCCACCTGACGACCAACGATATGCCGGGCAAGCACCGCGCTGTCGTCAAGTAAGCCTGAACCGATGTAAATGGGATAACTACGCGTGCCGAGATCGACCTGAAGAGTCTGCATGGAACCCCCAAATTGGATAGGCCCCTAGGATAACCCAGTTCGCTGCGGCCTTTAACGGTGGGGCAAGTCATCCAGGCGGGCGAGAATTTCCTGCACCACCATGCGCGGTGGGCGCTCGTCGGTTTCGATGATGATGTCGGCAATTTCGCGGTACAGCGGATCGCGGATTTCCAGCAGGTCGCGCAGTACCTGGCCGGGATTGGCCGTGCGCAGCAGGGGCCGGTTGCGGTCGCGGGCCGTGCGGGCGATCTGTTGCTCGACTGAGGTATGCAGGTATATCACCCGCCCGCCGGCACGCATGGCCTGGCGGTTTTCCGGTCTCAGGATGGCGCCGCCGCCGGTGGCGACGACCTGGCCTTGCTCCAGACACAGCTCGGCGAGTACGCATTGCTCGCGGTCACGAAAACCCTGCTCACCCTCGACGTCGAATATCCATGGGATGTTCGCGCCGGTGCGCTGTTCGATTTCTTTGTCGGAGTCCTTGAAGGCCAGCCGCAATTCCTTGGCCAACAACCGCCCGATGGTGCTTTTTCCAGCGCCCATCGGGCCTACGATGATCAGATTTTGCACAACATTAACGACTCACTGCTATCGCCTGGTTGTGCATGATACGCGGAGTAATGAAGACCAGCAGCTCGGATTTCTTGTCCTGCACGATGTCGCGGCGGAACAGGCGGCCAAGGAACGGTAGGTCCCCCAGGAAGGGCACCTTCTCCACACCTTTGGTCTGGGTGTTGGAGAACACGCCGCCGATGACGATGGTTTCACCATCGGCCACCAAGACCTTGGCATTCACTTCGTTCTTGTTGATCGGCGGCACACCGTTCAGCGCGTTGGCGAAGTCCGGCGCGTCTTTGGTGACCTTAACTTCCATGATGATGCGGTTGTCCGGCGTGATCTGCGGGGTCACTTCCAGCGACAGCGCAGCTTCCTTGAACGAAGTAGAGGTGGCACCACTGGAGCTGGCTTCCTGATAAGGAATTTCCGCACCCTTGAGGATCTTGGCGGTTTCCTTGTCGGCGGTGACCACCTTGGGCTGGGAAACCACTTCGCCGTTACCGCTCTTTTCCATGGCGGTCAGCTCCAGATCAAGAATCAGGTTGTCGGTCACGTAACCGATGCCGAAACCCGCCGTGCGGTTTGCCACGCCCAGATCGACGAAGGGCACGTTACCGTTACTGTCCGCGCCGCTTTTGCCACTCTCATCGCCACGGTCATCGTTACCGTAAAACAGGCCACGACCGTTGCCGAAGGTCTGGCTACCGCCCCAGCGCACGCCCAGGCTCTTGTCGTAGTCGACGTTGGCCTCGACGATGCGCGCCTCGATCATGACTTGGCGTACCGGCACATCGAGCAGGCTGACGATGCGACGCATTTCATCAATGCGTTCCTGGGTCAGGGTCATCAAAAGGCTGTTGGTACGGTCGTCGTAGATTACCGAGCCACGCATGTCGTCCTTCAAGGCGCCCTTCTGGGACTCGTTTTCATACAGCTTGGCGATGTCGGACGCCTTGGCGTAATTGAGCTGGACCACGTCCTTGCGCAGCGGTGCGAGTTCGGCCACCTGACGCTGGGCCTCAAGTTCCTGGCGCTCCCGGGCGGCGATTTCATCAGCCGGCGCGACCAGCAGCACGTTGCCGATCTGACGTTTGTCCAAGCCCTTGGTTTTCAGCACCAGATCCAGCGCCTGGTCCCAGGGGACGTTCTGCAGGCGCAGGGTGATACTGCCCTGCACGGTGTCACTGGCCACCAGGTTGAGGTCGGTAAAATCGGCGATCAGCTGCAGCACCGAGCGCACATCGATGTCCTGGAAGTTCAGCGACAGCTTTTCGCCGCTGTAGGCAAAGCGTTCGGCCTTGCGTTTTTCCAGGTCATCGCGCGACAGCGGCTTGATGCTCACGGTCAGGCGGTTGTCTGTTTGAAACGCCATGTAGTCGTAATGACCGGTCGGTTCGATGATCACGGCAACACGATCACCCTGGCTGCTGGCGCTGACAAACTGCACCGGAGTTGCGAAATCCTTCACATCCAACCTGACACGCAACGCCTCGGGCAGGTGCGTTTTGGCGAATTCCAGGCGGATCTTGCCGCCTTGTTCCTGAATGTCCGGGGCGGTTGTCGGGTCGCTCAGGTCAATAATTACATTGCCTTCACCCTGGCTGCCGCGTTGAAAATCGATGCCGCGAATGGTCTTGCCCGCGACCGCCTGGCTCTGCGCTTGTTTCTGGGCAACGGGCGCGACTGCAGCGGGCGCTGCCGAGGCGGCGGCGGTGTCACCCAATACCAAAAAGAGATTATTGCCCTCGGCACGCGTGCTGTAGGGCGCCAGTGCCGACAGGTTGACGATCAGCCGCGTGCGGTCCTTGACCTCCACCACGGTGACACTGCGTGCGTTGCCAATACCCAGCTCGCGGCTTTTCACGCCCAGCTTGTTGCGTACACCCGGCAGGTCCAGCGCGATGCGCGCCGGCTGGTCGATGGTATAGCCACGCGGCACGGCAACCGGTTCGTCGAAGCTGAGCTTCAGCTCGACACGATTGCCCGGTAGCGTGGCGACATCCAGCGCCTGCAGATCGGCAGCCATCAGGTGCGGAGCAAGCAAAGCAGCCAGAAGTGGCAGGCCAAAGCGCGGCAGGGTGCTATTCATTGTGTACTTCCGTTGTGCAGACTGGCGTGTTGTTCTCATGTGTACTTCTCCGCCCAATTAGGAACGCTCCTTGAGCGTCATGCTTCGTGGGCGCTCCAACCAGCCCCCTTCTCCATCTGGAACAATCTCCAGCACATCGATCTTCGCGTCGTTGATGGCGATGATCTTGCCGTGGTTGCGCCCCAGGTAATCACCAATTCGAATCCGATGGACGCCGCCCGCGCCGCGCACCAGGGCGTACATGCCTTCCTCGTTGGACAGGCTGCCGACCATCTCGAAGAGCTCGATGTTGAACCCTTCGAGGAACTGGCGGACACGCGCCTCATCCGGCTTGATGTCCTTGGATCCTTTCTGCTGGCTGGCCAGATCGATGCGGATGGGCGGCTGGAACGGGCTGCGCAGGTTAGAGGCGCCGTAGGTGAATGCCTCATAGGGTTGGAAGGTGGGCAACGGCTCGATGGTGCCTTTGGGCCGTACGCGTACCTCGTCCATGAAATGTTGCAGATCATTGAAGTCATGATTGCCGCTGCAGCCGCTGAGCCCAAGGATCAGCGCCATGCAAGCCAGGCCGTGGATGCGCTTCATTTCTGCACCCCCTTGTCGTTGTAGCGATAGGTCTTGGCCGTAATGCCCATGCGCAGTTTGGCGCCGCTGTCAGCCGAAAGCGGTTTGATCTCGAAATCATGCAGGGTGACGATGCGCGGCAAACTGGCCGCGCCACTGACGAAGGTCGCCAGGTCGTGATAAGCGCCCACCACGCTGATCTTGATGGGCAGCTCGATATAGAACTGCTGGGCGACTTCGGGCATCAGCTTGATTTCCTCGAACTCAAGCCCGCTGCCCAGACCGGTACGCGTGATGTCCTCGAGCAGCCCCGGCACTTCGGTGTCGCTGGGCAACTGGCGCAGCATGGCGCCGAAGGACTCCTCCATCTCCACCATCTGCGCCTGGTAAGCCTCGAGGTTGGCCGCCTGGAACGCCTTGGTGGTGAACTGCTGCTTGAGGGTGACTTCCTCTGCTTCGCGCTGTGCAAGCAGAGACTGCATGTCCTTGAGGTGAAAGTGATAGCCCAGGAACAGCACCAGGATCAGCAGCAGAATGCCGGTGATGACCCTGACCGGCGCCGGCCATGAACCCAGGTTATTGATATCGAGATCGGCAAGGTCGACCTTGCGCAGACTCTCCAGCGATGCGGCCAGACTCATTGCTTCTTGACTCCTTGCTCTGCAGGCGCGGGCTGCGTTTGCTGCACAGTCAACTGGAAGTGGTTGGCCTGCTCGACTGCGCCGGACGTCACCGCCTTGACCTCGGTGAGGTTGGGCGCGGTCAGCCAATCCGAGGCATCCAGGTTGCGCATCAGGTTGGAAACCCGATTGTTCGACTCCGCAGCGCCTTTGATGGCGATGTTCTTGCCAGCCATTTTCAGCTCGGTGAAATGCACGCCATCGGGCAGGGTGCGCACCATCTGATCGAATACCCGAGCGATGATCGGCCGGTTGCCCTGCAGGTCCTGAATGATCTTCATGCGCTCCAGCAGTTGCTGGCGACGGGTGCGCAGTTCGCTGATTTCCTTGATGCGCGCATCCAGGACGGCAATTTCCTTGCGCACGAATTCATTGCGGGCGGTCTGGCGGTCAATGGCTGCCGAAAAATACTGATCGGTCAGAAACACCACGCCGCCGGCTATCAGCAGTACACCGATCAGTGAGGCGAGAAAACGCTGTTTACGCTCTTCGCGAAGCTGCTCGCGCCAGGGCAGTAGGTTGATACGCGCCATCAGTCGAAACTCCTCATCGCCAGGCCACAGGCAATCATCAACGCCGGCGCGTCACTGGCCAGGGCGCCGGCATTCACCTTGCTGCTCAAGGCCATGTCGGCGAACGGGTTGGCGACCAGGGTGGGTGTGCCGATCTTCTGCTCGACCAACCGATCCAACCCGGGAATCGAGGCGGTGCCACCGGCCAGCATGATGGTATCCACCTGGTTGTATTGGCCGGCAGCGAAGAAAAACTGCAGGGAGCGCGACACCTGCTGTACCACGGCGTCCATGAAGGGCTGCAGCACTTCGCGCGAGTAATCCTCCGGAAGCCCGCCGCGTCTCTTGGCCAGGCCTGCCTCTTCGACGGACAAGCCGTAGCGCCGTTGAATTTCTTCAGTGAGCTGACGACCACCGAACAGCTGTTCGCGGGTGTAGAGCGTGCGGCCGTTGTGCAGCACGCTGAGGGTGGTCATGGTGGCGCCAATGTCGACCAGCGCCACGGTCAGGTCATCGGCCTGATCGCCCAATTGGGCTTTCAACAGGCTGTAGGTGCGCTCCAGTGCATAGGCTTCAACATCGACCACTTTGGCCGTCAGCCCGGCCAGGCCGAGGGCGGCTTCGCGCACCTCGACATTTTCCTTGCGGCAGGCAGCCAGCAGCACATCGACCCGCTCGGCATTGCGCGCCGAGGGCCCCTGTACTTCGAAATCAATCGCCACTTCTTCCAGCGGATAAGGAATGTACTGATCAGCTTCGAGGGTGAGCTGGGTTTCCAGTTCGTCGTCGCTGAGGCCGGCATCCATTTCGATCAGTTTGGTGATGACCGCCGAGCCCGCCACGGCAACCGCGACCGACTTGGTGGACACCTTGGCCTTGGCTATCACGCGAGCCAATGCCTGGCCGACGCCGTCCAGCTCGATAATGTTCTTCTCGACGACAGCGTTGGACGGAAGCGGCTCGACCGCATACGCCTCTACTTTGTAGCGGTTTCCCGAACGACTCAATTCGAGAAGCTTGACCGAGGTCGAACTGATATCGACACCCAGCAGCGTGTTCCCTTTCTTATTGAAGAGACCTAGCACGAGCGTATTCCTATAGGTATCGGTTACTTATGAATTATTCGTGTTGTTCCACATTAAATAGCGCACTTGACAGAGGCGTAAATGGTTCACGGGGATGAAAATGCTTATAATGTGACCAGCTTTCCCCTTTCGCCTTTAGCGATGTCCTATCTGCTTCTTGAACCTGGAAATCCGAACACTTGATTCGCCTGCTGAAATTCCTGACTTGGTCATGTGTTGCTGTTGTGTGTGCCCTGGCACTCAGTATCAGCGGCGCTTTTCTGTATCTGAGCCCTTCGCTGCCGTCGGCAGAAGCGTTGCGTAGCATTCAACTGCAGATTCCGCTGCGCATTTACAGCAGCGACGGCAAGTTGATCGCCGAATATGGCGAGATGCGTCGTTCGCCAATCGCGTTTACCGCTATTCCCAAGGAATTCATCGATGCGCTGTTGTCCGCCGAGGACGACAACTTTGCGAATCATTATGGCGTCGATGTCACCGGCCTTATGCGCGCTGCCACGCAATTATTGAAGTCAGGGCATATCCAGAGCGGCGGCAGCACCATCACCATGCAGGTGGCGAAAAACTACTTCCTGACCAGCGAGCGCAGCTTTTCGCGCAAGATCACCGAGATCCTTCTGGCCCTGCAGATCGAGCGCGAGTTGAGCAAGGACGAGATCCTCGAGCTGTATGTGAACAAGATCTATCTGGGCAATCGCGCCTATGGCATCGAGGCGGCGGCACAGATCTATTACGGCAAATCCATTCAGGAGCTGAGCCTGGCCCAGATGGCCATGATTGCCGGCCTGCCTAAGGCTCCGTCGCGCTACAACCCAGTGGCCAACCCGGAGCGCAGCAAGGAACGCCGTGACTGGATCCTCGGCCGCATGTACCGCCTGGGCAAGATCGATCAGTCACGCTACCAGGCGGCCATTGCCGAACCGGTGGAGGTGCGCCTGCAGCTGCAGGAGCCGGAACTGATGGCCCCGTATATCGCCGAAATGGCCCGCGCGGAAATGGTCGGCCGCTTTGGCAGCGAGGCCTACACCGAAGGCTTCCAGGTCTACACCACCGTTCCCAGCCAACTGCAGGAATATGCCAACACCGCGGTGCGCCAAGGCTTGATTGCCTATGACCAGCGCCACGGCTATCGCGGTCCCGAGGCACGCTATCGCGGCCAATCCCTGGAAACCTGGAAACAGAAGCTGTCGGAGCACCGGAGCCAAGGTGGATTGCAGCCGGCCATCGTCACCGAACTGACTGACATCGGCATTCGCGTACTGACACAGCAAGGCGAAGAGGAGAGCGTCGACTGGGAAAGCATGAAATGGGCGCGCCCCTACCTGAACACCAACAGCGTTGGGGAATGGCCGAAGAAACCTGCCGACATCGTGCAACCGGGCGACCTGATTCGCCTCCTGCGCCTGGAGGATGGCCGTCTCGTCTTCAGCCAGTTGCCCACTGCGCAAAGCGCGCTGGTCTCACTCGACCCCTACAGCGGGGCGATTCAGGCTCTGGTTGGTGGGTTTTCCTTTGAGCAAAGCAATTACAACCGCGCCATCCAGGCCAAGCGCCAGCCGGGCTCCAGCTTCAAGCCCTTCCTCTATAGCGCCGCCCTGGATAAGGGTTATACGGCGGCCACGCTGGTCAATGATGCTCCCATCGTCTACCACGACTCGAGCATGGATGAAGCCTGGCGTCCCCGAAACGACAGCAACACCTTCCTGGGTCCGATTCGCCTGAGGGAAGCGCTGTATCGTTCGCGCAACCTGGTATCCATTCGCCTGCTGCAGAACATCGGCATGCAGTACGCTCTGGACTACTTCAGCCGCTTTGGCTTCGACACACAGGCCATGCCCCGAGACCTGTCCCTGGCACTGGGCACCGCAGCGCTCACACCACTGGAGATCACCAGCGGCTGGAGCGTCTTCGCCAACGGCGGTTACAAGATCCAACCCTACCTGATCGAGCGCGTGGAAAGCCGTGACGATGAAATCCTGTTCGCCGCCAATCCTCCCCGCGCGCCCCGCTCCGCTCCTGCTGCCGAGTCAGCGCCGGAACATGAAGGTATCGTGCCTGCCCAACCGGTGGCCTTCACTGAACCCGAAAGCCAGTTGGCCGAACAGATCGTCGACTCGCGCACTACCTACATCCTCAACAGCATGCTTCAGGACGTGATTACCCGTGGCACCGGTCGCCGCGCCCTGGCCCTCGAACGCGACGACCTAGCAGGCAAAACCGGCACCACCAACGAGTCCAAGGACGCCTGGTTCAGTGGCTATAACGGCGACTATGTCACCACCGTCTGGGCCGGCTTCGATCAACCGGAAAGCCTTGGCCGCTGGGAATATGGCGGAACTGTCGCACTGCCCATCTGGATGAACTTCATGGGCCCGGCATTGCAAGGTCGCCCGTCGCATCAACCTGCCGAGCCCGAAGGCTTGCTGTCTCTGCGTGTCGATCCGCTCAGTGGCCGCGCTGCATCTCCCAGCACGCCAAACGCCTATTTCGAGCTGTTCAAGGCCGAGGATTCGCCGCCCTCCATGAGCGAGTTCGATTCCGGTTTCGGCGCTCCGGGTAGCCCGCTGCCCTCTGACGAAGTTGCGCCCATCGACCTGTTCTGAAACGACGCGACGCTATTCTCCACCCACAAAAAAACCGCCCTAAGGCGGTTTTTTTGTGTTGGCCGGATTAACCGTTGAACACATCATCCACTGATTTCAGCGGATAGTTCGACGGGTAGGGCAGCGTCGCCACACCCGATTCGATTGCAGCCTTGGCAACGGCATCGGAGACCAGGGTAATCAAGCGCGGGTCCATCGGCTTGGGAATGATGTACTCACGACCAAACTGCAGGTGACCCAAACCGTAAGCAGCACAAACGTCCGCCGGCACCGGCAACTTGGCCAGGTCGCGCAACGCCAGAGCGGCGGCGATTTTCATCTCTTCATTGATGCGCGTCGCGCGCACATCCAGGGCACCCCGGAAAATGAACGGGAAGCCGAGCACGTTGTTGACCTGGTTCGGGTAATCCGAACGCCCGGTAGCCATGATCACATCATCACGGGTGGCGTGGGCCAGTTCGGGGCTGATTTCCGGATCGGGGTTGGAACAGGCGAAGACGATCGGATTGGCCGCCATGCGCTTCAAACCCTCGGCGCTGAGCAGGTTCGCGCCGGACAGACCGACGAACACATCGGCGCCGTCCAAAGCATCTTCCAGCGTGCGCCGGTCAGTCTCATGGGCAAACGCCGCCTTGTACTGATTCAGATCGTCGCGACCAGCATGGATCACGCCTTTGCGGTCGACCATGAAAATGTTCCCGACCTTGGCGCCCATGCTGATCAACAGTCGCATGCAGGACGTCGCGGCCGCGCCCGCACCGAGGCAGACGATTTTCGCGTCTTCCAGCGTCTTGCCGGCAATCTCCAGCGCATTGAGCATACCGGCTGCGGTGACGATGGCGGTGCCGTGCTGGTCATCATGGAACACTGGAATGTCGCATTGCTCGATCAGCGCTCGCTCGATCTCGAAGCACTCGGGCGCCTTGATATCTTCCAGATTGATGCCGCCAAAAGTAATGGAAATGCGCTTGACCGTATCAATGAATGCCTGCGGGCTCTCGGCATCCACCTCGATATCGAACACGTCGACACCGGCGAAACGCTTGAACAGCACGCCCTTACCTTCCATCACCGGCTTGGAGGCCAGCGGGCCCAGGTTACCCAGGCCGAGAATCGCGGTGCCGTCGGAAATCACCGCAACCAGATTACCCTTGCCGGTATAGCGATAAGCGAGTTCGGGATCGCGCGCAATCTCGCGCACCGGTTCAGCCACTCCAGGGCTATAAGCCAAAGCCAGATCACGGGCGGTGGCCGTGGGCTTGGTCAGCTCGACGCTCAGTTTCCCGGGGCGGGGATGAGCATGGTATTCGAGGGCGGCTGTTTTCAGATCTGACATGGTGAGAGTCCCGCTTTTTTTTCTAGTTAAACCGACAGATCAGCGAGCATACGCAAGATAAATACACCTCACAAGGTCGTCTTGACGGTGCCCCAACCACATGCAAAGGCCGGTCTGGCGCAGCCTCTGGGGTGGACGCAAAAGTGCGACACAGGGTCGCTGCCAACTTGCGGTCCAGAGCGTGCGCGCCATGGTTAGGGGCCAGCGGCAGCAATCAGCCCGCCCCAATCGGCGGCGCACCCACACTCCAGGCATCGCCCTTATCGACCCGCTCTGCAGCCCAGCCGGAAATTCATCAACGACAGAAAACAAAAAAGGCGCCCACAAGGGACGCCTTTTTCATCAGCCTGGAAAGCCCATCGGGCTTTCCTGACCTGCTGCGCTTATTTGGCGCTGAAGCCACCGAAACGCTGCTTGAAGCGGTCGATACGGCCACCGGTATCCAGCACTTTCTGCTTGCCGGTGTAGAACGGGTGGCACTCGGAGCACACGTCCAGGCTAATGTTCTTAGCAATGGTGGAGCGGGTCTTGATCACGTTACCGCAAGAGCAGGTAGCTTCGATCGCGACATAATTCGGATGGATATCGGCTTTCATAGCAAAGTCCTCAGTCGGCGCGCCGCCACCCGGCCCTATGCCGAATACCGCACGCAAAACAGGCGGCGGATAATACCAGA
>CAYPFO010000076.1:0-14307 GCA_964410065.1 uncultured Pseudomonas sp.
GAACGGCATGTGCTGGTGCCTGCCTGGCGGCATGCGCTGGTGAACCTCGATCATCCGCTGCTGCGCAACGGGCTGCGCGTGCTGGATACCCCGGGTCTGAATGCCCTGGGCTGCGAGCCGGAACTGACCCTGTCGATGCTGCCCAATGCCGAAGCGGTGCTGTTCATGCTGGCGGCCGACAGCGGCGTAACGGCCAGCGACATGATGATCTGGAAACAGCACATCGGGCAGCTTGATGAGGATCGCCCACAGCGGCTGTTTGCCGTGCTCAACAAGATCGACGTGCTCTGGGACGATCTGGACGGTAGCGCCCACGTGTCGGGCGAGGTGGAGCGCATTCGCCGGCTTACCGCCGAGCAACTCGGCCTCGACGAACACAGCGTACTGCCCCTGTCGGCCAAGCAGGCCCTACTGGCCAAGGTGCGCGGCGACGTCGCGCTGTTTGAACGCAGCCGGCTGGCGGACCTGGAAACGTTGCTGTGTGAACGCATCGTTGCGCAAAAGGAACAGTTGCTGGAAGGGCAGGTGGTGGGCCAGATACTGGGCCTGCTTACCAACAGCCAGCAACTGCTCCAACAGCGCCTGGACAAGGTGCTGGAACAGCATTACCAACTCAGCGAACGCAAGGGGAATAACGCCCAAGTGCTGGCCGGATTGAGCGCGCGGGTGCGCGTCGAACACGACCTGCACCACAAACGGCTGCTGGGCCTGCGTACCAATCAGAGCCTGTTGCAGCGCCAGTCTGAACTGCTCAGGGCCGCGCTGCACGTGCACCGCCTGGAGGCCCATGTGCAGCAGGTGCAGCATCATTTGAAAAGCAGTTGGACGACACTGGGCATCAATCGCGCGATCCTGGCGTTCTTCAGCGTACTGGATGCCGATCTGGAGCATCTCGAACGTGAAGCCGCCATGGCCAACAAGATGGTTGCGGCGATCTATGAGCGGCATAACCAGGAAGACCCGCTGCATGCGGTCGAGGCGCCCAGCCTCAGGTTGCAGCCGTACCGTCGCGAGCTGCAGCAACTCAAGGAGCAGGCGGACCTGTTCCGCCTGCAGATCAAGACGCTGCTCACCGAGCAGCGCAGCCTGACCCGACGCTTTCTCACTACCCTGGCGCAGGCAGTGGTCGATCTGCATCAGCGCATGCGTGAGGCGCTCGAGCACTGGAACGCGGAAGCCCTGCTGCCGTTGTTGCATTATCACCGCGATCGCAAACAGCTTCTGGAGCAGCACCTGCTGGAGTTGCGTACCTTGAGCCAGGACAGCCACCAGGCGCAGGTGCGCGGACAGATCCTGTCGCGCTACGCCGAGCAGTTGGGCAGCCAATTGTCCCAGGCCAACGACATGTTGCGCATCCTGCGCCGTCCGGCGCCGATGCTCAGCCGCGGCAAAGTGGTGACATTGCCGTCGGCGCAGCAGTCAGGCTAGTTTTCGTCGGCCCGATTTTATTGGCCTGCAGGCCAGCACGTCCCCGCTGTGGCATTGAGCGTAGCGATACCCATCGGGTTGTTTGGCCTGATCGGTATCGGCGCGGGCCGCCTGGCAAATCCTGAATCTCTCAGCCTGCGTCTCAACCTATAGAGCGGGCCAGCTCCAGCAAGGTTGCGCGCCACGCGGCGGCGCTGGGCAGGGCCAGGAACGAGGGATTGAGGAAGCTCTCTCGGGCGTCGTAGCGCAGCGTGTGGCCCTGCAAATCGAGCACTTCGCCGCCTGCCCCTTCCAGCACGCCCTGAGCGGCCGCGGTATCCCACTGCGACGTGGGCGCCAGGCGCGGGTAACAATCGGCCTCGCCTTCGGCCAGCAGGCAGAACTTCAGTGAGCTGCCCACGCTGGCCAGTTGCAGGTCGCCAAACGACGACTTCAATCCGGCCAGCAAGCGTTCCTGGGCGGGGCTGGAATGGCGCCGGCTGGCCACGACCGTAAAGGCACTCTGCGGTGCCAGACGCACGCTGAGAGGTTGCGGTGCGGTCTGCGGCGCCACGCGCCAAGCGCCCAGCCCGACGCCTCCGTAATAGCAGCGTTCGCTGGCCGGTACGCCCACCACCCCGAACACCACACGGCCTCGTTCAATCAAGGCCACATTGACGGTGAATTCTTCACTGCCCGCGATGAATTCCTTGGTGCCATCCAAAGGATCCACCAGCCACCAGCGGGTCCAGCCGGCCCGTTCGGCCAGCGCAAGATCGCAGGCTTCCTCGGAGAGCACGGGAATGTCCGGGGCCAGCGCAGTCAGGCCTTCGGCGAGCAGGTGATGGGCGGCTAAATCGGCTGCGGTCACCGGTGATGCGTCGGCTTTTTCCTGCACCGCCACGTCGCTGCGCCAGTAGGGCAGGATGGCCGTTCCGGCCCGCTGCACCAGGTCGATGACCGGCTGCATGAGATCGACCGTGCTCATAGCGTCAGCTCGCCGCGCTGCACCAGCAGGTCGCGAACCAGATACAGCGCCGCCAATGCGCGCCCTTCGCTGAACTGCGGGTGCTGGATGAGCGTTAGCAACTCGCGCAGGTTGACCTTGCTCACCGCCATCGGCTCGGGTTCGTCACCGGGCAAGCGTTCCTCGTAGAGGTCGGTGGCCAAGACCACCTGGATGCGCTGGCTCATGTAACCGGGTGACAACGACAGCTCGGTGAGCAGTTCCAGGCGCCGGGCGCCAAAGCCGGCTTCTTCCTTGAGTTCGCGGTCGGCGGCAACCAGCACGTCCTCGCCGGGTTCGATCAGGCCCTTGGGCAGTGACAACTGGTAATCGTCGGTGCCGGCGCAGTATTCCTCGATCAGTACCGCGTGTTCGGCATCCTGCATCGCCACGATCATCACCGCGCCGTAACCGCTGCCCCGGCTCGCCAGCCGTTCATAGGTTCGTTCCACGCCGTTGCTGAAGCGCAGTTGCAATTCCTCGACGGCAAATAGCCGACTGCGCGCGACAATCTCGCGGGCCAGAACGGTAGGTTTCTCACGCATGGGGCATCTCCAAGTCGGGCGTGGGGGTATCATAACCGCCTTTTTCAGCCGCACCGCGCCACAGCTCGTGGCTTCGTGTGCCACGCCCATCTGGAATTCGCTCATGTCCGCTTTATCCTGGACCGCCATCGACACCGTGCTGCTGGATATGGACGGCACACTGCTCGATCTGCATTTCGACAATCACTTCTGGCTCGAACACCTGCCCCTGCGTTACGCCGAGCAGCACGGCATCAGCCGTGCCCTGGCCGACGAGCAGCTAGCGCCGTTGTTCGCGCGCCACGCCGGTCAGTTGAGCTGGTACTGCCTGGATTTCTGGAGTGCCGAACTGCACCTGCCGGTGCTTGAACTCAAGCACGAAGTGGCGCATCTGATTACGCTTCGCCCAGACGCCGACCGTTTTCTCAAGGCGTTGCGTCAGGCTGGCAAGCGCGTGGCTCTGGTTACCAATGCGCACCGTGATTCGCTGTCGCTGAAACTGGAACGCATTGAACTGGCGCCGTATTTCGACCGCCTGATCAGTTCCCACGACTATGGCTTTGCCAAGGAAGATCAGCAGTTCTGGCACGCCTTGCAAGCCGACTTCGGCTTCGAGCCGGCGCGTACGCTGTTTATCGATGACAGCCTGCCGGTGCTACGCAGCGCGCAGCGCTACGGCATCGTCCAGCTGCTGGCGGTACGCCAACCGGACAGTCGCAAAGACGCCAAGGACACCGAGGAATTCGCGGCGCTGGATGACTACCAGGCGTTGATCGCCGGCTTGTAACGGGGCATACCCTGATGGCTGCTGTTACCTGCCGGCGGGTGGCCGCCCGGAATGCCTGGGAAAGCCCGAGTCAGGCCTGTTGCAACGGTCAGTGCGTCATTCGTTCAAGTGGCTGAGGCACGCGCTTGCCGCTTGCCCGAGACGCTCACGGGTGTCGGCATCCAGTGCGTTTTCGCCTTGCAGCTGCTTGATTTCTGCATCGCTGAATTCATCGCTGACCCGCTCTGCCGCGCAGGTGCAGTACGCCTCGGACTTGGCGGGTGGCGTGCCCGCGGTGGCGCTGCGCTGACATTCACTGATGAACTGGCTTTTGGCGCCAGCGGGCCATTCGCCGGCCATGAGCGGGGCGCTGAGCAGTAACGGGATGAAAAGAGCGGTCAGGGACATGGCACGCATCGCAGAACTCCTGTTGGACAGAGATAAGCATCGCTCTTGTGAGGATTTGTGCGGCGCGGAGTTCCGCACAGACAACGGTTTACCCACAGGAAGCGTGGATAACGCTGGGGACAAGCTGTCGGCAAGCGCAGCCGGCAACGGCCATCGGTGGGGTTCCCTGCCGATGGCGTTTTTTGAGCAATTCCAGCCAGTTGCAGCTTCTGCTGGGCGGCGCGGCATCTCTCTGAGAGGGCGCCGTGGGGACGGTATAACTTAGCTGTCGCGTCGTCAGCGCCCCCGCCTCAAGCGTTTCAGGAAAGGCGGAAACGGTTGACCATGTCGCTCAGTGCGCGGGTCATGGCGTTGAGACGCTCACCGGCATCGCCCACGCCGCGCGCGGTGCCGGCGACACGCACCGAGGTGGTGCTGATGCTGGTCACATTGCGGTTGAGTTCGGCGGTGACCACGCTTTGTTCCTCGACGGCTGTGGCGATCTGCATGTTCATTTCGGAAATTTGCGCCACCGCTGTAGTGATCTGGCGAATCGATCCCCCGGCGCTTCCGGCCTGTTCAACGCTGGTCTGCATGCTCGCCTGGCTGCGTTGCATCACCGCGCCGATTTGCGTGCTGCGGTTTTGTAGCTGATCGATGATGCCGTTGATCTCGCCGATCGAGTCCTGGGTGCGCCGCGCCAGATTGCGGACTTCACCGGCGACCACCGCAAAGCCACGGCCCTGCTCGCCGGCCCGTGCCGCTTCGATGGCGGCGTTGAGCGCCAGCAGGTTGGTCTGGTCAGCGATTTGACTGATCACGTCGGAAATGGCGCCGATGGCTGCGCTGTCGCTTTGCAGCGCACGGGCCAGTACGCCGGCTTCGGTGACTGCGGCAGCGGCCTGGTCGAGCTGCTGGATGGCCTGGCTAACCACGCGATCGCCGCTGACGGTCTCGTTATGCGCCTGTCCGGCGGCAGTGGCGGCCTGCCCGGTGTTGCGGGCCATCTCATGGAACGTCGACTCCATCTGGCTCATCGCCGTGGCGATCTGCGCGATTTCGCCTTGCTGCTCGTTGAGCTCGGTGGCAGCTTCGCGGGACAGGTTATGCATCTGCACGGAGGTGTCTTGCAGCTCGATCAAACGGCCCTGTACCACGCCTACCAGGCCCGCAATACCCTGCTGCATGGCATGGAAGTCGCGGGCCAGTTCGCCCAGCTCGTCCTCGTGGAAGGCATGCAGATCCAAGTCCTGGCTCAGGTTGCCTTCACCGACTCGGCGCATCTGTGCGCTCAGTTGCTGCAGGGGGCGGTTGATCTTGTTGATGATCGTCCAGCCCAGGGCCAGGGTCACCAACAACAGGGCCAGGCCAATCAGCGTCTGTAGCAACTGCAGATGTTTGATGGTGGCAACCTGTTCGGCCTTGAGCCGGTTCGATTCCTCGACGATCTGTGCCTGCACCTGCGTGAGCAAGGCCACCAACTGGTCGAAGGGCGCCAGCATGTCGGTGAGGATCTCGCGGCGCGCCGCGTCGATGCGGCCCTCGTCGACCAGTGCCACATAGCGGTTCTGCATGTCGTGGTAGGCCTGCATTCGACGGCGAAAGTCGGCAATGAAGTTGCGAATCATGCTACCGGCGGCCAGCGCTTCCATCTCGTGCAGATGCCGCTCCACTGCCGCGTTGTTTGTTTCAATCTTGCGCAGGATGGGCGGGTGTTCGCTGGCCTCTGTCGTTAAACCGTAATCGAGGGCGAAACGTCGGTAGGTCACCGTGCTGTAGCGCAGGTTGGAAATCGAGTCGAGCAGGCTGACGTTGCGTTCGACCACGCTCTGCAGCTGTGCCCCCACGTTGCCGATGGCGATATGCAGGTAGAGGCTGAAGATCAAAAGAGCGCTCAGAATGATGCCGAAGGATATCGTCAGCAGGCGCTTTATAGAGAGTTGGGCCAGCAAGGGTCGAGCCTCAAAAAGGGAGTTAGTGTCAAATTGGCATCAATGATATAGGCCACCGTTTAACAAAGCTTTTTTATCGCTTTATTTTTTGAGGGGCCAGACAGGCGGTTCTGCATCTGCCGTTGCAGGCATAGCTGCTTTAAACTCCCAACTTTTGCCGCGGGGTCCGTCATGCGTCCTTCCAGCCTGCTCGATGACCGTACCGCTCGACTGCTGCCCTGGCTGGTAGCCGTCGCCTTCTTCATGCAGACCCTGGATGGCACCATCCTCAACACAGCCCTGCCGGCCATGGCGCTCGACCTGGCCGAAGATCCGCTGCGCATGCAGGGCGTGATCATTGCCTACATGCTCACCGTGGCGCTGTTGATTCCCGCGTCGGGGTGGATTGCCGACCGTTTTGGCACCCGGCGGGTTTTTTTCAGCGCCATTTTGTTGTTCACCTTCGGCTCGCTGCTCTGCGCGCTGTCCATGACCTTGACCCAATTGGTTGGCGCGCGCGTGCTGCAAGCGGTAGGCGGCGCGCTGATGATGCCGGTCGGGCGGCTGGTGGTGTTGCGGGCGTACCCGCGCTCGGAACTGGTGCGGGTGATGAGCTTGATCACCCTGCCAGGCTTGGTCGGTCCGCTGCTGGGGCCAACGCTCGGCGGCTGGCTGGTGGAGTACGCCAGCTGGCACTGGATTTTCTTGATCAACCTGCCGGTTGGCGCGCTGGGTTGTTATGCCGCGCTGCGCTTCATGCCCGACTTGCGCGGGCCGGAGCGCAGTCATTTCGATCTGCTGGGCTTCGTGCTGTTCGGCGCCGCCATGTTGATGATTACCCTCGCCCTGGGCGGTCTGGGCGAACTGCACATGCCCCATGCGCGGGTGATGCTGCTGATGTTCGCCGGCGCCGCGTGCCTGGCCGCTTATTGGCTACGGGCGGGGCGCATCGCCAAGCCGTTGTTCAGCCCCAACCTGTTCCGCACGCGCAGCTTCTCCGTGGGCATTCTGGGCAACCTGTTCGGCCGCCTGGGCAGTGGTGCGCTGCCCTTTATGGTGCCGTTGTTGCTGCAAGTGGCGCTCGGCTATTCACCCGCCGAAGCCGGGATGAGCATGATTCCCCTGGCGCTGGCCGCCATGGCCATCAAGCCATTCGCCAAACCGCTGATCGATCGCCTGGGTTATCGACGTGTTCTCACCGCCAACACGCTGCTGCTCGGCCTGCTGATCGGCAGCCTGGGCTTCACCAACGCACAGACGCCGCTGTTCATGCTGCTGATTCAGCTGGGGTTGATCGGCGCGATCAACTCGCTGCAGTTTACGGCCATGAACACCATTACCCTGATCGGCTTGCATGACCGAGAAGCAAGCAGTGGCAACAGCCTGCTGGCGGTGGTGGTGCAGCTGGCCATGAGCTTGGGGGTGGCCACCGCCGGTGCGCTCCTTGGCGGCTTCACCCTCGACGGCGCGGCACCGGGCAGCGAGGCGGTACTGCGCGCGTTCCAGCTGACCTTCCTGTGCGTGGGTGGCATCTCGATGCTGGCCTCGACGATTTTTCTGCAGCTGGGGCGGGACGATGGCAGGGCGCCTCCGCAACCGTAGATGTAGATGTAATAGAGCACAGGGTGGATGTCGCTCTAAATCCTCCAACCCGCGCTCGGTGGACAATGAAAAGCGTTGTCCACCCTACATTGGCTGGGAGGAAAAATGGTGTCTACGACACCGAATGAATACCTATTGGTGCTCAGGCCAACCCTGATGGGCGAGCGAGAACGCTGGGATTTGCAATCAGCAGTTTGTCCGCTGCTGCTTGACCCATTCCCCGCCCAGGCAGAACGTTAGCTTCTGCAACCGCGAGGCCGCCGCCATGTTCGATCCCGCCTATTGGCTGCTGTTCTTCTCCGCCGCGTTGGCGCTCAACCTGGCGCCGGGGCCGGACCTCTTGTATGTGCTGTCGCGCAGCATTGCCCAAGGCCGGCGGTATGGCATCGCCGCGTCCTGCGGGGTGTGCAGCGGAGCTTTGGTGCATGTCTTGGCGGCGGCGCTGGGGTTGTCGGCGATCCTGGCCACATCGGCGCTGGCCTTCAGCGTGGTGAAGTGGATCGGCGCCGCCTACCTGCTGTATATCGGCTGGTAGGCGCTGCGCTCCGCCGGCCGCAGTTTCACCGCTGTGGAGCAGGCGGCACCCAGCGGCAACGCGTGGCAGATTTATCGCCAGGGGGTGCTGGTCGACCTGCTCAATCCGAAGGCGGCGATCTTTTTCATGGCGTTCCTGCCGCAGTTCATCCGCCCGGAACTGGGCCATACCACGTTGCAATTGCTGGGACTTGGCGTGCTGGTCATCGTCGTGGCGATTCTGGTCGAACTCAGCCTGGTGCTGGCGGCCAGCCAGGCCAGCGAACTGTTGCGTCGTCGACCAGCGATTGCCGCTTGGCTGGAGCGCGGCATGGGCAGTCTGCTGGTGGCATTGGGGCTGCGTCTGGCGCTGAGCGAAAAGGCCTGATGGCCTTCAGGCCCGCCCGGCACCTCAATTATGCTGAGGCGGGACAGACTGCAACAAACAACGGGCTCGTGCGCTCGATGCCCTGCGGCGTTTCAGTCAGCGCTTGATTGTGTTCTGAGACCGGGATCATTTGTGCATGCGTGCAATTCAGGACGTAGCGCTGATGAGTGACCACATCAAACGCCTTTTTCTCGAAGCGATACTGGATGAATTCAACCAGGGTCAATCCTTCGAGGTGGCGTGTTTGGGTATTCGCGCTATCGACCACGGTAAACGCCGTGGTCATCGGAAAGAGATAGGTCCAGGGTCGCCAGAAGGCCTCGCCCTGTTCGCTGGAGACCACAACGACGCCCTCCGGCTGGCGGGAGGTTTGATGGTCGAACCAGCTGTATTCAAAATAAATCTGGTAGCCCAGCATGCCGATACCGGCGAACACCGGGATCAGCCACTTAGGCGCGTTGTTTTTAGACAAGACGCGAATCAGCAGGGCAATGCCCGCTGCGCCCAGACCCGCAAAGATAGTTGCGACTAAATGCCAAAGCATACTTTTCTCTTCTTATAAGCAAAGCGGGCCTCGATTAAGAGGCCCGCCCGCGATAGGCCTGTCAGCGTTTTGCTGCAGGAGTTGTGAGTTGCTTAATGATCAAGCGCCGCACCGGCACCTTTCGGGTAACGCACGCTATCAACCAGGTCGCGGATGCGTTGCGGTGTTGCCTCAGTGACGCTGCACACGCTGTAGGCGACCGCAAAGTTGATCACAGCTCCGATTGCACCAAAGGATAGGGGCGATATACCCATGACCCAGTTGTCCGGCGTGTTCGGCAGCATGTTGGTGCCCGGGATGAAGAACCAGCCCAGGTAGGTGAAGATATACAGCAGGGTGGCAGTCAGGCCTGCCAACATGCCGGCAACCGCACCCTTATCGTTCATCTTCTTTGAAAAGATACCCATCATCAGCGCCGGGAAAATCGACGCGCCGGCAATACCGAACGCCAATGCCACCACCTGCGCGGCAAATCCCGGTGGATTGAGTCCCAGCCAGGTGGCCAGAACAATCGCGGCGGCCATCGAGATCCGTGCCGCAAGCATTTCGTTCTTCTCGGAGATCTTCGGGTTGATGATTTTCTTGATCAGGTCATGACTGATGGCCGACGAAATCGCCAAGAGCAGACCTGCTGCCGTCGACAGTGCCGCAGCAATACCGCCCGCCGCGATCAAACCGATTACCCAGCCCGGCAGGTTGGCGATTTCCGGGTTGGCCAACACCAGAATGTCGTTGTTGACCGTCAGCTCATTGCCCGCCCAGCCACGCGATTCAGCTTCTGCAGCAAAGGTTTTATTGGTGTCGTCATAGAACTGGATACGACCATCTTCGTTCTTGTCGACGTATTTGATCAGGCCGGTTTCTTCCCACGTCTTGATCCACTGCGGACGCTCTTCATACACCAGGGGAGCGCCCAGCGCCTGATCATAGTTTTCCACTTGACCCGCGGCTTCCGGGTAGACCGTGGTGAGCAGGTTCAGGCGTGCCATGGAGGCAACGGCAGGCGCCGTCAGGTACAGGAGCGCGATAAACACCAGGGCCCAGCCGGCCGACCAGCGCGCATCGGCAACCTTCGGTACGGTGAAGAAGCGGATGATCACGTGGGGTAGACCGGCAGTACCCACCATCAGCGACAGGGTGAACAGCACCATGTTCAAGTGGCTCGGCACATCCGCTGTGTAGTCGGTGAAGCCGAGTTCAACCAGAACTTCGCTGAGCTTGCCCAGCAAGGGTGCGCCCGACTCGATATGGGTACTGAACATCCCCAGGCTGGGAATGACACTGTTGGTCAGTTGCAGAGAAATGAATACGGCAGGAATGGTGTAGGCAATGATCAAGACAACATATTGCGCCACCTGTGTGTAGGTGATGCCTTTCATGCCGCCGAAGACTGCGTATACGAATACCACCAACGACGCGATCCAGATGCCTGCCTCGCTGCTCACTTCCAGGAAGCGAGAGAACGCAACACCGGCACCGGTCATTTGCCCGATCACATAGGTGACTGATGCCAGGATCAGGCACAGCACCGCAACCAATCGTGCGCTCTTGCTGTAAAAACGCTCGCCAATGAAGTCCGGTACGGTGAATTGGCCGAATTTACGCAAGTACGGCGCCAGCAGCATCGCCAGAATGACATAGCCGCCGGTCCAGCCCATCAAGTAAGCAGAACTTGCATAGCCCGTGGCGGCAATGATGCCGGCCATCGAGATGAACGAAGCGGCTGACATCCAGTCGGCCGCGGTTGCCATGCCGTTGGCTATGGGATGAACGCCCCCCCCTGCAACGTAAAATTCTTTGGTAGACCCGGCGCGAGCCCACCAGGCTATTGCGATGTAAAGAGCGAATGAGCCACCGACGAACAGCATGTTGATCATGAATTGACTCATGCTGTCACTCCTCCACATCGAATTGTTTATCGATCTTGTTCATTCTCCAGGCATAGAAAAAGATCAAGGCGATAAAGGTCAGAATGGCTCCCTGCTGGGCAAACCAGAAGCCAAGGTCTGCGCCACCTACATCGATGCCGGCCAGCAAGGGCCGTAAAAGAATCCCGAAGCCATACGACACCAGGGTCCAGATCACAAAGCAGCCGGTGATCAGCCGTAGGTTTGCTGACCAATAAGCCGCAGCTTTTGTTTTATCTTGCATATGCTCATCTCGTGTTTTGTATTTTTATTGGAGTGTGAGGCAGCGTTGCCAGGCAAATTTATAGAGAAATTACGCGCAGGATAACCCCCTGTTTTGGTCTTTTTTCTTTTTTTTTGTATCTGTCCGATTTTGAACAAAGGCTCTGGGTAGCCCATTACGCGCCAAGTAATGCGGGCAGCGGCGCCTGCCCGGCGGCTCTGCCTGAGCGGTGCAGCCTGATACACTGCACGCCATTTTTCGCACCCCAGGCCTGCCTCTGTGACCACCTCTGCTTTCTCCTCCCTGCCGCTGTCCGCCGCCTTGCTGTCCACTATCGAGGACCTTGGCTACAGCGCCATGACGCCGATCCAGGCGCAGAGCCTGCCGCTGATCCTCAAGGGCCAGGATCTGATCGCCCAGGCCAAGACTGGCAGTGGCAAGACCGCCGCCTTCGGCATCGGCTTGCTGCACCCGCTCAACCCGCGTTACTTCGGCTGCCAGGCGCTGGTGCTGTGTCCGACCCGCGAGCTGGCCGACCAGGTGGCCAAGGAAATCCGCCGTCTGGCACGCGCCGCCGACAACATCAAGGTGCTGACCCTGTGCGGTGGCATGCCATTTGGCCCGCAGATCGGCTCGCTGGAGCACGGCGCGCACATCGTCGTCGGCACGCCGGGCCGTGTGCAGGAGCATCTCGCCAAGGGCACCCTGAAGCTGGACGGCCTGAACACCCTGGTGCTCGACGAAGCCGACCGCATGCTCGACATGGGCTTTATCGATTCGATCAGCACGATCATCGAGCAGACGCCGGCACGCCGGCAGACGCTGCTGTTTTCCGCCACCTACCCCGAAGGCATCGAGCAACTGGCCGCACGCTTCCTGAAAAAGCCGGCGCGGGTCGAGGTGGAAAGTCAGCACGACAATGCGCAGATCGAACAGCGTTTCTACGAAATCGAAGCGCAGCGCCGGATGGAGGCTGTGGCGCAAGTGCTCGACCATTACCGGCCCACCTCGACCATCACCTTCTGCCAGACCAAGATCCAGTGCGACGAATTGGTGGCCTTTCTCAAGGCCCGTGGCCTGAGCGCTGCCGCTCTGCATGGCGACCTGGAACAGCGCGATCGTGACCAGGTGCTGACGTTGTTCGCCAACCGCAGCCTCAGCGTGCTGGTGGCCACCGACGTGGCGGCGCGCGGTATCGATATTGCCGGCCTCGATCTGGTGCTTAACGCCGAACTCAGCCGCGACCCGGAAATCCACATCCACCGTGTCGGCCGCAGCGGCCGTGCCGGCGAGAAAGGCCTGGCGGTGTCGCTGGTCGCACCGAGCGAGGCGCAGCGCGCCAGCGCCATCGAAGCGCTGCAGCAGCGTCCGTTGAACTGGAAAAACCTCGACAGCCTGAAGCCAAGCGGCAGCGAGCTGCTGCGTCCGCCGATGATCACCTTGAACATTGGCGGTGGCCGCAAGGACAAGGTGCGCCCCGGCGACATCCTCGGCGCGCTGACGGGTGATGCCGGTCTCAAGGCGGAGCAGGTCGGCAAGATTGCCCTGTTCGATCATCAGGCCTACGTGGCGGTGGAACGCAGCGTTGCCCATCAGGCGCTGCTGTGCCTGCAGAATGGCAAGATCAAGGGCCGCTCGTTCCGGGTGCGCAGCCTGTGAGTCATGCCACCGATGTGCTGATCATCGGCGCCGGTGCGGCCGGGCTGATGTGCGCCTTCCAGGCGGCCAGGCGCGGCCGCCGCGTGCAGGTGCTCGACCACGCCAACAAGCCCGGCAAGAAGATCCTCATGTCCGGTGGCGGGCGCTGCAACTTCACCAATCTGTATGTCGAACCAGGCAATTTCCTGTCCGCCAACCCGCACTTCTGTAAGTCTGCGCTGGCGCGCTTCACCCAGTGGGATTTTCTCGAACTGGTCGGCAAGCACGGCGTGGCCTACCACGAGAAGAAGCTCGGCCAGCTGTTTTGCGACGGCAAGTCCAGCGACATCCTCGAGCTGCTGCTCACTGAGTGCCGTGAAGCCGATGTGCAGATTCACCTGGAGACGTCGGTCGAGACCATCGCTTCGCACGACGGCGGTTATCGCCTGAGCACCAGCAGCGGCGAGTTCGTCTGCCAGTCGCTGGTGATCGCCACGGGCGGCCTGTCGATTCCCACCCTGGGGGCCAGCGGCTTTGGCTATCAGGTGGCGCGTCAGTTCGGCCACAACGTGCTGCCAACCCGTGCCGGGCTGGTGCCGTTCACCCTTACCGATCCGCAGCTAAAGCAGCTGTGCACGGAGTTGTCCGGTACCTCGGTGGAAGATTGCCGGGTGAGCTGCAACGGGCAGAGTTTCGTGGAGAACATCCTGTTCACCCACCGTGGCTTGTCCGGCCCGGCGATCCTGCAGATTTCCTCCTACTGGCAGCCGGGCGATAGCGTCGAAATCGACCTCTTGCCGCACCTGGACCTGCCTGAATGGCTGCCCGAACAGCAGCGCGAACGGCCCAACACGGAACTCAAAACCCTGCTGGGCGAACTGTTCACCAAGAAGATGGCCGGGCTGCTGTGCGAGCTGTGGTTCGTCTCCAAGCCGCTCAAGCAGTACACGCCAAGCGAACTGAACGCCATCGCCGAACAGCTGCAGGGCTGGCAACTCGTGCCGGCCGGCACCGAGGGCTACCGCACGGCCGAAGTGACCTTGGGCGGCCTGGATACCCGCGAAGTCTCCTCGAAGACCATGGAGTCGCTGAAAGCGCCGGGGCTGTACTTCATCGGCGAGGTGCTCGACGTCAGCGGCCACCTGGGCGGTTTCAACTTCCAGTGGGCCTGGGCCTCGGCCTACGCGGCGGCGCAGTACGTCTGAACCCGTAAGTAGCATCGCCCTTGTGGATGTCGCTTTGTACATCCACCAGTACCCCGCTCGGTGGACAAGAAAAACGTTGTCCACCCTACGTGCTGTAAAAAGCATCACGAGTCGTTGGTGGACGCCTTTTACATCACCAGTGCCCCGCTCGGTGGACAATGAAAAACGTTGTCCACCCTACGTGCTGAACCCGTAAGTAGCATCGCCCTTGTAGGGTGGATGTCGCTTTGTACATCCACCAGTACCCCGCTCGGTGGACAAGAAAA
>CAYPFO010000077.1:0-13393 GCA_964410065.1 uncultured Pseudomonas sp.
AGCGAGGTCTGTAGTCGGCCAGAAATACGGGGCTACTTCAGACCATCCCTAGTGGGGGATTCCTCAGAATCTGCCCCCTTTTTTCCATCCTTACGATTTAATTACTTTAAAAAAACCTTGAAACACCATAAATTAAAGCACCACCCCAAAACAAAAAATAAATAAAAACAGAAACCAAGAAAGACCAATCATCAACAAGATCCTTTTTAGCGAAAAACTCAATATACAGCCTTAAATTCATGAATTCTCGATTGAAAATCAAATCAAGCGTCGAAAACTCAAATGCAAAGCCAAGGAAAACTGCAAGATATAGTCTTTCACCTACAAACCAATAAAATAGCAAAGAAATCAAAGAAATAATCAATAACCTAGCAACAAGATTTTTTTTATAATTAGAAAGCCTAGCCATTAAAAAATCATTAATCAAGTAAAATTTTTTCAACAATATCCCCACCCTGCATCCCCCCTAGGCTTTCCATTCTTATTTGATTACCAGCAGGCATACCAGCCTCCCGGCCAATATTTTTATAAGCCTTACCAAAAAGGTAAGAGCCTACAAACTTTCCAAGAGTTCCCCAACGATCATCCGAGTAGTAAAGCTCACCAAGCGCAGCCCCAAATGCAATCGGCCCAGTTACCGGGGCAAGCTCAGGAGCTACAATTGTGGCTTGAGCAGCCACAGTGCCAATCTCAGAGTAAGCAATTTCATGATATTTATTATAGTATTTAAGATTATCTCCAACAAGCCCCATATAGTAAGTTTTTCCACCAACATCAACCGGACTATAATTATATGCGCCAGGGTTGAATTTCAGCCCAGCTTCCAGCTGACTACTGCCTTTAGTCGCCACCTCAAAGCTTTGCAGCGCCAGCGTAAAACTTATTCCATTGAGCTCAGCATTCAGCAACAGCGGAGAATCGCCGCTAGATATGGGCCAGCTTACATTTGGCATTGACTGCTGATCCGGCAATATACCTAGATCCTGGCTCCCCCATGTATAACCACGATCAAAGCTCATTAGGTACTGAATCGCTTCAATATCTGGATCATCCAATAGCTGGATTTGATGAATACCGTCCGCCGAATCAACCCATACCCCTCCGAGGTCATATTTAGTATCTTCGGTGGAAACAATATCCCGACCTGGATGCAACCCTTCCTCCAAATTGACAGAGCGTCTCAACTGGCTCTCTAACTGCTCAACCGTAAATTCGCCCTCACTTTGCGCAGCAGCCTCACTCGCAAACTCCTTTTGCTTTGCGTGTAACTGCCCATTAAACGCCGTCGCATTTTTCGCTATATCCGACCCCTGCTGCAGATCGCCTTCTACCAGCCCGGCGGCAACCAAGCCAATCAACTGCGAAGCGGTTTGCTCAAGTTGGTTATCCAGCTTGAGCCCCTTTGACAAGTGCTCCATCAGCGCCTCGTTGGCCCCCGCCGCCGCCGCGCCGGTAGCAAAGTCGCCGCCCATCGCCTTGCTGAGTAGGCCACCCATCGTCGCGTGCAAAGCGATCTTTTCTGGGGAGCCATCTTTCCAATTCATATCCTGAGCGAAATCCCCCACCGCGTGGAAGGACAACGCCTGCAACGTGCTGTACGCCTGGCTGGTCAAGGCACCTTCCAGGTTGTCTTGGAAACTGCCGCCATTGACGAGTGTTTGCGCACCGGCCTGCATACCGGCCTGGGCTGCGCTATTCAGGGCATAACCGCCTCGGCCACTCCACGTGCTTAGATCGAAGCCCTTGGTCGCGCTAGTACCAGCTTCAGCACTTCCTTTGATATTAGGATCGACTAAACCAGCCACCAGACCAGCCGTCACCATAGTCGTGGCATAACCCTTCAGGCTGTCCGAGGACGTGATGTCCTTGAACACCACATCCAAGTCACCCCCGTTGTTGATCGCGCTTGTCGCAGCGGCTGTTGCCATCGAGGTCAACAGCGCAGCTCCCATGACGTTGCCTAAGCCAGCCGCGCTGGTAGCAGTTGCGGCCGCGAAGAAAGCTCCGCTCCCGCTTGCCATTGAACCTACCAGTGCACTGGCCGCGCCACCGGTCAACGCCGACATCGCAATCGCCACCGCAATCGCCGCCGCCGGCCCCATGCCCTGCTGGTCGTACTCGTAGGAGTCGTGCAGTTCCTTGACCTTGCGCCAGTCGAGGTCGCCGCGCTGTTCCATCTCCTTGATCCACGCCAGCTGAGGGTCGGCTTCCACCATGGCGTCGATGGTCTGGCTGACGCTGTGTTCGTCGATTTCCGTGATGTCGAGCTGGATGCCTTCCACCGCTTTGATCACCAGGTTGCCCTGGGCCACCAGGACGCTCTGGCGCAGGGTTTCGTCGGTCCAGCCTTCGCCACTGCTCTTCATCCACGACCAGTCGTTGCTGCTGCTGATGTGGTTTTCCTGGTGCATGTCCTTGACGCCTTCGAAGGCGATGGCGCCGCCGCTGTCCAGGGTCAGGTCGCCGTCGCTGTGCAGGTTGGCCGCCTGGTAGCGCTGGTCGCCGCCGCTTTGCAGGGTCAGGGTGCCGCCACTGATGCTGCTGCCTACGTGCGTGAGGTCGGTGACTTCGTCGCGCTGCTGGGTCTTGCGTCCGTAGCTGCCGGTGTGCTGGTAATCGGTCAGCGAGTAGCTGTAGTTCTGCCCCGCCAGCAAGGTCAGGTCGTTACCCGCCGTCAGGCTGGCGTCGCCGCCGGCCTTTAATTGGCTGGCCATCAGCAGCAGGTCGTTGCCGGCGGTGAGCTGCATATCGCCGGTCACGTTGAAGCCGCTGGAGCGCTGGGTGCTGTCCTGCGCTTCGACCGTCACGCCTTCGCCGTCCAGGCTGTAGCTCGCGCTCTGGCTGCCGGAGACGATCAGCAGGTCGCCGCCGGCCTTGGCGTTCAGGTCACCGCCCACACGCACCTGCGCCGCCTGGGCGAACAGGTCGCCGACGGCCTGCAGCGTCAGGTCGCCACCGGTACGCAGGGTGGTGCCGATGTCCAGGCTTTGGGATTCGCTGTGGGTGTCGGCCGGGCGTTGCTTGAACGACCCGAACACGAAGCCCTTGGGCTCGGCGGGTTCGGGCGTCTCGACCCGCGCGGAGCTGCTGTGGTGGTTTTCGGTATGCACCGCGGCCAGGGTCAGGTCGCGCCCGGCGGCCACCAGGGTCTGGCTGTTCGCGCCGGCGTTGATCACCTCGGCGCCGGCCAGGGTGATGTCCTGACCCGCCGCCAGCACCAGCGTGCCGCCGGGGTTGCTGACGTACAGCCCGGCCACGCGGTCGAGGTTGGTGCGGCTGGCCGACCAGTTCTCGCCCTCGTTGTGCTCGCTGTGCGTGGTGCTGGCCACGGTCAAATCCCGGCCTGCACTCAGAAGTAAACTGTCCTGCGCGTCGATGCGCCCACCAATGTTGTCCAGGTCGGTGCGCGCCTGCAGCAGTACGTCACCGCCCGTGATCCGCCCGTCCAGGTTGCGCAGGTTGTCGCCCGTGATCTGCACTACGCTGCGTCCAGCGAGGGTGCCGCTGTTGACCAGGTCGCCTTCCAGACGCAGGTCGAGGGACTCGGCCGAAATCAGCGTGCCGTTGCCGTCCAGGTCGCCCTCGCGCGGCATCAGGTACACCTTGGGCACCAAGGCCGTGGTCAGCGTACCGTCCGGCAGGCGCACGGTTTCCTCCACCAGCCAGACGATGTCGCTGGTCAGGCGCGCCACCTGCTCATCGCTGAGCGCCACGCCCGGGCGCAGGTTCCAGTCCAGGGCGACGGTGATGCCGGACTCCATCAACGAACGGTACTGCGCCTCGTCGTCGGCGTAGCCGTCCAGAAAGCGCCGCCCGGTGAGTTGCGACACCTGCTCGCGGATCAGCCACTGCTCGTAGAAACCGTCGCCGATGCGCTGCTGCATGCCGGCGGCATCCAGCGACAACTGGCCCAGCAGGTAGTCGGAGTTCAGCCAGGTGCGCTGGTGGGTGAAGCGCGAGTCGGTTTCCACCAGGAAACTGCCACTGCCGGGCTGACCTTGAACAGGCTGCTGGTGGGCAGGTCCCAGACGGAGCCCACGGGCCCTACGCTTTCGGGGGCGGCCGCTGGCTCGACAGGAGGCTGTGGCACTCTACTAATCAGCAATGGAACAGCGGAACCTTTGAAAGAGTCCTTCACAGCGCAGTTCCGCCTTCGTCGACCGAGCGAAATACCCTAACGCACACCGAAAAAGTCTGGAATTGACTGGAATATTGAACCCTACTAATCGCTTTGCTAGGAAAGCATGGTCAGGCGGCTAAGCAGAGTCGATGGAATCACCGAAAGAGATGGCGTCCCCTGCTCTAATCGAACCAAGTCGTCCGGGGCTGTCTAGAACGGGCATTTGAGGCATCGGCCGGGGACTCACCGTACCCCTAACCATATCCTCAACACTCGGAGGTTGATCGAACCCAAAGTCTTGGCCGCCTGATTGGCCTTCGCAAGCGCTCGGTGGAGTGGGCGACAAGCGGACCTTTCCCGTCACAGCAGACAATTTTCCACAAGAGTAAATGGCCGATCCGTCCGGCCCCTCTAAAGAGGGGCCGGACGGATCGGCCATTTTTCTGGCTACTCGAAACGCTCTCCCATGCTGACTGGTTTTTACGGTCGTACTTCGCTGTGGAACAGCATGGACACCAGCCAAAAAGCGCGAACTTCCATTTCGATTTAACCCGCGCCAAGGCACACACTCGCTCGCTACCTTGCGGCCACTTTCGGCAACAAGGAGCGTTCCGTCATGACCAACCACGTACACGGCATGAATCCGTCCCCTCCTGGGGATTCGACTATCAAACAGGCAAAGCGGGTTAACCAGGTGGGAGCGGGACCAGCGAACGGTGCACGATCGATCCGCTTCGTGGCCGCCAGCAAGTTACCCGTGAACCCCATCGACTGGCTGGTCGCCGATTACCTTGAGCAAAACACCCTGGCGGTGCTGTACGGCGGTCCCGGCAAGGGCAAGTCGTTCTTTGCCATCGACCTCGCCTGCTGCGTCGCCACCGGCACGCCGTTCCACGGGCAGGCGGTGCGCCAGGGAGCGGTGTTCTATATCGCCGGCGAGGGGCATCAGGGCCTGGCCCGTCGCTTGCGCGCCTGGTCGATGCATCATCGCGTGAGCCTTGACGACGAGCCCCTGTATGTCTCCTGCGGGCCGGTTGACATGGCCAATCCGATGCACGCCGCCGAGGTGGAGGAGATCCTTCACGAGTTATCCGAGCAGAGCGGCCACGATCCTTCGCTGATCGTGATCGACACCCTGTCGCGCAACTTCAGCGGCGACGAGAACAGTGCGGCGGACGTTGGCCGCTTCGTGCGCCGGGCGGACCTGCTGCGCAACCCCTGGCAGGCCACGACGCTGATTGTCCATCACAGTGGCAAGGACAGTGAACGCGGCGCCCGGGGTTCCTCGGTGCTCAAGGGAGCGGTGGATGCCGAGTACGAGCTGACCCGCAACGTCGATCGCCTGATTACCCTCAGCACGCGCAAGATGAAGGATGCACCGGAGCCGGCTCCGCAGGCGTTCCAACTGGTTGCGGTGCCGATTGTCGATGACAAGGGCGGGCCGCTCAGCAGTGCGGTACTGCAGCGTGCCGACGCCACCAGCGAAGCGGAGCCCGCAATACCTGCCCTCGGCAAGAACCAGCAGCAACTGCTGGCCGTGTTGGTGGAGTACCACCGGGAGATTGCCGGGCGGCTGGCCTCGCAGGGGCGCGGCGACAAGGCGGTGCTGATCCCGGTGGAGGACTGGCAAAAGCGCTGCAAGGACCAGGGCATCGCCCGCAATCGCTTCCACGAGGCCAAGGAGACGCTGATCAGCCGTGGGCTGGTGCGCTTCGACTGGCCGCACGTGTTCCTGGTGGACCCACCCACGCTTTAAGGAGCCGTTAACACCGGCTTGCCCTTCCCTTCTTGCATACCCTCCTGTGAGCCAGTCCGAAATGGCCGCTCCCCTGCCGGGGAGCGGCCGCTTCGGACGGACTTTGCCTGCTTTCCGGCTGGCAGATTCCTTTACCTGATGACCGGCTTCCTCACATTGTCCCGCCTCGGGATGGTTAGTGTTTTCTGGGTTTGAGGCCCCAGCGGCCCTGTGAGGTGTCCATGCGCTGGACGAGCGAGCGTGTGTCCAGCCTCCTGAATCTCCCAAGGGAGACGGCGGTGGAGGCCGCCACGGCTGACGATGCCGTGGCCTGGGGATGCACGCTGGAGAAGCTGCAGGATCGTTCGAACCACGTCCCTGACCGGGCGTCACCCAGTTGCTCCAGAGGAGCGTCGGCGATTCTGGCAAGCCTGCAAAAAGGCGGCAATTTTCGTTTTGTCACGTCAGTTGTCGCCGGGTTGAACATCGCAAAGCGGCGTGAGCCGTGGCGTTCAGAGGCGTTTTCTCCGCCGTCTCTGTGTAAGAACCCACAGAGACGGCGGTTCGTGCATGAGCGACAGCAAGCGCAAAGAGAAGAAACCGACAATCGCCGGTGGGCTGAAATAGGCATCCCTCGCCGAATGGGTACGGCAAGCGTGCGAGCCGCCGGACGCTAATCGCACTTGGCATGAACCACCGCACGAGCGGCGTAGCCTTGAAGGCTCGGGCTACCTGGGGCGCCGGATGGATACGGCGGTTTCGCATGAATGAATAAAGCAGTGGCGGGCTGATGGGTCAAGGGCAGCAAATGACCCAGAGCCGCCAGTTGAAAAGGGCTGGAATCGGCCAAAAGCAGCCTTCCGAGAACGCCTGCCATCGAACAGGAAGCGCGGACCTGCACGACTGACGCAGCCTGCGCCCGCCGTACACTGATGTCAGAAGTGCTTTGCCTGGATATCTACTACCCCTCCAAGAAAGGCACCAGATAGTTGACCAACCTATCTGCCCGTATTGGCGAGTGCTCAATTGAATGCTGACACTGCCCTTCAAGCTCGATGTCAGTTAATTGAGACTCACATAGCTCTCTCAGCAATACCCGGGATTCGGCAACCAGTTGATTCAACCGATCAAGCGTGAGCGCATAGCTCTCGTGCGCTGATGCTGCAGCGGTTGCCTTGTTAGTGGGGTGCACAACCACACGGTGACTTGAGTAGCCGGGGTAGTTTTGAACAAACCACTGTTCTGCGACCAGAAGCTGACCATGCTCCTCCTTGGTCAACGGATTTTTGTCCTGTTTGCGACTTTTTGCTTCCAGGATCAGAGCAGCCTTGTTGGGTAAAAGCCAGAGAACATCAGGCCCTTCCCCGCCGACATCATGGCGCTCTGTAGTAAGCCCTATCAAGCTACCAAGGTCTGCAAGCGCCTGCTCAAACTGATTGGCAGAAGCGTTGCCGTGTAACTTGGACACCACCTCCTCGAAGCGTTGAAGCAGGCCACGTCTGATCCGGTATCCACGGAGCTGAGCGGCAATCGCTGCACCTTGCGCACCGGGAGACGGCAGGGGGCGGTAGGGAGGAGAGGTGCGCGGGCGTAAAAGGTTACGGTTAGCGGAAAATGCCGATCGTTGAAGCTCGTCACTGCGCTCGGCTTGTCCCCAGTTATCCGCGATACGGCCTGCCAATTGGTACAGCCAACCGCGCGTCTGGTCATCCACCGCGTCCTGAGAGCCTGCTACCTGATCCAGGCGCGCGATCGCCTTGTCATAAAAGCCATCGGCCCACAGGTTGAAGGCCTTGCGTTCTGTTGAGGCCGTATTGAACCGCTTCGGATCTGGCGCCTCTGGCCCCACATTCTCCGCGAGGGTAGCAGCATGGTACTCAATCCATCCGATGTCCCGATTGATGCTGAGCTCGATTGTATTGGTCAAATCGTTGACGTCACTGACTTCCTTGCTGACTGTCGACCCCATTTCGAGCTGTGCCCGAGTCGCGCTCGTGAGCAGCCTGAAGTTCGCGTCCTTGGCAATCCAGCCGGCTAAATCCGAGCCAAGAAGCAGCACTACGCAATGGTCGCCAGCCCCACGTGCTCCGCGTCCGATCCCCTGCTCTATGCGCTGAGCGAGCATGCGACTGATGGTAGCTCCACCGTAGAGGGTCGCAGCACGTAAAAGCTCATAATCAGACGTGCCGGAGGGAAGCCCTTCCATCACCAGGACTCTGCAAGAGTCACCTGGTAGATCGATTCCATCGTAACGGTTGGCAAATACGAACGGCCCATTGGTTCTACGCGATTGCAACGCCTCGATCGCATTCTCAACCTGGTCTGAGCCTTCGGCGAACTGCGCAGTGTCAGTCCATGCCTGCGCGGCATAGTTGGCATGCACCAACGCAACAGCCCCCAGGTTCATCCCAGACACTTGCTTAAGAGTTGACTTGGCGACCTGTTGCGGGTCGAAATCGAACGGCATCAGACTAGGGATCAGGATCATCCGCTCACTGATCCCCGCGAGAGACCTAGAGGTTAAAGCGTTGTTCACAAGCTGAGGATCGGCGTCGAATGTGCGGACAATTTCGCTATCGTCAGCGATGGTTGCCGACATATAGATACGCCGAGGGGCATCAGCAAATGTGGGGAAATTGTTGACCTGGGGCAGAACGCTCGTAATGGTGAAAGCTTTGCTACTGATCAGCGCATGGCACAGATGCAGATTGTCTCGCAGTAATGGCCAAGCAAAGGGAACGTTCACACCGTCGCCTCGCAACATTCCCCTTACGGTATCCAACTGCTCATTCCACGCCCAATAAGGCACTTCCACGACGCCGTTATTCAGCCCTGAAACGGTATCGTCAAAGGTGCCTAGTCGATCGATGTCTCGAAAAGCAGTGCGGAACAAGGTGCACAGCGCCTTGTACGTTTCGTTGTCATCCTCAGAGGAAACCTCAAGGGTGAACGACTCGCGCACCACAGAGAATGCTACGTGGGCGTCATCAAGGATGACTGCACCCACTCTGATGGGCATTTTTTGCCCACGAACCCCAAATTTGCTATGGCCGTTGAACAAGGCTTTGTACGAGGCGACCATGACAGCCTTGCCGTTCACAAAGTCGTCGTGCAGGGGCTGACCTCGGGTGTATGGGACAGCGAGAATCCCCAGCGATTTCGCTTTCTCCAAGGTCTGTTTGACTAACTGCGTGGTCGGAGCCAGATACAGAACGGGCTCTTTGAGGTCATTCAGGGTCGACTGAGCAATCAGCAGACCAACCAGAGTCTTCCCGCCCCCAGTGTGGAGTTTGACCACCGTGTCACGCTCATCCTTTCGCTCGAACCATGCCTCCAGCACCTCAGCTTGACTGGTGTACAGATCATTGATGCCCTGAGGCTTGGGCATGCGCCTGAAGATTTCCAGGGGATCTATCGGTGCAGGTCGCTGAGACTGCGATCTGAGTTTGTTGAAGTCCACCATCCTTGTTTACCTCGCAGTCGTCGTTGAGCTTCAGTCGCTCATGATCATTGGGTTGAATCTCATCATTAGCGATTACTTGTTCTGCTCTGCCATGCTGGAAACCCGCGATCCAGCCACGGGACTATTCCCAGCATGGGGCTACCAAAGCGCTCGCCGCATGACGGGCGCAGTTGCGGCCTGTCAAATAGTGTCTGGCCGCCTAGGCCAATTTCTAGGAATCAGAGCATCCTCTGACTTCTTGTTCCATCGCATACGCGTGGCCTTGACGTACCGGGGGTCGTCACCGAAGAACGCGTGCTCGATCAGCAATACCTGTAGACCCTTTTGAGCAGCTGTCTCATCAAAAAGGAAGTCGAGATGCCGGCGCATGGCTGAGACTTCTTCGTTCTCCTCGATGGTCGACTCGTCTTCCCCACGTTGCGGGTAATAGGGCCGACTGATCTGGTCAAACGCGAGAAAGGCAGGTACCGGGGCGTTGATCTCTCCCAGGTACTTCTGCAGCGCGAAAGACAGGGCAACGTGAATAGCCAGATAGTTTTCGTCCGACCCGGCGTCATGCAGCCGCAACACAGCCCTGGAGCCTTGCTCGATGATCGCGACATCTGGTGGTCTGGAGGAAAACTGAAGGTCTGCCCCGATACAGGGGGCCACCGTAGGCAACTGGCCGAACGCCTTCGACAGGTATTCGGACACTTTGCGCTCGGCAAACCGCAGCAGTTTTTCCTTGGCTTCGGTGTCGATTTGCCCTTCCAAGCTCTGGATTTGGTCTCTCAGGACACCCAGGTCTGACCCAGGCTGCGGCGTGGTCGGATTCATCTCCAGAAATTGTGAAACCTTGCCCTGCAGGTTCGCATGGTACTGGGCCAAGGTGTTCAGCTGCTTGGCCTCCTCACTCTGCCGAATCCAGGTCTTGATGCGCTCATCAACCTCACTCAGTTGGCGGTTCAGGCGATCAATTTCCATGCCCAACGAGTCTTGGTGCTCGATCAGTCGAGGACGTACGTTCTCAACCGCGACACTCTCCGACCGAATGACGGCCATGGAGTGGCGGATAGCCTCGGAAATTGCAGCACCACGCTCAGTCGGACTGTCACACACCGGGCACGTGTCTGCTGCCAGATTGAGATGCTCCGCAATTTTCAACTTTTCATATTGGCGTCGTACCGTTCCCTCGAACCCCACCATGTCCTGTAGGGCTGAGCTGGTCGCACGTGATTGCCTTTTCGTTTTTTCGAGGGTGCTCAGCAAACTACGACGAGTGTCGTACAACTTGCCGAGTTCACTCTCATTCGGGTTCGAACCGGTTCTGCTGGCAGAGCGCTGAACACGTTTGAGGACGCCCTCCAATTCTTTTTCGGAGGACTCCTGGGAAGGCGTGTCGCACAGGCCACTTCGGCTTGCATCATGCAGCAAACGCAAGGCGTGTTTTTTGTAGTCGCTGCCGGCTGCCTGGCGAACCCGTTGCTGCCGCTCCTCTCGCTCAAGCTGCTTGCGAAGGTCACGCAGACGCCGTTCCTGGAGCACCGAGTCTTCGCTCACAACACGAAGGAAGTAGGGCATCGTTTCGACAATGGCCGGTGCTTCATCAGCCTGATCTAGCCCATGCAGCAGAGCAGTTTCGTTATAGATGACATCCTTGGGCACGAACATGTAAGCCGTCGCGTGACGTACCGTGGGACGCCATTTACGGGCGGTTTTGTCATCGGAAGCATCGAGCACACCAGCAATCCCAAAGGCGCGCTCGATGAAGCCTTTTGCTGCCTCAAGTGTCGTTAAGCCTTGAAGCTGCTCGACATGACTTGGGATTGGCAGATTCCGTCCGTTGCTCACGTACATTTTGGTGCTGGTGGCCTGCCCCACAGGCGGGACTATCCGCGCAGTAATCATCTGCGCATCTCCGAGCACCCATTTCACCCCCACCGCGAGACTATGTCGTTTCACGTGCGCTGCCAGCTCGCACTTGCTGGAGCCAAGGCAGTAATCGATGGCCTTGATCAGGGTCGATTTACCCGTACCGGATGCACCGGTGAAGATGTTCACTTCTCCCAATTTCAGCGGAAGGTCGCGTACCCGACCACCTTCGCCGATGAAAAAAATGTTTGAGATATTCCAGCGGCTCATAGCTCCAGCCCCATCATGTCGAATACTGTCCGTGTAGTACCCGCCGAGGCAAACCAGTAACCCAAGCGGTGAATTTTCTTGAAGATTTGTTGAGTGTCCTCACTCAATTGCGCGGTGAGATGTCTAGGCATTGAGGCCGCCCCTTGGATTACATCGCCTTCGGGGTTGAGCGCTAACAACTGGCTGAAGCAGGCGAATTGGATTGCTTCGGTCACAATCTCCAGTGAGCCGTTAATCCTGTCCGCGAGCCGGATCTGAATGACTGGGCTACGGTGCAGCCACTCCAACAGGCCTGTGCTTCGGTTGGTACGATCAAAGGTCGAAGCCAGGTCACCCGAGAGTGCTATCGGCAGAGCCGCGTAGCACAACGTGATGTCAGGAGCGCTGGTTCCAAACGACAAGTACCCTGTTACGAAATGGGTCAGTAATGCGGCGCAATATGCCGGGTTGGTTTCGGCATAGATATCGTGTGTGATGACCACTCCCTATTCCTTCAGAAGCTTCAGGTACTGGGCGTGCCACCCCACCTTCAGATCGATGGCCAATAGCTGATAGGTTCCTCGCACATAGTAGTGACCGCTCCAGCTTGATGAGATCGGCTCGACTTCTTTCGGCGCCGAATCGTGAGTCCAGCGCAAGACATCCAGCCCCATGGATGCGATCTCTTCGGGACTGCACGCTTCGCAATCTTCGACCATCCGGGTGTGAATATCCGACCAGGACTCCTCGAGCTTGGCGTCGTACGAGGCGATCTTTGAGCGCAGCTGAGGCTTTTCGAGAATCCATTTTGCTCGCTGGTTTACCGCCCGCCATTGCTCGCGAACGGCTTTGCTGATGTCCGAGGGCTTGCCGCCGACCAAAGCGATCTGACGGTAAAGCATGCTGTCAGCCTCATAGTCGTCCGGATGGTTCACCATATCGAAGTCAGCGGTCAGCTTGTCCTCGTCTAACTGGGGGATGATCGACGAGAGGGTGTGCTCCACCTCACTTCGGTAAATAACCCGTTCGCGTTTACCACACAGCGTGTAGACCACTTGCAGATCCCACCATGCAAGCAGGCTTTCAGCAGCACGTAGACGGTGCTCTTTGGGCAGCAAATGCAGGTGCTTGGATAAGGCAGCAGGAATCTCACTGACGGTGACTTCATCAGGCTTTATGAAGATTCGCTTGAGCAGACTGGATCTGATGGTCGGGTCAAGCGCGAGAAAGGCCTCACAGCCTTTGGCACGACCAGCATGGCGAAGACTGACTTTGTTTGCTCGGTCGTCCGAGCGCTCTGCGACGACCCTCTGCGCCTCCTCAAGCATTGCCTTGAGTAAGGGCTCTCGATCAGTTTCCTCGTCGCAAAGTGCCATCAACGGAGAGCCGTCGGGTACGGGGCCAACTGCGACGAGATGGAACCTCGTATCAGCGAGCGATACTAGCGGGATGGCGTCGATCCATACCTTGATGGTCTTCCATAGCGCCACACATGCGAGGGTAACTGGAGGCGGGTTTTCCTGGATGGAGTGCTTGAGTTGATACAGCAAGGACTGTCCATTGGCCTTGATTTCAACGTCATCAAACCGCTCAATGGCCACAGCAGCATCGTCTGTTTTCAGCCGTACCAACATCAGTAGCGCATACTGGCTCTGATAGTAAAACCCTAGCGCAGCCGCCGATGCGTCATGAACAGTGTTCGAATCTGTTCCATCCATTCTCGACTACAAGCCTCCCTGGTACTGCATGCGATCCAAAAAAATCGCTGAATGATACCAGAGTGCCATCCCTCAAGACTGCTTCAGGTGGCTAAGCACTGCCTCAAACTACGCTAAAGTCCAAATCAGCAACCAGTGAACCGCCCCCGGCTTTGTAGGCGCCCCCAAATCTCAAAGTAGGACCTGGTGAATGTCCGCTTCTGGCCCAGAGTGTGTAAAAACGTCTGATCGATCCCTTGCTATGGTTTCAGAGAGTT
>CAYPFO010000078.1:0-13264 GCA_964410065.1 uncultured Pseudomonas sp.
TCAGCTGGATGCGCGACATCCAGGACTGGTGCATCAGCCGTCAGCTGTGGTGGGGCCACCGCATCCCGGCCTGGTACGACGAAGCCGGCAACGTCTATGTCGGCCGCGACGAAGATGAAGTGCGCGCCAAGCACAACATTCGCAGCGATGAAGCACTGCGTCAGGACGAAGATGTGCTGGACACCTGGTTCAGCTCCGGCCTGTGGACTTTCTCAACCCTGGGCTGGCCGCAGCAGACCGAGTTCCTGAAGACCTTCCACCCCACCGACGTGCTGGTCACCGGCTTTGACATCATCTTCTTCTGGGTCGCCCGGATGATCATGATGTCCACGCACCTGATGGGCGAAATCCCCTTCAAGACCGTTTACGTGCACGGCCTGGTGCGCGATGGACAGGGCCACAAGATGTCCAAGTCCAAGGGCAACGTGCTCGACCCGCTGGACATCGTCGACGGCATCGACCTGGAAACCCTGGTGGCCAAGCGCACCAGCGGCATGATGCAGCCCAAGCTGGCCGAGAAGATCGCCAAGCAGACCCGCGCCGAATTCCCGGAAGGCATCGCCAGCTACGGCACCGACGCCCTGCGCTTCACCTTCTGCTCGCTGGCCGCCACCGGCCGCGACATCAAGTTCGACATGGGCCGCGTCGAGGGCTACCGCAACTTCTGCAACAAGCTGTGGAATGCCACCAACTTCGTGCTGGAGAACACCGACGGCAAGGATTGCGGCGTCCATGACGAGCCCGTGGAACTGTCCGCGGTGGACCGCTGGATCATCTCCGCCCTGCAGCGCTGCGAAGAGGAGGTCACCCGCCACCTGGACGCCTTCCGCTTCGACCTGGCCGCCCAGTCGCTCTACGAGTTCATCTGGGACGAGTACTGCGCCTGGTACCTGGAACTGGTCAAGCCGGTGCTCTGGGACGAAAACGCCAGCGTCGAACGCCAGCGCGGCACCCGCCGCACCCTGGTGCGCGTGCTGGAAGCCATCCTGCGCCTGGCCCATCCGTTCATGCCGTTTATCACCGAGGAAATCTGGCAGCGCATCAAGGCGCTGGCCGGCAAATCCGGTGACACCATCATGCTGCAACCCTGGCCGGAAGCCGAAAGCGCCAAGGTCGATGCCGCCGCCGAGGCCGATATCGACTGGGTGAAGACGCTGATGCTGGGCGTGCGACAGATTCGTGGCGAGATGAACATCTCCATGGCCAAGCGCATCGACGTGATCCTGGCCAATGCCAACGCCGATGACCTGCGCCGCCTGGCCGACTTCGAGCCGCTGCTGGCCAAGCTGGCCAAGTTCGAATCGATCCGCGTGCTGGACGCCGGTGCCGTCGCGCCGCTGGCCGCCACCGCGCTGGTCGGCGACATGCAGGTGCTGGTGCCCATGGCCGGGCTGATCGACAAGGACGCCGAACTGGCCCGCCTGGACAAGGAAATCGGCCGCCTGCAAGGCGAGGTCAAGCGCGTCGGCGGCAAGCTGTCCAATGCCAGCTTCGTCGACAAGGCGCCGGCCGAGGTGATCGAGAAAGAACGCGCCAAGCTGGCCGAAGCCGAGCAGGCGCTGGCCAAGCTGGCTGAACAGCGCGGGCGTATCGCCAGCCTTTGAGCCACTCCGGACCGGGTCACCCGTGTGATCCGGTCCGTGCTTATGGCGTACTTGACCTGCGACAATTCCCCTCACCTCTGCGCAAGCGACAATGCCATCTATTCAGTGAATGGCACCCTGCTATCATGTCGCCACCTTTGAGTTAGGCCAAGCAACAACCCCACTTACCTGCCATTTACTCGCAGCTTTCTCATTTCCTGGAGTCAGGTCCATGTATGTCTTGATGGCGGCCATCTTCGTAGTTGGCTATTTGTGCATCGCGCTCGAACACCCGTTGAAGCTGGACAAGGCTGCTTCGGCGATTCTCACCGCGGCCCTTACCTGGGCCGTACTGGTCCTGGGGGCCGACCAATTGCTGCCACTGCTGGAGCCGGGCACCAATGACCCAGCGAACTCCAGCGCTGTGGTGGTCAGCGAGCTGCGCCATCATCTGGGCGAAATTTCCGAGATTCTGTTCTTCCTCATGGGTGCCATGACCATTGTCGAACTGATCGACGCCCACGGCGGCTTCAAGGTCATCACCGACCGCATCCACACCCGCAAGCGGATCTCATTGTTGTGGATCATCGGCCTGCTGACCTTCTTCCTATCCGCCGTGCTGGACAACCTCACCACTACCATCGTGATGGTCTCACTGCTGCGCAAACTGGTGCGCGGCCGTCCGGAACGCTGGCTGTACGTCGGTATTGTGGTGATCGCCGCCAACGCCGGCGGTGCTTGGTCGCCTATCGGGGACGTAACCACCACCATGCTGTGGATCGGCAACCAGATCACCGCCACCGGGGTGATCACTCAGCTGTTCCTACCGAGCCTGGTCTGCCTGCTGGTTCCGCTGATAATCCTCAGTTTCCGCCTTCGTGGTGACGCGCCGCGCCCCCGCAGCACAGCCCACCTGGGTGAACGTATTCCGCCGACCACCACTGTCCGGGAGCGCAACCTTGTATTGGCCATGGGACTTGGCGCCCTGCTCTTCGTGCCCGTATTCAAAACCGTGACGGGCCTGCCGCCGTACATGGGCATCCTGTTCGGGCTGGGCGTGATGTGGGTAGTGACCGAGCTTCTGCACAGTGACAAAAAGCCTGAATTCAAGCACCCGTTGTCGGTGGTCGGCGTCCTGCACCGCATCGACATGTCCAGCATCCTGTTCTTCCTGGGCATCCTGCTGGCCGTGTCCGCTCTGGCCACTGCGGGTCACCTGACCCAGGTCGCTACCTTGCTGCGCGACAGCCTGGGCAACATCTTTGCCATCAACTACGCCATCGGCCTGCTGTCCGCCGTGGTGGACAACGTTCCGCTGGTGGCCGGCGCCATGAAGATGTATCCGCTGGTCAGCGAAGGCATGCTCGCTGCCACGGCGGCCGAAGAGGCTGCCTGGACGAGCCAGTTCGTCACCGACGGCAAGTTCTGGGAATTCCTCGCCTACTGCGCCGGTACAGGTGGCAGCGCCCTGATCATCGGCTCGGCGGCTGGCGTGGCCGCAATGGGCATGGAGAAGATCGGCTTCTTCTGGTACGTCAAACGCGTCAGCCTGCTGGCCTTCAGCGGTTACACCGCTGGCGCGCTGGTCTACATAGGCATGCAGACGCTGGGCTGACAGCACGCTGAATGCCAATAAAAACGGCCGTTGCCCTACGCGGGGCAACGGCCGTTTTTTCATTAGCGGTACGCAATATAGAGGCGGCGGCCCCCTGAAGCTGCAAAGGCTGCCCGGGCCGCTCAAGTATCCTGCAGCCCGGACTCTCTTGCTATCGCTTACCCTTGCCCGATTTGCCCCCGCTCAGGCTCGGCACCTTGCGGATCGGCGTGGCATTGGGTTTCTCACTGGCATCGAACCAATTACCCAGGTGGATCTTGCCCTTGCCGGGTACGTCCTTGGGCTTTTTCGGCTTCTTCGGTTTTTTCAGGATCTGGCCACCGAGGGTGGTCTGCGGCACGCGGTGGTCGGGGATGAAATCCGGCTCGTCGTGGCGCACCAGCAATTGGCCAATCAGCGTTTCAATCGCCGCCAACTGATCGACTTCATCGGCGCACACCAGCGAGATCGCCTCGCCCGTCGCCCCGGCGCGACCGGTACGGCCGATACGGTGCACGTAGTCCTCCGCAACGATGGGCAAGTCGAAATTGACCACCTGCGGCAGGTCGTGAATGTCCAGCCCGCGCGCCGCCACATCGGTGGCCACCAGCACCTGCACTTCGCCTGCCTTGAAACGTTCCAGCGCGCGCAGCCGCGACGGCTGCGGCTTGTCGCCGTGGATCGCATCGGTAGCGATGCCGGCGGCGTGCAGCTCATCGACCAGCTGATCGACGCCCTTGCGGGTCTTGGCGAACACCAACACCTGGCCCCAGCGCTTCTCGGCCAGCAGGTGCAAAAACAGTTCGCCCTTGCGCTTCTTGTCCACCGGGATCAGCCACTGTTTGACGCTCTTGGCCGCCGCATTGCGCGGGCTGACCTCGATGGACAGCGGGTCGCGCAGCAGCTCCTTGGCCATCTGGCGAATCGCATCGGAAAAGGTCGCGGAGAACAGCAGGGTCTGGCGCTTCTTTGGCAGGGCAGCGAACAGCTCGTCCAGCTCCTGGGAAAAGCCCAGGTCGAGCATGCGGTCGGCCTCATCGAGCACCAGCACCTGCAGCTGATTGAATTTCACCGCGTTCTGCCGGTACAGGTCGAGCAGCCGGCCTGGCGTGGCGACCAGCACGTCGATGCCCTTGCGCAGCGCCATCATCTGCGGGTTGATGCTGACGCCGCCGTACACCGCATAGCTGCGCAGCGGCAAATCCTGACCGTAAGTCTGAATGCTCTGCTGCACCTGCTCGGCCAGCTCGCGGGTCGGCGTGAGTACCAGCGCGCGCACCGCATTGCTGGTAACGCGCGGGCCTTCCATGGTCAGGCGCTGCAACAGCGGCAAAGCGAAGGCAGCGGTCTTGCCGGTGCCGGTCTGCGCGGCGGCCAGCAGATCGCGCCCCTTGAGCACGGCGGGAATCGCCTCCTTCTGCACCGGCGTGGGCGTGCGGTAATCGAGGGCGTCCAGGGTCCGCAGCAGCGGATCGATCAGGCCGAGGGTGGCGAAGGTCATGGGCAGGGCAACCGGCGGGAAAAACGGGGCGACAGTTTATCCGAAAGCGCCCAGGCACAATGCATTCGCGAAGAGCCCGCAAGGATCAAAACGTCGGAGTACGGCGAATCGAACAGGTAGGGTGAACAACGTTTTTCTTGTCCACCGAGCGAGGCCATGGTGGATGTAAAAACGACATCCACCCTACGAAACTATGCAGCCAGCGTGTCAGCCGCGCAGCAACAGCTCGCCATCGATGGGCACGAAACGCGTGGCGGCACGCATCAGCGACTGCGCGGTGAGCGCCGGCACACCGTAGACGCTGGCCTCCACGCCAAAATCGCGCACCCGGTCGAGCAGCAGGTCAAAGTCGCCATCGCCGGAGGCCAGCACGACTTCATCGACGCGATTGGCGGCGTCGAGCACATCGATGGTAATGCCCACGTCCCAGTCGCCCTTGGCCGAGCCGTCGCTGCGCTGGATGAACGGCTTGAGCTTCACGGTAAACCCCAGGTTGCGCAGGATCTGCTGGAACTGCTGCTGCTTGGCATCGCCACGCTCGATGGCATAGGCATAGGCCTCGACGACCTCCCCACGCGTGCGCAATTGCTGCATGAACACGCTGTAGTTGAAGTGGCAGCCATAGGCCTGGCGCACGGTGTAATACAGATTCTGCACATCGACGAATACGGCGATTTTCTTCACAGCGGCCTCCCGGGACTGTCGGTGCGTGATTATGCGCCATTGCACGGTGTCTGGATGCCATGCATCCGCCTGGGCTACAGTACCGCCCTCGTTTTGTCCGGTCTGCTTTCATGAATCCGTTGTCGATCCTGCGTGACGCCTGGTATTTCTTCAGTCGCCACCTGGGCACCATCGCCCTGCTCTGCCTCCCCCTCATCATCCTGGAAACCCTGACCCAACAGCTGCTTGCCGAACACTATGGCGAACAGCTGCAGGGCGCCGGCGATCTGCTCAGTGGCCTGCTGTTCTATCCGCTCTACAGCGCCGCGCTGATTCTTTACCTCGACGCCCGCACGCGGGGCCTGGCGCCGGATGTGCACGTGCTCTGGAACATGGCCCTGCGCCTGTGGCCGACCTTGGCGCTGCTCACGGCGCTGAGCAGCCTGCTGATCATGCTCGGCGTGTCGTTGTTCGTGCTGCCCGGCATCTGGTTGATGGTCAAGCTGGCATTCGCGGAATACCTGCTGGTGCTGCGCGGACTGCGTCCCCTGGCCGCCCTGCGAGAAAGCCTGCGCCTGACCACAGGTCAGTTCTGGCCGATCCTGCTGCTGCAGTTGTGCATCCTCATTCCGGTGTGGAGCCTGGAGGCCTGGCTGTTCGGCAAGCTCGGCGAATCCGCCGGCGTGGCGCACCTGCTGCTCGGCTGCCTCACCGGCCTGGGCCAGCTGTTTGCGGGTGTGGTGATGTTTCGCTGCTTCATGTTTTGCAGCGAACCGGTGAAAAGCGCGGACTGACGCGGCAGCGAGCCTCAGCGCGAACGACTCGGCTCCGGCAACAGCAACCGCTCGAACAGCCGGGGAAACCAGCGCGCCAGCAGCCGGCCACGCCAGCCGACGTTGGACAGCACCAGCAGGTTCCGGCGTTTCAGCGCCGCCTGGTAGATCGCCTCGGCGACATCCTGGGCCGAGGCCACCTTGCCGATGCTTAGCGCCGGCTGCGCCTGCACCGCGCCGTCGCCCACCAATGCGTTGCGGTGCATGTCGGTGGCCGTAAACCCCGGGCAGACCAGCATGACATTCACCCCGGAGCCTTCCAGCTCGTGGCGCAAGGTGTCGAACAAGCCGTGCAGGGCATGCTTGCTGGCGTTGTAGGCGGCGCGATAGTGCAGCGGCACGAAGCCGGACAATGAGCTGAGCACGATGACCTGCCCCTGCCGCGCTAGCAGGCTGGGCAGCGCCACCTGGGTGCAGTACAGCGCGCCGAAATAATTGACCGCCATGACCCGCTCGAACACCTCGCGCGGTGTGTCGGCAAATCGGCTGCGCTGCGTAATGCCGGCGTTGTTGATCAGCACATCGATACCGCCGCAGCGCTCCAGCACCTGCGCCATGACCTGCTCCACCGCGCCGGCATCGGCGACATCGCAGCGCAACCCCAGCGCATCGCAGTTGTGGTGGTCACGCAAATGCTGCAGCAGACCCTCCAGGCCTTCGCTGTCGATATCCACAATCACCAGCCGCGCGCCCGCCTGGGCAAAGCGCAGCACCAACGCCCGGCCGATGCCCGAGCAACCGCCGGTGATCAGCACCACCTTGCGCTCGAAGACCTTGCTGGCAAACACCTTGCGGTACATGCGCGCCACCTCAGCTATTGGCTTGCCAGCAGCATAGCCAAGGCCTTTGCAGGACGCGGTTGAGCGCAGCGATACCCATCACGCCATAAGCGGCGTCGACACTACCCTTACCGCCGTGGCTTGGCTCGCGCCGTGGGTTCGGCGATCAAGGGATCGTCCGGCCAATAATGTTTGGGATAGCGCCCCTTGAGGTCTTTCTTCACCTCGGTGTAGGTGTTGGCCCAAAAACTTGCCAGATCTTGGGTGACCTGCACGGGACGCCGCGCCGGCGACAGCAGGTGCAGCTTCAGGCCAAGCCGGCCACCCGCGATACGCGGCGTGGCGGCCAGGCCGAACAGCTCCTGCAAACGCACCGCCAGCACCGGCGGCGATTCGCTGTAGTCGATGCGAATCTGCGAGCCCGACGGCACCGTCAAGGACTTGGGCGCCAGTTCGTCGAGGCGCTGCGGCAGCGGCCAGGGCAGCAGGTTGTGCAGGATCGATGAAAGATCGAGGCTGGCGAAATGACTGAGGCGGCTGACCTTGCCCAGATACGGCCCCAACCAGTCCGCCAGGCTCGCCAGCAGCGCCGCATCGGACACATCCGGCCACGGACTTTCACCCCCTTGTTCCAGATCCAGAGCGCGCAACAGCGCCAGCCGCGCCTGCCATTGGCGCAACTCCGGCGTCCATGGCAACAATTCCAGGCCCTTGCGGCGCACCAGCTCAACCAGGGCATTCACCCGCGCGGCGTCATCCAGCCCGCTCAATGGTTCGCGACTGAGCACCAGCTCGCCGATCCGCCGCTGGTGCTCAGCGCGCAGCACGCCTTCGCGCTCGTCCCAGTCGAGGACGTCCTGATCGATCACCAGTTCGCCCAGCACGGAATCAAACAACGTCGGATCAAGATCGGCGGCCAGGTAGATGCGTTCCTCGCGCTGCCCCTGACGACTCCCCAGGTCGGCGACCACCAGCCACTCGTGCTTCATCAGCGCATCCGGTTCGCCGAACTGCGCGGCGCGGCCGTTGGCCAGGCGGTAATCGCCGCCCCCGGCGCGGCGCTGATGGGCGACGCGATCCGGGTAGGCAAATGCCAGCAGCGCGCCGGGCCAGCGGGGATGCTCGGGATCGGCCACGGTTTCGCCGGGCGCGCCGCGCAGCTGTTGGCGGTACTGGCGGGCCAGTTGGCGAATGCGCTGCAACGCACCGCGACCGGCGCCGCGCACCTCGCCACTCAGCAGCGCCAGGCGGCTGTGCAGATCGGCGCCGATACCGCGGGCAATATCCCGCTCGCCCAGCAATGCGGCCAGCTGACAGGCCAGCTCCGTCAGCCCCAATGCGTGGCCGCGCAACAACAGATGGGCAATGCGCGGGTGCGCCGGCAATTCGGCCAGCGCCTGACCGTGACTGTTCAGGCTGCCGTTGGCCTGGAAAGCACCGAGGCGCGCCAGCAGTTCGCGGGCCTGGGCGTAGGCGGCGCTGGGCGGCGCATCCAGCCAGCTCAGTTCCTGCGGCGCGACACCCCAGCGCGCCAGTTGCAGCGCCAGACCGGCCAGATCGGCCTGGAGCATTTCCGGGCTGTCATGGGCGCTCAACTGCTCATGCTGGGTTTCGCTCCACAGCCGGTAACACACGCCCGGCTCCAGGCGCCCGGCGCGACCGGCCCGCTGGGTGGCGCTGGCCCGCGAGATGCGCTGGGTTGCCAGGCGGGTCATGCCCGTGCCGGGATCGAAGCGCGGCACCCGCGCCAGCCCGGCATCGATCACCACGCGCACGCCGTCGATGGTCAGGCTGGTCTCGGCGATATTGGTGGCCAGCACAATTTTGCGTTTGCCGGCCGGCGCCGGTTCGATGGCCGCGCGCTGGGCGCTCAGTTCGAGTTCGCCATGCAGTGGGCACAGCAATACGTCGGGGGAACCCGCCAGGCTGTCGGCCAGTTGTTCGGCGACCCGACGAATCTCCGCCTGACCCGGCAGGAACACCAACAGGCTGCCGGACTCCTCATCCAATGCCTGCAGAATCGTGGACACCACCCGCGGCTCGATAAATTCGCCGGGCTGGGTTGCGCGTCCCCAGCGCATCGCCACCGGAAACATGCGCCCTTCGCTGCGCACAATGGGCGCGTCGTCGAGCAGCCTGCTCAGGCGTTCGCCCTCCAGGGTTGCGGACATCACCAGGATTTTCAGCGGCGTCTCGCGCAGCAAGGCACGGCCGTTCAGGCACAGCGCCAAGGCCAGGTCGGCGTCCAGATTGCGTTCGTGAAACTCATCGAAGATGACCAAGCCGACGCCTTCCAGCGCCGGGTCGCTCTGCAGCCGACGGGTGAGAATCCCCTCGGTGACCACCTCGATCCGGGTGCGCGGCCCGACCTTGCTGTCCAGGCGAATGCGGTAGCCGACTGTTTCGCCAACCGCCTCACCCAGCTCGCTGGCCAGCCGCTCGGCGGCGGCGCGGGCAGCCAACCGGCGCGGTTCAAGCATCAAAATGCTCTGCCCGGCCAGCCAGGGCTCATCGAGCAGGGCCAGTGGCACGCGCGTGGTCTTGCCCGCGCCGGGCGGCGCTTCCAGTACCGTTTCGTCACGGCTGGCCAGCGCGGCGCGCAGGTCGGGCAATACGATATCGATGGGTAACGACTGCATGGATCAGGGCTCGGGTTCGGGGCGGCGATTATAAAGGAGACGGCGCGAGCCAACCCTGTGCACAACCTTCCGTGCTCCGCGCCGGTCTATAGCTGGCGGATCTTGACCGCAGCTCAATTTCGTCACAGCGCTTGCGATATAGTGGCGCCACTTTGCTTTGGAGGTTCCCATGCGCATTCCCTCTCGCCTGTTGTGCGGTGCCCTGGCCGGCGCCCTGCTCACCCAGCTCACGGCGTGCGGCACACTGTTTTATCCGGAACGACGCGGGCAGATTGACGGAAAAATTGATCCGGCAATCTTCGTTTTGGATGCCGTCGGTATCCTGTTCTATGTGTTGCCCGGGTTGATCGCCCTGGGCATCGACTTCGCCACCGGGGCCATTTACCTGCCGGACGGCACCTACTCCATGGCACCGCAGACCCTGCAGGACACCGTGGATGCAAATGGTCAAGTGGACAAAGCCAAACTGCGCGCGCTGATTCTCGAGGCCACCGGACATGATCTGCCTCTGGATCATCCGCGCCTGATCGAATCGCGTGGCGGTATGGAACAGCTGGCCGCCCATGGTCTGTATCCGGCCGCTTGAGGCCTAGGAACTCGTCCCTGCCATGACTGTGAGTGATGAACATGCCCGGCTGATGCGCCTGGCGACCCGCGCAGCCCTGGCGACCGCGCTGTTCCTGGCGGCGGCCAAGGCGTTGGCCTGGTGGCAGAGCGGCTCGGTCAGCTTGCTGGCGGGTCTGACCGACTCGCTGCTGGATGGCGCCGCATCGCTGCTCAATCTGCTGGCCGTGCAGTACGCGTTACGGCCAGCCGATGATGATCACCGCTACGGTCACGGCAAGGCCGAAGCTTTGGCCGGGCTCGGTCAGGCGCTGTTCATTGGCGCCAGCGCACTGCTGGTGGCCAGCCAGGCGATGGACCGGCTGCTGCATCCCCAGCCGCTGGAACACACCCACCTGGGCATTGCGGTCATAGTGGTGTCGCTGGTGCTGACCGGCGTACTGCTGCGCTTTCAGCGCCGCGTGGTACGCATCACCGGCTCAACGGCCATCCAGGCCGACTCGCTGCACTACCGCTCCGACCTGCTGCTCAATGCCAGTATTCTGCTTGCCCTGATTCTCGCCGCAGTGGGCTGGCAGCGCGCCGATGCGCTGTTTGGTGTCGGTATCGCCCTGTACATCCTGTGGAGCGCCTACAGCATCGTTCGCGAAGCCGCCGCCGTGTTGATGGACGAGGAACTGCCGCCCACCATCAGCGAGCACATGCACGCCCTGGCGTGTGCGGTGCCCGGCGTTCTGGGCGCCCATGACCTGCGCACTCGGGTGTCTGGCACCCACTGGTTCGTCCAGCTGCACCTGGAGCTGCCCGGCGATCTGCCTCTGTCCCGCGCCCATGATCTGTGCGTCGCGGTGGAAGAAGCCATCCACAGCCACTACCCGCGTGCCGAAGTACTGGTGCATGCCGACCCGGAGGAAGTGGGTCAAGAGTCGGCTCAGGTCTAGCACCGGAAATCACGCGCCCAGAAACCCAAAAAGGGAGGCCGGAATATACCGGCCTCCCTTTTTGGGAATCCTGGTCCGCTTCGGGCGTGGGTAACGCCGCTCGTTCCGCTCACCTGGTTGGGCGATGCGCACCCGGCTGCCACGTCGATCCGGTAAGGATCGGTGGCTACGGCGCGCCTGTTGGGTGCTGCCGCTGGACTGTCCGGGCGTTGAAATTGATAACAAGCTTACGCCCGAAAGCGCACAAAGAGATTGCGAACCTTGCGGGACAGACGGTCTATTGCGCAATAATTACCGAATAACGCATCATTTTTAACAATTTAATAAAAGGACCGCCCGTTCATGAGCACCCTCGACCGCTACGACTTGCGCATCCTCGCCGAACTGCAGCGCGATGCGCGCATCTCCAACCAGGAACTGGCCGAACGCATCGGCCTGTCTCCCTCGCCCTGTTCGCGACGCGTCAAGCAATTGGAAGACGACGGCTACATCCTGCGCCAGGTCGCCCTGCTGGACCGCAAGAAACTCGGCTTGACCCTCACGGCCCACGTGCTGATCGGCATGGACCGGCATACGCCGGAGCGTTTCGAGCATTTCAAGGAAGCGATCCGTCAGTGCCCGGAAGTGCTCGAGTGCAGCCTGGTGACCGGCATGGATGCCGACTACCAGCTTAAGGTGGTGATACCGGACATGGACCACTATCAGAAATTCCTGCTGGGCACGCTGACGCGTATTGAAGGGGTGACCAGCGTGCGCTCCAGCTTTGTCCTCGAGCAGGTGGTGAGCAGTACCGAGATGCCGCTCAACCATCTGCGCGGCTGAGTGCCGCAGCGGGGACAAGGCGCTGCCTGCCCTGGCGCTGCGCAAGAGGCGTATAATCCGCGCCGTCCCGATTCTATTCCCTACATGAGGTCCCCATGGAAACCGAGCAGTTCGAAGCCCTGATGATGTACGTCCTGGTTGGCGGGCTGATTCTGTTCATGTTCTTCATCATCTGGGACCTGGCCAAAACGTCCAAAGCCGGCCGCCTGGGCACCACCATCCTGTTCCTGGGGCTGGGCCTGTGCCTGTTCGCCTTCCTGGCCAAGCCGATGATCAGCTACGTTCTCGAGCTGATGCTGGAGACCTGACAGACCGCTGCTTTCAGTTCCGACTCAGCTGCGCCGGCACTTCTCGCCACTCGCCGGGCTGCAAGCCCTCCAGCTCCCAAGGGCCGATGCGTACTCGCACCAGACGCAGCGTCGGCAAGCCCACAGCGGCGGTCATGCGCCGCACCTGACGGTTGCGCCCCTCGCGAATCACCAGTTCCAGCCAAGCGGTGGGAATGCTCTGGCGAAAACGCACCGGCGGATGGCGCTCCCACAAATGCGGCGTCTCGATCTGTCGCGCTTCAGCCGGCAGCGTCGGCCCGTCATTCAATGTCACACCGTCGCGCAGACGCTGCAGTTGCTCCTCGTTGGGTTCGCCCTCCACTTGCACCCAATAGGTTTTCGCCAGCTTGTGTTTCGGGTCGGCGATGCGTGCCTGCAGGCGTCCATCGTTGGTCAGCAGCAATAGTCCCTCACTGTCACGATCCAGTCGCCCGGCTGGGTAGATGCCGGGTACCGGCACGAAATCCTTGAGCGTGGCGCGGCCCTGATCGTCGTTGAACTGGGTCAGCACATCGAACGGCTTGTTGAGCAGGATCAATCGCGGCTCGGCTGGCGGCGCCTTGGCCACCCGGCGCGGTGCGGGCTTGGCGGGACGACGGGAAGCAGCGGGACGTGAGGGGCGCGACATGGCTGGATCTGTGGCTACGAGCGGGGGCGGCAGTGTACCCCATCGCCCCTGTTGGATGCCGCGCCGGCTACCGGTTGAAACGCTCCACCAACGCATGCATGGCGCGCGCGGTGTCGGCCAGCTCGTGCCCGGCCTGAGCGGATTCCACCGCAAGCGCTGCGTTGTTTTCGGCGGACTGGGCGATGGTGCCGATCTGCCGCGCCACATTCTCCACGACGCGCGTTTGCTCTTCAGTCGCCGTCGCCATCTGCAGGCCCATCTCGCGGAGACTGCCCATCGCCTGACGAATGTCGTGCAGCGCCCGCTGTGCGGCCACTACCTGGGTCAGCCCCGCGTCAGCTTCCGTGCGACCGCTGCGGGCAATAGCCACCGCCTCACCGGCACCGGT
>CAYPFO010000079.1:0-11957 GCA_964410065.1 uncultured Pseudomonas sp.
TCTTCTACATGGGCTTCGAGCACTCGGTGGTGAACATGTTTCTGTTCCCGGCCGGGCTGATGATCGGCGGTGATTTCTCGGTGATGGATTACCTGCTGTGGAACGAAATCCCCACCGCGCTGGGCAATCTGGTGGGCGGCCTGGCCTTCACCGGCCTGACGCTGTACGCCACTCACGTGCGTACCGCCGCCAAACGTTCCTTCTGATTGGACGTAAGCAAAGCTCCGGCATGCCGGAGCTTTGCTATGGATGCCAGAACCCATGTCCAAGCAACTCGTTATTTCCCTCGGCCAACACACTGACAAGGGCCGCAAACCCGTCAACCAGGATTTCCATGGCGCGTGCATCCCCGACGAGCCGCAGCGCTCCACCAAGGGCATTGCCGTTGCCCTGGCCGACGGCATCAGTAGCAGCGCGGTCAGCCATATCGCCAGCGAAACCAGCATCAAAGGGTTCCTCGCCGACTATTTCTGCACCTCGGACGCCTGGTCGGTAAAGACCTCGGCGCAGCGCGTACTGGTGGCGATCAATTCCTGGCTGCATGCGCAGACCCAGCAGAGCCAGTACCGCTACGACCGTGACCGCGGCTACGTCTGTACCTTGAGCGTGTTGCTGCTCAAGTCCACCACAGCCCACCTGTTTCATATTGGCGATGCACGCATTTACCGCCTGCGCGACGGTGCGCTGGAGCAGCTGACCCGCGATCACCGTATCTGGGTCTCCCAGGACACTCACTACCTGGGCCGCGCCATGGGCATCAACCCGCACCTGGAAATTGACTACCAGGCGCTGCCTCTGGAAAAGGGCGACCTGTATGTTCTCGCTACCGATGGCGTCTATGAGCACGTCAGCGCGCAGTTCGTGGCGCAGGTGGTCGATGCGCACGCCGAGGATCTGGACACGGCGGCGCGCCTGATCGTCGAGGAGGCCTTCGCGCAAGGCAGCGGCGACAACCTGACCGCGCAACTGGTGCGGATCGTCGAGTTGCCCGATCAGGCGGTCGACGAAGTCCAGCAGCGGATCGGCGAGCTGGCGTTACCGCCCCTGCTGGATGCCCGGATGCAGTTCGACGGCTATCGAATCGTCCGTGAGTTGCATGCCAGCAGCCGCAGTCACGTCCATCTTGCGGTGGACGAGGCCAGTGGCAATCGGGTGGTGTTGAAGACACCCTCGCTCGATCTGCGGGGCGATGCCGCTTATCTGGAGCGCTTCCTTACCGAGGAATGGATCGCACGGCGCATCGACAATCCCCATGTGCTCAAGTCCTGTCTGCCGGCGCGCAAGCGCAACTACCTGTACACCGTCAGCGAGTTCATTGACGGCCAGACCCTGGCGCAATGGATGATCGACCATCCGCGCCCCGATCTGGAAACCGTGCGCGGCATCGTCGAGCAGATCGCCCGTGGCCTGCGCGCGTTTCATCGCCTGGAAATGCTGCACCAGGACCTGCGCCCGCAGAACCTGATGATCGATGCCGCCGGCACGGTGACAATCATCGATTTCGGCGCCACCCGCGTCGCCGGTCTGGCCGAACTGGGTGGGGTGCGGCAGCGGGACGATGTGCTCGGCACTGCGGCCTATGCCGCGCCGGAATATTTTCTCGGCGAACCCGGCAGCTGCCGCTCAGACCTGTTTTCACTCGGCGTGATCACCTACCAGATGCTCAGTGGCAGGCTGCCCTACGGCGCCCAGGTGGCCAAAAGCCGAACGCGGGCGGCGCAACTCAACCTCAGCTATCACTCGGTGCGCGACAGTACGCGGGAAGTGCCGGCCTGGATCGATGATGTTCTCAAGAAAGCCACGCACCCAGACCCGGCCAAACGGTATGGCGAACTGTCGGAGTTCCTGTTCGAGCTGCGTCAGCCCAATCAGGCCTTCCTCAACAAAAGCCGTGCGCCTCTGCTTGAGCGCGATCCGGTGTTTTTCTGGAAGGGTGTGTCGTTGATCCTGGCGCTGACCGTCGTCGTGTTGATGCTCCGCTGAGTCAGTGGCGCACCCTGTGGCGATGGGCGTGTGCCTGATAAGCTGCATCCCCACCTGTGCAATGTGACGTATCGAGCCATGCCCCCACTCGCCATCGCCGACGAGACAGCCGCGCCACGCGCCGCCCTGGTCCGTCTGATCGCGGATCTCGTCCATGAGGATGGCGTGCACCCGACCGCCATTGACGCGTTGCACCTGATTCGCTGCGCAACACCGGGCGAGCTTGTGCGCGGGCTGCATAAGCCGGCGCTGTGCATCATCGTGCAGGGCCGCAAGGAGGTTTGGCTGGGCGAGGAATGCTACGCCTACGACGCCCTGCATTATCTGGTGGTTTCGGTCACCGTGCCGGTGGCGGGCCAGGTTGTGGAGGCTTCGCCACAAGCACCCTATCTGTGCATTCGTCTGGACATCGATCCGGTGCTGATCGCGCCATTGATTGCCGAGATGGGGCCGCCGGACCCGAAGCGTGAAGGAGTAATGCGGGGGTTGTACCTGGATCGCGTCGATGCAGCGTTGCTGGACGCGACGTTGCGGCTGGTCCGCCTATTGACCAGCCCGCAGGATATTGCGGTGCTCGCGCCACTGGTGCAGCGGGAAATCTTCTATCGCTTGTTGTGTGGAGGGCAGGGGCGCCATCTGCATGAGATCACGGTGCGCGACAGCCAAGGCCATCGTGTCACGCGGGCCATCGAATGGCTGAACCGCAACTATGTCGAGCCGCTGCGCATCCAGGAGCTGGCGCAGCGGGTCAACCTGAGCAGTTCGACCCTGCATCACCGCTTCAAGGCGCTGACCGCCATGAGCCCGTTGCGCTACCAGAAGCAGCTGCGCCTGCAGGAGGCGCGCAGGTTGCTGATCGGCGAGGGGCTCGACGTGTCCAGTGCGGCGTACCGGGTCGGTTACGAAAGCCCTTCGCAGTTCAGCCGTGAGTACAGCCGACTGTTCGGCGCCTCGCCGATCAAGGACCTGGCCCGGCTGCGCAGCACAGGCTGAGCCTCGCAGCCCCTGCACCGCAAAATGCCCGCCCACCCATGCCGAGAGAAGCCCGGTACGGTTCAGGCTTGGCGGGCAGCTCAGTAAACACTGGCGGTCGGGCGGACGATCAGTTCGCTGACATCCACATCGGCTGGCTGTTCGATAGCGTAGGCAATGGCGCGGGCAATAGCGTCGGCGGGGATGGCGATGCGGCGGTAATCGCGCATGGCCTCACGGGCACCGTCATCGGAAATGCTCTCTGCCAGCTCCGATTCGGTGACCCCGGGGGCGATCAGCGTCACGCGGATGTCGCCACCGACCTCCTGGCGCAGCCCTTCGGAAATCGCCCGCACCGCGTACTTGGTGGCGCAGTAGACCGCTGCGGTAGGGCTCACCGCGTAGGCGCCGATGGAGGCGATGTTGATGAACTGGCCCGAATGCTGGCGCTGCATCAGCGGCAGCCCGGCAGCAATGCCGTGCAATACGCCACGAATATTGACGTCGATCATCCGGTTCCACTCGTCCACCTTCAGCGCGTCGAGCGGTGACAGCGGCATGACCCCGGCGTTATTGACGATGACGTCCACCCTGCCGAACTGCTGCTCAGCGAAATCGATGAAGGCCTGGGCGTCTTCAAGGCGGGTGACATCCAATGAGAGAACGCGCACCTCACCGCCTTCATCCTCGATACGTCGGGCCAGGGCTTCGAGGCGTTCCAGGCGTCGGGCACCCAGCACGACCTTGGCGCCCTGGCGGGCCAGCAGCAGAGCTGTGGCCTCGCCAATGCCGCTGCTGGCGCCCGTGATGGCGACCACCTTCTGTTCAATGTTCGGCATGTGTGTTCTCCAGTGTTCTGGCACCAATGTGTGCCGTGGAACACATGCTAGGGAGATGGCCTGGCCAGGCGTTAGACCGATCCTGCCATGCGCTTGCCTGATTCTGGCGACGTAACAGACTTGTCAGGCACAGCTGCGTTTTCTGGAGGGAGGGACGGGCGTATGCACACTGTGTGTGCCATGGGGGGAAGGGTGACAGGGCACAGGGGGGCTAGCGTTTGTGAAAGATGTCCGCGGTGTAGGCATCGCCAAAAACACGGTCTACTTTCAAAAGCGGTTGTGAGAGTTACATCACAAGGATTTGATCAAGGAGCGATCAATGAACACCCCGCCACTCGACTACATGTCCCCCGGAAACCTGCTGGAGCTGGAGCGTATTCGCCGCAAAGCGCAGCGCTATATCCAGACGAGTCCGCCGCAGGGGCGCGCCATTTTCAACCAGGCGGAGCCGCTTGAGCTGGAAGCGATGGAGCATCTAAATAGCCGCCATTATCCCCGCTTCACAGCGTGCTGAGCTCCAGGCGCGTGTGCGTAGCCCTTCGGACGATGGGTTCTAGTTGTTGCTGGCTTCAAATATCACATAGACCTTCTCGCAGGTTTCCAGCACTTCCCAGGTGCCGTTGAAACCGGCGGGAATCACGAAACGATCGCCTTGGGCAAGCTCCTTGCGGTTGCCATGCTGGTCGGTGATGACCGAGCGCCCAGCGAGAATCTCGCAGTATTCATGTTCGGTGTAGTGGACTTTCCATACGCCCGGTTCGCCTTTCCAGGTGCCCGCCTGGAACTGGCTGCATGGACTGGCGTAGACGCTGCGCACGCTTTGTTGCGGGTTGCCGGAGATGATTTTTTTGGCAGCCGGCAGGTAGTGTTCTGCGGCTGGTGCGGCAGTGGCGAAGTCGATGATCTGTTCGATGGTCATAGATGTCTCGGAGAAGGTGAGGTCGGCGGCCCGGCGATCCGGCGATCCGGCGATCCGCCACGGAAACAAAACCCTGGTAGGGCGTTGGCTGGTGACTTTCTTGGACGTTGAAGGGGAAAGGCGTAACAATCGGCCCCCACAACAATAATCAGCCTGTAAGGACGCGTCCATGACCTCCCCAAACTATGACCTTGTGGTATTTGGCGCCACCAGCTTTGTCGGCCAGATCCTCACCCAGTACCTGGTCGAACATCTTGCAGGCCAGGACGTGCAGTTGCGTTGGGCCATTGCCGGACGGTCCGAAGCCAAGCTCAATGACCTCAAGCGCACGCTGGGTGCCGCAGGGCAGTCGCTGCCGATCATTGTGGCCGACGCGGCCAACGAAGCGCAGTTGCAGGCCCTGTGCGCGCAGACGCGGGTGGTGGTGTCTACCGTCGGCCCCTATGCCTTGTATGGCGAACCGCTGGTCAAGGTGTGCGCAGAAAGTGGCACGGACTATTGCGACCTCACCGGGGAAACCCAGTGGATCAAGCGGATGATCGAGAAATACGAGCCTATTGCCCGGCAGTCCGGGGCGCGCATCGTGCATTGCTGCGGTTTCGACTCGGTGCCTTCGGACCTGGGCGTGCGCTTCCTGCAGGAACAGGCCATGGCGCAATGGGGCCAGCCTGCCAGCCAGGTCAAGATGCGCGTCAAAACCTTAAAGGGCGGAGCCTCCGGTGGCACAGTGGCCAGCGTGGTCAATCTGGTAAAGGAGGCAGCCGCCGATCCCGCGTTGCGCAAGGAGCTGGCCAATCCCTACTCCCTGTGTCCCCAGGACCACGGTTTCAGCGTGCGTCAGCACTCAGCCAAATCCGCCAGGTTTGATCAGGACTTTGACGCCTGGACGGCTCCTTTCGTGATGGCCGCGGTCAACGAGCGCGTGGTGCACCGCTCCAATGCCTTGTCGAGCAACGCCTACGGCAGCCAGTTCAGCTACGACGAAGCCGTGCTAACGGGCACCGGCCTCAAAGGCCGCCTGGCCGCCTTTACCATGGTGGTCGGCCTGGGTGCGTTCATGGTGGGCGTCGTCATCAAGCCCGTGCGCGGGCTGATGGAGCGTTTCCTGCTGCCTAAGCCGGGTGAAGGCCCAAGCCCTGAAGCGCAATTGGCGGGTCGCTACGACATGCGCTTTTTTGGGCGAACCGATAACGGCCAGACGCTGCGGGTCAAGGTCACCGGCGACCGCGATCCCGGTTACGGCTCCACCGGCAAAATGCTCGGGCAGGCAGCCATCAGCCTCGCTCTTGACCACAACAACGACGGCAGCAAGGTCGGGCGTCCAGGCGGCTTCTGGACGCCCGCCAGCCTGTTCGATGAGCGCTTTATCGAACGGCTGACGCGTTACGCTGGGTTGCGGTTTGAGCGGCTGTGAAATGTTGTGGCGAATTGCCCACTGAAATGCATTGAGGGTTCGATGGGCGGCACGTCATGACGATCACGCTCCTGGGAGCGGTCAGCAACAATATGTTCGTTTAAGTTCTTCTACATCAATCGTGGCGCGGAATAGAAAAGTATTCCTCGTGGCTCAGTTAATGATTCATGGGAAAAACAATATTAGAGGTATTGCATGGATTACAGTACTGAAAATGTGAACCTTCCAGATGAAGAAGGATACTTCGCCATTCACAGAGCCGTTGTCAGCAGCGAAGCGAAAAATGCTGATCTCAGGAAGCTTTTGGGCCTTGGCGCTGACATTGAGGCTTTGAATGCTAAGGGTAGGACGGCGCTGCACTTGGCCTGCCTCTATGGTAACCACCATTTGGTCAAGCTTCTTATTGCCGAAGGTGCAAATGTAAATTCGGTGGATTCGGAAGGCTATACCCCAATCTTCATGGCGGTAGAGGGCAGCAATAGCTCAATATTACTGCTTGCAGAGGCGGGAGCTGATATTGAAGCTGTAAGCGGCAAGCGTCAGACGCCCTTGATGCATGCGTGTGAGATCGGGAAAGTGGGAGCAGTCAAGAACCTGTGTGAGCTGGGCGCAAATGCAAATGTCGACCAGTTTTCGGATAAAAGTTTGATCGCAATGACCATTAGCTCCTTCAAAAGCATCTTCCCAACCAATGCATTGCAGATGGTGGGCTCATTGATCAAGGCGGGCGCTAAAGTAGATGCCAAGGATTTGGCAACAGGCCAGACAGAATTGCATCTGGTTGCCAGTTGCACCAAGGATAGGTGGAGTGCTGATGGGTACTATCAACTCATGAAATTGTTGGTTAATGCCGGGGCCAATCCATGGCGTGGCGATGACAAGGGGAACTCTCCTCTTTCCATGATTGAAGAGAAAGGCTTGGAAGTATTGAGGCCTGCACTCAAGAAATACATACGGAAAAAAGAGATTGCAATTGCTTCAAATATAAAAACCATCGTGGAGCTGAAGGCGTTCTTCTTTAACCAGAGTAAATTGACCAAACGTGAAGTTTACGAATTGCTTACCCCGGGAACTCCAGCAAAACAACATTTTCATGAAACGCTGGCTTTACCTCCGATTACAATAGAGTGCCAGCCGGGGTAGGTTCAGGCCCATCAGCCACGCGACCGAATCCGACTGGTGCTGTTAGCGCATCACCGTTCCACCCTGATGCGTGGTGCGCTTTCCTTCCGTTCACGTTTGAGATTTCCATGCCTTCGACTGCCTGTTCCGTCCCGCTATGCCTGTCCTCCTGCGAGGTACGGTCATGAACGACGTTACCCTTGAATTGGTGCCCACCGATCTGGAGCAGATGCCCCTGATTCGCAACCTGTATCAGTTCTATGCGTACGAGTCTTCGGATTGGGAGCAGGAAGATGTGGAGGTGGATGGCCGCTTCTACATCCATGACGAGCATCTGGTTCGCTACTGGCAAGAGCCGGGCTGGAGCGCCGAGTTGTTGCTGGTTGATGGATTTATCGCCGGTTTTTTGCTGATCGAGCGCAGTGAGCTGCCTGGCGTGGATGCGTTGGAGCTGGCGGACCTGTTTATCCTGAAAAAATACCGCCGCCGGGGCATCGGCCGCGCTGTGGTGACGCAGGTGCTGACCAGCGGTGAGGAAAACTGGCTGGTGCGCTTCTACGGCCAGGATGAAATCGCCGTGGCGTTCTGGCGCTCGGTACTAAGCGATCTGCCCAGGCCGGTTGAGGCTCTGGAGCTGGATGACGAGCCTGAGTTGTTGAATTTCCTCATCAAGCGGCTGCTGCACTGATTGAGGTCGTACGGCTCAAGAGGGTAACCCCCTGCAGGCAGCCAAACGGGTAACGCCGATTGCGTTTAAAATGCGCCGCCCTGCTTCTGTGAACGATCCCTCATGAATTCCGACGCCCTCGAAACCCTGCACCAGCATCTGCTGGCTGCCCTGAATCCCGCCCCTGAAGAAACCCGCCGTTTGTTCCACGGGCGAGGACGCTGCTGGGCGGGACTGGAGCATGTCACCGTCGACTGGTTGCAGGGCATGGTGTTGGTTTGCCTGTTCCGTGAGCCGAACGTCGCCGAGCTGGAGATGTTGAAGCGCATGCTGATGGCGTTGACCGCATCACCCGCCTGGCAGCAGAGCCAGGCGCATACGCTGTTGCTGCAGCACCGTTATCTGCCGGAAAGCACCACGGAATTCTTGCTCGGCCAAGAGCGGGATGAATGGCTGATCAGCGAGAACGGCCTGCGTTTCAAGCTGGATATCGGCAAGAAACAGAACAACGGCCTGTTTCTGGACATGCGCTACGGCCGTCGCTGGGTGCGGGAGCATGCCGAAGGCAAGCGCGTGCTGAATCTGTTCGCCTATACCTGCGGCTTCTCGGTGGCGGCGATGGCCGGCGGCGCGGAGCAGGTGGTGAATCTGGACATGGCCAAGGCGGCCTTGAGCCGTGGGCGCGACAATCATCGCCTGAACGACCATGACCTGAGCCGGGTGAGCTTTCTGGGCCATGAACTGTTCAAGTCCTGGGGCAAGGTGAAGAAATACGGCCCTTACGACCTGATCATCATCGACCCGCCGTCCTTCCAGAAAGGCAGCTTCGCGCTGAGCAAGGACTACCAGAAAATCCTGCGCCGCTTGCCGGAGCTGCTGGCCGAGCAGGGCACGGTGTTGGCGTGCGTAAACGACCCGAACACCAGCCCGGACTTCCTGATCGCCGGCATGGCGGCGGAGGCGCCCAGCTTGCGCTTTGTCGAGCGGCTGGAAAACCCGCCCGAGTTTCCCGATATTCATGCGGACAGTGGTTTGAAGGCATTGGTGTTCAGGCAGGAGCACATTCGGCTCTCATAAGCGGTCAAGCAAAGCCACGAACAGAAGGCTCCGGTGGAGGTCTTTGTCGGACACATCAGGCTGCGTCGCACGCGCAGCGGATGGCCCTGAGCCCCAAGGACCTTGCCCATGAATGACACCGAGCAGCTCAAGATCCTGAAGACCCGTTTTGATCAGCACATGCAGCGCCATCCGGACCTTACCTGGTCTGAAGTGCAAGCAAGGCTGAAGCCGGCATCCCTTGAATCACTCCAGGCCATGGAAGACTCCGGTGGCGAGCCGGACGTGATTGGACGGGATGACGCCACCAAAGGGGGCTTCCTATTTTGCGATTGCTCCGCCGAGAGTCCTTCCGGTCGCCGCAGCCTTTGCTTCGACCGAGCAGCCCTGGATGCGCGCAAGGAAAACAAGCCGCAATCCAGTGCGCTTGAAAAGGCCGCTTCGATGGGCATTACGCTGCTGACCGAAGAGCAATACCGGGCGCTTCAGCAACTGGGGGAGTTCGATACGCGGACTTCCAGCTGGATCGAGACGCCTGATGCGGTGCGTAAGCTCGGCGGAGCGATTTTTGGCGACCGCCGTTATGGCCGGGTATTCGTTTATCACAACGGTGCCCAATCCTATTACGCGGCTAGGGGCTTTCGCGGTTTGCTGCGCGTTTGAGGTACACCGCGCCGCAGGTCTGTCCGCTGGAAATGGCTGCGACATGAAACCTTGGGGAGCAAAAATCGTCTGGGTCGTCTGCGCATTGGGAACGCCCATGGTTCCGAACTGCATGGATTGCCGTTGCCAGTGACTGCGGAATATTTCGATGGTCAACGTTATCGACTCAATGATCATGACAACCGCACCCGCATTGACCCGGCTGTCGCGGATGCCTTGGTGCCTTTGTGCCTTCGGGCTCGGGCGCAGGCAGGCCCGCGAATAAAGTCGACGACAAGTACCGGCTTAAAAGGGTTCTGGCGCTTATCTGCTATCCGCTCCCGGCGTGAGCGGTAGCCAGGATACGCTTCGATACGCTCGGGGGCTGACTGGAACATGGCTGGGGTGGGGCCAAGCGGGGGCTCGTGACCTTAGGTATCTACATGGAGCTCGGCCTGGTCGCCGCAGCGGCGTAATGGCTGTGACTGGACGAGTCCGCTGCTGTCCCAGGCACAGCCCTCAGGCCGCAATCCGCCGCTGCGCCCAGCTCGCCGAGGCAAACAACCCAAACCCCAGCGCAATCCCCAGACCATCAGCAATCAGGTCGGCGTATTCAGCGAAGCGGTAGCCGCTCAGGGCTTGCAGTATTTCGATGCCGACGCCGTAGGCGCACAGGCCCACGGCCAACAGCAATGCCTGTTGTGGAAAGGACCAACGACCCAGTAGGGTAAGCACGCAGAACGCCAGCACATGGTTGCCCTTGTCCCAGCCAGTGCTCAGGCGCGGGTCGGGCTCGTTGAGCAGAGAGAGGACAAGGACCGAGATCAGGCAGATGACGAACGCCAGGCGCCAGAGCCAGCGGGGAATCAGAGCTAACAGGTGCATGTAAAAGGTCAATCCTTGGACAAATTCAAAGAGAGCAGGTAATTCGGTCCGGGCTGTTTCCAGAAGGCGCTATGCGGCGGGTTGTGCCCGCCTATGGAAGGGGTTCAGCGACCTTTGACCGTGCGGCCGTCAACTTCGCCCGCCTTGAGCATGATCTGGTATTCCTTGCCGTCGGTTTCCACCTGATGCAGGCGCACCAACAGGTAGTTCCAGTCCTTGGCGAACCACATGGTGGTCTTGCGGCGGCTTTTGGTGGGGTCGCGCACGCGCTCCACCTTGAGAGCATCGACTACACCGGCACGGGTGCGCACGGCTTCTTCGCCGAGGACGCGAAAGTCATAGGTCTCGATGTCGTCGCCGTCGAGAACCTGGTAGCTCATGCTGGTCTTGCCGTCGGCGACGTCGTATTGCAGGGCGAGCTGATAGGTGGATTTGTCCAGCAGGCCCCGATTGAGCGGCACGCGCAGGGGTTTGCCGCGTTCGCTGCCCAGTACCTGTTTAGTGCGCCAATCGAAGTCGTGCTCGATTTCCTTGCTCTTGCCCAAACCGCTGCGGCGGTACTGGTAGGTCAGGGGTTGGAGGCTGTTACCGCTGACACGAAAGGTGCTGTCTTCGGTCAGGCTGGCGACCAGCATGGAAGCCTTGAAGCGCAGTTTCCAAGTGTCGTCCTGTTGCTGGACGAGACTGCGCTCGGCCGAGCCGCTGACCGGGACTTGCTTGAAATCAGCGGTGTAACTAGCAGAAAAGGGTTGCAGCTCGAAACCCTGTGCAGGCAGGCAGAGCAGGGCACTCACCAGCAAAAGGGCTCGATGCATGAACAGTTCTCCTAGTCTCGGATTAGCTTGCCGCACGCCGGCAGAGGCACGCCGTCCAGCATTGCGCTATCGCCGTTCAGTTGCAAGCGGCCCTCAGCGAACCACTGCATGGCCAGAGGATAGATGCGGTGCTCAAGCTGATGCACGCGCATTGCCAGGCTTTGCGCGGTGTCATCTGGGGCGATGGCGGTTACGGCCTGTACGACAAGTGCACCGCCATCGAGTTCCTCGGTAACGAAGTGCACGCTGCAGCCATGCTCGGCATCGCCAGCCTCTAGAACGCGCGTGTGAGTGTCCAGTCCCTTGTACTTGGGTAGCAGCGAGGGGTGGATATTCAACAGGCGGCCCTGGTAATGGCGCACGAAACCGGGGGTAAGAATGCGCATGAAGCCGGCCAGGATCACCAGGTGCGGTGCAAAAGCATCGATGGCCTGGATCAGCGCGGTGTCGAAGGCCTCGCGGTCGGCGAACGCTTTGTGATCCAGAACGGCGGTGGGAATACCCGCCTGGGCGGCACGGGTCAGGCCGTAGGCATCGGCGCGGTTGGAAATTACCGCGCTGATGCGCGCCGGGGTGTTCCCGGCGGCGAGGCTGTCGATCAGCGCCTGCAGGTTGCTGCCGCTGCCGGAAATCAGCACCACGA
>CAYPFO010000080.1:0-11947 GCA_964410065.1 uncultured Pseudomonas sp.
CCTGGTTGGATCAGAATCTACCGTTAATCGGCTGGTTAGCAATGATGCCGTTTCGTTGCGGTCTGTTGAGTGCCTCCTTCCTTCTGCATTGCTGGATGGCATGGTTTTGAGTCGGGTGCGGCTTCGTCAGTGAAGCGCGACTTACCCGACCGGCAATAGCCGAAAACCGCCGTAGGCAGCAGTCCCCCACACTCATAGATGCCGTTCTCAAGGATTGACGAGCAACCTTGGGGCGGTAGCGTGCCCAGCGGCGCGCAGTGTCAGCACGCGGCACAGGATGCTCAAGCAATGGATATGCTTATGAACTCACTCAGATTCGCACTCGCGCTAAGCGTGCCGGTACTACTGCCTTCGCCAGCTTGGTCGCTCGACCCGCAACCCATCAGCATGTTGGGCTTTCAATTCATACCCACCCTCAGCCTTGCTGAGACCTATGACGACAATTTCCGCGGACTGGCTGCAGACGAAGCATCCACTTGGATTACTCGCATAGCCCCGGGTTTTCAGTTGATTGCCGAAGATCGCAACAGCGCTCACCGCCTGACGTATGCAGGTGTTCACAACAGCTACCACGACGCCGATGAAGCCAGTCATACCAATCATTTGGGGCGGCTCGACAGCATCATGGAATTCACCGATCGCCATCGCCTGGACCTGGAAGCCGCCTACCGCAAGGCTGAAGAAACCACCTCTACGGCGGCACGAAACGAGAACGACAAATTTCACACCCGCTCGCTGCGCGGCCTCTATGCCTTCGGCGCACAAAGCGCACGCAATCGCTTGAAGTTCGGCGCGAGCTACTCAGAGTTGCGCTACGACAATCGCGGCCTGCTCAACGCCGACAAGGAGCGTGACACCACTGGCCTGAGCACCGCCTGGTTTCACCGGCTCGGTGGCAATACCCGCACACAGGTTGAAGTGCGCCACACCGATTACGACTACAAACTCGCCAGCAGTCCGCGCAACAGTACCAATACCGCCCTCCTGGCTGGCGCCACCTGGGAGGCCACGGCCAAAACCACCGGCAAGGTACTCGTCGGCTATGAGCGGAAAGAATTCGAGGACGACCAACGCGACGAGTTGAAAAGCCCGATGTGGGAAGTGGGTATCGACTGGGAGCCGCGCAGCTATTCCACCTTCACCCTGAAAGCCCGACGGGCCTTCGATGAAGGCGACGATGGCTCCGATGCCATCCAGGCCACCAGTGCTTCCCTCGCCTGGCGACACCAATGGATCGAGCGCGTGACCACCAACCTCTCGCTTGGGCTGGCCGAGTATGTCTACGAAGGCCAGAACCGCGATGACGACCTGGTCAGCGCCGGCCTGGAACTGATCTACAGCCCGCGGCGCTGGCTCGATGTGTCGCTGGGTTACCGCTATCACGATAACGATTCCAACGTTCCGGACGAGCGCTACCAGCGCAACATTTACAGAATCAGTGTTGCTGGCAGCCTTTGAGCCCCCCCTTGCGGAGCCGCATCCATGCCCATGATCAGCCGAATCCTTCTTATCTTCCTGGCCCTGGTGCCAGCACAGACGGGCTTTGCGGATGGCGACGCGCAATATCGATTGGCTTCCGGCGACGTGGTGCGCATCAGCGTCTACGGCGAGGCCGACTTGAGTTTCGATCAGGTCCGGCTCAACGATGCGGGCACCTTCTCGTATCCCTTTATCGGTCAGGTAAAGGCGCGGGGCAAAACCGCCAACCAGATCGAGCAGTTGATTACCGACAAGCTCAAGGATGGCTATCTAGTTGAGCCCAGGGTAACGGTCAGCGTGATTACCTACCGGGAGTTCTACATCAGTGGCGAGGTACAAAAACCCGGCGGTTACCCCTACCAGCCGGGCCTGACGCTTGATCGGGCTATCGCGCTGGCCGGCGGCCTCACGGAACGGGCCTCGCTCAAACGAGTGACCATTGTGCGAGGCCTAGGCGAAACCCGAGTGGCCGAGAAAGCCACCATCGACACCGCCATCCTTCCCGGCGACACCATCACCATCGCGCAGGGCTTCTTTTGATGAACAGTCTCCAGGGCTTTAATGACGATCATCGGGGTTTGGCACGATTTGCCAACGAAGATGACGACATCATCGATGTCATGAAAATCTGGAACGTGTTGTGGCAGGCAAAACTGTACATCGCCGCTCTGGTAATCATGGCGTGCCTGGTAACCGCCGCGGTGCTGGTCACCCTCACGCCTTATTACAAGGCAACCGCCACCCTGCTAATCGAGAAAAAAGCCCCTCAGGTTCTAAACTTCCAACAGCTTTACGATCCCTCCGCCAATACCAGCGAGTACCTGCAAACCCAACTGGGGCTATTGAAATCACGCGCCCTGGCCGAGCGTGTGGTGAGTAGCTTGAGCCTGACCACTCACCCACTGTTCGACCCCAGGCAGCAACCTGCCCCCCTCGTTGATGTGCCGGCCTGGTTGAGTAATTGGCGGCCGGGCCCAGACGACCCCATCAAGGCACCGGACGAAGCGGCAATCTTCAAGCGGGTTACCCATAACGTGATGAAAAGTCTCAGCGTTCAAGCGCTGGACAAGAGCCAACTGCTGGCCGTGCACGTCGAAATACCCGACCCTGTTCTGGCCGCCGATATAGCCAATGCGCTTGCCGAAGGCTTTATCGCCAGTCAGCTAGATGCCTACATGAGCGTGTCGCTGTCCTCAGCCGACTGGATGGATTCACGGCTCACTGAACTACGGGACACGCTGCGCGGCGCTGAAAGCCGGCTGCAGGCCTATCGGGAAAGCGAAGGTCTGGTGGACGTGGACGGAGTGGCCACCATCAGTGCCGACGTTCTGTCCATGACCGGCAACCGCATGATTGATGCGCGACGGCAGCGTGCCGAAGCGGAGAGTCAGTACCGTCAGGTGCAGTCCATGAGCGCTGGCGGACTGCAGCGCCTGGCCAGCGTGCCGGCAGTCCTGGGGCACCCCCTGATTCAGCAGTTCAAGGCAGAAGAAGCCAAGGCCCGTGCCCGGGTGGAGGAGCTGTCGCGTCGCTACGGCGACAAGCATCCGAACATGATCGCCGCCCGGACAGAGCTGGCCGCAGCGACGGCCAGCCTGCAGGCGCAGGTTCAGCAGGTCGTAGCGGGAATCGAGCGCAACTACCAATTGGCGCAGGCCAACGAGGAATCGTTGTTTCAGTCGTTCACCGACAACAAGGAACAGATCCAGGAGATTTCACGCAAGGAGTTCCGCTTGCGTGAGCTGCAGCGCGAAGTGGACAGTAACCGCGTGCTCTACGAAACCTTCATGACTCGCCTGAAGGAAACCGCGGCCACCTCGGACATCAATGCCGCCAATGCCCGAGTGGTTGACCGGGCCCTTCCTCCGGGCATGCCGAGCAAGCCCAACAAACCGCTGATCCTCCTGATCGCAGCCTTGGCCGCCACGGTGACGGGTATCGCCCTGACCTTCTTGCGCGAAGGCCTCAACAACACGTTCCGAAGAACCGAGGACATCGAGACCAAGCTCAATATTCCGGTCCTCAGCATTATTCCACTGGTGCCGAAAAAGACCCGCCATCAGCTCTCCCACATGTTCGAACGCAACGAGAACAGGCGTTTCTGCGAAGCGATCCGCAATATGCGCACCGGCCTGGTGCTGGCTGATCCCGATACGCCGCGGCAAATCATTCTGGTCACCTCCTCCGTGCCGAACGAGGGCAAAAGCACGGTGGCCAACAACCTGGCCTTTGCCGTCGCGCATATCGAACGTGTGTTGCTGATCGAGGCCGACCTGCGCAGCCCGACCCTGGCGCGAAATTTTGATTTTCCGGTGGGCGCGCCCGGGCTGGCGGACCTGATCGCCGGCACGGCCAGGTTCGAGAACTGTATTCGAACCATTGGCAAAGTCAGCATGCTGCCGGCCGGGACGATTCCGTCCAATCCCCAGGAACTGCTTTCTTCACCGCGACTGGTAAAGATCCTGCGCACCCTGCAAAACCGCTATCAGCGAATCATCATCGACTCTCCGCCTACCCAGGTGGTCAGCGACTCGATGCTGCTGGCCAGCCTGTCCAGTGCGGTGATGTATGTCATCCGTGCAGAGAACACGCCCGTCTCGCTGGTCATGAAAGGCGTTACGCAGCTGCAGGACAAGGCGCCAATCGTGGGTGCCGTGCTGAACCAGATCGACCTGAACAAGGCGCGCAAGTACGGCTACTACTACGAAAACTATGGCTATCTGGCCGCCGCGGAAAAGATCACTCACCAACCCTCGCGGATTTGACCCGGAACCTCTTCCGTGGAGATAGACATTCGATGGCTCCGCAACATCGCACTCTGATAGCCAAGCGCCGGGGACTCACCTTCTGGACTCAATGGGCCGTAGGCATGTTGTTGGTGTGCCTGCTGCTGACCCTGCTGGTACAAGCCCGTTACGGCACCATCCTCAGTCAATACCGCGTTCTGGGCATACTCACCCTGCTCGGCTCGGTGCACGCTTATGCGCTGCTGCAGGTTTATCACAAACGACACCGTCTGCTCTCCGGATTGCTGCGCCTGCTTGCAGGCTGGTTCTTGCTGATCGGTAGTCTGCTGACCATCGCGGTCGTCACCCATACCTTGCACCACTATTCACTCGACCTGGTGTTCAGCTGGTGCGTCCTTGGCTTCCTTGCCCAGGCGCTGAGCTACGCGCCGCTGCATGTAATGAATCGGCTGCATGCCCGCAAGCTGCGTAATGAAAGGCGCTCGGTGATCGTGGGCACCGGTCCCCTGGCGCAGGAGCTGGCGAGGAACCTGAGCAAGCCGCACCGAGTACCGCTGGTGGGCATGATTGCCACCGAACATGTGAAAGTCGGTGTTGGCCTGCCGATCCTCGGAGAGCTGTCGAACCTGCGGGGCATTCTGCAGCAGCAACATATTCGGCGCGTTTACATTGCCCTGCCGTTGAATGAAATGCCGCGCATAGAAAGTATTTACATCGACTTGTTGGACCTGCATGTCGATGTGGTTTGGATACCTGACTTTGGCAGCATGTTGTTGCTCAATCATTCGGTAGCCGAGATTGGTTCCATTCCGGCCATTTACCTCAACGAAACGCCCCTCAGCTCACATCCGGGGGCCTTGCTAGGCAAGGAAATACTGGAGCGCAGCCTGGCTGTGCTCGCCATTCTGCTCTTGAGCCCTGTGCTGCTCGCCGCGGCTATAGCCGTCAAGCTGACGTCCCCCGGCCCGGTGTTGTTCAAGCAGAAACGCCACGGCTGGAATGGCGAAGTCATCAACATCTGGAAGTTCCGCACCATGCGCGAACATGAAGACGACCTGGTCAAACAAGCGACCCGAGGCGATCAGCGCGTAACTGCCGTAGGCCGTTTCATGCGGCGCACTTCGCTCGATGAATTACCACAGCTGTTCAACGTGGTGGCTGGGGAGATGGCACTGGTGGGGCCACGTCCCCATGCCGTTCCGCACAACCTGTATTACATCGGCAAGATCCGCGCCTATATGGCTCGCCACCGAATCAAGCCGGGAATCACGGGCCTGGCGCAAATCACTGGCCATCGCGGCGAGACCGAAACCGTGGAAAAGATGCAGCAGCGCGTCAATCAGGACCTTCTCTACATCAATCATTGGTCGTTCTGGCTGGATTTCAAGATTCTCCTCAAAACGCCCTTTACGCTGCTTTCCAAAGATATCTACTGAGCGCAGATGTTCACACTCGACATTCTCGACAGCTATTCGGATTGCCAGCTGGACGGTGCCAGCTCGTTCTCTTTTTTGAACTTTGCCTCCATCGGTGTCTTGTTCAAATCGCCGCAGCAGGACTCGATAACCTTCTTCTGCGACGGAATGCTGTTGTCATATTTCCTATCGAAAGTAACCGGAAAGAAAATCGTCCGCGTCAGTTTTGACTTCACCTCCATTGCCCATCAGGTCTTTCGGCACGCCGAACTGCACCAAAAACGCCTCTATTTCGTCGGTGCTCAGCCAGCGGATCTGGTTCGCTTTATCGACAAGCTAAAAATACGGTACCCCGCTCTACTGATTTGCGGCTACCACCATGGTTATTTCAACGACCACCACGCCATCCGACTTTGCGCGGACATTCGGGACGCTAACAGTGACATTCTTATCGTCGGCCTGGGGGCTGGGCATCAGGAACGCTTCATTCGCCAGGCGCGTGCGAACGGTTTCTCGGGCGTGGCTTTTTCGTGCGGTGGATTCATTCGCCAGGAATCCATGACCTCTGGTTATTTTTATCCGGCCTGGGTGGATCGCTTCAACTGTCGGGCTTTCTATCGCATGTACAAAGAGCCCTACACCATTAAGCGGTACCTATTCGATTACCCCCGGAACTTCATGCACTTGCTGGCCATGATTGCCAGACGAAAAGTCGCTATCAATATCGTGCAGCCCACTCCGGCCGCGGCCAGGATGCGCATCCTGTTCGTATTCAAGGATTTCAAACCCGACGGCGGCGTCGAGCGGGTTCAGCGGCAGTTGGCCGACCAGTTTTGCCACGATGGTCAGCAGGTTGTTTTTTTCATCATGAATGGCGACTGTGCGGATACCGGCCCGGCGGAAATCAAGCAAATCGGCGGCAGCAACGGGAGCGGAATCGTCTCGATCTGCACGTCCGCATTCACCCTGCGCAGGATCATCCGGCAACAGCGGATCACGCATGTGATCGCCGCCAAGGAGTTGGCCAATCTCTGCACCCGGCTCGCCACGCTTGGCTGCAATTGCCGAGTGATTTATACCCGTCATGCGGCACTCGACACCGCCGAACAACAGCTCAACCCGACCCTGCTCGCCCTGCTGTATTCCTTCTATTTGCTGGGGCGCGGTCAGGTGGTCACCGTTTCCCAAGGACTCAAAGCGGGCCTCACGCGCCGCGTGCCGTGGGGGAAGGGGCGCATCAATCACTGCCCCAATGCTGTAGTCACTGAACCGCTGTTGGCCAAGGCTGCTAGCACCCTACCCGCTCACCTGCCCTCAAATTACCTACTGGCCGTGGGCAGGCTTACCGAAGAAAAGGGCTTTGATCTTCTGCTGGCCGCCTACGCCTTGGCGTTGCGCCAAAGTCCCTTGCCAGACCTGATTCTAGTGGGCACGGGACCTGAACGTGACGCACTGAACACGCAGGCCGCTCAGCTGGACATTGCCGATCGCGTGCACTTCACCGGTTTTCTGAGCAATCCCTATCCCCTAATCAAACATGCCCAGTTTTTTGTACTGAGTTCCAGGCATGAGGGATTACCGACCGCTCTAATCGAAGCCCTGGCCTTGGGTACACCGGTACTGGCTACCGACTGCGATACCGGCCCACGTGAACTGCTCGATAACGGCCGGCTGGGCATCCTGGTGAAAGCCAATGACGCACAGGCATTGGCGGAAGGAATCTTGTTGGCCATGGGCGACAGGGATAGACGCCCTGTCCCGAGATCGGTCGAGCAATACGGCAGCCAGCATGCAGCGCAGGCGTATTACCAGGTATGGAACCGATGAAAAAAAAACTGCTGATCATCCTGCAGGATTTGCGAGGTGGCGGCGCCGAGAAAATGATGGTGCGCCTGGCGGGTGCCCTTGCCGAGGGCGGGCATGACGTCACCCTGTTGACCTTGACTGCTGAAGGCGTCAATAGCGCACACCTGGCTCCAACTGTCAGCCGTGTCCATCTGAGTAGCTCCCGCACTGCCAGTGCCCTGCCCGCCTTGACGCGCTATTTGCGGGCCCACCGGTTCGATGCCCAACTCGCGGCCCTCACCCACGTCAACGTCGTTGCCATCCTCGCCGCTTTTTTGTCAGGCACCCTTGCCCGTCAGCATGTGAGCGAGCGCAATGCCTTTTCCCATGATAAGTACGTCAATCCTTCATTCAGTGTGCGCTTGTCTTATTGGCTGGCGCCGTTGTTGTACCGGCTGTCGCCTAACCCGGTCATTTGCGTATCTCAGGGCGTAGCTCAGGACCTTGTGCGCACCACTGTTGCCCGTGTGCGGGATGTCACTACGGCGGACAATCCGGTGTTGGACGACGATTTTCGTCAAACACCACAGCCATCGCCGGCGCACCGTTGGCTGGAGCATAAAGCCTGCCCGGTCATCGTTGCGGTGGGCCGGCTCGCAGAGCAAAAGGGTTTCGATACACTGATCACTGCCCTCGCCCAGCTAACCGACAGCAGGGTACGCTTGGTCATCTTTGGCGAAGGCTCCCTACGGCAACAACTGATAAACCATGCTCTGGCTGTGGGCGTTGCCGATCGAGTCGACCTGGCAGGCTATAGCCCAGCCCCATTGGCAGAAATCGCTGCAGCCGACTGTTTTGTCCTGTCCTCGCGTTTCGAGGGCAGCCCCAATGTTCTGGTGGAAGCCTTGTCCACGGGCGTTCCGGTGGTCTCGACCCGCTGCCCCTATGGGCCCGAAGAAATTCTCGACAGTAGCCGGCTGGGAAGGCTGGTACCCGTCGACGACCCTGCGGCGATGGCCAAGGCTATTGAGCATGCCCTGCACGACAACTGTGAACAGGCACGGCAAGTACGCATAGAAGCGGCAACTCGATTTACGCGTGCTAACGCGGCGAAAACTTACCTGTCTGCCCTGTTTCGCGAAGAACCGCACGATGAGAACCCTTGAAATAAGGCGCTCGACATTGCGTGATGCATTTGCGCTTTTCGGGCTGATTTTCTACATGAATGTCATTTATTTTTTCATGGCATTAGACAGTAGCAATAAGCTGCGAGGTCTGCAGAACGACAGTGAGGGAAATCTTGTAAACCAGGTATGCGGACTGATTACACTGGTGGTTCCTTTATATTACTTCCTGAGGAAGAAAATATATTTAAGGAAAAGCTTCTATCAAGAAAACCTTATATTGCTTGTTTTCTTATCGACCGTGCTTTTGTCTGTTTTCTGGTCCTATGATCCTTCGATCAGCCTCAAGCGCTTTATTGCCCTGCTGAGTACAGTTTTTTTCGCAGGTTTCATTGTGTATCACTATAAAATTCAACAAATAGCCTTTTCTGTTGGTTGCATGATAGGGCTATTCTCGTTGCTGGGTTTTGTGTTGGCTCTGGTATTTCCTGAACACACATTCGCACTGGAAGGCGCTCGCCAAGGAGCATTTAAGGGAATCTTTCCTGAAAAAAACGCTGGCGCTCGGATTAATGCAATAGCCATCCTGCTGCTGCTACCTTATGTCTATCGACAGAACCGGCTAGCGATCGTCTGCGCGTTCTTTTCTTTAGTAGCGGTCATCCTGGCCAAGTCAGCCACAGGGCTTGTCTTGATTTTTGCTGGCGCCGCCAGTTATTGGTATTTTCTCACCTTGGTCAAGCTGCGTATCAACAAGTCACGCTCGGTCTTCCTGCTATCCACCTTGGTCTATGTCTTAATTTGCCTTTTTATCTATGCGAACTATGAGCTTTTCCTTTCCGCCTTGGGACGAGACAGTACGCTTACAGACCGCACCCGCATTTGGGAGCTGCTGGACCCATCCATAGATGCGAACTATCTAACAGGTTATGGATTCGGCGCCTTCTGGTTCACGCCCAGCGCCGACTACTTTCTCCAGCGTTGGGGCTACGTTGGCAATGCGCATAGTGGTTATAAGGAAACGCTGCTGAACGGTGGCATCATCCAGCTAACCGCACTGATAGCTCTTTTTTTGGATGCTTTGCTAAAACAATACAAGACCATTAACTCCAGCCACGTCACCAAGCACCATGTCAGCGCCCTGGTAATCATTGCATTGATGATCATTGCAAATTATGTCGCGTATGTGATTCCCAACTACCGCTCAACCGAGTTTCTTATTTTCTGCATGCTGATCATCTCGTTCCGATACCGGCCTGCCGTCAGAAGTGCATCCCCTGATCAGCGGGGCATGCGGATATCATCCCCCCAAGATAGGCCTATCGTATGAAGGGAGATCAATTCGAGCCTTCCGTTTGCGTGATCATTCCCATGTTCAACGCTTCCGCCACGATTGGCAAAGCCCTTGATTCCCTGGCGCAGCAGACACACCTGCCTGATCGCGTCATTGTGGTCGATGATGGCTCTACAGATAACAGCGCACAGATTGTCGAGCGTCTTTCGCTGCCCTATGAATTACTGCTGATACGGCAAAATAACCAGGGGCCCTCGGCCGCACGGAACGCCGGTGTATTTAGGGCAAATGAGACCCTACTGGCGTTCTTGGATGCCGATGACTATTGGTTTCCCGAGAAACTGGAAAAACAGGTGCTGCTCTTCCAATCACTTTTAAAGTCCAACCACAACGTGGGGATCGTGGACTGTTTTGGGTTGAGCTTGTTTAGCGATGGCAGGAAATTACTGTTCGGTCAAATCAAGAATGGCAACCACTTTTCAAGTTTCGTCCACAGCAACGTTATAAACGGGACATCGTCGGTATTGATCGACCGCCAAGCCGTTGTTGATTGTGGTGGTTTCGACCCCGAGATACGCTTCGCTGAAGATCGGTGGTTGTGGACGCAGATTGCAGAGCACTACGAAATCCACACCGTGGCGGAAATTCTGTATCACCGGCTTGTCGGCTGCGACAACATCACTGCCCATCCAGAAAAATCGTATACGCACAAAGTCCGCTTTATGGAAATATACCTGCGCCGCTACGGGAGTTTACTATCGAGCCGACAAAGGCAGCAGTTCATTCTCTCTAATCATGCAGAGTTTCTGGATGCGTTTTCTCGAGCGGGTGCTCATCACAAGGTGATTGAGGTTTATAAGGAAATGCTCAGGCATTCCTGGAACACCGTATTATTTCTTAAAGGCAAGAGCACGCTGCGTTATATTCATTCATGGGCGAGGCTTCTTGTTAGCCCCTTAAACAGATAGCCATAAGGTTTCGAGCGTGAGTTACACAGGGAGAAGGTTGCCTTATGACAAAGCCCTATAAAGAAACACGTATTGAGACCCTCAGAGGCTTGGCGCTGATCTTGATGGTCGTCGGGCATGTTATTGGAAGTTCTGCGCACTCAGGGATGAGAGTGCCTGATGACTCACTTTTACGTTACCTCTATGACTCATTCGTTTACATACGAATGCCCCTTTTTACAGCGATCTCTGGCTACGTTTATGCCTTGCGGCCAGTGACCTCCTCTCGCTCTGTCCAGCAGTTCTTGAAAGGCAAGGCCTACCGTATTGCAGTTCCGCTGCTTGTTGTATCTTCACTGTTCTTCGTGGCGCAATCTTTTACCCCGGGAACCAATGAAAAGCCCGATCTGGATAACTTCTTTGGCATTTTCTTCTACGGATATGCCCATTTCTGGTTTCTTCAAGCCATTTTGCTTATTTTTCTGGCTGTAGTGTTTCTTGAAAAGGCTCATATCACTAAAACACTCACAGGTGCTTTTCTTGTTCTATTAGTCTCGCTATTGGTCCCGGCATTACTTTCGGAGCCGATTAAAATATTCAGTTTTTATCGTGCACTCGACCTGCTCCCGTTCTTTCTCCTAGGCCTTATCACTTGCAGGTTTCCTGAAAAGCTGACCGGTGTGCTTCCATTCTTACTAGCAGCTTGCGCACTGACACTCGTAATAATTCATCAGGCATATTTGCTCGATCTGCTCAGTCTGCCCAGCAGCTGGGTCGATAAGCTTGGGTCGGCATTAGGCCTTTGCGCTATCTACACCTTGATCCATCACAGATTCAACTGCTTCCCATTGATGTTTTTGGGGAAGTATTCGTTTGAGGTGTACTTGTTCCATGTTTTTGGAACGGCAGGCGCAAGGATTTTGCTAAATAGACTGGAAATATATTCAACCGTGACTGTATTTACGATCAGCCTGGTAGCAGGCCTGCTGCTGCCCATTGCACTGAAGGTGTTGGCGCAACAGCATGCCCTGTCCGACCTACTCCTTTTCGGCAACAAGCACGTAGCAACAGTGCCACTCAAAAAAGCCGTATCAAGCCCTTAGGGATGGTCTGAAGTAGTCAGGTATTTCTGGCTGACTCCAGCCCTTGCCGATTT
>CAYPFO010000081.1:0-11694 GCA_964410065.1 uncultured Pseudomonas sp.
AGGACGTGCTTGGCTACAGCTTCTTTGAGGCAGCGACCTGGTCGAGCTTTGCAACAAGGTCCTCCGCTCGAAGGTGTGTATAGCGCTTGAGCATCTGCATGGATTTGTGTCCGCTGATCGCCGCCACTTCCTGGTCGCTCAGCCCTCGCTCGACAAACCTGCTGACCGCCTCATGCCTCAAGTCGTGGAAGCGGAAGTCCTTCAACCCGACTGATGCCTTGATGTCCAGCCAAGCCTTGTTGAAGGTATAGGGGCGACGGTGCCCGTCCTTACCAGGTTCTCCGAAGAAGATCAGATCGGTGTCGATCGGGCGGATGGGGTTCTGGAGAGCCTCACGGAAGACGTCTGCAGCGGCCCTGGACAGCGGTACCGTGCGGGGTAGAGTGTTTTTTGTCTCCACGAGCCGCACGATGCGGCGGGCAAGGTCCACCTGATCACGCCGAAGCGTCGTGATCTCGGAAGAGCGCATGCCGGTTTCCAGTGCGATGCGGACGATCCAGCCAAGCATGGGGTTGCTGTGATTGTTCACGGCGGTCAGCAGGCGGCGTTCTTCTTCTGCAGACAGGCGCCGGTCACGGCCTTCGCCGGGGCTGGGTTTGCGAATGTTCAGCACCGGATTGAAGCTGAGGCCCAGGCCCCACTCCTGAATCGCCACGGTGAACAGGTGGCTGAGCAGGGCCAGCTCCAAGCGCACGGTGTTGTTGCTGGTGGGCTTGCCGCGATTAGTGATCGAGGCCAGGCGCGTGTCGCGGTAGCCGGCGATGATATCAGCGGAGAGGTCGGCCATGGAGTATTTGCCCAGGTGGCTGATCAGCTGCTGGGCTTTGGTGGCCTCGGCGCGCTGGGTGGTCGGCTTCTTGGTCGGGCTGATTTCGCTGAGGTAGCGTTTCAGCGCCATTTCCAAGGTCATGCGCTCGGAGCCGCTGCGCTGGATGTACACGCCCCTGACCATTTCATCTTCGGTGCGGCGCGCCCAGTCTTCGGCATCACGTTTGGTTCGGAAGGTTTTAGTGTTGGTCGGACAGCCAGTTTTGCGCACCAAGGCTTTCCAGGTACCGGCTTCGGTTTTGACAATCGTGGCCATGTTTTTGAGCTCCAAAGGCGTGCGGCTGTACCGGCACTGTACCGAATTTGTACCTTTGGACTATAGGACTGTTTCGCAGCGTTGCGCTGCAGAAAGCACAAAGCCGCGCAGTGCGCGGCTTTGAAGGTGGTGGGCCCACACGGACTCGAACCGTGGACCAAAGGATTATGAGTCCTCTGCTCTAACCAACTGAGCTATAGGCCCCCAGAAGGAAGGCGCGATTATAACGGCGTCGGCGGGGATGCGCCATCCGTCGTCCACAATGCAAAACCCCCGGTTTGGGCCGGGGGTTTTGGTATCACTCGTCGAGGAAGGAGCGCAGGTGCTCGCTTCTCGTCGGGTGACGCAGCTTGCGCAGTGCCTTGGCCTCGATCTGACGGATGCGTTCGCGGGTGACATCGAACTGCTTACCAACTTCCTCGAGGGTGTGGTCGGTATTCATGTCGATGCCGAAGCGCATGCGCAGGACCTTGGCTTCGCGGGCGGTGAGGCCCGAGAGCACGTCGCGGGTGGCTTCCTTGAGGCTTTCCACGGTCGCCACGTCGATCGGCGATTGCATGGCGGAGTCTTCAATGAAATCGCCCAGGTGCGAGTCTTCGTCGTCACCGATCGGGGTTTCCATGGAGATCGGCTCTTTGGCGATCTTCAATACCTTGCGGACCTTGTCCTCGGGCATTTCCATGCGCTCACCCAGCTCTTCCGGCGTGGGTTCGCGGCCCATTTCCTGCAGCATCTGGCGAGAGATGCGGTTGAGCTTGTTGATCGTCTCGATCATGTGCACCGGGATACGGATGGTGCGCGCCTGGTCGGCGATCGAGCGGGTGATCGCCTGGCGAATCCACCAGGTGGCGTAGGTCGAAAACTTGTAACCGCGACGGTATTCGAACTTGTCCACCGCCTTCATCAGGCCGATGTTGCCTTCCTGGATCAGGTCGAGGAATTGCAGGCCGCGGTTGGTGTACTTCTTGGCAATCGAGATCACCAGGCGCAGGTTGGCCTCGACCATTTCCTTCTTGGCGCGACGGGCCTTGGCCTCGCCGATGGACATGCTGCGGTTGATGTCCTTAATCTCGGCAATCGTCAGGCCGACTTCGTTTTCAAGATCGATCAGCTTTTGCTGGTTGCGCTTGATGTCGTCCTGCAGGTTGCCAATGGCTTCGGCGTATTTCGCCTTGCCCTTGGCCAAGCCCTCGCTCCAGGTCAGGTCGACTTCGTTGTGCGGGAACAGCTTGAGGAAGTCGGCACGCGGCATGCGGGCGTCACGCACGCACAGCTGCATGATGGCGCGTTCTTGCTGGCGTATGCGGTACAGGGCGCCGCGCACGGTCTCGACCAAGGGATCGTACTGCTTGGGTACGAGCTTGATCGGCATGAACAAGATGCCCAAGGCTTCCAGCTCGGCAGTGGCCTGCTTGCTGCCACGGCCGTGCTTCTTCAGGGCCTTGTTGGCAACTTCCAGTTGGTCGGCGATGGCCGTGAAACGGCGCAGAGCTTCTTCCGGGTCCGGGCCGCCATCACCTTCTTCTTCGGCTTCCTCGGTCTCGGTTTCTTCCTCTTCCTCGTCGTCCTTGTCCTTTGCGGCAGGCGCGGCGGGCTTGGCGATGACCGGCGCGACTTCCTCGGCGGGCACAGTGCCATCGTCCGGGTCGATGTAGCCGTTGAAGACATCGGTCAGACGACCGCCTTCGGTGCTGACGCGTTGGTATTCGGAGAGAATGCCATCAACGATGCCGGGGAAGTGAGCCATGGCGACCATGACTTCGCGGATACCTTCCTCGATGCGCTTGGCGATTTCGATTTCGCCTTCGCGGGTCAGCAGCTCAACGGTACCCATTTCGCGCATGTACATGCGCACGGGGTCCGTGGTGCGACCGATGTCGGTTTCCACGGCGGCAAGTGCCGCTGCGGCTTCTTCAGCCGCGGCTTCGTCGGTGTCGCCTTCGGCCAACAACAGGGCATCCGCATCCGGGGCAGTCTCGAATACGTTGATACCCATGTCGTTGATCATGCGGATGATGTCTTCCACCTGTTCCGGATCGGAAATATCCTCCGGCAGGTGGTCATTGACCTCAGCGTAAGTCAGGTATCCCTGCTCACGACCACGGGCGATCAACTCTTTCAAACGAGATTGCTGTTGCGCTTTTACGGACATAACACCCTATCCACTGACGGTCTGGCGGGCTAAAAATAAGCCGAGGATTATAGCCGATTATTGACCACGCGCGCCAGATGTGCGTGTGGACATACCGGCATCGCGGCTGAGCAGCTCGCGTAACTGGTCTTTTTCAGCTGCGTTCAACTCGGTTAGACGTGCTTTTTGCAGGAGTTGTTCAAGGCAACGCTCCCGCTGGCGGGCCGTTAACCTAGTTATAGTGTCGAAAAATTGTTGTTCAAGGTTGTCTGCGGAAATCAGCCACTCCTTTTCTGCCAAGGCACGCAGCAGGCGACCTTGCTCGGTGCCATGCCAGCGGGCGATGAGTTGCAAGGTGCGCAGGGTGGGGTTTTTCTGCAGGGCTTCGATCAGCGCGACGAGCAGTTGCGCGTAGGTATCGTCTTCGGCGGCGAAGGTATTGGCCTCCTCGACCTTCTGGGCCAGTTCGGGGTGATGCAACAAGGTGCGTAGCGCGCTCAGGTTGGGCGGCTCGACACTTACTGCGGTGCGCGGCGCGCGCGGCTGGAAGTCACGCGCGCCTTTTTTCTCCCAGCGTTTGCCGTCCTTTTTCCACTCGCCTTTGGCTTGGTGCGGGCGTTCAAAGGTGGGGGCGGGCGACGCGGTTTCGTAATCGTCATAAGCGGGTGCGGCCTGGTAATAGGCGTCTTCGCTGTAGGGCGGATACTCGCTATGCGTGGCGCTGGACGTGGCGGGCGCCTGGGGTATGGCTTCGCCGCTCAGGCCGGTGATTTGCGTCAGGCGCTGGCGCATCAAGGCGCGCAGGTTGGCGCCGGGAATCTTTTCGATCAGCGGTGCGGCGAGCGTGGCCAGGTGAGCCTTGCCTTCCAGGGAGCGCGGGTCGGCTTCCTGGCTGAGTTGTTCAAAAAAATAATCCGCCAGGGGTTGGGCTTGCTGGTGGATGCGAGCCTGGAACGCCTCGGTGCCTTCGGCGCGAACCAGGGTGTCCGGGTCTTCGCCTTCGGGCAGGAACAAAAAGCGCGCGCGCCGGCCGTCTTGCAGGCTGGGCAAGGTGGATTCCAAGGCGCGCCAGGCCGCCTTGCGCCCGGCGGCATCGCCATCGAAGCAGAACAGCACGCTGGGCACCAGACGGAACAGGCGCTTGAGGTGCTCTTCGCTGGTGGCGGTGCCCAAGGTGGCGACCGCGTTGCGCAGGCCTTGCTGGGCGAGGGCGATGACATCCATGTAGCCTTCGACGATCATGACTTCGTCGAGGTTGCGGTTGTGCTTGCGCGCCTCATACAGGCCGTACAGCTCCTGGCCCTTGTGAAACACCGGGGTTTCCGGGGAGTTGAGGTATTTGGGCTTGTCGTCGCCCAGTACCCGGCCGCCAAAGGCGATCACGCGGCCGCGGCTGTCGCGGATTGGGAAGATGATGCGGTCGCGAAAGCGGTCGTAGCGTTTGCCGGATTCGGTGTTTTCGATCAGCAGGCCGGCATCGATCATCGCCTTTTGCTGCAGCGGGTCGCTGCCCATGTGCTTGAGCAGGCTGTCCCATCCCGGTGGGGCGAAACCCAGGGCAAAGTCGCGGGCGATCAGCCCGGACAGGCCACGCTTCTTCAGGTAGCTCACTGCCGCCTGGCGCGCGGGATGGCTTTTCAGCGCCTGGCGATAGAATTCCGAGGCGGCATGCAGCAGCGGATAAAGCGGCGAGTCGGTGGGTTGGCGGGGTTTCTGGCCGCGGCCGCCTTCCTCGCGGGGCACATCCATGCCGGCGCGCTTGGCCAGATCCTCGACGGCCTGGGGAAAGTCCAGGTTGTCGTGGTCCATGACAAAGCCAAGCGCGTTGCCGCCGGCGCCGCAGCCGAAGCAGTAGTAAAACTGCTTATCCGGGCTGACCGTAAAGGACGGTGTCTTTTCCTTGTGAAACGGGCAGCAGGCGCTGTAGTTCTTGCCGGTCTTTTTCAGCTGGATGCGCGAACTCACCACCTCGACAATGTCGGAGCGGTTCAGCAGGTCATCGATGAAGGACTGGGGAATCAAGCCGGCCATGGTTTCTCAGCATACGCCTCTGGAGTCAGAAGACGGAAACGAAAACGCTCCGCCATTCGCAAGACTGCGAAGCGGAGGATGTGGCGCTTGAAATGCCAACGCCCGGCGTTGGCCGGGCGTTGCGGTGTCGCGCTGCAGCTGTAACTTAGTACAGGCGCTCGCGACGGCGCTGTTCGCGCTGCACTTTCTTGGCGTGACGCTTGACTGCTGCTGCAGCCTTGCGCTTGCGCTCCCAAGTCGGCTTCTCGTAAAACTCGCGGCTGCGAACTTCGGCGAGCACGCCGGCTTTTTCGCAAGAGCGCTTGAAGCGACGCAGAGCTACGTCGAAGGGTTCGTTCTCTTTAACTTTGACGGCGGGCATCCAGGTCGTACCTTCAATTAATTACCGGGGGTGAACGCACTCCGGGCAATCGGCACAGGAGGACGTCGGTTTTCAAGGGTTGCGGATGTTAACGGTTCGGCGCCCGGAATGCAAAGCCCTTGAATCGAAAAGCGCTGGCCGGGGCGAAGTGCGGAGTTTATCATGCGGCGCTTCAAAATTGCCTAGCTGGATTGCTTTTGCCCATGCGTGTGCTGGGACTGGAAACCTCTTGTGACGAAACCGGCGTCGCCCTTTACGACAGTGAAAAGGGGCTGCTGGCCGATGCGCTGTTCAGTCAGATCGAGCAACACCGCGTGTTTGGCGGTGTGGTGCCCGAGCTGGCCTCTCGCGATCACGTCAAGCGCATGCTGCCGCTGATTCGACAAGTGATGGACGAGGCCGACTGCGCGCCGAATGAAATCGATGCGATCTGTTACACGGCGGGCCCAGGACTGGTCGGCGCCTTGCTGGTCGGCGCCTCCTGCGCCCAGGCCTTGGCGTTTGCCTGGGGCATCCCGGCGGTCGGGGTGCACCATATGGAAGGTCATTTACTGGCGCCGATGCTGGAAGAGCATCCGCCGGCCTTTCCGTTCGTCGCATTGTTGGTATCCGGTGGCCATACGCAGCTGGTGCGCGTCGACGGTATCGGCCGTTATCAGTTGCTCGGCGAGTCGCTGGACGACGCCGCCGGCGAAGCCTTCGACAAGACCGCCAAGATGATGGGGCTGCCTTATCCGGGCGGTCCGGAAATTGCCCGTCTGGCCGAGCAGGGCACGCCTGGGCGTTTCGTCTTCCCGCGTCCGATGACCGATCGGCCCGGCCTGGATTTCAGCTTCAGTGGCCTGAAAACCTTTTCTCTGAACACCTGGCAACAGTGCCAGGCCACGGGCGACGACAGCGAGCAGAGCCGTTGCGATGTGGCCCTGGCGTTCCAGCAGGCGGTGGTCGACACGCTGACCATCAAGTGCAAGCGGGCGCTCAAGCAGACGGGGCTGAAGTCGCTGGTGATCGCTGGCGGTGTCAGTGCCAACCAGGCGCTGCGCCAGTCGCTGGAAAAAATGCTGGGCGGCATGAACGGTCAGGTGTTCTACGCCCGACCGCGCTTTTGCACCGATAACGGCGCGATGATTGCCTACGCGGGCTGCCAGCGCTTGCTGGCCGGTCAGCGTGATGGCCCGGCAATTTCCGTGCGGGCGCGCTGGCCGATGGAGCAGTTGCCGGCGGTCTGAAACATTACGCCAGGCGTGCGGCTGAGAGGGTTCGTGCCAACCTTTGCTGCTGTGTCGGCTTAGCAGGCCGTTGAAAAACTACCTGCGTTGGCAATACTGCGTTAAAAACAGGCTCGGAATGCTCATTTAGAACGCCTAAACTCCGCTGCCTCGCCTGTTTTTGCCTTGTCTTGCCTGCCTCGCCTACGTTTTTCAACGGCCTGTTAGAAATGCCGTTCGCGTTTGGCGAGCAGGTCCTGCAAATTGCTGCGGTGGCGCCAAACGATCAGCACGGTGAGCATGCTGATGGGCAGCAACACCGCCGGGTGCTGCCAGGCCAGCAAAGGCAGGATCAAGGGCGTAGCAATCAATGAGGCCAGCGAGCTGGTGCGAGTCAGCAGGAACACCAGCAGCCAGGCGGTGACGGCGAGCAGGGCGGCGGGTGGGAAGATGCCGATTAGCAGGCCCGCCGCAGTGGCCACGCCCTTGCCGCCGCGAAAACGAAAATACAGTGGATACAGGTGGCCCAACACTGCGGCAAGACCGACCCAAGCCTGCTGTTGGGCCGAAAGACCGGCCAGGTAGGCGATCAGCACGGGCAGATAGCCCTTGAGCAGGTCGCCGAGTAGGGTGACGGCCGCCAGGCGCCAGCCGGCCACGCGTAGCATGTTGGTTGCGCCCGGATTGCCTGAGCCGCTGGTGCGCGGGTCGGGGCCGTTGAACAGCCGGCTGAGCAGGATAGCGAAGGACAGGGAGCCGAGCAGGTAGGCGAGAAGCGTCAGCAGCCAGAACATGGGTAGCCAATCCGGGGCGAGAGTGTCCCGATTCTAACGGGGTGTCGCGCCCTTGTCGTGCGGCGGAGATGAAGCAAGTTGGACAGAATATTTATCGAAGGTCTGGACGTAGACACCGTCATCGGTGTGTACGACTGGGAGCGTGGCATTCGCCAATGCCTGCGTCTGGATTTGACCTTTGCCTGGGATATCCGCGCGGCGGCTGCCAGCGATGATCTGAGCCATGCCCTCGACTACGCGGCGGTGTCCGCGCGCATTCAAGACTTTGCCAGCCAGGCGCAATTCCAGTTGGTGGAAACCTTTGCCGAGCGTCTGGCCGCGGTGTTGATGGAGGAGTTCCAGATTCCCGGGCTGCGCCTGAAGGTGACCAAGCCCGGCGCGGTGCCGGCGGCCACGGGTGTTGGCGTGGAGATCGTGCGCGGATGTCTGTAAGTCGCGTCGTGCTCGGCCTGGGCAGCAACATTCAGCGTGTCGAGCACCTGCACGCCGGGCTTGAGGCGCTGAGCGAGCTACTGGGCGAGCTGCACTGTTCGCCTGTGTTCGAGAGTTTGCCGGTGGGCATTAAAAGCGGGCCGTTCTACAACCTGGCGGTCAGCGGCACGACCGACCTGCCGCTCGGCGAGCTGGATCGCAAGCTGAAGTTCATCGAGGCCGATAATGGCCGTTACGCCCCGGATCGCAAGGGGCTGCCACTGGATATCGACGTGCTGCTGTACGACGAGCTGGTCGGCAATTTCCATGGCCTGATCCTGCCGCGCGCCGAAATTCTCAAGAATGCGTTCGTGCTCTGGCCGCTGGCGCTGCTGGAGCCGCAGACACGGCATCCCGGTGTGGGCAAGACCTTTGCCGAATTGTGGCGCGAGGCGCGCATCGATCAACAGCTCTGGCCGGTGCCCTTCCAGTGGCGGGGAAGTGAATTGACTCCGGTGGACTTGCTGCAGGCCTATCCGGCGCCGTCTGCCCCGTAAGGTGGCGTTGAGCGTAGCGATACCCATCGTGCATTGGCCTTGATGGGTTTCGGCGTGATGCCACCGGGTGAACCTGAATGTCACCTGGTCGCGCCTCAACCCATGCTACTCACCGTCGCTTTTTCACCTCCTATGGCTGTGTTTCAGCGCCATTCTTCAGCGCTTCGGCGTAATCCTGTTTGTAACGCTTGAGCGCCTTGAGCCGTTCCTGTTGCAAGGCTTCGCCTAGTTCCGCGCCTTTCAGGCCTTGTTCCAGCAGCGGCTGGATCGCCACGGCCCGCGCGCAGGCGGCGGCGCCGCGCAAATAAGCGGCTTGGGGATATTCGCGCTGTTCCAATCCGAGCCGGCCGCGTGCATCCATTTCGCTGGCGGCGATGAACTCTTCAAAGCGCTGAGGGCGACGAAAGACATCGAAGCGCTGGAGTAATTCCAGCAGCGTGTTGGGCCGCAGCTCAATGGCTCGATGGCTGTGTGTGTGGTATTCGCCCACCAGTAAGGCCAGTTCGGCGCAGTCTCTGGGCACCTTGCAGCGCTCGTTGATGGCCTTGATCAGCCGATAGCCCTTGTTTTCGTGAGCAATATGCCGCGGCCATTCGGCCTTGGGCGTCAGGCCCTTGCCGACGTCATGCAGCAGGCAGGCCCAGCGCACCGTCAGCGGTTGCTGATGCTCCGCGCACTGTTGCAGCACGCGCAGTACATGGTCGCCCGTGTCGATCTCCGGATGATGCACAGCCGTTTGCGGTACGCCGAACAGGACGTCGATTTCCGGCAGCAGCTCAGCCAGCGCGCCACAGTCACGCAGCACCTGAACGAACACGTCCGGACGGGGCTCCAGCAAGGCGCGTGAAATTTCCTTCCAGCTGCGTTCGGGGGTGAGTGCGCGCAACTCGCCCGATTCGCTGAGCTGACGCATCAAAGCCAACGTTTCCGGGGCGACGGTAAAACCCAAGGGGGCGTAACGGGCGGCAAAACGCGCCACGCGCAGTACGCGCAATGGGTCTTCGGCAAAGGCTGGGGATACGTGGCGCAGCAGGCGCGCGGCGAGATCACGCTGACCGCCGTAAGGGTCATAGAGCTGGCCGTGCTCGTCCTCGGCCATGGCGTTGATGGTCAGGTCGCGGCGAATCAGATCATCTTCCAGCGTGACATCCGGGCTGGCATGGAAGGTAAATCCGCCATAGCCACGCCCGCTTTTGCGCTCGGTGCGCGCCAGGGCATATTCCTCGCCGGTATGCGGGTGCAGGAATACCGGAAAGTCTGCGCCGACCGGGCGATAGCCCAGTTCGCCCATCTGTTCAGCGGTTGCGCCCACCACCACCCAATCGACCTCGGTTACCGGCCTGTCGAGCAGGCGATCGCGTACCGCACCACCAACTTTGTAGATTTGCATCGTCACCTCCGTGGCCGCGCAGAATAACAGCCGGCGCGGATCGGGACGATCACCGGGCGGGCGGTATTTCCTCAAGCAGGGCGTCTACGGCGTGCTTGAGCAGCTCGTTGCGCTGATGTGTCGGGCTCAGCCCGGTGCGGGTGATCCCTTCCCAGAGCACCTTGCCCTCGGCATCGGTGATGCGCAGGCGCAACGTGCCGGTTTCTTCCGTAAAACGATGGATCGCCTGGTAAGGACCCAGCAGGTTGGGCGGTGGCATGTCGACGTGATAGTCCAGCGGGGATTCGCGAATCGCCAACCAGTAATACACCTGCAAGGTGCCCTCGCGGGTTTCCTGATAACCACGCTCGGCAAAGCCTTCGCGCAGACTCTTGGCAAGCAACGGGTAACCGGCGGGATAGGGCAGTTCCTCATTGATGGCCTGATCCGGGGCCACCAATTGGTAGTCATGTACGGTGCCGAAGTCGGCAGCGCGGTGGAGAACCTCTACGGGGGGTGGCGTTTCTGCTGTACTGCAGGCGATCAGCAGCAGGCTGGTCGTGAGTGTGAGACAAGTGCGCATGGCAAGCCTCCAGTGCCTGAAGCAGATTCAGATCGGGGGCAGAGCAAGGTCCAGGTGCGGATAATCGTCCTCGCCACCTTCGCCACCACCACTGTGGGAAGGAACATGCTGGCTGTGAATGATCTTGTCACCGCGCACCGTATCCAGGTGCACGTCGAACCCCCACAGGCGGTGCAGGTGCTTGAGCACTTCATGGGTCGAGGTGCCCAGTGGTTTTCGCTCGTGTTGCTGATGACGCAGGGTCAGTGAACGGTCGCCGCGCCGGTCGACATTCCACACCTGGATGTTCGGCTCACGGTTACCGAGGTTGTACTGGGCGGCCAGTTGCTCGCGGATCGCCTGGTAACCGACATCGTCGTGGATGGCCGGCACCAGCAATTCGTCTTTCTGATCGTCGTCCAATACGCTGAACAGCTTGAGGTCACGTATTACCTTGGGTGACAGGAACTGCAGGATGAAGCTTTCATCCTTGAAGTTGGCCATGGCGAACTTGAGGGTTTCCAGCCAGTCGCTGCCGGCATAGTCAGGGAACCATTGGCGGTCTTCCGCCGTGGGGGCTTCACAGATGCGCCGCAAGTCGCGGTAGATGGAAAAGCCCAGGGTGTAGGGGTTGATCCCGCTGTAGTACGGACTGTCGAAGGCCGGTTGGTAGATCACGCTGCTGTGGGCCTGGAGAAATTCAAGCATGAAGCCATCGGTGACCAGGCCTTCGTCATATAGGCTGTTCATCAGGGTGTAATGCCAGAACGAGGCCCAGCCTTCGTTCATGACCTGTGTTTGCCGCTGGGGATAGAAGTACTGCGCGACCTTGCGCACGATGCGCACGATCTCGCGCTGCCAGGGTTCGAGCAGCGGCGCGTGCTTCTCGATGAAATACAGGATGTTTTCCTGGGGCTCGGCGGGGAAGCGCTTGTTGTCGTCCTTGCGTTTGTCCTTGTCGGCGCTCTTGGGAATGGTGCGCCACAGGTCGTTGAGCTGCTTCTGGATATGCTCTTCGCGACTTTTTTGGCGCAGGCGTTCTTCTTCCGCGGAGATCGGGTAAGGCCGCTTGTAGCGGTCGACACCGTAGTTCATCAGCGCGTGGCAGGAGTCCAGCAGGTCTTCCACCGCATCGATGCCGTGGCGCTCTTCGCACTGCACGATGTACTGCTTGGCGAATACCAGG
>CAYPFO010000082.1:0-11551 GCA_964410065.1 uncultured Pseudomonas sp.
GCCGGGCGCGGCCGGCGAGGTTTTCGCCAGCCGCTGCGCCCTGTGTCACCGCGTGGCGGGCATTACCGAGGGGCAGCGCGCCCCGGACCTGAGCGACCTCGCCTCGCGGCCCACGCTCGGTGCGGGGGTGATCGCCAATGATGCCGAGGGGTTGCGCCGCTGGCTGCGTGAACATCAGCGGCTGAAACCCGGCAATGGCATGCCGACTCATGACGTCGTGGACGATGCCGACCTGGATGCCATCGCCGTCTGGCTGGAGACCCTCGCGCCATGAACCCGACCCGCGAAACCGCCGCGCCGGCCACCGATCCGGCGCAACTGCACGACCAGTTCAATGCCGTGTGGGGCAGCCCGCGCGGTTGGCGGGCGCTGACCGTGGTCAACCACACCACCATCGGCCTGCGTTTTCTGGTTACCGGCGCGGTGTTCTTTCTGTTCGGCGGGCTGCTGGCCATGCTGATCCGCGCCCAGCTGGCCGTACCGGGCTACGTGCTGATGGAGCCGGACGTCTACAACCAGGTGTTCACCATGCACGGCACGGTGATGATGTTCCTGTTCGCCGTGCCGATGATGGAAGGCCTGGCGGTGTATCTGATCCCCAAGATGCTCGGTGCCCGCGACCTGGCCTTCCCTCGTCTCTCGGCGCTCGGGTATTTCTGCTACCTGTTCGGCGGCGTCGTCCTGTGCGTCAGCCTGTTCCTGGATCTGGCGCCCAAGGCCGGCTGGTTCATGTACACGCCGCTGTCCAGCGCGGCGCATACGCCGGGCATGAATTCGGACTTCTGGCTGCTGGGCATCACCTTCGTGGAGATTTCCGCGGTCAGCGCCGGCGTCGAGCTGGTGGTGTCGATCCTGCGCACCCGCGCCAATGGCATGGCCCTGCACCAGATGCCGATCTACGCCTGGTACATCCTGGTCATGGCCTTGATGATCGTGTTCGGCTTTCCGCCGTTGATTCTCGGCAGCATTCTGCTGGAGCTGGAGCGCGCCGCCGGTTTGCCGTTCTTCGATGTGGCGCGCGGCGGCGATCCCTTGCTGTGGCAGCACCTGTTCTGGCTGTTCGGCCATCCCGAGGTGTACATCATCTTTTTGCCCGGCGCGGGCATTGTCTCCACCCTGCTGCCGGTGTTCTGCCAGCGGCCGCTGGTGGGCTACCGCTGGGTGGTGCTTGGGGTGCTGACCACCGGTTTTCTGAGCTTCGGTCTGTGGGTGCACCACATGTTCACCGTCGGCATCCCGCAACTGGCCCTGGCGTTCTTCTCGGCGGCCAGCATGCTGGTGGCGATTCCCACCGGCGTGCAGGTGTTCGCCTGGATCGCCACGCTGTGGCTGGGCAAGCCGCTGTACCGGGTGCCGATGCTCTGGCTGGTGGGGTTTCTGATCGTCTTTGTGGCGGGCGGGCTGACCGGGGTGATGCTCGCCCTGGTGCCCTTCAACTGGCAGGTGCACGACACCCATTTCGTGGTCGCCCACATGCACTACGTGCTGGTGGGTGGCATGTTCTTCCCGCTGATGGCCGGGCTGTATTACTGGTTGCCGCATTTTTCCGGGCGCATGCCGTCGGAGCGCCTCGGCCGCTGGGGTTTCTGGCTGGTGTTCATCGGCTTCAACCTGACCTTCCTGGTCATGCACTGGACCGGGCTGATGGGCATGCCGCGTCGCGTGTACACCTACGACAGCGGCCTGGGCTGGGACTTGCCCAATCTGGTGTCGTCGATCGGCAGCTTCGTCATGGCCATGGGCGTGGCGACCATCCTGCTGGATCTCCTCCTGCATTACCGCTTCGGCCTGGCCGCGCCCAAAAATCCCTGGCGTGCCGATACCCTGGAGTGGGCGACCAGCTTACCGCCCAGTCCGTACAATTTCGTCAGCCTGCCGGATGTTCACAGCCGCCACCCGCTGTGGGACGACCCGCAACTGCCGGACAGCATCGCCCGCGGCGAACACGGGCTGACGGTCATCGACCATGGCCGACGTGAGACCTACGGCGTCGATCCATTGACCGGCAAGGTCCGCGAGATCATGCACCTGCCCGGCAATACCTGGCTGCCGTTCAACACCGCGCTGCTGCTGACCGGGTTATGCCTGAGCCTGCTGCTCAAGAGCTATTGGCTGGCGCTGGGCATCAGCCTGGTCACCTTGCTGGTGCTGTTGCGCTGGTCCTGGGTGAATGGCGCCCATCCCGATGCCGCGCCGGGCGCCGCCGCGCCGGACGCAAAAATCCAGCCGGGCGACCCGCCGCTGCATTCGCGCACCTGCGACGGGCCGGGACTGTGGGGCATGGGCGTGACGCTGCTGGCCAACGCCGCGTTGTACCTGTCGCTGCTGTTCGGCTGGTTCTACCTGTGGACCGTGGCGCCCGAATGGTTGGTTCCGGAGCGCGCGGGGCAAGAGGGCAACTGGCTGCTGGCCAGCGCGCTCCTGCTGAGTGCCGGTTCGCTGTGGCTGCGCCGTGTACTGAAGCGCCTGCGCCACGGTGATGATCGCCGGTTGCAGGTACAACTGGCGCTGCTGTGCGGGCTGGCGCTGGTGCAGTCGGCTCTGGTGCTCGGTGCGTTGCTCAGCGCCGACCTGCACCCGCGAGCGACGGCCCATGATGCGCTGGTGCTGGTGATCCTGTTGTACAGCCTGATCCATTGCGTGCTGGCGGCGCTGCTGACCGGTCTGCAGGCCTGGCGCGTGGCGTATGGCTATGTCGGTGCCGTGTCGCCGTACGAGCCGCTGGTGGTCGGCCAGTTGTGGACTTATAACCTGGCGGTGGTGTGGAGCAGCTACCTGGCGGTGATGCTGTTTCCCCTCGGCTGGAGCGTGGGCGGATGAATCGCTCGGCCTTCAACCCCGCGCAGATCCCGCTCGGTCTGGTGATCTGGAGCCTGTGGTTCGCTGCCTTGTATGGCGGCCAAGGCCTGGGCTGTGCGCTGGCCCCGCCGCCGCCCCAGGCAGGCGCCGCCACCTGGCTGAATGCCGCGCTGGGTTTGTTCACCCTGCTGACCCTGGCGCTGCTGCTGTTCCTGGCCTGGCGCTTCCGGCGACTGTCGCCTGTCACGCCGGCGCAGCGTTTCGTGGCGCGCTTGTCTGCGGGCGTGCACCTGGTGGCGGCGCTGGCCACGGCCTTCATTGGCCTGACCCTGCTGAGCCTACCGCCATGCCTGTGACGCGCAACGCCTGGCTGCTGCTGGTGCTGGCGCCCCCGGCCAGTGCCCATGGCGTGTTCGATGCGCATCTGCTGGAACGCCTGCCCTTGCTGCTCACCGCTCTGCTGCTGGGCAGCGCCTGGCTGCTTTACGGCTTGGGTGTGCGCCGGGTGACGCCGCACCGCGGTGAGGCGCTGTGCATGCACCTCGCCATGCTGCTCGCCGTGCTGGCCGTCTTCGGTCCGCTGGACGAGTGGGCGGAAACCAGTACCAGCTGGCACATGACCCAGCACATGCTGTTTATTGTGGTTATCGCCCCGCTCTGGGCGCTGGCGCGACCCTTGCCGCAATGGCGCGCCATCACCGGCCGGCTGGGGCAATCGCTGTGGACCTTGATTCTGCGCGCCGGTCGCCATCCCACCGCCCTGGCCCTGCTGCATGGCGCGGTGATCTGGATCTGGCACACGCCCCGGCTCTACCAACTGGCGCTGGACAACCTGTGGTGGCATGCCATCGAGCATGGTTGCTTTCTGTTCAGCGGCTGGCTGTTCTGGTGGTCGGTGCTGCGCATACCGCCACGCAAGACGCCCGAGGCCCTGTTGGCGATTCTGCTGACCCTGATGCACACCGGGCTGCTCGGTGCGTTGCTGACCTTTGCCAGCGTCCCGCTGTACGGCGACACGCGCGATCTGGCCGACCAGCAGTTGGCCGGCCTGCTGATGTGGGTGCCTGGCGGACTGGTCTATTTGATGGGGGCGGGCTGGATTGCCTGGCGCTGGCTGGGCCGGGCCAGGCAATCCCAGGGTGAGGCGCGGTGGCAAGGACCCTGATGGCCGGCTTATGGATTCGGGTCAGCGGGCAAACAGCTGACCGATATCCTTGAACGCTTTGAACTCCAACGCATTGCCGCAGGGGTCGAGGAGAAACAGCGTGGCCTGTTCGCCCACCTGGCCCTGGAAGCGCACGTGGGGTTCAATGACAAAGCGCACCTCGTGCGCACGGAGGCGTGCGGCCAGGCGCTCCCAATCTTCCCACCCCAACACCACACCGAAATGCGGCACCGGCACGTCGTGGCCATCCACCGGGTTGGTATGAGCGGCTTCCTGATGGGGCATTTGCGGTGCCTGGTGGATCACCAACTGGTGGCCAAAGAAGTCGAAATCCACCCATTGCGCGCTGCTGCGGCCTTCGGTGCAGCCGAACACTTCAGCGTAAAAATGCCGGGCGGCGGCCAGGTCGTGAACCGGAATGGCCAGATGAAAGGGCGACAGGGACATGCGGGGTTTCCTCCAGGGCGTTGGCTTCAAGCAGAGTAGGCAATTCCCGTGCCCTACGTTTTATCCCGGAGCGTAAAAAAAAAGCCCGCACAAGGCGGGCTTCGTTGGGCGCAGGCAAAGCGGCGTCAGAACGCCGGTACCACAGCGCCCTGGTACTTCTCTTCAATAAACTGCTTCACCGCGTCGCTGTGCAGGGCCTTGGCCAGTTTCTGCATGGCCGGGGTGTCCTTGTTGTCTTCGCGGCTGACCAGGATGTTCACATAGGGCGACTCGCTCCCCTCGATCACCAGCGCATCTTCGGCCGGGCTCAGGCCGGCTTCCAGGGCGTAGTTGGTGTTGATCAGCGCCAGGTCGACCTGACCGAGCACACGCGGCAGGGTGGCGGCTTCCAGTTCGCGGATCTTCAGCTTCTTCGGGTTTTCTGCAATGTCGCGCGGGGTCGCGGTGATGCCGGCCTCGGGCTTGAGCGTTATCAGGCCCGCGGTCTGCAGCAGCAGCAGGGCGCGACCGCCGTTGGTGGCATCGTTGGGGATGACCACGTTGGCGCCGCTGGGCAGGTCGTCGAGGTCGTTGACCTTCTGCGAGTAGGCGCCGAAGGGCTCGACGTGCACGCCGGCCACGCTGACCAGCGTGGTCTTGCGGCTCTTGTTGAACTCATCCAGGTAGGGCTGGTGCTGGAAGAAGTTGGCGTCCAGGCGCTTCTCGGCGACCTGCACGTTGGGTTGCACGTAGTCGGTGAATACCTTGACGTTAAGGGTCACGCCCTCTTTGGCCAGGGTCGGTTTGACGAATTCGAGAATTTCCGCGTGGGGCACGGCGGTGGCCGCCACGTTCAGCGTCTCGGCGGCCTGGGTGGAAAACGCCGCGACGGCGGCGAAGGCAACTAGCAGTTTTTTCATCGTTCAACTCCTTTGCGGGATGAGGAAGCGGCTCCGCAGGTGAGGTCGCCGCAGGGTGTTCACTTGCGGGAAAAATGCACCACCAGCTTGTCGCCGACGGTTTGCAGGATCTGCACCAGCACCAGCAACAGCACCACGGTGACCACCATGACATCGGTCTGGAAGCGCTGGTAGCCAAAACGGATGGCCAGGTCGCCCAGGCCGCCGGCACCGACCACGCCGGCCATCGCCGTGTAGGACACCAGGGTAATCGCGGTGACGGTGGTGGCGGCGATGATCCCCGGGCGCGCCTCGGGCAGCAAGGCGTTGAGGATGATCTGCCGGGTGGTCGCGCCCATCGCCTGCGTGGCTTCGATGATGCCGCGATCCACCTCGCGCAGGGCGGTTTCCACCAGCCGCGCGAAGAACGGCGTGGTGCCCACCACCAGCGGCGGGATGGCGCCGGCCACGCCCAGTGAGGTGCCGGTGAGCACCACGGTGATGGGAATCATCACGATCAGCAGAATGATGAACGGCAGCGAGCGCAGCACGTTCACCACGAAGGACAGCAGCGCATACAGTGGACGGTTGTCGAACAGCTGGCGCGGGCCGCAGAGGAACAGCAGCACGCCCAGCGGCAGGCCGAGCAGCACGGTGAACAGCAGCGAGCCACCCAGCATCAACAGGGTGTCCCAAGTGGCCAGCCAGATTTCGTACCAATCGATATTGACGAAGAACGCGTCCATCAGCGCAGCACCTCCACATGCACGTCGGCCGCCTGCAGGCGCGCCTGGGCCGTCTCGATATCGCCGCCGATCAACGACAGAGTGAGCTGGCCATAAGGGGTGTCCTTGATGCGGTCGATCCGTCCGGACAGGATGCTGTAGTCCACGCCCGTTTCGCGCGCCACGCGGCCCAGCAACGGGGCATAAGTGGCCTCGCCCTGGAAGGTCAGGCGCAGGATGCGGCCGGGCACATGGGCGAAGTCGTCATGCTGCTCGCCTTCGTCAACCTGCTCGTCTTCCAGCACAAAGCGGCGGGTCGTGGGATGTTGTGGGTGCAGGAACACATCGGCCACCACGCCCTGCTCGACGATCTGCCCGCCATCCATGACCGCCACGCAGTCGCATACACGGCGGATCACGTCCATTTCATGGGTAATCAGCACGATGGTCAGGCCCAGCTCGCGGTTGATTTCGCTGAGCAGTTGCAGCACCTGAGCGGTGGTTTGCGGGTCAAGGGCGCTGGTGGCTTCGTCGCAGAGCAAAATCTTCGGGTCGGTGGCCAGTGCGCGGGCAATGCCGACGCGTTGCTTCTGGCCGCCGGACAGCTGCGCCGGGTACTTGCGGGCGTGGTCTTCGAGGCCGACCCGCTGCAGCAGCGCGGCGACCTTGCGTTCGATCTCCGCCGCCGGCAGCTCGCCGGCCAGGCGCAGCGGCAGGGCAACGTTATCGGCGACGGTCTTGGAGGCCAGCAGGTTGAAATGCTGGAAGATCATGCCGACCTGGCGACGAAAACGGCGCAAGCCGTCGGCATCCAGAGCCGTGACGTCGACGCCATGCACCAGGATGCGACCCCCGGAGGGCTCTTCCAGGCGGTTGATCAGGCGCAACAGGGTGCTTTTACCCGCGCCGGAATGGCCGATCAGGCCATACACCTGGCCCGCTTCGACGCGCAGGTCGATGGGCTGCAGGGCGGGCACATCGCGGCCTTCAACGCGGTAGGTTTTATAAACTTGGTGAAACTCGATCACGAAAGCGGACCTTGTGGGTACAGGATGATGAGCATAACGCCACGCAAAAGAGGCGCAGTTTAGCCGGTTTGCTTAGTGATCTTTAGTTCTCTTGGCAATTGAAAGGTCTATTTGGCGATAAATCGGACCATCACCCACCCCTTCGCAGCCTAGGGCAGGAACATTCCGCACGCCTCACCGGTCGGCTATAGACGATTACCAGCGGCCAAGTCCGCACAACGCCGAGAGGGAAGCTGAATGGCCAAACAACCCGACCCCACTCAATCCAGCGAGTTGGCCGGCACCGATACGCCGGACCGGCAAAACCACAACGCCAAACTCGACGCGCTCGAGCCGCTGCGTTCCGATGCCACCGGCGAGGCCCTCACCACCAACCAGGGGGTGAAGATCGCCGACAACCAGAACACCCTGAAAGCTGGCGACCGTGGGCCGTCTCTGCTCGAAGACTTCATCATGCGCGAGAAGATCACGCATTTTGACCACGAGCGGATACCCGAGCGCATCGTGCATGCGCGCGGCACCGCGGCGCATGGGGTCTTCCAGGTCTATGCGTCCCAGGCCGGGCTGAGCAAGGCTGCCTTCCTGCAGGACCCGGGCAAGCAGACGCCCGTGTATGTGCGTTTCTCCACCGTGCAGGGGCCGCGTGGCTCGGCGGACACGGTGCGCGATGTGCGCGGCTTTGCCGTCAAGTTTTACACCGAGGAAGGCAACTTCGACTTGGTCGGCAACAACATGCCGGTGTTTTTCATTCAGGACGCGATCAAGTTTCCCGACTTCGTGCATGCGGTGAAGCCCGAGCCGCACAACGAGATCCCCACCGGGGCTTCGGCCCACGATACGTTCTGGGACTTCGTCTCGTTGGTGCCGGAGACCGCGCACATGGTCATGTGGGTCATGTCCGACCGCGCCATCCCGGTGAGCCTGCGCGCCATCCAGGGCTTTGGTGTGCATACCTTCCGCATGATCAATGCCGAAGGCACCAGCCGGTTCGTCAAGTTCCACTGGAAACCGCTGTCCGGGGTGTATTCGCTGGTCTGGGACGAAGCGCAGAAGCTCGCCGGTAAAGACCCGGATTTCAACCGCCGCGCCCTCTGGGAAGACATCGAAAGCGGTGATTACCCGGAATGGGAACTGGGCGTGCAGGTGGTCGAAGAAGCCGACGAACATAAATTCGACTTCGACCTGCTCGACCCCACCAAGATCATTCCCGAGGAGCTGGTGCCGGTGCAGCCGATCGGCAAACTGACCCTCAACCGCAACCCGGACAACTTCTTCGCCGAAACCGAACAGGTGGCCTTTCACCCTGGGCATATCGTGCCCGGTATCGACTTCAGCAACGATCCGCTGCTGCAAGGCCGGCTGTTTTCCTACACCGATACCCAGCTGCTGCGCCTGGGCGGGCCGAATTTCCATGAGATCCCGATCAACCGACCGATTTGCCCGTTTCACAACAACCAGCGCGATGCCTTCCACCGGCAGACCATTCACAAAGGCCGCGCTTCCTACGAGCCCAATTCGATCGATGGAGGCTGGCCCAAGGAAACCCCGCCAGGCCCGCTGGGCGCCGGCTTCGAGAGTTATCCGGAGCGCATCGAGGGGCACAAGATCCGCAACCGCAGCGAATCCTTCGGCGATCACTTCTCCCAAGCCACGCTGTTCTGGAACAGCATGAGTGCGCCGGAGAAGGAGCACATCATCGAGGCGTACGCGTTCGAATTGGGCAAAGTGGAGCGCATGGCGATCCGCGAACGCGAGGTGAACGAAATTCTCGCCAATATCGACCCGCTGCTGGCCAGCCAGGTGGCGGCCGCCATCGGGGTCGCGCCTCCCGCTGGAGCGATCGTAGCCGGCAAGCCATCCAGCCTTGGGAAATCACCGGCGCTGAGTCAGATGAACCTGCTGTCCGGCAACATCAAGTCGCGCAAGATTGCGATTCTGATTGCCAACGGGGTCGACGGCGCAGCGGTGGCGGACATGCAGGCGGCCCTGCTGGCCGAAGGCGCCAAGGTCAAGCTGATTGCGCCTTCTGCCAGCCCGGTCACTACCGCAACGGGACAGCTGCTGACCCCGGATGGCTCGATGGCCGGCTTGCCGTCGATTGCATTCGATGCGGTGGTGATTCCCGGCGGCGGCGACGCGGTGCGCTTGATGTCCACCAACGGTACGGCGTTGCATTACGTGCTGGAAGCCTACAAGCACCTCAAGGCCATCGCTGTGCTCGGTGACGCCAAGGACCTGCTGGCGGCGCTGCGCCTGGACCCGGATGAGGGCCTGCTGGTGGGCAGCAACGCGGCGGCGGTGAACGGCGATTTTATCGCCGCCATTGCCAAACATCGGGTCTGGGCCCGTGAAGCCAAGGCGAAGTCGGTACCGGCGTAATTTCCTGCCGGGGAGTGGCCACAACCTGCGGTCGACGCGTTACTCGGCGTCGGCTGCAGTGTCGAAGATCAGCACCAGCCGTGGCACACGCGACGGGCTGTGACTGACCTGCACGTCCACCTGGGCACCCGGGGCATGTTGCTTCAGGCTTGCAGTCAGCAGGTCGACAGCCTTGTTGGACTGCCAGGAGCCGCGGGCCTCGAGAATCACCGTGCAGGCACAGTCCAGCGCGTCGGCGGCCAGCTCGTCGAATTGCGCGCGCAGACCGGCGTAATCACCGCGATCCAGCAGGGGCAGGGCTACGCTGCGCCCTTGCAATGTCTCGTCAACGGCCGCTTGGCCGTCGCTGCTCAAGGCTTCGCCCAAGCCGGCGGTCAGCGCCGGTGCTTCGGGCAACAGGCTGCGTGCCCGGCTCAGCGCCGTGGTGGCGGTGTTCAGGTCGCCGGCCTGCAGGGCTTCCTGGCCCTGGCGCAGGTAGGCATCCGCCAGCTGACGCTCATAGGGCGCGAGCTTGTCGGCACTGACGCCCTGGGTGCCGGCCTCGGCCAATTGCTGGTCGGCCAGGCTCAACTGGTTATTGGACAGGTATTGCTGGAACAGCACGGTTTGACTGTCGTGCTCGGGCGCGCTCTGGCAGCCGACAAGCAGGACAATCGCCAGGGTGATCAGGCAGCGGGAAGCGGATAAACGCATGGGATGAGCCTCGAATAAAGCGAGCTGAAGCGATTCTAACCGGTGCACCATAGGCTGGCGAAAACAGGTCCGCCGCCTCGGTGCTCAGCGGGTATACATTCTCAGTACGAAACCTCTGACTGCGGCGCAACATGCAGTGTCACACCGCAGCCCTTGCGCCGCCGTCACGCGCGCTTGGGCAGAGCAAAGCTAAGCAGAAATAGCGCCGCGGCGCTGACCACGATGGACGGCCCGGCTGGCGTGTCCTGGTACCAGGACAGAGACAACCCGGCACACACCGCCAGCAGGCCCAGCACACTGGCGCCGGCAGCCATCTGCTCCGGTGTGCGCGCATGCCGTTGGGCCGCCGCGGCGGGAATGATCAGCAACGAGGTGATCAGCAGCACGCCGACGATCTTCATCGCCACGGCAATCACCACGGCAATCAGCAGCATCAGCGCCAGGCGGATCGCCGCCACCGGCAGGCCTTCCACCCGGGCCAGTTCCTCATGCACGGTGATGGCCAACAGCGGCCGCCACAGCGGGATCAGCAACAGCAGGACCAATGCACTGCCGCCGAGAATCCACGCCAGGTCCGTGGGGCCGACCGCCAGCAGATCGCCGAACAGGTAGGCCATCAGATCGATGCGCACCTCCATGAAACTGATCGCCACCAACCCCAGTGACAGCGTGCTGTGGGCGAGGATGCCGAGCAGCGTGTCCGAGGCCAGCGGCTGGCGCTGTTGCAAGCCCAGCAGCAAGATGGCGAGCAGCACGCAGCCGACGGTCACCGCCAGCGCTGGGCTGACATTGAGGATCAGCCCCAAGGCCACGCCAAGCAGCGCGCCATGGGACAGGGTGTCGCCGAAATAGGCCATGCGCCGCCAGACCACGAAGGAACCCAGCGGGCCGGCCACCAGGGCCAGGGCCAGGCCGGCGAGCAATGCGTTGATAAGAAAATCGGGCATGGGGATCAATGCTTGCAGTCCGGACCGTGGACGTGGGGTTGGTAGGGTTTGCCGATTACCACACCGCCACTCAGGTCATGGGTGTGGTCGTGCTGGTGGTGATAGATCGCCAGACTGCGGGCGTTCTGGCCGAACAGTTCGACGAACGCCGGATCGCCGCTGACCTGCTCGGGGTGCCCAGAGCAGCACACGTGGCGGTTCAGGCACACCACCTGATCGGTGGCGCTCATCACCAGGTGCAGGTCGTGGGAGACCATCAGCACGCCGCAGCCGTGGCGCTCGCGCAGCTTGCCGATCAGCCGGTACAGCGCCGCCTGACCGGCCACGTCGACGCCCTGCACCGGCTCGTCGAGCACCAGCAGCTGCGGCTTGCGCAGCAGGGCGCGGGCCATCAGCACGCGCTGCAACTCGCCGCCGGAAATTCGTTGCAGCGGGTGGTTCAGCACCTGGGCCGCGCCGACCTCCTCCAGCGCCGCCCGCGCCATGGCCG
>CAYPFO010000083.1:0-11265 GCA_964410065.1 uncultured Pseudomonas sp.
GCATCGACACCGCCATTTCCAGCCTGGCCTGGGGCACCAGCCACCCGGGCACCGAGTCGATGGTCGCGGCGCTCAAGGGCAGCGAGTTCGACACCGGTCTGGACCTGGAACTGCTGCAGGAAATCGGCCTGTACTTCTATGCCGTGCGCAAGAAGTACCACCAGTTCGAAAGCGAATTCACCGGGGTGGATACCCGTGTGCAGGTCAACCAGGTGCCGGGCGGAATGATTTCCAACCTGGCCAACCAGCTCAAGGAACAGGGCGCGCTGCACCGCATGGACGAAGTGATGGCGGAAATTCCCAAGGTGCGCAAAGACCTGGGCTACCCACCGCTGGTCACCCCGACGTCGCAGATCGTCGGCACCCAGGCGTTCTTCAACGTGCTTGCCGGCGAGCGCTACAAGACCATCACCAACGAGGTGAAGCTGTACCTGCAAGGCGGTTACGGCAAGGCAGCCGGGGAGATCAACGAACAGTTGCGCCAGCAGGCAATCGGCAGCGAAGAGCTCATCGACGTGCGCCCGGCCGACCTGCTCAAGCCTGAACTGGCGCGTTTGCGCGAGGACATCGGCAGCCTGGCCCAGAGTGAAGAAGATGTGCTGACGTTTGCGATGTTCCCGGACATCGGGCGCAAGTTCCTCGAAGAGCGCGCCGCCGGCACCCTGACGCCGGAAGCCCTGCTGCCCATTCCCAACGGCAAGGGTGCCGCCCCCAGCGAGGAAGGCGTGCCGACCGAGTTCGTCATCGACGTGCACGGTGAAAGCTACCGCGTGGATATTACCGGCGTGGGCGTCAAGGGTGAGGGCAAACGCCATTTCTTCCTGTCCATCGACGGCATGCCTGAGGAAGTGGTGTTCGAGCCGCTCAACACCTTTGTGGCCGGCGTTCCTGGTCAGCGCAAGCAGGCCAGCGCACCGGGCGATGTCAGCACCAACATGCCGGGCAACATCGTTGAGGTCCTGGTCAAGGAAGGCGACACGGTCAAGGCGGGCCAGCCGCTGCTGATCGCCGAAGCCATGAAGATGGAAACCGAAGTGCAGGCGCCGATCGCCGGCATCGTCAAGGCCGTACACGTGGCCAAGGGCGACCGCGTCAACCCCGGCGAGGCGCTGATCGAGATCGGCTGACCGCCTACTTTTTTGCGATTACCTCTTGGGGAGCATGATGCTCCTCTTTTTTTGTCCGTTTGTAATGGGATGGACTCGCCCTGAATTGACGCGTGCCACTAGGACGTTACAACGTCTTGGCGTATTGCACGAAACCGCTGTGCTCGGCGACCCGCGCATAGAGGCGCATGGCCGAGGTGTTGGTTTCGTGGGTCAGCCAGTACAGCTTGCTGCAATCGGCGGCGCGGGCAGCGGCTTCGACATGCTCGATCAACTGGCGGCCAATGCCTTGACCGCGAAGCTCGCGGGCAATGAACAGGTCTTCCAGGTAGCAATAGTCACCGATGGTCCAGCTGGAGCGGTGGTACAGCCAATGCACCAGCCCCACGGCCCGGCCATCGGCCCAGGCGAGCGCGGCGTGCAGCGGATCGGCGGGATCGAGAAAACGCTGCCAGTTGATGGCGCTGACCTCGACTGGAATCTCGGTCATGTAAAAGCGCTGGTACCCCTGCCACAGCGGCAGCCAGGCATTATGGTCGGCGATGCCGACCGGGCGGATTTCGACGGGAACACGGATGGGCATAACGGCACCGGTGTGTAGAGGAGCGAATCCCCGGCAGCCATAAGTGCCGGTCGCGCGGATAAGCGCGCGACAAGCCTATCGCATTATTCAGTGCTGCTGCCGCCAGGCTTTCTTCAATGCGTACAGATCTTCTTTGGAGCATTTATCCGGCGTTTCGTTGCTCAAGTCATAGCACGACTGTGCAAACCCCATCGGCCAATAAATCACGGCGTAGGGTGGCCAGAAGATCGACCCGACTCGGAAGCGCGTACGCAATTTGCCTTCAGCCAGGACTTCGCCTTGGGCATCGCTCAACCGGTAGGGAACGCCGGATGCGCGATCCCAGAAGAAAGGACGGGTTTTCACCAAGCCTTGAGAAAACTCTTTGGAGCGTTCATTGATAGTAATGGTGCTTTGCTCGGGCAGTTTGAGCCAAGTGCTGGTGGAGCACCCGGCGGTCGCCAGAACGAACAGTAGCAGTGCACACGTGCGTATTGCAGACATCTCTATTTCCTTTGTGTAGACAGTAGTGCCGGCATCTGGCCAGCGCGGAAAATGTCACACAAATAATGTCTTTATGCCATCATCATTGGTCGTAGCGCCTGAGATAAGCCGTGTCAGAGATGACCCTGGGCCTTTTCGCCGCACAGATCCCGGGTAAACCAGTGCTCCGATTCGGCCTGCTCAAGACCGGCCCCGAGCAGGGCAAACAGTTTGCCCAGCGCGGCTTCGCGGGTCATGGCGCCGCCACTGATGACGCCGCAGGCGAGCAGTTGGCTGCCGGCGGCATAGGTGTCGAACGACACGCGGCCTTCGGTGCACTGGCTGATGGCGGCCAGCAGCACGCCACGCTGGTGGGCCTCGCGCAGCGCGGCCAGCACCTGTTGATCATCCGACGGCCCCGTGCCGCTGCCATAGCATTCCAGCAGCAGCCCTTGCACGCCGCTGTCTATGAGCGCCTGCAGGTGCTCGGCGCGCAGGCCGGGGAACAGCGGCAGCACAGCCAGGTTCACGGCGTGGCGCGCCACCCGATAATCCAGCGCAGCCGGCACGCTGACCGAGGGCGCGACTTGTGGCCCGCGCATGGCCTCGGCAAAAGCGTCAAACGCCTCGCTATTGCGCTTGACGACGCGCGAGCCTGGCAGGGCCTGCCCGTGGAAATACACCTGAACGCCCGCCACCGTACCCTGTTGCAGCAGCGCCAGGGCGCCGAACAGGTTGCTCCAGGCGTCACTGCCCACCACGCCCGCCGGCAGCATCGAGCCGGTCAACAGCACCGGCACCGGCAGACCGAGCAACAGAAAACTCAAGGCGGCGGCGGTATACGCCAGGGTGTCGGTGCCGTGCAGGACCAGCACGCCCGTGCAGCCGTCACGCTCGACCGCGCTGACGATGGCGTCACGCATGGCCAGCCAGTGAGCCTGGGTGATGTTGGCGCTGTCGATCGGCGGGCTCAGTTCGCGAAACCGCCAGGCAGGCCACTGACGCTCGGGGTGCGCGGCCTGTTCGGCGCGCAGGCGCTCTTCAAAGCCGGAGGCTGGGGCCAGACCCGCAGCACTCATCTGCATGCCGATGGTGCCGCCGGTATAGAGGATCAGCAGGGAATCGCGGTCAGGGTTCATGGCGGCATCCAGTCAAGGTGAATGCACGCATGCTGGCCCGTCAGTGGACCGATCGGCAAGAGGGGGCGAACAGGCGAATGACTGCTCGCTTTTTGGGGAATGAATCCCGAGCGAAACCTGGGGGATCAGGCCTGCGGCGTAACCTGCGATGTGCTGACGTGCACCTGGCGGTAGGCCTTATGAGTGGTGAAGGCGCCCCGCATGGGCATGAAGCGTGCTGGCGGCTGTACTGCGCTGGTCATGGGTACGACGTTGCGCGCGCGCGAGGGGGGAAGCATGGGAGTCTCCATTGTGATTAATTCAGCGGCGCCAGGCGTGGCGCGATCATGTTTACAGGCTTGAGGATTTCGGCGAGCAGGGCTTCATCCAGCAAGCCTTCCTCGCGGACCAGCTCCAGCACACCACGGCCGCTGTCCAGGGCCAGCTTGGCGATGCGTGTGGCGTTTTCGTAACCGATGTAAGGGTTAAGTGCAGTGACCAGGCCGATGCTCTGCTCGACCAGCATCTGGCAGCGCTCGACATTGGCGGTGATGCCCACCACGCAGTGTTCGCGCAGCATGTCCATGGCCCGGGTCAGCAGGCGGATCGAGTCGAAAATCTTGTAGGCGATCAGCGGCTCCATGACATTGAGCTGCAATTGCCCACCCTCGGCGGCCATGGTCAGCGCCAGGTCGTTGCCGATGATCTCGAAGGCCACCTGGTTGACGGCTTCAGGAATCACCGGGTTGACCTTGCCGGGCATGATCGAGCTGCCCGGCTGACGTGCTGGCAGGTTGATCTCGTTGATCCCGGTGCGCGGCCCGCTGGACAGCAGGCGCAGGTCGTTGCAGATCTTCGACAATTTTACCGCGGTGCGCTTGAGCATCCCGGAGAACAGCACGAAGGCGCCCATGTCCGAGGTCGCTTCGATCAGGTCGGCGGCCGGGGTGAGCGGCTGGCCGCTGATCTGCGCCAGGCGCGCGACGGCCAACTGCTGATAGCGCGGGTCGGCATTGATGCCGGTGCCGATCGCCGTACCACCCAGGTTGACCTCGGTGAGCAGGGCGGGGACCAGCAACCTGTAATGCTGCAGATCTTCGCTCAGGGTCGTGGCGAACGCGCGAAACTCCTGGCCGAGGGTCATCGGCACGGCGTCTTGCAACTGGGTACGGCCCATTTTCAGCACGTCGGCGAATTCTTCGCCCTTGGCGGTGAAGGCCTGAATCAGGTTGTCCAGCTTGACCAACTGGGCGTCGTGACCGAGCAGCAAACCCAGACGGATGGCGGTCGGGTAGGCGTCATTGGTCGACTGCGCCATGTTCACGTCGTTGTTCGGGTGCAGGTACTGGTATTCGCCTTTGGCATGACCCATGGCTTCCAGCGCCAGATTGGCGATCACCTCGTTGGCGTTCATGTTGGTGGAGGTGCCGGCACCGCCCTGGATCATGTCCACCACGAACTGCTCGTGGAACTCACCATTGATGATCTGCGCACAGGCGGCGCTGATTGCCGAGTGCTTGGCGGTCGGCAGGTGGCCCAGTGCATGGTTGGCGTCGGCTGCGGCCTGCTTGACCATGGCCAGGGCGATGACCAGCTTCGGGTAATGAGCCAGTGGTACGCCGGACAGGTGAAAATTGTGTACCGCTCGCAGGGTCTGGATGCCGTAGTAGGCATCAGCAGGTACTTCAAGCGTTCCCAGCAGGTCTTTTTCCACGCGAAATGATGCGGTGCAGGACATGACGGTACACATTCTCGTAAAAAGGCTTGACTCGCCTCAGTGCCCGTAGAATAAGGGCTTTAGCCGTGCGGCGGCCAATGCCATTAAACGCTGCCCCATGCCGAAACGGCATAATGTGGATGTGACTTTCTCTGGCATCGGCGTCAGGCATGTGCGTCAAGGTGTCGCACATGTGACAAGGAGCGCAAAAAACATGAATTTGGAAACCAAATGGCTGGAAGATTTCGTCACTCTGGCGACCACGCGAAGTTTTTCCCAGGCAGCGGCCAAGCGCTTCGTCACCCAACCAGCCTTCAGTCGGCGTATTCGCAGTCTGGAAACGACGCTAGGGCTGACTCTGGTCAACCGCAGTCGCACACCGGTGGAACTGACCGAGGCGGGACAGTTGTTTTTGATTACCGCGCGCAGCCTGGTCGAGCAGCTCGGGGAAGTGCTGCGCCATTTGCATCATCTGGAAGGGCCCAAAGGTGAGGTGCTGCAATTTGCCGCCGCCCACTCCCTGGCCCTGGGATTTTTTCCACAGTGGATCGCTAGCCTGCGCGAACTGGGTCTGAGCCCCAGCACCCGCCTGGTGGCGACCAACGTCGGGGAAGCCGTGCACGCTCTGCGCGAAGGTACCTGCGACCTGATGCTGGCCTTCCACGACCCGGACGCCGCCTTGCAGATGGACCCGGAAATCTTCCCCTCGCTGCACCTGGCCAACAACGAAATGCTGCCGGTGTGTGCGGCGGATGCCCAGGGTGTGCCGCTGTACAGCCTGGACAGTGGGCAAAGCGTGCCGCTGCTGGCCTACAGTGCCGGCGCCTTTCTCGGTCGCTCGGTCAACGCCCTGCTGCGCCAGCGTCAGCTGCGCTACACCCTGATGTATGAGACGGCGATGGCCGACAGCCTGAAAACCATGGCCCTGCAAGGTTTGGGCGTGGCCTGGGTGCCGCGTCTGAGCATGGCGGCCGAACTGCAGCGCGGCGAGCTGGTGGAATGCGGCGACGACACCTGGCGCCTGCCGCTGGAAATCCGTTTGTACCGCTGCTCGCTGGTGCGCAAGGCCGCAGTGCGCTTGCTCTGGCGCAAGCTGGACGGTGGCAGCAGCGATTAGGTTTCCCATCAAAACCAGCGAAATACGCAGGCCAGCGCGGATACTCCTGCAGCGGAGCGCGCAACTTCCGTCGTAGTGAGTGGTTGTCATGCCAGACTCACGACACGCGTGGCTTTCCGGTATAATGCCGCGCCTTCAAACCGGCTTGCCCGTCGGTTTGCCCCAACATGACAAGCCACGCCTTCTGCGCGTGGCTTGTTGGTTTTTGTAGCGCCGCACGGCGCACAACGAAGAGGCACAACGATGAGCGCACTGGTTGGCGTGATCATGGGTTCCAAATCCGATTGGAGCACCCTTAGCCACACGACGGAGATGCTGGAAAAGCTCGGCATTCCCTTCGAAGTCAAGGTGGTGTCGGCGCACCGCACGCCGGATCTGCTGTTCCAGTACGCCGAGCAGGCGGAAGAGCGCGGCCTCCAGGTGATCATCGCCGGTGCCGGCGGCGCCGCCCACCTGCCGGGCATGTGCGCAGCCAAGACCCACTTGCCGGTGCTCGGCGTGCCGGTGCAATCCTCGATGCTCTCCGGGGTCGATTCGCTGCTGTCCATCGTGCAGATGCCGGCCGGCGTGCCGGTCGCCACCCTGGCCATCGGCAAGGCCGGCGCGGTCAACGCCGCACTGTTGGCGGCGAGCATCCTCGGTCATCAGCACCCGCAGTATCACGTGGCGCTCAAGCAGTTCCGCGAAGAGCAGACGAACACCGTGCTGGACAACCCGGACCCGCGCGACGCCTGATGGCCGTGCCCTCTTGAACGACAGGACAGAACCATGAAGATCGGTGTAATCGGTGGCGGTCAGTTGGGCCGCATGTTGGCGCTGGCGGGCACTCCGCTGGGGATGGACTTCACCTTCCTCGACCCGGCGCCGGATGCCTGTGCCAGCGCGCTGGGCACCCACCTGCTGGCAGGCTACGACAACCCCGAGGCACTGCGCCAGATGGCCGAAAGCGTCGATCTGGTGACCTTCGAGTTCGAGAACGTGCCGGCCGAGACCGTGGCCTTCCTGTCGCAGTTCGTGCCGGTGTACCCGGCCGCCGATTCGCTGCGCATCGCCCGTGACCGCTGGTTCGAGAAGTCGATGTTCAAGGAGCTGGGTATCCCTACACCCGCGTTCGCCGACATCCAGTCCCAGGCCGACCTGGACGCCGCCGTGGCCGCCATCGGCCTGCCGGCGGTGATGAAGACCCGCACCCTGGGCTACGACGGCAAGGGGCAGAAGGTGCTGCGCCAGCCCGAAGACGTGCAAGGCGCCTTCGCCGAACTGGGCAGCGTGCCCTGCATACTCGAAGGTTTCGTGCCGTTCGACGGCGAAGTCTCGCTGGTGGCCGTGCGCGGTCGCGACGGCGAAACGCGCTTCTACCCGCTGTCGCACAACACCCACGTCGGCGGCGTGCTCAACCTGTCCGTCGCCAGCAGCGACCACCCGCTGCAAGGGCTGGCCGAGGATTACATCAGCCGGGTGCTGACCAAACTTGACTACGTCGGCGTGCTGGCCTTCGAGTTCTTTGAGGTGGACGGTGGCCTGAAGGCCAACGAAATCGCGCCACGTGTGCACAACTCCGGGCACTGGACCATCGAAGGCGCCGAGTGCAGCCAGTTCGAGAACCATCTGCGCGCCGTCGCCGGCCTGCCGCTGGGCTCGACCGCCAAGGTGGGCGAGAGCGCCATGCTCAACTTCCTCGGTTCGATTCCGTCGACCGAACAGGTGATACAGATCGCCGATTGCCACCTGCACCACTACGGCAAGGCCTTCAAACCGGGCCGCAAGGTCGGTCATGCGACCCTGCGCTGCCCGGACGCGACTACCCTCAAGGCCCGCATCGCCGAGGTCGAGGCGTTGATCGCCAAGGCGTGATTGCCTGCCGATACCCATCACCGCGTGATGGGTATCGCTGGGCTCAACCCGCCTATGATCCCTCTCCTACGATGCTCTGCTTTCCAGTCCTGCCGAACTGCCTAATAACGCGACGGTCGGATACAGCGTGGCGCGTGCCACGACTCTCGGACCTGGAGGAATGCCATGGGCATCATCGGAACCATCATCATCGGATTGATCGTCGGCCTGATTGCACGCTTTCTGAAACCTGGCAGCGACAGCATGGGTTGGATCATGACCATCCTGCTCGGTATCGGTGGCGCCTTGCTGGCCACCTACGGCGGGCAGGCGGTGGGCATCTACGAGGCCGGAGAGGCGGCGGGCTTTATCGGCGCGGTGATTGGCGCGGTCATTTTGCTGGTCATCTATGGACTGGTGACGCGCAATCGCTGAAGGTACGTCTCCGCGCAGGAGCCGGCGGCCTGGCTCCTGCGGGGTAACCTTCCTCATTATTCGACCCTTGCTACCCATGAGCTGAGCCGTCCATGCGCCGTTTGCTGCTTTCGCTGTTGTTCATCCTTCCCCTGAGCGCCCAGGCAGCCCCCGCTGAACTGGATTGGCTGGAACTGCTGCCGCCCGAAGACCTGGCCGCTCTCGAGGCCATGCCCGAGATTGAGCACAACACGCCTGAAGCCGGTGGCTTCAGCAACCAGGGCGGCCTCAAGCAGGCGGCCGGCTTGCCCGAGGTGATGTACTCGACCAAGACCGTGGCCGAACTGGACAACCGCGAGATCCGTCTTGGCGGCTACCCGGTGCCGCTGGAAACCGATGCCCAGGGGCGCTACATCGAGTTCTTCCTGGTGCCCTATCCGGGCGCCTGCATCCATGTGCCGCCGCCCCCGCCGAACCAGATCGTGCTGGTGCGTTATCCCCAGGGCATGCCCATCGACGACATCTACACGCCCTTGTGGGTCGATGGTCGCCTGCGCATCGAGAACGGCAGTAATGACCTGGCCGATGCCGCCTACGCCCTGCAGGCCGCGACCGTAAAGGTGATCGAGGAACACGAGCTGTAGCGTTTTCCCCTCGCGGCGAAGCCTCTTGGCCCGCTGCACCCTCGCCGTTCTGTGCGAAAACTTTACCTGTCTGTCCGTCCAGTGTGTGTCGCGCTGAGCTTACCCACTACCATGGGCGCCATTCGGATGAAGGAACTCACATGACCGCACAACAGCCCCTGACCCCCGGTTTCATGATCGTCCACGGCAATCGCCTGGACGAGCTGCGCGACCTGGCGGTGGTGTGGATGCGCCGTTATCCGCTGCGTCCGCTGGAAAACGAGGTGGTGCTGGTGCACAGCAACGGTGTGGCGCAGTGGCTCAAGCAAGCGCTGGCCGAGCAGCCCGACGAGGATGGCGGCGGTGGCTGCGGGATTGCCGCGGCCATCGACGTGCAGTTGCCGGCCAGTTTTCTCTGGCAGGCCTATCGCAGTGTGCTGGGGCGCGAGCAGATTCCCCGCGTCTCGCTGGTCGACAAGGGGCCGCTGACCTGGCGGCTGATGCGCCTGCTGCCGCAGTTGCTGGACGGCGAGGCCTTCGCCCCGCTGGCGCGCTTCCTGGCCCAGGACCGCGACTTGCGCAAGCTGCACCAGTTGTCCGAGCGCCTGGCCGACCTGTTCGACCAGTACCAGGTGTACCGCGCCGACTGGCTGGAAGACTGGGCCGCCGGCCGCGACCAGTTGCGCCTGGCCAACGGCAGCATCGCGCCACTGGGCGAGGAGCAGCGCTGGCAGGCTGAACTGTGGCGTGCGCTGTTGACGGATGTAGGTGCCGAGGGGCTGGCGCAGAGCCGTGCCGGCGTGCACCGCAAGTTCATCGTCCGCTTGCAGGAGCTGGACCAAGCGCCACCCGGCCTGCCGCGCCGGGTCATCGTCTTCGGCATTTCCTCGCTGCCGGCCCAGGCGCTGGAAGCCCTCGGCGCACTGGCGCGTTTCAGCCAGGTGCTGCTCTGCGTGCACAACCCCTGCCGCCATCACTGGGCCGATATCGTCGCCGACAAGGACCTGCTGCGCCATCAGTACCGCCGCCAGCAGCGTCGCGCGCAGATGCCCGCCGAGCTGCTGCCGGAACTGCTGCACCAGCACGCCCAGCCGCTATTGGCCGCCTGGGGCAAGCAGGGCCGCGACTACATCAACCTGCTCGACAGCTATGACAACCCGGACGATTACCGCGCGCTGTTTCCGGCTGAGCGCATCGACCTGTTCAGCGAGGAACAGCCGGCCAGCCTGCTGGGCCAGCTGCAGGACGACATTCTCGAACTGCGCCCCTTGGCGGAAACCCGTGAACACTGGCCGGCGGTCGATCCGGCCCACGACCGCTCACTGCGCTTTCAGATCGCCCACAGCGCCCAGCGCGAGGTGGAAATCCTCCATGATCAGCTGCTGGCACGTTTCAGTGCCGACACGAGCCTGCGCCCGCGCGACGTGATCGTCATGGTGCCGGACATCGACAGCTATACGCCGCATATTCAGGCGGTGTTCGGCCAGCTCGAGCGTGACGACGCGCGCTTCATTCCGTTTACCCTCGCCGACCAGGGCCGGCGCGGCCGCGAGCCGCTGCTGATTGCTCTTGAGCATCTGCTGGAACTGCCGGACAGCCGTTTCGCGGTCAGCGAGATTCTCGACCTGCTCGACGTGCCGGCGCTGCGCGAGCGCTTCGCCATCGCCGAGGCTGACCTGCCGCTGCTGCACCGCTGGATCGAGGGTGCCGGCGTGCGTTGGGGGTTGGACGCCGCGCAGCGCGAACAGCTCGGCCTGCCGCCGGGCCTGGAGCACAACAGCTGGCTGTTCGGCCTGCGCCGCATGCTGCTCGGCTACGCGGTGGGCGAAGGTGCGGCGCTGGGCGAGATCGAACCCTACGACGAAATCGGCGGCCTGGACGCCGCGCTGCTCGGCCCGCTGGTGGAGCTGCTCGATCGCCTGCGCCTGGCCTATACCGAATTGGCCCGCCCGGCCACGCCGGCGCAGTGGGGCGAGCGGCTGCGCGCCTTGCTGGAAGTGTTCTTCCTGCCGGTCAGCGATCACGACCAGCTGCTGCACGGCCAGTTACTGCAGAGCCTGGAAGACTGGCTGGAACAATGTCGCAACGCGGCGCTTGCCGAGGTATTGCCACTCAGTGTGGTGCGCGAAGCCTGGCTGGGCAGCCTCGACCAGCCCAGCCTCGGCCAGCGGTTTTTGAGCGGCGCGGTGAATTTCTGCACGCTGATGCCGATGCGTGCGATTCCCTTCCGCCTGGTGTGCCTGCTGGGCATGAACGACGGCGACTACCCGCGCGCCCAGCCGCCGCTGGATT
>CAYPFO010000084.1:0-11074 GCA_964410065.1 uncultured Pseudomonas sp.
TACTCGGCTACGAACCGAGCGGTCGGAGGTTCGAATCCTCCTGAGTCCGCCACACACAAGAAGCCCGCAGAAATGCGGGCTTTTTGCTTTTCAGGGTTTGGCTTTTACGCAGCCCTTCTCGTCAAACTCGACCTGTCGAGTGTTGCCCTTGGCATCACGGTAGTGATAGCGCGTGTGGTTGTTGTTCCTGGTGATCTTTTCCGGCGTGCCAAAAGTGCTCTCGATGTCCTGCTGATTCATTCCGGCCAGAACCTGCTCACGAATCCGTGCGGTGCGTTTTTGTTGGCTGGTGAGTGACACACCGCACGGGCTCTCCGATGGGCTGCTACCGATGACCAGGCCAGGCTGGCTGGTGCGGCGATCAGGTGCAGCGGACGCAGGAGGCGGCAGGCTGTTGACCTGTGGTGAGAGGGCCTTCTGTGCGGCTCCCGGTGGGCAGGCCTGGTCGGAAAAGCTGACATGGCCTTGTGAGTCCGCGCAGCGATAGATGCTGGCAGCGGGCAGGGCGCTGTACAGACCAAGCGCAAGCAGGCAGCAGCTGGTGCGAAGCAATCCGTGCATAAGGGGTATCCCTGGGTGGCAAACAGAGCCGCGCAGCATAGTCGGCGAGACAGGGCTTTGCAGTGTCCTGGTCTCAATCGGGTGCATCCAATAGGGTGAAGCTGGCCGAGCTTTGCGGTGCAAACGCTTGTAGTGGCGAACTTTTATCGCGCGCAGCGGCCTCAGGCAGTGGTAATATTGCCCGGTCAGCCCCGTCGGGGCTTGTGGACTCCCACCATGGACTTACCCAGTAGTTACTCACTCGAACTTTCGATTGCCCAATCGCGTATTGACTGATTGATCCCCTTTGGCGTGCTCCGCTTCTGGGGGTGGAGCGCGCCAATGACTGAAGTAGAAGCCAAAAAGCCGCAAGAAAGCCTGCAAGACCGCTTGGCGCAGGTTGTAGACCTGCTGCACCGCCACCGTCTGGTTGAAGATTTCACCCACCGACAGGAGGGTCAGCACCAGGGTCGCATCGACGATCTGGTGCGCCGGCAAAACCTCGCCGAGCTGCAGCGCAAGCTCGATGAGCTGCACCCCGCCGACATTGCTCACATACTTGAAGCCCTGCCGCTCGATGAGCGCTTGACCGTCTGGCAACTGGTCAAGGCCGAGCGCGACGGCGATATCCTTCTTGAAGTCTCCGATGCGGTGCGCGAAACCCTGATCGCCGACATGGACGATCATGAGCTGATCGCCGCCACCCGAGACATGGATGTCGACGAGCTGGCCGATCTGGCGCCGGAGCTGCCGCGCGACGTCGTCCATGAGCTGATGGAAAGCCTCGATGCCCAGCAACGCGAGCGCATGCGCTCGGTCCTGTCATACGAGGAGGATCAGGTCGGCGCGCTGATGGACTTCGAGATGGTCACCATCCGTGAAGACGTCAGCCTGGAAGTGGTGTTGCGCTACCTGCGCCGCCTCAAGGAGCTGCCCGGGCATACCGACAAGCTGTTTGTGGTCGACTACGATGGCGTGCTTAAAGGTGTGCTGCCGATCAAGCGTCTGCTGGTCAACGACCCGGAAAAGCAAGTGGCCGACGTCATGGCCAGCGATCCGGTCAGCTTTCATCCCGACGAGGATGCCTATGACGCTGCCCAGGCGTTCGAGCGCTATGACTTGGTGTCTGCCCCTGTCGTCGACAAGAACGGCAAGCTGATCGGCCGACTGACCATTGATGAGATCGTTGACTTGATCCGTGAGGAGAGCGAAAGCGAAGTCCTCAACATGGCTGGTCTGCGCGAGGAAGAGGATATCTTCGCCTCGGTCTGGAAGTCGGTGGGAAACCGCTGGGCCTGGCTGGCGCTCAACCTGATCACAGCCTTTATTGCCTCACGGGTGATCGGTTTGTTCGATGGGTCGATTGAGAAGCTCGTCGCCCTGGCCGCGTTGATGCCTATTGTCGCGGGTATCGGTGGCAATTCCGGCAATCAGACCATCACCATGATCGTGCGTGGCATCGCCCTGGATCAGGTCGGTACCGGCAACACCTCGCGGCTGTTGCGCAAGGAGTTGGGCGTATCGTTAGTCAATGGACTGCTTTGGGGAGGCGTGATTGGTTTAGTGGCTTGGTGGCTGTACGGCAACTGGTCGCTGGGCGTGGTCATGACGGCGGCCATGACACTCAATCTGCTGCTGGCGGCGTTGATGGGGGTATTGATTCCGATGACGCTGGAGCGCTTGGGGAAAGACCCGGCGATGGGAGCCAGTGTCATGATCACGGCAGTAACCGACAGTGGCGGTTTCTTCATCTTCCTGGGGCTGGCAACATTGTTCTTGCTGTAAGCAAAAACAAGGCGGTTCAGTTTCAGTGAATAAAAAAACCGGCCAGAGCCGGTTTTTTTATATTTTTTTCCGGTTATTCGCCGGCTGCCATTTCCATGTCATGGGCAATGAGCGCGACCAAGGCGTTCTGCTGGCGGCGGGTCAGTTGACGGAAGCACTGCACCAGTTCGCGCTCATTAAGCGTCAGCTCAGGGCTGTCCAGGCGCGAGGCCAGATCATCGGCCAGTGAGGCCTCTTGAATCATGCTCTGCTCGAGGCGGGCAATGATTTCGGAGTTCATGCTGCGGTGATGATTGCGAGCTACTTCGGCGATGCGCTCGCGCATGCCGTCGGGCAAGCGGACAACGAATTTGTCAGCCGTGCGGCTTGAATAAACAGCCTGTTTCATAGGGCGCATACGTTATCAACCAATTAGTCTAGAAGGGTGCTGGAATGGCGCTTAAGTCGCAGGTTGGACTTAAGTCCGGCCGTTAAGTTCATCAACATCTTCTTTTTTATAAATGTTGTCGCAAGACATTCAGAGTTTGGTGTACTTAAAGGCTTTTTGCCAGCACCGATCATCCAGAATGCGATTGCATGCTCAGTAATTGCTCAACGTTGCACGCCTACGGAACCCTCTCGGCTGAGGGGTGTCTGGCTTTTTTTGGGGAAGCGAGATGAGTCACCTGATCTATCTCATGGGGCCTTCAGGCTCTGGCAAGGATAGCTTGTTGGACGCCGCCCGTGATGCTTTGCAGGCGCGAGGGTGCTGTATTGCGCGCAGGGTTATTACGCGCTCGGCAGAAGCCGTGGGCGAGGATGCGGTAAGTGTCGATGCCCATGAATTTGCACAGTTGAAAGAACAGGGCGCATTTGCCTTGAGCTGGCAGGCCAATGGACTGGCTTATGGCATCCCCCGGCTTATTGATGACTGGCTGGACAGTGGTCATGACGTGCTGGTCAACGGCTCGCGTGCCCATCTACCGGCCGCCCGGGCGCGCTATCCGCAGATGCAGGCCGTGCTGCTGCAGGTTGATGAAGTGGTGTTGCGCCAGCGACTGCTGGCTCGTGGACGGGAAACATCGGTGGAGATCAATGCGCGTCTGGCACGCAATCACGCATTACGCTCCGAGGCTGGAATGGAAGGCGTCTGGCGGCTGGATAATTCCGGTTCCCTCGAACTGAGTGTTGCGCGTTTGCTGCACTGGGTCGATGGGCTGCCGGCTTGATGCGCAAAGCTTTGAATTTTTCTCCGAATGGCTTGTTGAATATTGACCTGGTACGCATCGTGCCGGAAGAGGTCAAGCCCAAACGCATCCCGAAGGGCTGATGCGACTTGCTTGAATAAAACGTCCGGGATTATTCGCGGACGTTTTATTTGGAGAGCAGACGGGGACTCGTGGCGCTCAGTAGGGCCTGAAATTCATTCGGCGGCAGCGGGCGACTGAACAGATAGCCTTGATACAAGTGGCAACCTTCCCGTTGCAGGAAGTTGAGCTGATCCACTGCTTCGACCCCCTCGGCAATGGTCTGCAGGCCCAGGCTATGGGCCATGGCAATGATTGCGCGAACGATTGCACCGTCATTGCCGTTGATCAGTGCATCATGGATGAAGGACTGGTCGATTTTCAGCGTATCCACCGGCAGGCGCTTGAGGTAGGTGAGTGACGAGTACCCGGTGCCGAAATCATCCATGGCGAAGCCGACGCCGATGCGTTTGAGGCGTTGCATCTTGTGGATGGTGTCTTCAATATTGCGGATCGCCACGCCTTCGGTGATCTCCAGTTTCAGCATCCGCGCAGGCAGTGCGCTTGTCTTCAGGCAATTTTCCACGTCTTCGACAAAGTCGTAATGGCGGAACTGGCGGGGGCTAATATTGACGCACAAGCGGAAATTGTCCGGGTCGATCAGTGCTTCGTCGACTAGCCAGGCGCAGGCCTGACACGCGTTCCGCAACACCCAGAGGCCCACCTCCTGGATCAGTCCGCTCTCTTCCAGAACCTGCATGAAGCGCTCGGGCGTCAGCTCGCCACGCTGAGGGTGATGCCAGCGCAGCAAGGCCTCGGCGCCAATGATCTGCTGGCTGCGAGCATCGACTTGCGGTTGAAACGCCAGCCTGAACTGTTGTCGAGGGAGAGCCTGGCGCAAGTCGTTTTCCAGCAGCAGGCGCTCGCTGACCAAGGCCTGCATGTGGCTGCGAAACACATGAATACTGTTGCGCCCGGAGTCTTTGGCTCGATAAAGCGCGATGTCTGCGCGTTTGAGCAGGTCGTCGGAGCTGGTGCCATGATCGGGTATCAGGGCGATGCCAATACTGGTTGTGAGTTGCAAATGGCGACCATCGATCAGCATGGCTTCGGCCAGTCGCCTGCGTAGTTGCTCAGCCACCAGGTGTACCTGGCGAATGACTTGCGCACGTTTGCCTTCCAAGCCGGAAAGCAGTACGACGAACTCATCCCCGCCCAGGCGAGCCACGGTATCTTCCCGGCGGACGCTGGCTTGCAGGCGGCTGGTGACCGTGCGCAGGACCGCATCGCCGACGGGATGGCCGAGGGAGTCGTTGATGTGCTTGAAGTGGTCTAGATCGAGAAACAGCACTGCGCCACGCAGGCCGTGACGGGTGAGCAGGGCAACCTGCTGGGTCAGGCGATCGAGCAGCAGGGCGCGATTGGGCAGGTTGGTCAGCGAATCGTGATAGGCCAAGTGCTGGATTTGTGCCTGCGCCTCCTTCAACTGGCTGATGTCCCGGGCCGTCAGTAGCAGGCAATCGCAGCCATTGAGGGTGATGGACTCGATCGATACTTCAGCAAATTTCAGTTTGCCGTCGCGGTCAAGTAGGTGCATTTCACGGCGCGGCAGGCGTCCGTTGCGTTCGAGGGCTTCGGCCATTTCCTGGCGTTGTTCGGGGCTGATCCACAGATTCAAGTCAGCCAGGGTGCGACCGATCACGTCGTCCGGGCTATAGCCGGTCAGGCGCCGGAACCCATCGTTGACTTCGATGAAGCGGCCACCGCCTCGCTCAAAAATGGAAATGGCATCGGGACTGGAATGGAATGCCTTGGCAAACTTTTCCTCGCTGGCCTGTAGCGCCTGGGCGGCTTGCTGCTGGCGGGTTATATCCTGAAACGAGGTGGTGATGTAGCGCTGGCCGTCCACCTGGATGTAGCGGCTGGAAATCATGCAGGTCAGTTGCTGGCCGTCCTTGGTGTGGAACAAGGCCAGGGCATTGTCCAGCACCTGCTCGCGAGCGAGCTGATCGAACAGCTCTCGACGCTGCCCACTGTCGGACCAGAAGGCGAGGTCCATGGCTCTGTGGCCGACAATCTCGTCGGGCTGCCAACCAAACACCTCGGTAAAGCTGGGATTGATTTCCAGGAATTCGCCATTCTCGATCCGTGACACGCAGATGGGCGCGGGGCTGGCATGAAACAGCGTGGCAAATTTCTCCTCGGAGGCCGCCAGGTGCTGCTCGCGCACGACACGCTCGGTGATGTCGATGAGGATGCCAGTCATGCGCAGTGGGCTGCCGGCCGCATCCCGGTAGAGGCGGGCGGTGCTTTCCAGATAATGGATCTCGCCCGTGCTGAAGCGCGAGCGATAGGTGGTGTGGTAGTCATCGCGCTTGCCGCTGAGCAGCTCACGGTAGGTGCGGCGCATTTGTTCGCGATCATCTTCATGGACGCTGGCGAAGAACATGCGGAAATTGCCTTGGAACGAATGGGCGGGCAGTCCGTGCAGGGCTGCGGCGCGAGCGGAGCCGAACAGAGTATCGCTGGGAATATGCCAGTCCCAAGTGCCCAGCATGGCGGACTCCAACGCCAGTGTGAGACGCTCGCGGCTGTCTTGCAGCGCCTGCTCCTGGGCCCGTTGCTGACTAATGTCCCGTAGCGTGCTCACCAGGCAAGGCTGGCCGTGCAGTTCGACCGGAGCACTGTAGAAACGACAACTGCAAATACTGCCGTCATATTTGCGCAGGTGCGCTTCGAAATCGCTCAGGCTGCCATGCCTGGCCAGTTGTTCGCTCAAATGGTCACGCTCAAGAGGATCCATCCACAAGCCAAGCTCCTCGGGTGTGCGGCCAATAGTGGCTTCCTTGCTCCAGCCGAACAGGTTTTCAAAACCCGCGTTGACTTCAATGAAGCGTCCGCTGGCCAGCTCGCTGATCACCACGGCGTCGGGTGTGTTGCGAAGAGCGTTGCTGACGATTTCATCCTGATCGAGGAGGGTATGTCGTTCGCCGTGCTGCAGGCTGATGTCACGTATGGTGCCCAGGATATGTCGCCTGCCCTGTTCATCGATATACAGGCGACCCTTGAGCTCCAGCCAATGCAAGCTGTTGTCGGGCCAGTGCAAATGATGCGCGATGGGTTTGCTGGCCGGTGGCGTGGAAAAGATGGAGCGAAAATAGCGCAGCAGGCGTGGACGGTCCCGCTGGGGAATGCGGCGCAAGTACGCGCGCCCGTGGGATAACCTGGCGCACAGCACCGGGCCGAGCAATGTTTGGGCGGTTGAAGACCAGTGGAGTCTTCCGCCGTCGAGTTCCAGGCACCAGGCTCCGAGCTCGGCGCACTCAAGCGCAGTCTGCAGCCACGTGCTTTCCAGCATGGGGTTTGGGCTCTGGGTTGCCTGTCGCGTGTTGAGCGCCGACAACGCAGCTCGCGAACGGTCTTCGGTCATCAAGCGCCCCGGGCAGTGAGAAGAACTACAACCATGGTTCATGCCAAGTGGATATGGGACTACGGTAGGCTTACCTCGGTTCTCCAGGCAAGAATTCCTGCTGGGTGTCGAGCAAGAGCATGAACGCCTTCGCAGCGTTGGACAACGTGCGCTCGGTATGCACGATATAGCCGAGCTGGCGTGACAGCTGGATGTCGCGCAAGGGCAGGCGCACCACCTGGTGATCAAGCATGGTCAGGGGCAACACGCTCCAGGCCAGCCCGATGGAAACCATCATTTTGATCGTTTCCATATAGTTGGTGCTCATGGTGATGTTTGGTGTCAGGCCCTGGCTTTCAAACAGTTTATGAACGATGTGGTGGGTGAACGTGTTGTTTCCGGGAAAAACTGCTGGATGGCCTGCGACATCGGCCAAGGTGATTGGGCCATTGCTTGCCAGTGGGTGCTCGGGTGCGGCAACGAAATCCAGGGGATCATTCCAGACCGGTACAGCGCGCACCGGCAAGCGGGTTTCCGGCGCCAGGGTGATGACCGCCAGTTCGGCGCGGCCATGCAATATTTCCTCGTAGGCGACTTCCGAGTCGAGAAAGCGGATATCCAGGCTGACCAGGGGATAGCGGCGGGTGAACTCCCGCAACAACGGGGGCAGACGGTGCAGGCCAATATGATGGCTGGTGGCAAGGGTCAGCGGGCCGCTAACTTCACCGTTCAGGTTGCTCAGGGCGCGTCGCGTGTCGTCCAGCACATTAATAATCTGGTACGCGCGCGGTAACAGTGCACGACCGGCTTCGGTCAGGCTCACTTCTCGCCCGAGGCGATCGAATAACCTCACCTCAAGTTGCAGCTCCAGCGCTGCAATGCGCTTGCTGACCGCAGGCTGAGTCAGGTGGAGATGCTCGGCGGCCAGCGAAAAGCTGCCGGTTTCAGCGATGGCAAGAAAGGCATGCAGGGCAGCAAGGTCCATGGGCGCAGTTCCAGGTTCCTACCCTAAGTATTCCTCTTTGGAATCCGTTGGATAAGAAATATGAATTTGAGTTATTCCTCACAAGTTCATAGCATCGAATCCATAAGCGCAAGGGCTCTGCCCGTAGAAACTGATGAGGAATGTCCGATGGCCGGTAAAACGCTCTATGACAAGCTCTGGGAAATGCACGAGGTCAAACGTCGTGACGATGGCTCGTCGCTGATCTATATCGACCGCCACATTTTGCACGAAGTAACCTCGCCCCAGGCGTTTGAAGGGCTGCGCCTGGCTGATCGCAAGCCTTGGCGCATCGATGCCAACATTGCCACGCCGGACCACAACGTGCCGACCACCAAGGCCGAGCGCCAGGGCGGTCTGGAAGCCATCGCCGACGAGGTTTCACGCATTCAGGTGCAGACTCTCGATGAGAACTGCAATGAATTTGGCATCCTCGAGTTCAAGATGAACGACGTGCGTCAGGGCATCGTCCACGTTATTGGCCCGGAGCAGGGCGCGACCTTGCCGGGCATGACTGTGGTGTGCGGCGACTCGCACACCTCCACCCACGGCGCTTTCGGCGCGCTGGCTCACGGTATCGGTACCTCGGAAGTCGAGCACGTGCTCGCCACCCAGTGCCTGGTGGCCAAGAAGATGAAGAACATGCAGGTGCGCGTCGAAGGCAAGCTGCCGTTCGGCGTCACCGCCAAGGACATCGTGCTGGCCGTGATCGGCAAGATCGGCACCGCCGGAGGCAACGGCCACGCGCTGGAATTTGCCGGCAGTGCGATCCGCGACCTGTCCATGGAAGGCCGCATGACGATCTGCAACATGTCCATCGAGGCGGGTGCCCGCGTAGGCATGGTCGCGGTGGACGAGAAGACCATCGAATACGTCAAGGGTCGCCCCTACGCACCCAAAGGCGCCAACTGGGAACTGGCCGTCGAAGCCTGGAAGGACCTGGTGTCCGATGAAGGCGCGGTGTTCGACACCGTGATTGAAATGAAGGCTGAAGACATCAAGCCGCAAGTCAGTTGGGGCACCTCGCCAGAAATGGTCCTGGCCGTCGATCAGAACGTGCCGGACCCGGCTGGCGAGAGCGATCCGGTAAAGCGCGATTCCATCGTTCGCGCATTGAAGTACATGGGTCTGAGCGCCAGCCAGCCCATCACCGACATCCGCCTGGATCGCGTGTTTATTGGCTCCTGCACCAACTCGCGCATCGAGGATCTGCGCGCCGCCGCCGAAGTGGCCAAGGGCCGCAAGGTCGCCGCGACCGTCAAGCAGGCCTTGGTGGTACCGGGTTCGGGCCTGGTCAAGCAACAGGCTGAGCAGGAAGGACTGGACAAGATTTTCATTGAGGCGGGCTTCGAATGGCGTGAGCCGGGCTGTTCCATGTGCCTGGCGATGAACCCGGACAAGCTGGGCAGTGGCGAGCATTGCGCCTCCACCTCCAACCGCAACTTCGAAGGCCGTCAAGGCGCCGGTGGTCGTACCCACCTGGTCAGCCCAGCCATGGCTGCCGCTGCGGCGGTGACTGGCCATTTCATCGATGTACGCGAACTGATTCAGGCCTGAGGAGACGCACCATGAGAGCCTTTACCCAACACACTGGCCTGGTCTGCCCGCTGGATCGCGCCAACGTCGATACCGACCAGATCATTCCCAAGCAATTCCTCAAGTCGATCAAGCGCACCGGCTTTGGTCCGAACCTGTTCGATGAGTGGCGTTATCTGGACGTGGGCCAGCCGAACCAGGACAGCTCGGGACGCCCGATCAACACCGAATTTGTGCTCAACTTTCCTCGTTACCAAGGTGCCAGCGTGTTGCTGGCGCGGGAGAACTTCGGTTGTGGCTCCAGTCGTGAGCATGCGCCCTGGGCCTTGGAAGAGTACGGTTTCCGTACGATCATTGCGCCCAGCTTTGCCGATATCTTCTTCAACAACAGTTTCAAGAACGGCCTGCTGCCGATCATCTTGAAGGAAGAAGAAGTTGATGAATTGTTTCAGCAAGCCGAGGCCACCGAAGGCTACCAGTTGACTGTGGACCTGGCTGCGCAGATCGTGACCCGCCCGGACGGCAAGCAGTATCGGTTTGAGGTCGACGCCTTTCGCAAGCATTGCCTGCTCAACGGCCTGGATGACATCGGCCTGACTCTGCAGGACGCCGAGGCGATCAAGACGTTCGAGCAGAAGCATCAGCACGCTCAGCCCTGGTTGTTCGGCGCAATCAAATAACATTGGCCTCAAGCCTCAAGCCTCAAGCCTCAAGCCTCAAGCTGCAGGCAGCTCGATTTGGGCTTGTAGCTTGAAGCGTATATCCAAAGGAATTTTTAATGTCCAAGCAGATTCTGATTCTCCCAGGTGATGGCATCGGCCCCGAAATCGTCGCCGAAGCGGTCAAGGTACTGGAACAGGCCAACCAGCAATTCGGACTGGGCGTCGAGCTGTCCTATGACGAGTTGGGCGGCGGCGCGTACGACAAATATGGTGTCCCGCTGGCTGACGAAACCCTGGAGCGCGCCCGCCAGGCCGATGCGATTCTGCTCGGCGCCGTGGGCGGCCCGAAGTGGGACACCATCGACCCGGCGCTGCGCCCTGAGCGTGGACTGCTGAAAATTCGCTCGCAGCTGGGCCTGTTCGGCAACCTGCGCCCGGCACTGCTGTATCCGCAACTGGCTGCCGCATCGAGCCTGAAACCGGAGATCGTGGCGGGCCTGGATATTCTCATCGTTCGCGAATTGACCGGTGGCATCTACTTCGGCAGCCCGCGCGAGAACCGCGTGCTGGAAAATGGCGAGCGCCAGGCATATGACACCCTGCCGTACAGCGAAAGCGAAATTCGCCGCATCGCCAAGGTCGGTTTTGATATGGCGCGCGTGCGCAGCAAAAAACTCTGCTCGGTGGACAAGGCTAACGTGTTGGCGTCCAGTCAGCTGTGGCGCACCGTGGTCGAAGAAGTGGCCAAGGATTATCCGGATGTCGAGCTGAGCCATATGTACGTCGACAACGCCGCGATGCAACTTGTGCGCGCGCCCAAGCAGTTCGACGTAATCGTTACCGACAACATGTTCGGCGATATCCTCTCGGATGAAGCCTCCATGCTTACCGGCTCCATCGACATGCTACCGTC
>CAYPFO010000085.1:0-8687 GCA_964410065.1 uncultured Pseudomonas sp.
AAACAGCGAGGTCTGTAGTCGGCCAGAAATACGTGGCTACTTCAGACCATCCTTAACACCGGCAACGATATAATCCAGGCGTTTAGTATCCCTGCCACAGAGTATGCCCAATGATTTTCGATGAATTCACCATCAAATCCTTGATCCGCCCGGTTGCGGATTTCCCCAAGCCTGGCGTGGTGTTTCGCGATATCACTCCCCTTTTTCAGTCGCCACGCGCCCTGCGCATGCTGGTCGACAGTTTTATTCAACGCTATGTTGAAGCGGACTTCACCCACATTGGCGCGCTCGATGCGCGTGGTTTTCTGCTCGGCCCGATCCTGGCCTATGAACTGAATAAACCCCTGATTCTGTTTCGCAAGAAAGGCAAACTGCCCTCCGACCTGCTCGAAGAAACCTATCAGACCGAATATGGCGACGCCGTCATTGAAGTCCAGGCGGATAGCCTGTGCGAAGGCGATTCGATCTTGCTGGTGGATGACCTGATCGCTACTGGCGGGACCCTGCTGGCTGCAGTCAACCTGGTCAAGCGTATGGGTGCCAGTGTCTACGAAACCGCCGCCATTGTTGATTTGCCGGAACTGGGCGGCTCTCATCGCCTGCAGGACATCGGCATTCCGACGTTCACGCTCACCGCGTTTTCCCTCAACGATCGCTAACGGGTCGTTATGACCTGCCTGGCAATGGCATAAAGCTGCCTGCTAACGTCTCTCCTTCCGATGCCGGCGCCTTGTCGGCATCGAACTAAGTTTCCCTGCCCCACCTAAAGTTGGCGGCAACTCCTCGCTGCTCGTTCCAATAATGACCCTACCAGGTAGCGCATTCGCCCCTGATGTCAAACAGAACCAAGGTCCCCCACTAGGGACTAGCAGCCAGAGGATTTCGCCATGACCACTCGCCCCGCTCTGCGCGCCCAGTTTCCCGTCCGCCGGATGGACTTCGTCTTCGCCCAGACACCGAAATATTGGTGGAGCGGCGATCCGTTCATGAGCCACTTCATGAACAACCTGTCTTCGCTCTTTCCCTACGGTGAGAAATTCTTTGTCGACAGCGTGCGAGCCGTGCGTGATCGGGTAAAAGACCCGCAATTGCAAAAGGACATCAGTGCCTTTATCGGCCAGGAAGCCATGCACTCAAAGGAACATGCCACCTACAACGATTATGCTGCCGAGCATGGCATCGACCTTGAGCGCCTGGAGCTGCGTATCAAGGTGCTGATGGAATGGGTGACCCGTTTCTCGACCAAAAAAATGCGCGTCGCCGTCACCTGCGCGCTGGAGCACTTTACTGCCACCATGGCCGAGCAATTGCTACGCCGAGAAGACATCAACCTGCAAATGAGCGATCCACGCATGTACCGGCTGTGGATGTGGCACGCCATTGAAGAGAATGAGCACAAGGCCGTGGCCTACGATGTCTACCAGGCCATTGGCGGCGGCTACTTTCAGCGCACGTCGATCATGCTCCTCACCACGCTGCTGTTCCTGGGTGTGATCGGCTGGTTCCAGCTGCATCTGCTGCGCAAGGACGGGCAACTGTTCAATGGGAAAGCCTGGAAGTACGGACTGAAAACCCTCTTTGGCCCGCGCAACGGCTATATCACCGGACTCATCAAGCCGTATCTGAGCTACTACCGTCCCGGCTTTCACCCCAACGATCACGACACCCAGGCCTTGGAAAAACGCTGGAAGGATGCCCTGGCCTTCGAGGGCTGATATCAGACGTTGCCCAGGCTTTTTAAAACGGTGGCCCCGACAAACAGGGTCATGATCAGCTCCTGCGCTTCTGCGCGGATGGCCAAGCACTTTTCCGGCTGCTCCAGATAATCCTGGGCCAGCTGGAACAGCTGGCGGGTAATCATCGACGACACTCGCAACACGGTGTCGGCGTCCAGGTTCTCCAGCAGGCCGAATTCGATGATGTCTTCGGCCATATCTCTCGCAAAGTCGTTCATGACTTCTCGCAAGGCCGCTCGCAGTACCGGTGAGGCACCGTACAGTTCGCGCATGCCCACAATGAAGCCGTCAGGATTTTTCTCCACGAAATCGAAGAACAGCTGCACGGTTTCCTCGCACACATGCTGGCCTCGACGCACATTAATGCCGAGCAATTCTGGCCCCGCATAACTTTCTTCCATTGGCCGCTGCGCAGCCTCGCGTCTCAACTCACGCAGAGGCTGGCGCAATTGGCCTGCGATCTGCGCAATGATTGCCAGACCCAACTCATCGACACTCTGGAAATGCCGGTAGAACGTATTGGGGTTTAGACCTGCCTCCCGGGCCAGTTCGCGCAAGCCGAGACTGCTCAGGCTATGGGTTCTCGCCATCAACCGCAGTGCGGCGTCCAGCAACAACCGTTTCCCCTGCGCCACCGGGTTACTCAACATTGTCATACGTGTTCCTTGTCGCATTCGGTTACTCGACGGAGGTTAGGGTGCCGCCTGGGTAGACAATTGTCTACAGGTGTATACAGTTGTCTACGCCAGTCAAATAACCACAAGAGGACTCCTGGCCATGAACGCTGCTTCCCCTTCCGCCATCCGGCACTGCAAGGTGGCCATCATCGGCACCGGATTTTCCGGCCTCGGCATGGCCATTCGTCTCAAGCAAAAAAACGAAACCGATTTTCTTCTGTTCGAAAAAGAAGGCGGGGTTGGCGGCACCTGGCGGGTCAATCATTACCCGGGATGCGCCTGCGACGTGCAATCGCACTTGTATTCTTTTTCCTTTGCGCCCAACCCAAATTGGACGCGCATGTTCGCCCCGCAGCCCGAGATCAAAGACTACCTGGAAGGTTGCTGGGAGCATTTCAAGCTCCAGAACAATACCCTGCTCAATACCGAAATTAAGCGTCTGACGTGGGATGAAGCGCAGCGACTCTGGTTGATCGATACCGCCGGTGGCCAACGTTACAGCGCCCAGTTCGTGGTGTCCGGCATGGGTGGCCTGTCCACGCCCTCCATCCCCACGCTCAAGGGGCTGGATACATTCACCGGTAAGGTCTTCCACTCCCAGCAGTGGGATCATGACTATGACCTGGACGGCAAGCAGGTTGCGGTGATTGGTACCGGGGCCTCGGCCATTCAGTTTGTCCCGCAGATCCAAAAACGGGTCGCACACCTCGACCTGTATCAGCGCACCCCGCCGTGGATCATGCCCAAGCCGGACCGCAGCATCAGCGCAAAAGAACAACAGCGCTTCCGCCGCTTTCCGGCACTGCAGAAGCTGTGGCGCGGTGGTATTTATGCCTTCCTTGAAGCTCGTGTACTGGGCTTTGCCATTAGCCCACAGGTTCTGCGCATCGCCAGCCTGGTTGCCAGGCATCACTTGCATAAACAGATCAAGGATCCGCAGCTGCGCGACAAGCTCACCCCGGACTACATCATGGGCTGCAAGCGCGTGCTGATATCTAACGATTATTTCCCAGCCGTAGCCCAACCCAATGTGACGCTCGTGACCCATGGCATCGAGGAAATCCGCAGTCACAGCATCGTCACCCAGGATGGCAACGAGCGGCACATCGACGCGATCATCTTCGGTACGGGTTTTACTCCGAGCGATCCGATCCCACGCGGGGTGATTTTTGGTCGCGATGGCGTGGATCTGGTGGACAGTTGGCCGCAAGGTCCTGAAGCCTACAAAGGCACTGTCACCGCAGGGTTTCCCAATCTATTTTTCCTCATGGGACCCAACACCGGTCTTGGCCACAGTTCGATGGTTTACATGATCGAATCGCAGATCAATTACGTTATCGACGCCCTGTGCAAGCTTGATGAACTCAACTTGCACAGCCTGGAGGTCAAGCGCGAAGCACAGGATCATTTCAACCAGAAGGTTCTCGGCAGCATGGACCGCACCGTCTGGAATTCCGGCGGTTGCAACAGCTGGTACCTGCACCCGGTCAGTGGCCGCAATTGCACGATTTGGCCTGGCTTTACCTGGCGTTTCCGGCAGATCACGAAACACTTCGACCCAGCGGCCTACCATTTCAATCGCCTGCCCGCGTCGGGCGTTACGGTCGATCAGTGCAGCCAAACTGCGGCCCAGGAGCTCAACGCATGAAATCTTTCCATAACAAAGTTGCCGCCATTACCGGCGCAGGCTCGGGTATCGGACGGGCCCTGGCGTTGAATTTAGCGCGCCAGGGGTGCCAGCTGGCACTCAGTGACATTAATGCGCCAGGGCTACAGGAGACCGTGGAACAAGCGCAACGTCATGGCGTACGTGTTACTCAGCAGGTGCTCGACGTTGCCGACAGCCACGCCATGCAGGCGTGGGCGGCGCAGGTGGTTGCCGATCACGGCTGCGTCAATCTGATCTTCAATAACGCCGGTGTAGCCCTTGCCGGCACCGTAGAAGCTAACGAGCTGGCCGACTACGAATGGATCATGAACATCAACTTCTGGGGCGTGGTGCACGGCACCAAGGCATTTCTGCCGCACCTCAGGGCCAGCGGTGCCGGGCACATCATCAATATTTCCAGTGTGTTCGGCATTTTCGCCCAACCGGGGATGAGCGCTTACAACGCAACCAAGTATGCGGTGCGTGGTTTTACCGAATCGCTGCGCCAGGAGCTGGACCTGGCCAACTGCGGGGTTTCAGCCAGCTGCGTACATCCAGGAGGGATCAAGACCAATATCGCCAAGACAGCCCGCATGAACGCGAGCATGAGCCAGATCACCGGGCACAGTACCGAGCAGTCGCGCCAACAATTCAATGACCTGCTGCTACGCACCACGCCCGAGAAAGCTGCCCGGGTCATCCTCAAGGGTGTTCAGCGTGACAAGCGGCGCATCCTGATTGGACTGGACGCCCTGGCCGCTGACCTGATGATGCGCAGCATGCCCTCTCTTTATCAGCGTATGGTCGTGACCAGCATGCGTCTTACGGCGCGTTTTGCACCTAAGCGCACAGGCAGAACCCAACCTACCACTGAAATCTAGGCTGGCCTTTGCCGGCTCCGCTGCTATCAGGGGAGCCGGCTTTTTTGTAGTGCTTTATCGCCCTAGGTATCAAGCCGACACCTACAAGCCCATTTGCTTGCTGATGATTTCGTTCATGATTTCCCGCGTGCCGCCCCCAATGGACAGGATGCGGTTGTCGCGATACAGGCGCTCGACACGGCTCTCGCGCATGAAGCCCATGCCGCCCAGGAGCTGGGTTGCATCATAGGTGATGCGGTCGGACACATCCGTCGCGAAGTTCTTGGCCATGGAGATTTCCTTGACCACGTTCTTGCCGGCGGCCATCTTCGCAGCCTGGCGGTACGTGAACTCACGGGATACTTCAAGCTGGGTAGCCATTTCAGCCAGGCGATGCTTGATCACCTGAAATTTGCTGATTGGCTTGCCGAACGCCTTGCGGTCCTTGGCCCAAGCCAAAGCATCTTCCAGCGCCATCTGCGAGGTCATGTTGGCCATCAGCGCCAACGCCAGACGTTCATTCTGGAAATTGGCCATGATGCCGGCAAAGCCCATGTTCTCGACACCGATGAGATTCTCAACCGGAACCAGGCAGTCGTCGAAGAACAGCTCAGCGGTATCCGAACACCACCAACCCATCTTTTTCAGCTTGCGCCCTACCGTAAAGCCCGGCGTACCCTTTTCGATGAACAACAGACTCACACCACCGAAACCCTCGTCGCCAGTACGGACGGCCACGGTGTAGTAATCGGCGCGCACGCCGCTGGTGATGAAGGTTTTGCTGCCGGTGACGCGGTAGAAATCGCCCTCACGCACCGCACGGGTCTTGAGGTTCGCCACGTCGGAACCGCCGCCCGGCTCGGTAATAGCCAGCGCGATGATCTTGTCGCCTGCCAGCACCTCTGGAACGACACGGTCACGAATCGCCGGCTTGGCCCACTTGAGTACCGGTGGCAGGCCAATATCCAGCGAGCAGAGGCCGGAGACCAGGCCGGTCGAACTGCAACGAATCAGCTCTTCACTGGCCGCCACCTTGGCAAACAGGTCGCCTTCGTGACTGCCGCCATACTGCTCTGGAAATCCGATCCCGAGAATTCCGGCGTCGCCGGCTTTTTTATATAACTCGCGGGGAAATTCCTCGGCCTCTTCCCACTCATCAATGTGCGGAAGGATCTCGCGCTCGACAAAGCGGCGCACCGAGTCGCGAATCTGTTGATGGGTTTCGTCGAAATATTGCTGGATATCAGCCATGCGGCAGGCTCCGGTTATTGTTTGCCGGAAACCTTACCAAGCGCTTGCTTGGTTATCAACTAAAACCGTAGTCCAGAGGCAACCACGGCCTGGAATCTCAATTGTTGATTGGCTTACGCCCCGCAAAGGCATGAGCCAGGGTGCCACCGTCAACCAATTCAAGTTCGCCTCCCAAGGGCACCCCATGGGCGATGCGCGACACCACCAAGCCCTTGGGTGCCAGCAGTTGGGCAATGTAATGGGCGGTAGCCTCGCCCTCTACCGTCGGATTGGTAGCCAGAATGACCTCAGTAAACGTGCCCACCGCAACGCGCTCCATCAATTCGGGCACGCCGATGGCTTCCGGCCCCAAGCCATCCAGCGGCGAGAGATGCCCCTTGAGCACGAAGTAGCGACCACGGAAGCCCGTCTGGTCCACAGCGAATACATCCATGGGGGTTTGCACTACACACAACACACTGTCATCGCGGCGTGGATCGGCACATTGCGGGCACAACTCGTCTTCCGTCAGCGTGCGGCACTGCCGACAATGGCCGATCCCTTCCATGGCCTGTGCCAATGCCTGGGACAGGCGCATGCCGCCGCTGCGGTCGCGCTCAAGCAACTGCAGCGCCATGCGCTGGGCGGTTTTTTGACCGACGCCGGGCAAAATGCGCAGCGCATCGATGAGTTGACGAATCAGCGGACTGAAGCTCATGGGGATACTGCCGTACTGCGGAAAGGAGGGCCGGGTTATACCTGCCGTCCTTAGCCAGCGTCAAATGACTTCAGGCTGTCTCAAGCGCCTCAATGACCCGCTTGGCGGTCATTTCGCTGGACGCCGGGTTCTGGCCCGTGATCAGGTTGCGGTCACGCAGTACATGCACCGCAAAATCCGGGCCGACATGCACCAGGGCACCTAACTCACGCAGCGTGCTTTCCAGCAGGAAAGGCACAGCCTGCTGCAGCTCCACCGCCATCTCTTCACTGTCACTGAATGCCGTCAGGTTGCGACCTTCCACCAGCGGCACACCCTTTGCGCGCATGACACCGATGAACGCTGAAGGGCCATGGCACACCGCTGAACAAATCCGCCCCTGCTCATCGAAATCAGCCAATAGCTTGCTGAGCATCGGGTGACCGGGCAGGTCGAATACCGTTCCGTGGCCGCCGGGCAAAAAGATCGCATCGAAATCACGAGCGCTGATCTGTTGGTCAAGCACGCCTGTGATCTGCAGGGCGGCGCGAGCCTCGTCCCATTCGGGATGACTGTTCGCATCTTGCATGCTACGCGGATCAAGTGGCGTGGCGCCGCCTTTGGGGCTGACCACCTTGATGCGATAACCCGACGCCTTGAACAGCGTGTAGGGTATGGCGAACTCTTCCAGCCAGAGCCCGGTTGCCTCTCCATTGAGAAGTCGATCGGCACTCGTGACCACTATCAGGATGTGCTTGCTCATGGTCTCATCTCCGGTCGTATTGATTAGCTTGTGAAAGCATGACAGCGGAGACGTGCGCAAGGTTCGAAAAATGAACAGCAAGACTCGCCAGCGGGAATGCCCCACCGGCGAGATCACCACGAACGATTAGAAGGGCATTTTGAAGCCTGGGGGCATCTGAAGGCCGGCCGTCATGCCAGACATCTTCTCCTGGCTGTTCTGTTCAATCTTGCGCACGGCGTCGTTGACGGCAGCCGCAATCAGATCTTCCAGAATGTCCTTGTCTTCCTGCATCAGGCTGTCGTCGAGATTGACGCGCTTGACGTCATGACGCCCGTTCATGACCACGCTCACCAAGCCGGCGCCGGACTGGCCGGTAACTTCGGCATTGGCCAATTCTTCCTGCATTTTCTGCATTTTTTCCTGCATCTGCTGAGCCTGCTTCATCAGGCCTGCCATGCCACCTTTCATCATTGCTTACCTCAGGTATTCAGGTTTCTACGGGTTCGATAGTTCCGTCGCGGATTACCGCGGCGAACGTCTGGATCATCTGCTGGATCAGCGGATCTTCATGGATCGACCGCTCCGCTTCGTGCTGTCGAGTTGCACGCTGTCGAGCCCCAGCCTGAGCTGGCGTCTCCTGCTCGGGTTTGCATAACTCGACATTCAATGTGACGGTGCGCCCCAGGTACTGATTGAGCGCCTCGTTCAAGCGCCGCTGCTGGCTGTCGTTGAACAGCGCGCCTTGGGCAGGGTCGAGGTGCAGCAGCCAGACATCGCCCGACGCGGAAATCAGCGTGCAATTTGCCGCGATGTTCGCCGTCATGCCCCCCAGCCCGAGGCGAGGGAAAATATCCAGCCATTCAGCAGCAAGACCGGTTGCCGGCTGTGCGGCAGGTGAGGGTTCAGGCTCTTGGATGGCCTCCTGCGCCGGGGCGTCAAAGTCGTAATCGAAGCTGTCAGCACTAACTTCGCAGTAGTCGTAGTCTCCCGGCGGCGGCTCGTCGTCATCGTCCGCTGCCGTATCAACAAACCCATGAATCATCGGGGCCGACTCAATAACCGTGGCCACAGGCTCGGGCTCGGGCTCGGGCTCG
>CAYPFO010000085.1:8787-11062 GCA_964410065.1 uncultured Pseudomonas sp.
GGCTCGGGCTCGGGCTCGGGCTCGACAATAGCATTGCCCAACGCCACCGGCTCTTCCCAGGGAAGATCGATCTTTTCCGCCACAACGGGGGCAGTATCCGTGACAGTCTGCGGCAGCGCCACTAACTCTACTGGCGGCGCGGACGTGACGGTGGAAACCTCGGTTGCTGGCTCAGCAACCAGTGCTGGCTGCGGCGCAGGCGCAACAGCAGCAACGTGGCTTGCCACCGGATCGGGTTCGGGATCAGCTGTGGCCTGGCTGATCCCCAGCGGCTTTAGCTGTGTTCGGGGTGCGCCGTCGAGTTCCGCTGGCCGGAACGCCAGCATGCGCAGCAACACCATTTCGAAACCGCTGCGCGGATCCGGCGCCAACGGCAAATCCCGACGACCGATCAGCCCCATCTGATAATAGAATTGCACGTCTTCGGCGGGCAGAACCTGAGCCAGTTCCAGCACACGCTCACGGTCGCCTTGGCCATTGTCAATCGCGTCAGGCAGGGCTTGGGCAATCGCCACCCGATGCAAGACGTTAAGAATCTCTGCCAGCACGCCATTCCAGTCTGGCCCCTGCTCGGCCAGTTGACGCACCGCCTCGAGCAGGCCCCGCGCATCGCCCTCCAGCAAGGCATGCAGCACGCCGTAAACCTGACCGTGATCGAGGGTACCCAACATGGCGCGCACATCGGCAGCCAGCACCTTGCCTTCACCGAAGGCAATAGCCTGATCAGCCAGGCTCATGGCGTCACGCATCGAACCGTCGGCGGCGCGACCGAGCAGCCACAGCGCATCGTCCTCGAATGGTATGTTTTCAGCGCCCAGTACATGGTTCAAGTGTTCGACCACCCGCTCCGGCGGCATATTCTTCAACGAGAACTGCAGGCAACGCGAGAGAATGGTTACCGGCAACTTTTGCGGATCGGTGGTAGCCAGTAAGAACTTGACGTGTGGCGGTGGCTCTTCAAGCGTTTTTAGCAGCGCATTGAACGAGTGACTGGAGAGCATGTGCACTTCGTCGATCAGGTAGACCTTGAAGCGCCCTCGGCTCGGTGCGTACTGAACGTTATCGAGCAGTTCGCGGGTATCTTCAACTTTGGTGCGGCTAGCGGCGTCCACCTCGATCAAATCGACGAAGCGCCCTTCATCGACTTCTCGACACACGGAACATTGCCCGCAGGGTGTGGAACTTATGCCGGTTTCGCAATTCAGGCACTTGGCAAGAATGCGCGCGATGGTGGTCTTACCCACCCCCCGCGTGCCAGTGAACAGGTAGGCGTGATGCAAGCGCTGGCTGTCCAGGGCATTGATCAGAGCCTTGAGCACATGGGCTTGGCCGACCATTTCCCGGAATGATCGAGGACGCCATTTACGTGCAAGGACTTGATAACTCATCGATACCTGTCGTGATTGAATGTTCGGAAAGATGACCATCCTAGCGGAGCAAGGGGTAAATTGCATCCGCTATGCCATACGCGTTGACCAATGCTGCGCATCCTGATATCTGCATCTACATGCAGGCCGCTTCGTGAATCAATTCACTACCCCAGCGATAACACTGGCAAGAGTGTACAAGACAAGTTGAATCGAGTTAGCCAGATCGTCAGGCTGATTTTTGACAGAATCCCACCGTTTACACTTGAGAAGCCCAACCATGCGACCCGAAGATTTGCTCTTACTGGTGACCCGGAGCATGCCCTATGGCAAATATAAAGGCCGCCTGATTGCAGACCTGCCGGGCCACTACCTCAATTGGTTTGCTCGCGAAGGGTTCCCTAGCGGAGAGATTGGCCGTCTACTAGCACTGATGCAGGAAATCGACCACAACGGCTTGAAGCCATTGCTGGAACCCTTGCGCCTGAAACGCCGCACCTGACCGGTAAAGACAACGATGTTCCGACATCAAGCAAGCCGAATTTAGCACACAGGCAAGCCAGAACGGCAGATTGCTCGCTAGGAAATAGAAAGGGGCTGGAGGTAATGGAGGTGAACCCTACCAGCCACACCCCGGCACACGATGTCACCGCTGCGGCTGCTCCCTTCCGGGCCTGACCGGGTTCACGGTTGATCGTTGCGGGGGGACCGGCAGGGCCCACCATAACGCGTCTCGCCTTCAGCGAGTGGGCGGTATTGTACCGGCTTGGCGCTAAGTTACAACCACCTCACTCAAAAAGCTTTTCCCAGACAATGACTTATCACGCGCACCGTAGGCACAAGCACGTTATTTCCGCGCACAGACAAAACCCCAACCCGCGTGCGCGGATTGGGGTTTTGGTGTTAGG
>CAYPFO010000086.1:0-11025 GCA_964410065.1 uncultured Pseudomonas sp.
CGGGCACCAGCATGCCCTTGGCGTATTCCTCGGTGCGGCGGGCGATTTCCCAGGCGCCGGGCAGGCGCGACAGCACTTTTTTGCTGCCTTCGCGCATGCTCGCGTAGGTGCGGCTGGAGAGGATCTTGGCCAAGTAGTTGGACATGCCGCCGACGTTGCGCGAGATCGACATGTCGTTGTCATTGAGCACCACGAGCATGTCAGCGCCGACTTCCGGGGCATGGTTGAGCGCCTCGAAGGCCATGCCGGCGGTCAGTGCGCCATCGCCGATCACGGCAATCGACTTGCGCTTCTGGCCTTGCAGGCGGGCGGCGATGGCCATGCCCAATGCCGCGCCGATGGAGGTGCTGGAGTGGCCGACGCCGAAGGTGTCGTACTCGCTCTCCGTGCGGCGCGGGAAGGCGGCCAGGCCGTCCTTCTGACGCAGGCTGGCCATGCGCTGGCGGCGACCGGTAAGAATCTTGTGCGGGTAGGCCTGATGGCCGACGTCCCACACCAGGCGGTCATCCGGGGTGTCGAACACGTAGTGCAGGGCGATGGTCAGCTCGATCACACCGAGGCCGGCGCCGAAGTGTCCGCCGGTCTGCCCGACGCTATAAAGCAGCTCCTGGCGCAACTCATCGGCCAGTTGCTCCAGTTCCGCCTCGCCCAGACGGCGCAACTCGACGGGCGTCGCTGCGCGGTCGAGCAGAGGCGTGGTAGGGCGCTGGCGGGGGATTTCGTGGAACGTCTTGGGCATCAGACTGATCGTTTTATAGGTGTAAAAGTCGGCGGAGTTTACCCGATGCGGGCGGGGCGACCCAAGCTGCCCATGAGAGAGGGGCCAGCGATGCTCAGTGAATGACCAGACTGAACAGCCACAGGGCCAGCAACAGTAACAAGATTCCGGAAATCAGCGCGCGCCGAAACAGGGCTCGAAACGCAGAGATGAGAACCAGCAGACCAATGGCCACGGCCACCAGACTAAGCAGTGACGGGTCCATGCCTAGGGCTTTCGACAGTCCATTGAGAAAGCTGGCACCAGCACCGGCCAGCCAGGCAAACACCCCGTAAAGGCTGTCGATGATAACGCGCAGAACCGTGCCCAGTACTTCGCCGAGCCCCTCGAAAAAACCTTCTGCCTGCATGCGCTGAGCCTTTGAATAAGTTGAAGCGGCGCAGTCTAGCACCGCCGCGACAAGTAGGACTCAGCCGCGCTGAATCAACCATATGCCGGCGACGATCAGTGCCAGCCCGCCGAGCTTGCCGGCGCTCACTGGTGCCTCGCGATAGCCGACCCAGCCGAAGTGATCAAGCACCAGCGCCATGCCCAACTGTCCGGCGAGAAGCAGCACCATCATGACCAGGCCGCCGATGCGTGGCGCGGCGAAGGCGGCTACGGCGATGAACACGGCGCCGAACAACCCGCCCAGCCAGTGATAGCTGCTCAGCTCACGCAGCGCGGCGAAGCCGGGCATGTCCCGCTGCAACAGCACGAGGCAGAGCAATGCCAGGGTGCCGACACTGAAGGACAGCAGGGCTGCGGCCATCACGCTGGACAGCTGCTTGGCCACCTGGCCATTGATCCCTGCCTGCAACGGCATCAGTGAACCCGCAATAAAAGGCAGGGCGAGTAACCACCAGGGATGCATGGCGAACTCCAGACAATGCAAAGGGGCCGGCATTATGCCGCACGCGGGGGAAGGAAGCGGTCCTGTTGATAAGGGCGGCTGGGGCAAACATTGCCAATTTCACCCGGTTGACTAGGGTTAAAGACAGTGGCGCAGCGTGACGTCAGTCGCACGCATGTCACAAAGGCCGTCGCGCCGATCATGGCCAAGCGGTCTGCCTAGCCTGAACAGGAGAACCTCGATGGACATGAACCGTCGGCAATTCTTCAAGGTCTGCGGAGTCGGCCTTGGGGCGTCGAGCATGGCGGCGCTGGGCATGGCGCCTCCGCCTGCCTTCGCCGAGTCGATCCGCCATTTCAAATTGGCCAGTACCCGTGAGACGCGCAACACCTGTCCCTATTGTTCGGTCGGCTGTGGTTTGATCCTTTACAGCCAGGGCAGCGGCGGCAAGAACGTTGTGCAGGAAATCATTCACATCGAGGGCGACTCCGACCATCCGGTCAACCGCGGCACGCTCTGCCCGAAAGGTGCAGGCCTGCTGGATTTCGTCCACAGCCCCAATCGCCTCAAGTATCCCGAAGTGCGCGAAGCCGGCAGCAATGAGTGGAAGCGCATCGAATGGGACGAGGCGCTGGACCGCATCGCCCGCTTGATGAAGGACGACCGTGACGCCAACTTCATCGAGAAAAACGACCAGGGCATGACGGTGAACCGCTGGTTGAGTACGGGTTTCCTTGCCGCTTCGGCGTCGTCCAACGAAGCCGGCTACATGACCCACAAGGTGGTGCGCTCCTTAGGCATGCTGGGATTCGACAACCAAGCACGTGTCTGACACGGCCCGACGGTGGCAGGTCTTGCCCCGACGTTTGGCCGAGGAGCCATGACCAATCACTGGACCGACATCAAGAATGCCGATCTGGTGATGATCATCGGCGGTAATGCCGCCGAGGCCCACCCGTGCGGTTTCAAATGGGTCACCGAAGCCAAGGCCCATAACAAGGCCCGGTTGATCGTCGTCGATCCGCGCTTCACCCGTTCCGCGGCCGTCGCTGATATGTACGCGCCGATCCGTACCGGGACCGACATTGCCTTCCTGGGTGGGCTGATCAACTACCTGCTGGAAAATGACAAGGTCCAGCACGAGTACGTGCGTAACTACACCGACTTGCCGTTCATCGTGAAGGAGGAGTACAGCTTCGCGGACGGCCTGTTCAACGGGTACGACGCCGAGACGCGCGCCTATCCGGACAAGGCCAACTGGTTCTACGAGACCGGCGAGGACGGTTACGCCCTGGTCGACCCGACGCTCAATCACCCACGCTGTGTATACAACCTGCTCAAGCAGCATTACAGCCGCTACACGGCGGATATGGCCAGCAGCATCTGTGGCACGCCCAAGGAGCGGCTGCTCCAGGTCTGGGAAGCCGTTGCCGAAACCTCGGCGCCGGGCAAAGTGATGACCATCATGTATGCCCTGGGTTGGACCCAGCATTCGGTGGGCTCGCAGATGATCCGCTGTGGCGCCATGGTGCAACTGCTGCTGGGCAATATCGGCATGCCTGGAGGTGGGATGAATGCCTTGCGCGGACACTCCAACATCCAGGGGCTGACCGATCTGGGCCTGCTGTCCAACCTGTTGCCCGGCTACCTGACCTTGCCCGTCGACGCGGAGCAGGACTACGCCAGCTACATCGAAAAACGGGCCAGCAAACCCTTGCGCCCCGGCCAACTGTCCTACTGGCAGAACTATGAAAAGTTCCACGTCAGCCTGATGAAGGCCTGGTACGGAGCGAGCGCCACGGCGGAAAACAACTGGGGCTATGACTGGCTGCCCAAGCTGGATATTCCCGGCTACGACGTGCTCAAGGTGTTCGACATGATGTACCAAGGGCAAGTCAACGGCTATTTCTGCCAGGGCTTCAACCCCATTGGCTCCTTCCCCAACAAGGCTAAGATCAGCGCGGGGCTGGCGCGGCTGAAATTCCTGGTGGTCATGGATCCGCTGCACACCGAAACCGCCGAGTTCTGGCGCAATGCCGGTGAGTACAACGACGTCGACACCGCCAGTATCCAGACCACGGTGTTCCGCTTGCCGACCTCCTGCTTTGCCGAGGAAGACGGTTCGCTGGTCAACAGTGGGCGCTGGTTGCAGTGGCACTGGAAGGGCGGCGAGCCGCCCGGCCAGGCGCGTACCGACGTGGCGATCATGGCCGGGTTGTTCCATCGGCTGCGTGAGCTTTACCGCGCCGAAGGTGGCGCTTATGCCGAGCCGTTGCTGAACCTGGACTGGGCCTATAAGCAGCCGGAAGAACCGACTCCGGAGGAAATCGCGCGGGAATACAGCGGCCGGGCGCTGAGCGACCTGGTCGATCCGGCCAGCGGTGCGCTGCAGATCAAGGCAGGCGAGCAACTGGCCGGCTTCGGTCAGTTGCGCGCCGACGGCTCGACTGCCAGCGGTTGCTGGATCTGGTGCGGCGCCTGGACCCAGCAGGGCAACCAGATGGCGCGGCGCGACAACGCCGACCCCTTCGGCATGGGGCAAACCCTCGGCTGGGCCTGGGCCTGGCCGGCCAACCGGCGGATTCTCTACAACCGTGCCTCGGCCGATCCGGCGGGCAATCCGTGGAACCCGGTGAAGAAACGTTTGGTGTGGTGGGACGGCACGCGGTGGACCGGGACGGATGTGCCCGATTTCGTGGTCGACTCGCCGCCCGAGGCGGGCATGAACCCGTTCATCATGAACCCCGAAGGGGTGGCGCGCTTCTTCGCCCTGGGCATGATGACCGAAGGGCCGTTCCCTGAGCATTACGAGCCGTTCGAAACACCGATCGGGCGCAACCCGTTGCACCCGAACAATCCGGTAGCCACCAGCAATCCGGCGGCGCGGGTGTTCAAGAACGATATGGAGCTGTTCGGCACCGCCGAGGAATTCCCCTATGCCGCCACCACCTATCGCTTGACCGAGCATTTCCACTTCTGGACCAAGCACTGTCGTCTGAATGCGATCACCCAGCCCGAGCAGTTTGTCGAAATCGGCGAGGCCTTGGCCAACGAGCTGGGCATCGCGGCCGGCGAGCGAGTCAAGGTGTCGTCCAACCGTGGGTTCATCAAAGCAGTTGCGGTGGTCACCAAGCGCTTGAAGCCCATGACGGTGGACGGGCGCACCGTGCACCACGTCGGCATCCCGCTGCACTGGGGCTTCTCGGGTCTAGCCAAAAACGGCTACATGACCAACACCCTGACCCCGTTCGTGGGCGACGGCAATACGCAGACGCCGGAATTCAAGTCGTTCCTGGTCAACGTGGAGAAGGCATGACATGGCTACTCAAGACGTAATTGCCCGCTCCGCCACCACCACGCCGATGCCGTCGATTCGTGAGATCGGCGAGGTGGCCAAGCTGATCGATGTCTCCAAGTGCATCGGCTGCAAGGCCTGCCAGGTCGCCTGTTCGGAATGGAACGATACACGCGACGAAATCGGCACCAACCATGGCACCTATGACAACCCGATCGACCTGACGGCGGACTCTTGGACGGTGATGAAATTCGCCGAATACGAGAACCCAAACAGCGGAAACCTCGAATGGCTGATCCGCAAGGACGGCTGCATGCACTGCGCCGACCCGGGCTGTCTGAAGGCTTGTCCGAGCCCCGGTGCCATCGTCAAGTACGCCAACGGCATTGTCGATTTCAACCAGGACCATTGCATCGGTTGCGGCTACTGCATTACCGGCTGCCCGTTCGATGTGCCGCGCATTTCGGCCAAGGACAACAAGGCCTACAAATGCACGCTGTGTTCCGACCGGGTCTCGGTTGGCCTCGAGCCAGCTTGTGTAAAGACCTGTCCGACCGGCGCCATTGTGTTCGGCAGCAAGGCGGACATGAAGGAGCACGCCGCTGGGCGCATCGCCGACCTCAAGTCGCGGGGTTTCGATCAGGCCGGTCTGTACGATCCGGAGGGCGTTGGCGGCACCCACGTAATGTACGTGCTGCATCACAACGACCAGCCGATGCTGTACAGCAACCTGCCCAATGAGCCGACGATCAGTCCGCTGGTGAGCTTGTGGAAGGGCGTGACCAAGCCCTTGGCGCTGCTGGCCATGGGCGCGGCTGTGCTCGGTGGTTTCTTCCACTATGTTGGCGTCGGCCCGAACCGCGTGGAAGAGGACGAACGCGATCACGACGATGGGCCGGGCGGCGAAACGGCGGTGCACCAGGTCGATCCGACCGTGCATGTGGTCGATCCGCGCGATCCGAACGCCTGACGCGCACCGGCGTGCCCGCCCGGCACGCCGGTGTTCGATTGCCCCCTGGAGGCAACCATGAAAGAAGAAATCTTGCGTTACACGCGGTTGGACCGCACCAACCACTGGCTGGTGGCGATTCTGTTCTTCTGTGCGGGCTTGTCCGGTCTGGCCCTGTTCCACCCTTGGTTGTTCGGCCTGTCCGGGCTGTTTGGCGGCGGTACCTGGACGCGCATTCTGCATCCAATTTTCGGTGTGGCGATGTTTATCCTGTTTCTGCTCATGGCGGTGCGCTTCGCTGGCCATAATTTGCTCGACCGCAATGATCGCCAGTGGTTGAAACAGATCAATGATGTTGTCGCCAACCGCGAAGAGCGGCTGCCGGAGGTTGGGCGCTACAACGGCGGTCAGAAAGTGCTGTTCTGGATCCTGGTGCTGTGCCTGCTGGTCTTGCTGGTGACCGGCATTCTCATGTGGCAGGAGTTCTTCGGGGATTACTTCGCGGTCACGGCGGCGCGCTGGGCCAGCCTGCTGCATGCGTTCGCTGCCTTCGTGCTGATCCTCAGCATCATCGTCCACGTCTATTCCGGAATTTGGGTCAAAGGGTCCATGTACGGCATGTTCCACGGCTGGGTCAGCCGCGCCTGGGCACGCAAGCATCACCTGGCCTGGTACCGGCAGGTGAGTGGCGAGTCCACCCGGACTCTGGAGCGCACACCGCCCCGCCGGCCGCCGCATCGCAATTGACGCGGTTGTCTTTTTAACGGGGAACGCTTACGCCCGTATCGGACGATACGGGCGAAGCCTACTACGCTTGTTCTGAACTCTTGGTAAAAGGAGCAGGGCGTGGCAGGTACTATTCTTGAGCCTGGGCAGATTGAAGCCGCGGCAAACAAACCCCCCTTCATCCAGTTACCGCCACGCGACCTGTTCGCGCGGCGCGCGGCGCGCCTGGAACAGATCGCCGCTAATCATCCCCTCACCGATTATCTGCACCTGCTGGCGGCTGTATGCCGTGCCCAGCAGCAGGTGCTTGACCAGCCACCCACCCTGGCGCCGCTGCACGAGCACCGAAGCCGTGAATGCATCAACCATGGCATGCCGCCGCTGGCTGCAGACACCCTGGTGCGCGAAGGGCAGTGGTTGCCGATGCTGGATGCCTGGCTTGCAGCGTTCGCTGCGCCGGTCACCCCAATGGTGGCGGAGGCGCTGGAACAGCTACGCGAGGCGGATGACGGCCAGCGCAAGGCATGGGCAGTGGCCTTGTTGACGGGGCAATACTCGAGTCTGCCGGCGGCCGTGGTGCCGTTTCTTGGTGCTGGCTTGCAGCTGGCCTGGAGTCATTGGTTGCTGGGGCTGGGCTTGTCCGACCTGCGCGAGCGTGAGGACCAGGGCCAGTGCCCCTGCTGTGGTGCGTTACCCATGGCGGGGGTGATCCGCCATCGCGGCGCGGTGAATGGCCTGCGCTACTTAGTGTGCTCGCTGTGTGCCTGTGAGTGGCATTACACCCGACTGAAATGCAGTCACTGTAGTAGCACGCGAGAAATCGACTACCTGCATCTTGAAAACTCTCCCCAAGGCGTCAAAGCCGAAGCTTGCCCAGAGTGTCGCACCTACCTCAAACAGCTTTACCTGGAGCTGCAGCCGGACGGTGAAAGTCTCTCTGCCGACCTGGCTAGCCTTGACCTCGATCTGTTGCTGGCTGATCAGGATTACCAGCGCCATGCGCCCAATCTTCTGCTGGCGCCAGGAGGCGATACATGACCAGTGTGCGCCTGCCCTCGGTGGACAGTCTGTTGCGCACCCCGGCGTGTCAGCCCTTGCAACAACGCTATGGCCGCGAGGCGCTACTCACCACCTTGCGCGATTTGCTTGATGAGCTGCGCACGCCCACCCGCAACGGCCAACTGACGGCGCAGGAACTGAGCGAAGCGGTACTTGCCGGGCGCGCCAGCGAGCGCCTGGCCAATCAGCAGCGCAGCCGTATACGCCGCGTGTTCAACCTGACCGGCACGGTGCTGCACACCAACTTGGGCCGCGCGCTGCTGCCCGAAGAGGCGGTCGAGGCGGTCTGCCTGGCGGCGCGTTATCCACTCAACCTGGAATTCGATCTGGCCACCGGCAAGCGCGGCGACCGCGACGACCTGATCGAGGGGCTGATTCGCGAGCTGACCGGCGCCGAGGCGGTCACCGTGGTCAACAACAATGCCGCCGCCGTGCTGCTGGCGCTCAACAGCCTGGGCGCGCGCAAGGAAGGCATCATCTCTCGCGGCGAGCTGATCGAGATCGGCGGCGCTTTTCGCATCCCCGACATCATGGCTCGCGCTGGCGTGAAACTGCATGAGGTGGGCACCACCAACCGCACCCATGCCAAGGATTACGAAGGTGCGATCAATCCGCGCAGCGGCCTGCTGATGCGTGTACACACCAGCAATTACAGCGTGCAGGGCTTTACCGCCAGCGTGCCCACCGCCGCGCTGGCGGCCATTGCCCATGAGCATGGCCTGCCGCTGTTGGAGGATCTGGGCAGCGGCAGCCTGGTTGATTTGAGCCGCTGGGGCTTGCCCAAGGAGCCGACCGTGCAGGAGGCGCTGCGAGACGGTGCCGATATCGTCACCTTTAGTGGCGATAAGCTGCTGGGCGGCCCTCAGGCCGGTTTGATCGTCGGCCGCAAAGAGCTGATTCAGAAAATCAAAAAGAACCCGCTCAAGCGTGCCCTGCGCGTCGACAAGCTGACCCTGGCGGCGCTGGAAGCGGTGCTCAACCTGTACCGCGATCCGGATCGCCTGGCCGAGCGTCTGACCAGCCTGCGCCTGCTCACCCGTCCGCAGGCCGACATCCGCCATCAGGCCCAGCGTCTGGCGCCGCAGCTGGCAGCGGTGCTGGATGCATCCTGGAACGTGACGGTCAGCGATGCACTGGGCATGATCGGTAGCGGCGCGCAGCCGGTGGCGCGCTTGGCCAGTGCTGCCCTGTGCGTGCGCCCGCACCAGCCTAAACGCCTGCGCGGGCGCAGCCTGCGCCAACTGGAAACGGCGTTGCGCGAGCTGTCCATTCCGGTGCTCGGGCGCATCGACGACGATGCCCTGTGGCTCGATTTGCGCCAGCTCGATGATGAAGCCGCGTTTATCGAACAATTGCCGCAGTTGCGCGAGACGCTTGCATGATTGTCGGCACCGCCGGCCATATCGATCACGGCAAGACCGCACTGCTCAAAGCGCTGACCGGCCAGGCGGGCGACCGCCGCCGCGAGGAGCGCGAGCGGGGCATCACCATCGATCTTGGCTACCAGTACGCCGACCTCGGTGAAGGCAGCCTGACCGGCTTTATCGATGTGCCGGGGCATGAGCGGTTCGTGCACAACATGCTGGCCGGCGCCAGCGGCATCGACTTGGTGCTGTTGGTGGTGGCCGCCGATGACGGCGTGATGCCGCAGACCCGCGAGCATCTGGCTATTGTCGAACTGCTGGGAATCCGCCGCGCCTTGGTGGCGTTGACCAAGATCGACCGCGTAGAGGGTGCGCGTCTCGTAGAGGTCAGCCAACAGATTGTCGAGCTGCTGGCTGATGGGCCCTTGGCCGGAGCGCCGATCTTCCCGGTGTCCAGCATTACCGGCGCAGGTCTGGAAGATTTGCGCGGGGCCTTGGTGAGCGCTGCCGCAGCCTGTCGAGCGCGCAGTCGCGACGGCTATTTTCGTCTGGCCATCGACCGGGTCTTTAGCGTCACCGGCTCCGGTGTGGTGGTGACGGGCACGGCCTTTGCCGGTCAGGTGCAGGTCGGTGATGAGCTCATGCTCAGCCCTGCAGGCCAGCGCGTGCGGGTACGCGGCCTGCATGCGCAGAATCGCGAGGCGCAGGCGGCATTCGCCGGTCAGCGGGTAGCCGTCAACCTGGCCGGGGAACGCCTGAGTGTCGACAGCATCCAGCGTGGCGACTGGCTGCTGGCGCCGGGGTTGCACGCGCCGACCACGCGCATCGACATCGATCTGCAGCTGTTGCCGGGCGAAACCCGTGAGCTGCGCCATTGGACGCCGGTGCATGTTCACCTCGGTGCCCAGGATGTCACCGCTCGTGTTGCCCTGCTGGAGGGTGACCGCCTGGCTCCCGGTGAACGCATGCTGGCTCAGTTGCTTGTTAACGCTCCCGTGCATGCTGTGCATGGCGACCGCCTGGTGCTGAGAGATCAATCGGCGCAGCGCACGCTGGGCGGCGGACAGGTTCTCGATCCCTTCGCACCGGCGCGCTATCGGCGCAGTGCGGCGCGTCTGCAGCAGCTGCGCGCCCTGCGCGAAGGGGGCCTGGAGCAGGCGCTGCCGGAACTGCTCGCCCAGGCGGTCAACGGCCTCGACCCCCAGGTACTGGCCCGTCAGTTCAACCGTCCGCAGGCGGGCTGGCAACAACCTGAGCAGGTGATCAGCATTGCCACGCGCCTTGGCCCGCGCGTGTTCAGCCGCGAACAATGGCAGGCCTTGGGTGGAAGCCTGACTGCCGCCCTGCAACGTTTTCACGAACAGCAGCCGGATGAGCTCGGCCCGGACCGTGATCGCCTGCGCCGCTACGCGTTGCCACAGCTGGAGCGCCCGGTATTTATCGCCTTGCTGGAACAGCAAATGGCTGCGGGCCATATCCTGGCCAGCGGGCCCTGGCTGCACCGTCCCGAACATCAGGTGCGCTTGAGCGAGGCGGAGGAGCGCTTGAAAGCGCGAATTTGGCCAGCGTTGATCGCGGGAGGTTTCGACCCGCCCTGGGCTCGCGACCTGGCGCGGGAAACCGCGGCGGACGAGGCGGTGATGCGTCACCTGCTGCGCAAGCTGGCGCGCCTGGGTTTGGTGCAGCAAGTGGTAAAGGATCTGTTCTACCCGGAGACCACGCTGCGCCAGTTGGTCGGGCATGTGCTAGCCCTGCATCAGCAGGGTGGAGAAATCCGCGCGGCGGCCTTTCGTGATCGCATTGGCTTGGGGCGCAAACGCAGCATCCAGCTACTGGAGCATTTCGACCGCATCGGTTTTACTCGGCGCTTCGGTAACGAACGCAAGGTGCGCGCTGATAGCGCATTGGCGCAGAGCACGGAAAGCACCTAGGGTTGAGAGCTGGCGCGTACGAGACAGGGAAGGCAATCGCAGCCGGTGCTGCGGCCGGGCTTCAAACCCGGTTGGGGGCGGCAGCCGCTCC
>CAYPFO010000087.1:0-11021 GCA_964410065.1 uncultured Pseudomonas sp.
TCGCAGCCGGTGCTGCGGCCGGGCTTCAAACCCGGTTGGGGGCGGCAGCCGCTCCCGGGTAGGTTCGACTCCTACTGCCTTCCGCCATTTTTCCTTAGATGTTCACTTCCACTTCAACGCCTGCACATGCTTGTTGTCCGGGTCAAAATTGTCCAGGCGCATCTGTTCGGCGAGGGCAGTCAGCGCCTGCTCGCCCATCGGGAAAACCTCCCGCTGCGCCGGCCAGTCCTCCGGTCGCAGGCGCGCCATCCAGCCTTCGCCATAACAGTCTCGGTTGATCAGTCCTGGGCGCTCCAACAGCTGCGTATTGACCGCCAGCATCTCGCCGGCCAACGGGCTGCGCGCCGAGGCGGCGGCCTTGGCGAACTCCACCACCCCGAAACTGCGGTCGCGTTCGATGCGCGCGCCGACGCGCTTGGGAGTGAAGGCGAAGATCTCGCCATACAGGGCGCAGCCGTAGGCATTGAGGCCCAGGGTTACAGTGCCGTCGGCTTCTTCACGTAGCCACAGGCCGTAGGCAGGGGCGTAGTGCAGTGCGTCGGGAAACTCCAGTCCGTGCAGGTTCATAGCGTCAACACCCGTTCGGCTTCGAGGATCAGCTGCGCCAGTTCGCCGCCGCTGGAAATGTCGTCGAGTTCGGCGATTAGCGCGGATTCATCGAGGGGCACGCCCGGCTGGCGGCACATCAGCAGACGCGCTCCGGCGTCCTTGGCCTGGCGGATGAAATGCAGCAGTGGTTCGCCACCCTCTGTTGCCCGCAACGTGTCGGCAATGTTCTGTTGCGCCAATTGCACGGCTTCGCCCGTGAGAAACAGCGTCACCTGGGCGTCCATGCAGGCCAGCAGGGTGGCGATATGAAACGGCGCGGCGCAACGCGCCGGGGTGCTGGGGCCGCTGACCACCAGGATCAGTACCTGTTGCGATTGGGCTTCCATGCGTATTCCTCAATAGGGCGGGTACTGGCTAAGAACTTTGGTCACCGTTTCGTAGATGTCCAGGCGGCGCTCGGTTGGGGTTCGCGAACGGCTCGGCAACACCTGCTCGGCACTGCCGCGCCACACCAGCTTACCGTCGCGGCCGTCGAACAGGTCGATTTGCAGGGTGCCGACCCGGTAGTTGTACGTGCTGGTCTCGGCGTAACCCGGAGCGCCCCAGAAACCCCACGGGTTGCCCCAGTAGCCGCCACCGCCGTAGACGGTGACCTGGTCCTGGCGCTGCTCAACCAGCATCCAGACCTGCACCTTGAGGTCCGGGTTGCGCTGGGCCGGACGCAGGCCGCGTTGATCGAGCTCCTCAGCTACGGCTTCGCGCACGCGCTGGGTAGTCAGGTCGCTGTGCAGGCGCGGGTCGGCCGGGACGTATTGCACGGCCGGCTCCTGCCAGCTCCAGCTGCGGTAGGCGGCGAAATCACGGCTGGCGTCGAAATCGCGTTCCAGGCGCGTGGTCTGGCAGGCCGCAAGTAGCAGAAACAGCGGTAACAGCAAAAGTCGGTACGACATGGTGGGCCTCCGAAGCGGTTTCGCCTTGCCTGGCAATCTATGGCGGATAGCCTGCCAGCGCTTCACGGACCGCATCATGCAGGCTGTCGGCGCGCTGGCCTCGGTTGCTGTTCGTGGCGGCAACGGCGCTGCCTTGCCACACCGGCTGGCCGTCGCGGGCATCGAGTAGTTGAATGTTCAACACCAAAGCCTCGACCTGGTAGGTGCGCATCAGCGGCACGCTCGCGCCGATGCCGTAGCCGGAATAATGCCGACCGTGATAACCATAGGGGTAGGCTGAAGGATAGCCATAGCCGCCATAGTGCCCGTAGTCGTCATACACCCGCTGGACGCGGCGCTCGACACGCAGATCGGCGCTCACTAGCACGTCGGCCTGGTTACCGCGTGCCGGTCGCAGGCCGATCTGGTCGAGGCCGGCGGCTACTGCCTCTTGCACCTGCTCCGAGCTGGCCTCGACCGTGCCGGGCGGGCGCTGGCCCGGACGCCAGGCCCAGGAGCGGTAACGGCCATAATCGCGGGGTGCGGCAGGGTAGGCGCTGGTGTCCATGCCATCCGCCGAGTGGACCGGCGCCGGGGGCAATGGCAACGCACTGGCCGTGTAGGGGTTGTTCCCCTGGCAGGCGGCCAGCACGAAGCTGATGATGAAAAGGGCGGGGCGGATCATGGGACGCTCCTGCCGGGAGGTTTCAATGACCTGTTAGTGGGGTCGACACATCCAGTGTAGATAGCGCCCCAGGCCGGCGAAGGCCGGATGGCGACGATAGGCCAACTCCATTTCGATCAGCGCGGCGCCCTGGGCCTTGGCCTGGAACTCCATCGGCATGTAGTCGTGAAACACCCGCACGCCACTCGTCTGTTCGACTGTCCAGGTATCGGCGAGTTGCGCCGCCAATTCGCGAGGATCGAGTGGCCGTTGCGGCGTCAGACTCTGTTTTTCTCCCGCGAATTGCTCTGTGCGCAGCTTGCGAAAATGTCCCTTGAGCAGGTTGCGATAAATCAAAGCGTCCCGGTTGTAGAAGGCCAGCGACAGCCAGCCGTCAGCGGCGGTCAACCGGTGCAGCACCGGCAGAATGGTCGCCGGCTCTGCCAGCCATTCGAGCACGGCGTGGCAGAGCACCAGGTCAAAGGGTTCATGCAGTTGCTCGGTCAGTTCCTGCCAGGGCGCCTGGATGAAGGTCGCTGTTTGTCCGGCCTCGGCGAAGCGCTGGCGCGCACCCTCGAGCATCGGTGCGGCAGGCTCGGCGAGCGTCACGGCGTGGCCCTGTTCGGCGAGCCACAGCGACATGTGGCCGAGCCCGGCGCCAATGTCCAGCACGCGCAGCGGACGCTGCGGCAGGATTTCCGCCAAGTCGGCTTGCAGGACGGCGAGGCGAATCGCCCCCTTGGCGCCGCCGTAGATCTTCTCGGCGAACCGCACCGCCAGTTCATCGAAATGCCGGTCGTTCATGGTGCGTAGCGCCGTTCGGTATCAGCCAGCTTGGCGCTGACCACGGCGTTCATGTCCAGCCCAAGCTCGGCGCAGAGCAGCAACAGGTAAAGCACGATGTCGCCGATTTCCTGGCCGGCGTGTTCCAACTGGTCGGCAGGCAGTTCGCGAGACTGCGCCTCGCTCAGCCACTGGAAGATTTCCACCAGCTCGGCCATCTCCACGCTGGCGGCCATGGTCAGGTTTTTTGGACTGTGGAACTGCCGCCAGTCGTTGGCATCGCGAATGGCGTGCAGGCGTTGGGTGAGTGCTTCGAGGTTCATGGTGGCTCCGCAGGGCTGAACCTGCGGATTATCGCGGATCGCGGTGCGCCGGGGCTAACTCATTGTCAGCCATGGCCTGCTGCGGCTTACTCCCTCCACACACTCCACTGGCCGGCCATGTGCGGCAGGTCCTGGGTGCTGCGCAGGCTGAACTGGCCATGGTCGGCTGGCGGGCTGGCCAGTAGGCGCACTTCGCTGGGCAGCAAGACCGGCTTCTGAAAGCGCACCTCCACGTCGTAACCGGCCCTGGGCAAACGATCGCCAAGGGCGGCCAGGGCGCGACCTTTGTTCCACAGGCCGTGGGCAATGGCGCGGGGAAAACCGAACAGCTTGGCGCTGACGGCAGCCATGTGGATCGGGTTGTAGTCGCCAGCGACCCGTGCGTATTGCCGGCCGATATTCGCCGGAGCGCGCCAGCGGGCGATTTCTTCCAGCGGCAACGACGCGTGTTCGGTGCGCTCCACGACTGGGCCGTCGATGTGCAGGCCGCGGTAGAGCATGCGGCTGTCGCCTTCCCAGAGCAGGCCGAGCTGGTCTTCGAGGCGGGTGATCAGGCTGAAGGTCGTGCCTTTGTCGTGCGGAGCGAGGGTGCCTAGCGTGACGCTGATCCGGAACGGTCCCAGGCCGCCGAGCGGGCGCAGCACCTTGATGCGGTTTTCCAGATGCACCAGACCCAGCAGCGGAAAAGGGAAGTCATCGGCCGTGAGCAGTTTCATCTGCAATGCGAAGGCGAGGATATGCGGATAGGTCGGCGGCAGCACGCCATCGTCCGCGAAGCCACACAAGTGGCGATAGTGCGCCAGGTTGTACGGGTCGACCATCAAGGTGCAGCTCAGGCCCCGCGAGGGCAGCGTCGTACCACGGGTGCCACGGCGCAGCGCGGCACGGGCGAACAGGCCGGGCAGGGCGGGCGGATGGGGCAGATCTTGGATCAGCATCGGTTGTCTCCCTTGTTCCGAGTCCCTACAGGTTTATCGTCCCGGCGTCTGGGTGCATTGGCCGCGCGACGAGAGGGCGTGACACAGCAGCCAATCGCTCTGCCTCAATGCCTGGCGTTCTTGAGTATCGCCCTGAAAGCTGACTAAGATGACTGCGCCACGCTTAACAAGAAAAACTAAAAATAATGATGCGAGATCTCACCGACGATGTGGCGCTGATGCGCCCGGTAATCGAGGCGTTGCGCGCCAGTGGCGTTGATCCTGAGCGGATTCTGGCGCGGGTTGGCCTGCCGCAAGGCGCGATGCCGACCGGCCGTTTTCCCCATGCGGCGCAACTGCAGTTCTGGCAGGCCTGCGCCGAGGCCAGCCAGGAGCAGGATGTCGGCCTGCACCTGGCCGGCTATTTGCCGGCCTTCCATGGCTTGCTGCTGGAATACCTGTTCCTGTCCAGCGCCACCTTTGGGGAGGGCTTGCGCCATGCCTTGCGCTATACGCGCCTGTTGTCCGATCTGCTATCCGGCAGCCTGGAACTCGACGGTGAGCGCGCCACATTGGTGCTGGGCATGGATGCCGGGGCTGTGCGGCATTTTCCGGAAATGCTTGTGGGCGCGGCGATTCGCCTGTTCACCGCACTGACCGACGGTGAGTTCACCCCTCTGGAGGTCCAGCTGATGCATGCCGAAGGCGCGACGCCCGAGCGCTATCGCGAGGTGTACGGCTGCCCGGTGCGCCTGAGTGCGCCACGCTATGCCTTGGTGTTCGGCGCTGGCGTGCTGGAAAAACCCTCGCGCCATGCGGCGCCCGAGCTGCTGCGCATGCATGAATCGCTGGCGCGCCGGCAATTGCATGAAGTGGAGCGCCTCGACCTGGTACGCCAGGTACGCGAGCTCATCGCCGTATTGCTGGTGGACGGTGGCGCCACCCTGGAGCAGGTCGCCTTGCGCTTGAACATGCCTTCGCGGCGCTTGCGTGAACGTCTGACCATGGCGGGAGTGCGTTTCAATGACCTGGTCACCGACTACCGCTGCCGACTGGCCAAGGAACTGTTGCTCAATACGGACGAGCGAATCGAGGTGATCGTCGAGCGCACCGGCTTTTCCGAGCCGAGCACCTTCTATCGCGCCTTCAAACGCTGGATCGGCGAGACGCCGGTGGAGTTTCGTCGCAAGGGCCGGCAGAAAAGAGCCAAGACGCCAACGGTCATCGAATAAGCGCCCGCTAGGCTTCGCTCCATTGAGCCTGTTACAGCCGTGCAGTTGGTGGAGGTCAAACGATCCCCACCAACTGCTCCGCTGACCCGTGCGGTCATGCCCCCAGCAAACTCTGCCCACACACCCGCAAGACCTGACCACTGACGCCGCCACTGCTGGGCTGGGCGAACCAGGCCACGGCTTCGGCGACGTCCTGGGGCAGCCCGCCCTGGCTCATGGAGTTCATGCGCCGACCGGCTTCGCGGATGGCAAACGGAATGGCGGCGGTCATCTGCGTTTCGATAAAGCCCGGCGCCACGGCGTTGAGGGTAATGCCCCGCTCGCCGAGAATGGGCGCCCACGCCTGAGCCAAGCCGATCAAGCCGGCCTTGCTGACCGCATAGTTGGTCTGGCCAAGGTTGCCGGCGATGCCACTGATCGAGGCGATCAGCACCACACGGCCGTCATCGCGCAGCGTGCCAGCGTCGAGCAGTGCTTGGGTCAGGCGTTGCGGGGCCAGCAGGTTGACGTCGATCACCGAATTCCACAGCCCCTCGCTCATCTTCGCCAGGGTCTTGTCGCGGGTGATGCCGGCGTTGTGCACGACAATATCCACGCCGGAGGGCAGCGCCTGCACCAATTGCTGCGGGGCATCCTCGGCGCAGATGTCCAGGGCAAGGCTATGGCCGCCCAGGCGCGCGGCCAAGGCTTCGAGGGCGGTGGCGGCAGCCGGCACGTCGAGCAGGGTCACCTCGGCGCCGTCGCGCGCCAGGGTTTCGGCAATGGCGGCACCGATACCGCGCGATGCGCCGGTCACCAGGGCTTTCTTGCCCGCCAGCGGGCGCGTCCAGTCCTTGACGTCGGCGCTGGTCGAGCTGAGGCGCAGCACCTGGCCCGACACGTAGGCGCTCTTGGGCGAGAGGAAAAAGCGCAGCGCGCCTTCCAGTTGCGCTTCGGCGCCTTCGGCCACGTACAGCAACTGCACGGTACCGCCACGGCGCACTTCCTTGCCCAGCGAACGGGTAAAACCTTCCAGGCTGCGCTGTGTGCTGGCGGCGAACGGGTCGCTGAGCGATTCGGGCGCGCGGCCGAGCACGACAATATGCGGGCAGGTGTCCAGGTAGCTGAGTGCCGGCTGGAAGAAATCGCGCAGGGCGATCAGTTGCTCGGGCCGCAGCAGGTCGCTGGCATCGAAAACCAGGGCCTTGAGTTTTGCGGTTTGCGAAGGCGCCCAGGCCGGCAGGGCCAGGCCATCACCGCTGCCATAGAGTTCGTTGCCCAGGCGCTGCAGCGCCGGCAGTGCCTGGGCCAGCAGCGGCCCGCCACCCACCAGCAAGGCGCCGTCCACCGGGCGTGACTGCCCGCTGATCCAGCGTTGCAGGCGCAACGGCGCGGGCAGGCCGACGCGGCGCACCACCTGGCGGCCGAGCGAGGAGTTGGCGAAGTCGATATAGCGGTCGGACATGATGGTCTCCCTGAAGACGAATGGCGAAACACTCTACGCGCTGAGCGGCACCTTGCATTGACCGGTATTAACGTGGAAACGGCGAGACGGCCAATGCCAGAGATGTAGCGCAGGCTAGCCTGTAGCGAATGTTCATTGCACGTTTATCGCACAGGAGTCTGTATGACCCAGCTACGCCGGGTCGCCATTGTCGGCGGCAACCGCATTCCGTTCGCCCGATCCAATACCGTTTACGCCACCAGCAGCAATCAGGAGATGCTCACCGCGGCCCTGGAAGGCCTGATTGAGCGGTTCAACCTGCACGGCGAACGCCTCGGCGAAGTGGTGGCCGGTGCGGTGCTCAAGCATTCGCGGGACTTCAACTTGACGCGTGAATGCGTGCTCGGCTCGCGCCTTTCGGCGCAAACCCCCGCCTATGACCTGCAACAAGCCTGCGGCACCGGCCTGGAGGCGGCGCTGCTGGTGGCCAACAAAATTGCCCTCGGACAGATCGAATGCGGCATCGCCGGTGGCGTGGACACCACGTCCGACGCGCCAATCGGCGTCAACGAAGGCCTGCGCAAAATTCTGCTGGCGGCCAACCGGGCCAAATCCACCGGCGACAAGATCAAGGCCCTGCTCAAGGTGCGTCCCGGCCATCTGGCGCCGAGTATCCCGCGCAATGGCGAGCCGCGTACCGGCCTGTCCATGGGTGAGCATTGTGAGCGTATGGCCCAGCAGTGGCAGATTCCTCGCGATGAACAGGATCAGTTGGCTTATGAAAGCCATCACAAACTGGCCGCCGCCTATGCGGAGGGCTGGCAGAGCGATCTGCTCAGCCCGTACCTCAGCCTCAGCCGCGATCAGAACCTGCGTCCCGATATCGACCTCAACAAGCTCGCCACCCTCAAACCGGTGTTCGAGCGAAGCGCCCGGGGCACGCTGACGGCCGCCAACTCGACACCGCTGACCGACGGTGCATCGGTGGTGCTGCTTGCCAGCGAGGAATGGGCGAGGGCGCGTGGCTTGCCGATTCTGGCGTACTTCAAGGATGGCGAAGCGGCGGCGGTGGATTTCGTGCATGGCCAGGAAGGTCTGCTGATGGCGCCGGTCTATGCCGTGCCGCGTCTGCTGGCGCGCAACGGCTTGAAACTGCAGGACTTCGATTACTACGAAATCCATGAAGCCTTCGCCGCCCAGGTGCTCTGTACCCTCAAGGCCTGGGAGGATGCGGAGTACTGTAAAACGCGGCTGGGGCTGGAGGCGCCGCTGGGCGCCATTGATCGGACCAAACTCAACGTCAAGGGTAGTTCGCTGGCAGCCGGCCATCCGTTTGCCGCCACCGGTGGACGCATTGTTGCCAGCCTGGCCAAGCTGCTCAGTGTGGCGGGTGAGGGCAAGCGCGGGCTGATTTCGATATGCGCGGCGGGTGGGCAGGGCGTAGTCGCTATCCTGGAAAGTTGAACGAAAACTGAACGCTACGCGCCAAGCCACGTAGTGCGTGCCTTGGCTGCTTTTATCCACAGCCTTTGGACAGGGTGTTACCCAGCGTGTGTGGTTAAGTTTCGAGAACCGCTCAAGAACTGATCGACAGCACCCAAGCCAGGCGCTGCCGGCCTCAGGGGGTGGTCTGAACAGCTTTTCCACAGGATCATCCCCGATTACTGTGAGCAAGCGCTACGCGGTATCAAGCTCGCGCTTGCTCTGTAAGCCTGACAGTCCGGGCTGTTCAAATACTGAGCGTACATCGCCAAGGCGCGCCACTGATGCCTCGCGGGCGGGGTTGAACAGGTTATCCACAATCTCGTCCACATTCTTTGTGCACAATTGTTCTGCGGTTGGCTGAAATATAAACGCCATCCTCTAGCGCTGGTCAGCTCTGGCTTGGCGCTCTCGCTCTACAGGTTATGCACAGGTTCATCCACCCCTTTTGGGGGTAAGCGCAGCGGCTTGATAACACCTGTGATGAGCCTGCCTCTGTAAACAGAACGATGAATGCCATGCCCACGCATGGCGGCCAACGTTGCTTTGCCGTACTCTGCGTGCCGCCGATTGACTGCCTGGCAAGGAATTGCAGAAACGCCGATGAAAACCCCAAAACGACTGCTCCCTCTTCAAGAGGATGGCCTGATCGACGAGGTAGTACGCCCGCTGATGAGCGGCAAAGAAGCCGCCGTCTATGTGGTGCGCTGTGGCTCCGAGTTGCGCTGCGCCAAGGTGTACAAGGAGGCTAACCAGCGTAGCTTCCGCCAGGCTGCCGAATACCAGGAAGGGCGCAAGGTGCGCAGCAGCCGTGCAATGCGCGCCATGGCCAAGGGCTCCAAATATGGTCGCAAGGAACAGGAGGAGTCTTGGCAGAACGCCGAAGTAACCGCCTTGTTCCGCCTGGCCGCTGCCGGCGTGCGCGTTCCAAAACCCTATGACTTCCTCGACGGCGTGCTGTTGATGGAACTGGTGTCCGACGGTGCGGGCGATGCCGCGCCGCGCCTCAACGACGTGGACCTGTTGCCCGAAGACGCCCGCGAATTCCACGCCTTCATGATCGGCGAGATCGTCAAGATGCTCTGCGAAGGCCTGGTGCACGGCGACTTGTCTGAGTTCAACGTACTGCTCGATCCCTACGGCCCGGTGATTATCGACCTGCCGCAAGCAGTGGATGCCGCCGGCAACAACCATGCCTTCGCCATGCTTGAGCGCGACGTGCGCAACATGGCCGAATACTTCGGCCAGTTCGCCCCCGAGCTGCGCTACACCAAGTACGCCAAGGAAATGTGGGCACTGTACGAGGTTGGTGAGCTGACGCCGGACACGGTGCTCACGGGCGAGTTTGAAGAGCCGGAAGAAGAGGCTGATGTCGAGTCGGTCATGCGCGAGATCAAGGCGACTTTGGCAGAGCAGGCGCGTCGTGAGGCGCTGCTCAATGCCGAGGATGCACCGCGCGATATGGAACCGCCGCCGCCCTGGATGCAATAAACACCCGCCCCTGGGCGTGCGGAATCGCCTGAATACGTTGGAAAACTTGACCGGCGCCCCTGTGGCGCCGAAGCTTGTTGCTTGTTAGTTCGTATCGGTCCGAGGAGTTTGAGATGCAGGGGCACGCACAGGTCATCGACTATCTGAAAAGCCTGCTAAAGGGCGAATTGGCGGCTCGGGATCAGTATTTCCTGCATTCCCGGATGTACGACGACTTCGGCTACAGCAAGCTATACGAGCGCATCAATCATGAAATGGAAGAGGAAACCCAGCACGCCGACGCGTTGCTGAAACGTATCCTGTTCCTGGAAAGCACGCCGGATATGGTCCCCGACGCGATCAATCCCGGCGCGACGGTGGAAGAAATGCTGCGCAACGATCTCGCCTTGGAATACAAGGTGCGTGCAGCGCTGGCCAAAGGCATCGAGTTGTGCGAACAGCACGGCGACTATGTCAGCCGCGACATGCTCAAGGCCCAGCTCATCGACACCGAGGAAGACCACGCCTATTGGCTGGAGCAGCAGCTCGGCCTGATCGGGCGTATCGGCCTGCAGAACTATCTGCAGGCGCAGCTCTGATCTCAGTGGTTTTGCTGCGCTTGTTATCGCTGAATACATTGTCCCGGCCCAGCTGAGGGCAGGGTCGATGTAAAAAAAACTACATCCACTCTACTTCACCAGCACCTCAGCTGTGGGAAGCCGGCGGGCCGAAGCGTTTTCGAGATTCGCTGCGCTAATGCCCGTCGCAACAGCTACCTGTCTCCAGGCTCTTGAGAATCGGGCAATCCGGTCGATCGTCGCCTTGACAATGCTCAACCAGCTCTTGCAGGGTGTCGCGCAGGCTGGTCAATTCCTGGATCTTGCGGTTAAGTTCGGTGACATGGGCACTGGCCAGCGCCTTGACGTCGGCGCTGGCGCGCTGGCGGTCCTGCCAGAGGGTCAGCAGCTTGCCGACTTCCTCCAGAGAAAAGCCCAAGTCACGGGCGCGCTTGATAAAGGCCAGGCGGTGCAGGTCAGTGGCGTTGTAGCGGCGGTAACCATTATCGCCACGCCCGGCCGGCATCAGCAGGCCGATGGATTCGTAGTAACGGATCATCTTGGCGGATAGACCGCTCTGTTTGGCTGCCTGACCGATGTTCATGGGGTTACTCCTTCGGTTTCCAGGTTTTCAGCAGCAGCGCGTTGCTCACCACGCTGACGCTGGACAGCGCCATGGCCGCGCCGGCCAC
>CAYPFO010000088.1:0-10533 GCA_964410065.1 uncultured Pseudomonas sp.
CTACCTCTCGCACCTCAACTACAGCGGGCGCGGCAAGCGCAGCCGCAAGGCCGATGCCCATCATCAGATGACCCGCGACGCCATGCGCCAGCTGTTCGAGCAGGCGTGGGACGACGTGTGCAACGGCCGCGAAACCGACTTCGTCAGCGGCAACAACGACGCCGACGCCATCCTGCTGTTGCAGTGGGTCACGGAAAACCTGCCGCAACACGCCGAGCGCCTGGAGCAGATGCTGCGCGCCTGGGGGGGCAATGCCTCGGGCAGCGGCATCGCCAATATCGACAACATCGGCGATGTACACCCGGATACTTACTGGTGGCAGCACACCGTCGGCAACGTGCGCCGCGACACCTTTAGCAAAATCTGGCTGGAGCAGCCCCAGCCGCTGCTGTTGCAGCTGCGCGAGCACCCGCGGGCCGTCGAGGGGCGTTGCGCCGAGTGCCGCTGGCTGGCGATCTGCAACGGCAACACCCGCACCCGTGCCTGGGCAGCCGGCAACCTGTGGGGCGAGGACCCCGGCTGCTACCTGAGCGATGAGGAAATCGGCCTGGCCCAACCGACGTGCATTCCGTGCGTGGAGATTGCCTAGAACACCCGGTGCGGGAGCGGCTCCAGTGCTCCTGCACACAACGTTACCCAGCAGCCACAGAGCCGTCTTTAGCCCAAGCGTCAGCCGCCCCAACCTCGATGAGAATTTCAGGAGTCCGCATGGATCAGCCCACCTTTCCCGCTTCGCTGTGTGCCACCTTAGCCCCCGGTGAAGTCGCCCTGGTCGGCGCCGGCCCGGGTGATCCCGGCCTGCTCACCGTGCGCGCCTGGAGTTTGTTGCAGCAAGCCGATGCGGTGGTTTACGACCGCTTGGTCGGTCAGCAGCTGATTGATCTGTTACCGGCACGTTGCAGCCTGCATTACGTCGGCAAGGCCAGCGGCTATCACAGCCTGCCCCAGGAACAGATCAACGAGCTGCTGGCCGCGCTGGCCCAGGGTAAGCGCCGCGTGGTACGGCTAAAAGGCGGTGACCCATTCATCTTCGGACGCGGCGCCGAGGAGCTGGAATACCTGCTGGAACGGGGCATTGATTGCCAGGTAGTGCCGGGCATCACCGCCGCCGCCGGCTGCAGCACCTATGCCGGCATCCCGTTGACGCACCGTGACCTGGCGCAGTCGTGCCAGTTCATTACCGGGCACCTGCAAAAAGATGGCGAGCTGGCCCTGCCCTGGGCCAGCCTGGCCGACAACGGCAAGACCCTGGTGTTCTACATGGGCCTGGCCAGTCTTGATGAAATTTCCCGCAACCTGATCGCCGCCGGGCTGCCCGCCGATACACCCGCCGCGTTGATCGGCAACGGCACCCACGCCGATCAACAGGTGGTGCGAGGCACCCTGCAACAGCTCGCCGCACTGGCTCGCGACAACCAGCTCAACGCACCGACGCTGACAGTGATTGGCCGGGTGGTCGGGCTGTTTGCACAACACACCGTCGGTTATCCGGCCCGCCTGCAGGCCCAACGAGAAACGCGTGAGGAGGCCGTATGCGGCTGATGGCTACCTTGCTGCTGGCTGCCGCTGCGCTGCCGGCCGCCACCTACATGGCCCTTGACCAGGCCATTCCCCACGCCGAGGCCGCCACGTCCACATCAGTCGCCCAGGCGCTGTATGAACAACAGTGCCAGAGCTGCCATGGCGTCAATCGCCTGGGCGGCGCCGGCCCTGCCCTGCTGCCCGAAAGCCTGGGGCGCATCAAGCGCGCCGAAGCTCGCCAGGTGATTGAGCAGGGCCGCCCGGCCAGCCAGATGGCCGCCTACGGCGCCGTGCTGGATGCCGCGCAGATCGACGCGCTGGTCGAGTACCTGTACACCCCGTCCGCCGTGCCGCCGACCTGGAGCGATGCGGATTTGCGCGCCAGCCATCGTCTGCTCGCTGACCTGGCCACCTTGCCCGCCACGCCACAGCACGGCGCCGATCCGCTCAACCTGTTTGTGGTGGTCGAGGCCGGCAATCACCATGTGCGCATTCTCGACGGCGACCGTTTCGAGGAACTGGCCAGGTTCCAGTCGCACTTCGCGCTGCATGGCGGGCCAAAATTCTCGCCAGACGGACGCTTCGTGTATTTCGCTTCTCGCGACGGCTGGGTCAGCGTGTATGACCTGCACAACCTGACCTTGGTTGCCGAGGTGCGCGCCGGCCTGAACACCCGCAACATGGCGATCAGCAACGACGGCCGCTGGGCACTGGTGGGCAACTACCTGCCGGGCGAGCTGGTGGTGCTGGACGCGCGCGACCTGTCGCTGGTCAAGCGCATCCCGGCCGAGGGCCTGGACGGCAGGATCTCGCGGGTCAGCGCCGTGTACACCGCGCCGCCGCGCGACAGCTTCGTGGTGGCGCTCAAGGACGTGCAGGAAGTGTGGGAACTGTCCTACGCCGGCACGCCGACCTTCGAACCGCGCCGCATCCCGGCGGCGGACTTCCTCGACGACTTCTCCTTCACCCCGGACTACCGCCAGCTGCTGGCCACCTCGCGCAAGGCCAAGGGCGGCCAGGTGATCGACCTGGACAGCGGCAAGGCGCTCACCGACATCCCGCTGCCGGGCATGCCGCACCTGGGCTCGGGCATCTACTGGCAGCGCGACGGCAAGTGGGTGTTCGCCACGCCCAACGTCAGCCAGGGGCTGATCTCGGTGCTGGACATGGACACCTGGAAGCTGATCAAGGAGATCCCCACCGAGGGTCCGGGCTTCTTCATGCGCAGCCATGAGCATTCGAAGTACGCCTGGACCGACGTGTTCTTCGGCCCCAACAACGACGCCATCCACCTGATCGACAAGCAGACCCTCAAGGTGGCCCACACCCTGCGCCCCATGCCCGGCAAGAACGCCGCCCACGTGGAATTCACCCGCGATGGCAAGCACCTGTTGCTGAGCGTGTGGGATACGGACGGGGCGCTGCTGGTGATCGAGGCCGACACCCTCAAGGAGATCAAGCGCATCCCCATGAACAAGCCCTCGGGCAAGTACAACGTGGGCAACAAGATCGGTTTCGTGGAGGGGACGTCGCATTGAACCAAGCCCGAGCGCAGGCCCGTAGGGACGAGGCGCCTCCCAGGGTGGGATCAAACGCCTGGTGACGCGCCGATTCCCATCATCCAATCCAACCACCGCCTGATGGGTTTCGCTGCGCTCAACGCCATCCTTGGACTACGGAACGACCCGTACCCCAGGCTCCGTATGTCGCGGAGGGCCCCTATCGGGTCGGGCTCGCCTAAGCTTTTCATCTTGTTTGCAGATGACTCCGGAGCGAGCCCCATGACACTGAAAACCGCCTCTCTACTGGCCCTGCTACTGGCTAGCGGCAGCGCCTTTGCCGACACCACGGTTACCCTGCACGCCGTCAGCGCCGAGAGCGTTGGCAAGGCGCTGGGGGACGTCACCATCAGCAGCACCGAGTACGGACTGGTATTTACCCCCGATCTCAAGGGCCTGCCACCGGGCCTGCATGGTTTTCACCTGCATCAGAATCCCAGCTGCGACCCGGCCGAGAATGACGGCAAGATGACGGCCGCCCAGGCCGCCGGAGGCCATTACGACCCACACAGCACCGGCAAGCACGGCACGCCGTGGGGCGATGGTCACCTGGGTGACCTGCCCGGTTTGTACGTCGAAGAAAAAGGCACGGCCACCCAGCCGGTGCTGGCGCCACGCCTGAAGGAGTCCGATCTCAAGGGACGCGCCCTGATGGTGCATGCCGGCGGCGACAACCACGCCGACAGCCCCGCGCCACTGGGCGGTGGCGGTGCTCGCATTGCCTGCGGGGTGATCGAATAAGCGCAACGCATCCGCAGAGGGGCTCCACACAAGATGTGTGGAAGCCCCGAGGAGAAAAGTGTGTGGCCGACTTTATGTCGCCTGGCGGCTTAATCGGCCCTATCCAGGCTAAGTCAAGCGGCGCTGCCTACCCCTCGTCCCTTCATGGATTCCCGCGCCGTAACCAGTTCGGTGACGATTCGCATCACGTCCAGGTTGGCCTCTTCCATCTGCTCGAGATGCTGCAGGGCGACCTCCAGTCCATCGCGGCGGAACGCCTCGATGGCCGCCTGGCCCTGGGCATGCACCGCGGTGTGCGGACGCTCCATACGCCGGAAGAGGTCATGATTCTGCAAGCCCCGCCGACCTTCACCGTAATACCAGCGACCGAAGCGGCACTCCTGCTCGCTGGGCAAGTTCGGCTTGGCACTCTTGGGACTGCCGAGCAGATGGTTGTAGACCACGAACTTGAGCGACAGCTCGTCCAGGTTGGCCAGTTCGAGACCGGCACGAAACGCCGACTGCTCGGTGCCTTCACGCATCGTACCGGCCAGGCCATACAAGCTGCCCATCGCCTCCACCGCCTCTTCGGTGGTGCGACTGAAGTCATGTGCCTCGGTACTTTGCGACTGGATATAGCCATGTACTTCGTGTGTTTCGCTCTGCACTTCCCCGATCTTGCCGACGATATCGGCCGTGGCCAGCGCGGTTTTTTCCGCCAGTTGACGAATCTCACCCGCCACCACCGCAAAGCCGCGACCAGCATCGCCGGCACGGGCAGCCTCGATAGCGGCATTCAGGGCCAGCAGATTAGTCTGGCTGGCGATGCCACTGATCAGATCGACGATGCCGTTGATTTCCTTGGAATGGGCCGCCAGGGTTTCCACTTTATGCGACGCCTCGGCGAGGCCGTTTTCCATGCGACTCGCCTTGTCACGCAGCTCGCCGAATTTCTTCTCATTGCCCAACGCCGCGCTGGCCACCTGCTCGGCATGGCCGCGATTCTGTCCAAGCTGGGCGGTCAGGTGTTCAAAGGAATTGCCCAGATGATTGACCGATGTGCTGAAGCGAATCAGATTGCCCGCCACGCCTCGGTAGTAATCGAGCTGACGCCGACTGGCCTGGCTGACACAGCGGGCTTCGGCCAACTCTCGCTCCAGCGCGATGATCCGCGCGGCCTGCTGCTCATTGGCCTCCCGCAGAGCCGCACACTCTTCACGCAACAACCGTGCGCTGTTTCCCCACTCGAAGCCCATCTGCGTTATCCCGTCTTTCAGTTCAGTGTGTAGCCGTTATCAGCCACCCAGTCCTGGCCATACACGCCACGGGCACCCTGGGAGAGCTGGAAGACAATCACCTCAGCCACTGCTGCGGCATCGAGAAAACGCCCCGGCAGCAAACGCCGGGTGACCAGATCGGCCACCTGCTCGAACTGGTCATCGCTCAGGCCGAGCTTGTCCCAAATCGGTGTCGCGGTCGGTCCGGGCGACACCATGTTGATGCGCACCTCCAGGGGGGCGAACTCCTGCGCCAGGGTACGCACTTGGGCGGCCAGTGCCGCCTTGCTGGCGATGTAACCTGCCAGTCCCGGGAAGCTTGAGCGAATCAGGAAACTGCCGATGAACACCACGGAGGCCGGCGCCGCCAATTGGCCGCGCAAGGCCGCCAGGGTACTCAGCGCACCGGCGCCATTAACCGCCCATTGCCGGTTGAAGGCCGACAGATCCAGGCTGTCGGCCAGCTCGGCAACACCCGCGTTGGGCACCAGATAATCGATGGGCCCCAGCTCAACGATCTGCTCCGCCAGCCGCTGCAAGTCAGCTCGCGAAGTGACATCGCCAGCATGCCAGCGCAGGAGCGTGGGATGGCTTTTCAGCAGGCCGGCGAGGTCACCCAAGGTGCGCGACACCGCCACAACCCTGCAGCCTCGCTGCAGCAAGGCAGCGCACAGCGCCAGACCAATCCCGGAACTGGCCCCGGTGATCACCGCCAGACGGTTTGCGAATTCGTTATTCATCACAACCTCCAGGCTCGGCACGGGCCGGGCAGCGTAGAAATCAACGGAGCGGAACAAGGCGGCTCATTGGATGAGTGAGCCGCCTGAATGGCTTAACCCGGATGCCCATCCACACGGGTTTGCACCAACATCGGCGCGTAACGCCAGACGTAAATAGCCAGGGCCAACGCCCAGCAGAGTGCTGCCAGCCACAGACTGTGCAGCGGCCATACCCCGCTGAGAAACACCCGGGCCACGCTGCCCAGGTTGAACAGTGCCAGCCCCCACGCCATGCCGGCGGGCAACTGCAAGGGACGACCCGTGTGGCCAAGGGTGACGCGGGCGATCATTGCCAGAATCAAGCCGCTCATGGCACCCACTGTCAGGGCATGCAGCCAGGGACTGGATGTGGCCAGCAGGCCGAAATGCCACAGCCCCAGTCCGACGCAGGCCACCACCAGCCACAGCATGGCCAGGTGCAACGACCAGAGCAGCGGCACGCCCCAGATTCCGGCGTCGTACCAGCGCGCCAGGCGCAGCAAATGTGCGGCGCCGAGGGCCAGGAACAGCACGCCAATAAGCAGACTCGGTGTCTGGGCCAGACCGACGGCATGCAGGATGGCAATCAGCGCACTGCCCACCAGCAGCGACCATTCCAACCAGGGCCAGGCTTTAACCTGCTCCACGCGGCCCAGACCGCGCTGAGTGAAGAACGGGATCACCCGACCGCCAATAAGCGACATCAGTGCCGCCACCAGCCACAGGCCACCCAGAATGCCCTGGCGCTGCAAGGCATCGTTGCCCTGGGCCAGACCGGCCAGCACCACGGCATCGACGATCACCAGCAGGCTCAGCACCGCCACGATGGGGTAATTGCGCGTTTGTTTCACCGCCCACAGCAGCCGCGCCATCTGTGCAGCCAGGACGATAAGAAACAACAGCTCCAGCGGAATCAACACCGGCAGCGGCAGATTGACCAGCCAGCCGATGCGCGCCGCCAGCCAGATCATCGCCAGGACCACCAGCGGCGTACCGGACAGGCTCGGTTGACCGGTCCAGGTTTGCACGGCGGTGAGCAGGAAGCCGGCGACGATGGCCACGGCGAAGCCGAAGAGCATTTCATGACGGTGCCAGGCCAGCCAGCCACCGGTGGGCTGCCAGTCCGGCAACGCGCCGAAGAACGCCAGCAGCCACAACGGAACCGCCACCAGCGCATACAGGCTGCCGGCCAGGAAGAACGGCCGGAAGGCCAGACGCCAGACCGGAGGAATACTCATGGCTTTGCGTTTATCGATAATGTTCACAGCAGGCCTCCAAAAACTTGCCATTACGCCCGCGACTGCGATGAAACGGGACAGCGGAACCAACGCCCTCGACCATACGGGAGGCGTAGTGCTCTTTCTACAGGGTCTGGAGGTGTCGGCGACTTGATTGCAATCAGCTTTTGCCGATGCGGCAAAAAAGCGCAGAGGAATTTCGCTTTTTGAACACGGCATCATCGCGGTGCCCACGCACGTCCGTAGGGCGGCCTCGCCCGTTGCACGGTGTTGGGATGGAAGCACGGTGCATCCCGGGCAGCCCGCCACGGCGCATGCACGGAGCGTCGTGGCAAACGCCATCACAAAAGCGGCGGGCTGCTCGAAGTAGGCTCGCGAGGCCGCCCTACTCGAGTAGCGTCCCCGTCACCGTGCAAACCCGTAGGGTGGCCTCGCCCGTTGAACGGTGCTGGAAGGGAAGCACGGTGCATCCTGGGCAGCCCGCCACGGGGCATGCACGGAGCGTTGTGCAAACGCCATCACAAATGCGGCGGGCTGCTCGTCGTAGGCTCGGGAGGCTGCCCGACGCCAAGTAGCGTTCCCGTCACCGCGCGTATCGCAACCCACGTTTTCAGCGGCTCTCGCGGGCCTCTGTCTTGACGGTTTCGGGCTGCGCGGCGGTGCTCTCATCGCTTACGGCTTTACGGAAGCCGCCAATCGCCCCGCCGAGGTCGGACCCCAGGGTTTTCAGGCGTTTGGTGCCGAACAGCATGACCACGATCAGCAATATGATCAGCAGCTGCCAGATACTGATACCCATCATGCGTATGTCCTCTCAGGTGTGAATCGTTAGGGGCAGGCCGCAGCCATCAGTGATGGCTGTGCCCATGGCTGTGCATGTCAGGCATGTCGTGCCGCATGCCGCTGCTGGCGATGTCCTGTAGCAGTGCCTGGCTGATGTCTTCAAAGCGCAGCACGCGACCCTGTTTTTCGCGGGCCAGTGCATGTGCCGCCTGTTCGTCCGCGAAGGTGGCAAGCACGCCGCCCATGGCGACCGGCACGTCGATGCCAGAAACGTACCAGGCCGTGCGTGCATCGATCAGTTTGGCGTCGTCGGGGTGATTCCAATCGGTATCGGACATATCGTGAACGTACAGCGTGGCATCCAGGTGCAGGTTTTCCGGTTGCAGCCACCAGCCGAACATTTCCGCCGTGGAGCAGAACTTGCGCACGCCGTTCTTTTCCACTGCCTGTCCCTTCGGACCGGGAAATTCAGTGATGATCATGCCGCAGACGTGGCATTCGTCCCCGTCGTGAAAGGCCACCGGATCCAGCGTCACGACTTCTTTTTCGGTTTCGCCGCAGGCCGCCAGGCCCAGGCACAGCAGCGTGATGGAGAGCGCGCGTACTGCGCGGGTGGAGAAGGTATTCATCTCGTTTACTTCCTTAGTCAAATCACGCCAGACGGCGACGGAAAACCCAAAAGGCCAGCGCCAGCATGGCGCCCGCCCAGAGCAGCAGGCACAGCCAGAGCACCGAGCCTGCAACAGGCAGGTCAGTGCCCAGCGACAACACGCCCATGGCATTGCCGCCACCTTCGAAGCCGGAGAGGTTGATCAGCCGGTAGATGTCAGTTGGGTTGAGCAGCAGCAGCCAGGGCAGCAGGTCCGGGCTGAATTTGCCCTGACTCATCACCAGCAGCGCCAGCAACACCAGATCGAAGACCAGCACGAACAGGAACCACACGCCCAAGGCCAGGCCGGCGGCGCTGGACTTCTCGCTGACCTTGCTGCTCAGCACATAGGCCATGGCCAAGAACACCCAGCCCAGCAGCGTCGAGGAGACCATGAAGCGGCCGAACGCCCAGAGCAGCGTGCCCAGTTCGATGTCCTCGACCAGCACGGCGATGGCCAGGGCCGCACAGCCGAAACCGATCAGCACCGCCAGGGCAAGGATCAGCCCGTGGCCGACAAACTTGCCCAGCAGAATCTGCCCACGGCCCAACGGGTAGGTCATCAGCAGCATCAGGGTGCCGCCTTCGTCCTCGCCGACGATGGCGTCATAGGCCAACAACAAGGCAATCAGCGGCATCAGAAACGTTGCCAGGCTGGCCAGGCTGGCGATGGTCGCCGGGATCGAAGTGAAGCCCACCTGCCCAGACGCCGCTGCGCCGAGCCAGGCAATGCCTACGGCCAAGGCGGCGAACAGCAGGCTGATGGCCAGCAACCAGCGGTTACGCAAGCCATCGCTGAGCTCCTTGCGGGCGATATTCCAGATCTGGTTCATGGGTGCACCCCTTGGTTACCGGCTTCGGCGCGGTTCATGTAGTAGCGGTACAGGTCTTCCAGGGAAGGTTGCTGAATTTCCACATCCCCTACCTGGTGCTGGCCGAGCAAGTCGCGCAACAGACTGATCTTGTGGCCGTTGACGGCCACCACCTCGATGCTGTCATGCCCCAGGGCGCGTGCCTGGTGACCGGCGTCGCCCCAGTGCTGCAGTAATTGCGTGCTGTGGGTCAGGCCACTGGCACGGATGCGCGCCGGCAGGCCGGCTTCCTCGCGCAGGCTGGCCAGGCTGCCGACGGCCTGCAAACGGCCCTTGGCAAGAATCGCTGCACGGTTGATGTGCGCCTCGACGCCGGGTAGCACGTGGGAGCAAAGAATCACGCTGGTGCCGCTCTGGCGCAGGCGGTCGATCAGCAGGTAGAGATCCTGGGTGGCAATCGGGTCCAGACCCACGGTGGGCTCGTCGAGCAGCAACAAACGCGGCTCGCCGAGCACAGCCTGGGCTAGACCGAGGCGCTGGCGCATGCCCTTGGAGTAGGTTTTCACCCGTCGGTCGGCGGCGTGCCCAAGACCGACCTGCTCCAACAGTTCGTCCACCTGATGCTGCGGCGTGCCCTTGAGGCGCGCGAAGTGCCGCAAGGTTTCGCGGCCGCTGAGCTGCGGGTAGAAGGTCACGTTCTCCGGCAGGTAACCCAGCTGGCGGCGGACTTCCGGATCGTTGGGGTTGCGGCCGAGCACACTCACGCGACCTTCGCTGGCCTGCAGCAGCCCCAGAATAAGCTTCATAGTGGTGGTCTTGCCGGCGCCGTTATGGCCGAACAAGCCCAGCACCTCACCCTCGGCGAGCTGCAGGGACAGTTCGTGCAGAACGGTCATGTTGCCGTAGCGCTGGCTGACGCCCTGGATATCGACGGCCTTCATGACAGCGGCTCCTGTGCGGGTTCTTTCTTCAACATGGTTTCGGTGGGCAGTTGCATCAGCGGATAGCTGTCCTGCACGCCCGGAGACTTCATTACCGGGAACGCGCGCTGTACCCAGCGCAGCAGCTCGATGCTCGGGCTGTTCATCAGTAGGCGCACCTGCGGGTACATCCATAGAAGGCGGTCGACATTATCGTTGGGCTCGTAAGGCACGTCGCCCAGACCGTCGTCATTGCGGTCCCACCCCAGGTAATCGCTCCAGTAGTTGCCCCGGCC
>CAYPFO010000089.1:0-10442 GCA_964410065.1 uncultured Pseudomonas sp.
CCGAGCGCATCGTCACGCCGCTGGACATCATGATCGAAGGCCCGCTGGGCGGCGCCGCGTTCAACAACGAATTCGGTCGTCCGGCGCTGACCGGCTATTTCCGTACCTTCGAGCAGGCGGTCAACAGCCCGCGCGGCGAAGAAGTGCGCGGCTACCACAAGCCGATCATGCTGGCCGGTGGTATGGGCAACATTCGTGAAGACCACGTGCAGAAGGCCGAGATTTCGGTGGGCGGCAAGCTGATCGTCCTCGGCGGCCCGGCCATGCTGATTGGCCTGGGCGGCGGTGCCGCGTCCTCGATGGCCACCGGTGCAAGTGCTGCCGATCTGGATTTCGCCTCGGTGCAGCGCGAGAACCCGGAAATGGAACGCCGTTGCCAGGAGGTCATCGACCGTTGCTGGCAGCTGGGCGAAAACAACCCGATCAAGTTCATCCACGACGTGGGCGCGGGCGGCCTGTCCAACGCCTTCCCGGAATTGGTCAACGACGCCGGTCGCGGTGGCCGCTTCGAGCTGCGCAACGTGCCCAATGACGAGCCGGGCATGAGCCCGCTGGAAATCTGGTGCAACGAATCCCAAGAGCGTTATGTGCTCTCGGTGGATGCCGCCGACCTGGAACGTTTTGCCGCCATCTGCGAGCGTGAGCGTTGCCCCTTCGCGGTGGTCGGCGAGGCTACCGAAGAGCCTCATCTGACCGTGGCCGACAGCCACTTCGACAACAAACCGGTGGACATGCCGCTCAACGTGCTGCTCGGCAAGGCTCCGCGCATGCACCGCAGCGCCAACCGTGAAGCGGAGCAGGGAGACGATTTCTCTGCTGCACAGGTGGATATCGACGAAGCGGTCAGCCGCGTGCTGCGCCATCCGGCCGTGGCCAGCAAGAGCTTCCTGATCACCATTGGCGACCGCACCATTACCGGTCTGGTCGCCCGCGACCAGATGGTCGGCCCCTGGCAGGTACCGGTCGCCGACTGTGCCGTCACTGCCACCAGCTTCGACGTCTACACCGGCGAAGCCATGGCCATGGGCGAGCGCACGCCGCTGGCGTTGCTGGATGCGCCGGCCTCGGGTCGTATGGCCATTGGTGAAACCGTCACCAACCTGGCGGCTTCGCGCATTGGCAAGCTCGGCGACATCCGCCTGTCCGCCAACTGGATGGCCGCTGCCGGTCATCCGGGCGAAGACGCCCGCCTGTACGACACCGTCAAGGCAGTCGGCATGGAGCTGTGCCCGGAGCTGGGCATCACCATCCCGGTGGGCAAGGACTCGATGTCGATGAAGACCCGCTGGGAGGACGAGGGCGCGGAGAAGAGCGTGACCTCGCCGCTGTCGCTGATCGTGACCGGTTTCGCGCCGGTCACCGATATTCGCAAGACCCTGACCCCGCAACTGCGCCTGGACAAGGGCGAAACCGACCTGATCCTGATCGATCTAGGTCGTGGCCAGAACCGCATGGGTGCTTCGATCCTCGCTCAGGTGTATGGCCAGCTTGGTCGCCAAGCGCCTGATGTCGATGATGCCGAAGATCTCAAGGCGTTCTTCGCGGTGATCCAGGGTCTGAATCAGGACGACCGCCTGTTGGCCTATCACGACCGCTCCGACGGCGGCCTGCTGACCACCGTGCTGGAAATGGCCTTCGCCGGTCACTGCGGTCTGGACCTGTGCCTGGATGCCCTGGCCGACGACGCAGAAGAGCTGGCCGCCGTGCTGTTCAACGAAGAGCTCGGCGCGGTTGTCCAAGTGCACCAGGACAACACCGCCGAAGTGCTGGCGCAGTTCAGCGCCGCCGGTCTGGGTGACTGCGTGGCGGTGATCGGCAAGCCGGTCAACGGTCCGCACGTGGCCATCAGCTACAACGGCCAGCCGGTCTTTGGCGGCGAGCGTCGTCTGTTGCAGCGTCAGTGGAGCGAAACCAGCTACCAGATCCAGCGCCTGCGCGATAACGCCGACTGTGCCGACCAGGAGTTCGAGACCCTCCTCGACGAAGACAATCCGGGCCTGACCGCCAAGCTGTCCTTCGATGTGAATCAGGACATTGCGGCGCCCTACATCAAGAAAGGCCTGCGCCCGCAAGTGGCGATCCTGCGTGAGCAGGGCGTCAACGGCCAGGTGGAAATGGCCGCGGCCTTCGACCGTGCAGGCTTCAGCACTATCGACGTGCACATGAGCGACATCCTGTCCGGACGCATCAGCCTGGAGCAGTTCAAGGGCCTGGTAGCGTGCGGCGGCTTCTCGTACGGCGACGTCCTGGGGGCTGGTGAAGGCTGGGCCAAGTCGATCCTGTTCAACGCCCGTGCCCGTGACGGCTTCCAGGCGTTCTTCGAGCGCAAGGACAGCTTCTCTTTGGGCGTGTGCAACGGCTGCCAGATGATGAGCAACCTGCACGAGCTGATTCCCGGCACCGAGAACTGGCCGCGCTTCGTGCGCAACCGCTCCGAGCAGTTCGAGGCGCGTCTGGCCATGGTTCAGGTGCAGGAGTCGGCTTCGATCTTCCTGCAGGGCATGGCCGGTTCGCGCCTGCCGATCGCCATCGCCCACGGTGAAGGTCATGCCGAGTTCGAAAGCGAAGAAGCCCTGTTGCAGGCAGATCTGTCGGGCAACGTGGCGCTGCGCTTCATCGACAACCACGGCAAGGTCACGGAAAACTACCCGGCGAACCCGAACAGCTCGCCGCGCGGTATCACCGGTCTGTGCAACAAGGACGGTCGCGTGACCATCATGATGCCGCACCCGGAGCGCGTGTTCCGCGCCGTGCAGAACTCCTGGCGTCCGGATGAGTGGCAGGAAGACGCCGGCTGGATGCGCATGTTCCGCAATGCGCGGGTGTGGGTGGACTGATCCCCTTACCGTGAGACACAAAAAGGCCATATTGAAAAATATGGCCTTTTTGTTTTTTGGGTGCCGCGACATGAAGCTCGGCTCAGTGTGCGATGCCGCTGACGTCAAGAGCATTCACTGAGGAGAAAAGCCATGTACAAACTCTGTTTCTTCGTGCCGGACAGTCATGTGCAGGCGGTCAAGGACGCCCTGTTCGCCGCCGGCGCCGGGCGCATCGGTAACTATGACAGCTGCTGCTGGCAGGTGCTGGGCCAGGGGCAGTTCCGCCCGTTGCCAGGCAGTGATCCTTACCTTGGCGAAAGCGGGGTGGTGGAAACAGTCGCGGAATGGAAGGTGGAAATGGTTGTTGCCGACGACTTGATCGAATCGGCGGTGGCGGCGCTCAAGCAGGCCCACCCTTATGAAACCCCAGCATTTGATGTCTGGCGTCTGGTCGACCTGCAGTTTTGACGGCACAGGTAGTACCGGGGCAAGCAGGCCACGCCAGGGCGTCGGCCCTGGTGTGGTGAGCGGCGGCGTTAAACCAACACCAGGCGTACGTCGATGTTGCCGCGGGTGGCATTGGAGTAGGGGCAGACCTGGTGGGCAGCGGCGATCAGCTCTTCGGCGACGGTGCGCTCGATACCCGGCAAGCTGATGTTCAACTCCACCTCCAGAGCGAAGCCGCCAGGAACTTGGCCGATGCCGACTTTCCCGGTGATCGAGGCGTCGGACGGAAAAGCCAGCTGCTTCTGGCTGGCGACGAACTTCAGGGCACCTATGAAGCAGGCTGAGTAGCCAGCGGCGAACAACTGTTCAGGATTGGTGGCTTCGCCACCTTGGCCGCCCAGCTCGCGAGGCGTGGTCAGCTTGACGTCGAGAAAACCGTCAGAGGACACGGCCTGGCCGTCACGACCTCCGGTTGCAGTCGCAATAGCGGTGTACATGATTTTCATGATGAGCATCTCGTTAATTTGACTTGAAGGTTTGCGCGCTAAATAAGTGCGTAAAGGGAATTTAGTTCGATTATGTTTTGTGCGCAAGCTATCTGGCAGATATATTTTTGACTAAACGGCGGCGGTGTTCAACGAGACGGCAGACAGGCAAGCGCTGCTTGGCAGCGCGGCACGCGTTAAAGGGCGTTCTTCAACTGATTGCGCAGAGCAATGATGCGCTCCTTGAGATCGACAATTTGCGCTTCGGTTTGCCCCGCTGCTTCCAGAATGCAACCCGGGATGCGCTCGGCCTCATGCTGCAATGCACGGCCTTTTTCAGTCAGCCGCAGCTCCACTACGCGTTCATCGGCATTGCTCCGCGTTCGGGTGATCAGGCCTTCGCCTTCCAAACGCTTGAGCAGCGGGGTGAGCGAGCCAGGGTCGGTGAGGAGGCGGGCACTGATATCGCTGACGGTAATGCCGTCGCCTTCCCACAACACCAGCATGGCCAAATATTGCGGGTAGGTCAGGCCGATACTCTGCAGCAACGGTTTGTAGACCTTGGTCATCATCAGCGACGTGGAGTGCAGGGCGAAGCAGAGCTGGTTGTCCAACCGCAAGGCTGCGCAGGACGGGGAGGTTTTCATGACGAGGACTCGTTGTATAGTTGCGCAATAATTTATCGCGCTAATTATCAGGGGGCAAATCACGAACATAAAAAAGGCGCCTTTGGGGCGCCTGGTTTAGTTGCGTCTGGCGTCAGGGGCGGATCTCGATCAGCGTGCCGTCGCTGATCAGCTCCCAGATCTCGCGCATGTCGTCGTTTTTCAGGGCGATGCAGCCTTCAGTCCAATCCAGGCCATGGAAGTACCACTCCGGGTATTCGTCATCCAGTGGCGTGCCGTGCAACATGATTGCCCCGCCAGGCTGCACCCCTTCGCGGCGGGCGCGGGCTGAGTCACGGATGTTGGGGTAGGAGATGTGCATGGCCAGGTTGAATTTATCACTGCGCTTGCGCCAATCGAGCCAGTACAAGCCTTCCGGTGTGCGCTTGTCGCCTTCGTGCAGTTTGTGACCGACGGGTTGCTTGCCCAGAGAAACCTTGTAGGTCTTCAGGGTTTTGCCGTGGCTGATCAGGTGTAACTGACGGTCGGATTTGATCACCAGCACTTTATCGATGCGTGGGCTGGCCTGGGTGATTGTGAAGGAGGCAAAGGCCAAGGGGCTGCAGCAAAGTAACAGGGTGAGCATCCAGCGCATCGAGATCGATTCCGCAGTGTTATGAAGAAATTTGGTGGTGTTTCTGCAGGTAGGCCAGCAGCGGTGCGATTGGTTCGTTGCGTACAGGAAAATCGGCGTGTTGCCGGTCGGCGAAGAAGCATTCTAGGGTGCGGCCTATGGTCGGGAAAGCCAGATCCGACCAAGGCACCTCCCGCTCATGGAAAAGCCGTACGTCCAGGCTTTCTTCGCCGGGGGCGAAATCCAGGTCGGCCAGCTCGGCGCGAAACAGCATGTACACCTGATTGATATGCGGCAAATCGAACAGGGTATACAGCGCCAGGTTGCGTACCCGCGCGCAGGCTTCCTCGAAGGTTTCCCGCTCGGCGGCCTGCTGAACGGTTTCGCCGTTTTCCATAAAGCCGGCCGGCAATGTCCACAAGCCGCGCCGTGGCTCGATGGCGCGACGGCACAGCAGAACCTGCTCGCCCCATACGGGCAGGCAGCCGGCGACGATGCGCGGATTCTGATAGTGGATCGCCTCGCAGCTTGGGCACACAAAGCGCAGGCGGTGATCCCCGAGGGGAACGCGCTGGGTTACCAGAGGACCGCACTCTGGGCAGAACTTCATGGTCTCTCCTTTAGGTCTGCCTGCAATCTTGGCCTTGCATTCCCAGCGCGGCAAGCACAGGCGACCCATGGAAGAGAAGGGTCTTGGGCGTGTTTGCGCTTCATGCCATGATGGACCCCGAAGAAAAGAACGAGGGCGAACATGCAGGACGAATTGCTCCAGCGTATACGCGGCTACAGCCCGCAGTTATTGATGACCTCGGGCAATTTCCCCGAGGCGGCGGTATTGATGCCCATCACTCGTAACGATGATCCGGAGCTGGTCCTCACGTTGCGCGCCAGCGGGCTATCAACGCATGGCGGCGAAGTGGCGTTTCCCGGCGGTCGTCGCGATCCGGAAGACCGCGACTTGATAGACACCGCATTGCGTGAGGCCCACGAAGAAGTGGGGCTGCCGCCCGGACTGGTGGAAGTGGTCGGCCCGTTGAGCACGCTGGTGTCACGCCATGGCATCAAGGTCACGCCTTACGTCGGCCTGGTGCCGGATTATGTTGAATACCGGCCCAACGACGGTGAAATTGCCGCCGTGTTTTCCGTGCCGTTACGTTTTTTTCTCGATACACCCACTGAAGTTACCCACCGCATCGATTTTCGCGGTGAGAGCTTTTACGTGCCCTGTTACCGCTATGGCGACTTCAAGATATGGGGACTGACGGCGATCATGATCGTCGAGTTGATGAACGTGCTGTACGACGCAAACATCGACTTGCTCGAGGCGCCGGCATCCTTTGTGATTGCCTGACGCGCTTTCGCTGCAAGGCGACGATAAATCCATCTGCCAAAACACCTACAACAAAAAGGAGCATTGCGGTGAACTATCGACTGGGGGAATTTCGCGTTGAAGCCGATCCTGAGAGCTGGGTCGCGCCCACTGCCGCGCTGGTTGGCAAGGTGCGCCTGGAACGCGGGGCCAGTGTCTGGTTCAATTGCGTGCTGCGTGGCGACAACGAGCTGATCCATATCGGCGAAAACAGCAATGTGCAGGACGGCAGCGTGATGCACACCGACATGGGCTATCCACTGACGCTCGGTACTGGTGTGACCATCGGCCATAAGGCCATGCTGCATGGCTGCACGGTGGGCGATTACAGCCTGATCGGCATCAACGCAGTGATCCTCAACGGCGCGAAGATCGGCAAGTATTGCCTGATTGGCGCCAATGCGCTGATTCCCGAAGGCAAGGTGATTCCCGATGGCTCTCTTGTCATGGGTTCGCCGGGCAAGGTGGTGAGAGAGTTGACCGAACAGCAGATGAAGATGCTGGAAGCCAGCGCAGCCCATTATGTACACAATGCTCAGCGCTACGCCCGCGAGCTGCTTGAACAGGAAGAATGATGTCCCAATCCGAACGCCGTGTTGCCTCGCCTTGCGTGAATATCTGCGCACTCGATGACGACGATATTTGTATCGGTTGCCAACGTTCGGTCACCGAAATCACCCGTTGGAACTGGCTGGACGACGACGAACGCCGCGTAGTGCTGGCACGTTGTCTGGAGCGCGCCCGCGCCAGCGGGCAGTTACTGTAGAAAAAAAGTGCCTGCTCCTGAGCCGGCGCCTGAGACGCACCATCAGTTAAGGAAACCCCATGCCCCGTATTGGAACTCCGCTCTCGCCGAGTGCGACCCGTGTTTTGCTGTGTGGCTCTGGTGAGCTGGGCAAGGAAGTGGCCATCGAAATGCAACGCCTGGGTGTTGAAGTCATTGCCGTGGACCGTTACGCCGATGCTCCGGCCATGCAGGTCGCTCACCGCAGTCACGTGATCGACATGCTCGATGGGGCGGCCCTGCGCGCGGTCATCGAGCAGGAAAAGCCCGATTATGTGATGCCGGAAATCGAAGCGATCGCCACCGCCACCCTGGTGGAGCTGGAGCAGGAAGGGTTCACGGTGATCCCCACCGCGCGCGCCGCGCAGCTGACCATGAACCGCGAAGGCATTCGCCGCCTGGCGGCCGAAGAGCTGGGTGTGCCGACCTCGCCGTATTATTTTGCCGATTCGGTTGAACAGTACCGTGCAGCGGTCGAGGCCCTGGGTTTTCCCTGCGTGGTCAAGCCAATCATGAGTTCGTCCGGCAAGGGACAAAGCCTGCTGAAACGTGCAGAGGACGTGCAGGCCGCTTGGGACCATGCCCAGGAAGGCGGCCGTGCCGGCAAGGGGCGGGTGATCGTCGAGGGTTTCGTTGATTTCGACTACGAAATTACCCTGCTTACCGTGCGTCATATCGGCGGCACGAGTTTCTGCGCGCCGGTCGGGCATCGCCAGGTCAAAGGCGATTACCACGAATCCTGGCAACCGCAAGTCATGAGCCCCAAGGCCCTGGCCGAGTCCGAGCGCATCGCAAAACGGGTGACCGAGGCGCTGGGCGGTCGTGGGCTTTTTGGTGTGGAGCTGTTCGTCAAGGGCGATCAGGTGTGGTTCAGCGAAGTCTCGCCGCGCCCCCATGACACGGGTCTGGTCACGCTCATCTCGCAGGATCTCTCCGAGTTCGCCCTGCATGCGCGGGCCATCCTCGGCCTGCCCATTCCGGCGATTCGCCTGTTCGGTCCGTCAGCATCGGCCGTGGTGCTGGTGGACGGGCATTCGCGGCAAACCAGCTTCGGCAACCTGGCCGCTGCGCTGAGCGAGCCCGACACCGCCCTGCGCTTGTTCGGCAAGCCGGAAGTCGCCGGCCAGCGCCGAATGGGCGTGGCGTTGGCTCGTGATGAGTCGGTGGACCTGGCGCGTGCCAAGGCCACCCGAGCGGCGCAGGCGGTTAGCGTCGAGCTTTGATGCGCAACCTGCTGTGGTGGGCCGTAACGGTGCCATTGTTGCCCTTGCTGCTACCGCAGGCCTGGTATACGCGGCGTACCGCCGTGCGGTTGCCGCCGGCGAGCGGTGAACCCCAGGGTCTGGCGGGCGGTTCTCTGCCCGGCCAGCCTTTGCGCTTGTTGCTGGTGGGTGAGTCCACGGTGGTGGGCGTGGGTGTGGCGCTCCTGGAAAACGCTTTGGCAGGGCAGCTGGCGCAAGCGCTTGCCGCGCGCCTGGAACGCCCCGTGACTTGGCGGATCTGTGGTGAAAACGGCATGGGCGTTCACCAGGCCGCTCAGCGTTTGCTGCCGCAGGCGCTATGTGAACCAGCGGACTGGGTATTGCTGGTGTTCGGCGTCAACGACACCACCGGACTAAGCAGTCGTCGTCGCTGGAGCGCAGGGTTGGAGCGGATGATTGTCGTCTTGCAGGACAGCGGGGCGCGGGTGGCGCTGAGCGCTGTGCCGGCCTTGCAGCATTTTCATGGATTGCCCCGGCTGTTGCGCACCGTGCTCGGTTGGCGTGGCGCCTTGCTGGATGACTGGGCGCGCCGGCTCGCTGCTCGACTCGGGGCAAGCCATTACCCGATGGGCCTAAGCGTCAGTGAGGACTATCTGGCCGAGGATGGTTATCACCCTTCAGCACTGGGTTACCGTGTCTGGGCGGAAGCATTGGCCGATCAACTCATTGCTGAGGGTCGTTGTCCGCCACCAGCTTGAGACTGGTTTCCCAGACGCGCACGCGCTTTACCCGATTGTCCTCGGTGGAGAGGATTTCCAGCCGGTATTCGCCGATCTGCAAGCAGACGGCGCTGTCTGGGATGCTTTCCAATGCTTCGGTGATCAAGCCGTTGAGGGTTTTGGGGCCGTCACAGGGCAGTGACCAGCCAAGCAATCTGTTCAGGTCGCGGATCGACGCAGCGCCTTCAATGATGCGCGTGCCGTCTGCCTGCAGGGTGACGTCGTTGTCGCGCTGGTTGTCGCGGCTGTGAAACTCGCCGACGATCTCTTCAAGAATATCTTCCAGTGTCACCGCACCCAGCACGTCGCCGTATTCATCGACCACCAGGCCGAAGCGGCGCTTCAATTGCTGGAAATTCAGCAGTTGAGTGGCCAGTGGCGTGCCTTCCGGTACGAAATAAGGCTCGAGACTGGCAGCCAGCAGGCTCTCTTTGTTCAGCTGGCCCTGACTGAGCAGGCCGGCGATGTGGCGCATATGCACCACACCCTCGACCTGGTTGATGTCGTGGCGAAACAACGGCAGGCGGGTATGGGTTGACTGACGCAGCTGCTCGAGAATGTCGTCGAGGCTGCGTTCCAGGTCGATGCCGAGCACTTCGTTGCGTGGGACCATGACGTCATCGACGTTGATGGTTTCCAGGTCCAGCACGCCCAGTAGCATGTTGCGCCGGTCCAGCGATAAGCCCTGGCCAGCCTCGCGCACCACGCTGCGCAATTCCTCGTTGGACAGGATGTCGCTGCGCTTGCGGGTAGGGTCTAGGCCGCTGAGCCGAAGCAGGCCGTTGCTTACCCAGCCGAGCAGTGCGACCACCGGGGAAAGAACTTTTTGCAGCGCTGTCAGAGGCCGGCTGACGGGATACGCAATCAACTCCGGGTGCAGGGCGGCCAAGGTTTTCGGGGTAATCTCACCAAATATCAGCAGCAGCAGCGTGACGCCGAGGGTGGCGATGGCAATACCCGCTTCGCCCCATAACTGTATGGCCAACACGGTGGCGATGGACGAGGCGAGGATGTTGACGAAATTGTTACCGACCAGAATGGTACCCAGCAGGCGGTCGGGACGCGCCAGTAGGGCGCTCGTACGTAAGGCGCCCCGATGCCCTTGCTTTGCCAAGTGGCGCAGACGATAGCGGTTCAGGCTGAGCATGCCGGTTTCGGCGCTGGAGAAAAAAGCCGAGCACAGCAGAAGAAAAACCAGCAGGCCGACGAGAAAACCAGGATGTAGATTTTCCAAGCGTTGTCAGGCCTTAGATATGCAGGATGAATTCGCGAACCAGTTTGCTGCCGAAGTAGGCAAGCATCAGCAGGCAGAAGCCCG
>CAYPFO010000090.1:0-9960 GCA_964410065.1 uncultured Pseudomonas sp.
TGGAGTCGAGCATGCCCTCGTCCATGTTGATGTCGATCACCTGGGCGCCGGCCTCGACCTGCTGCAGGGCAACGGCCAGCGCCTCGGTGTAGTTGTCCTCGCGGATCAGGCGAGCAAACTTGGCCGAGCCGGTGATGTTGGTGCGCTCGCCGACGTTCACGAACAGCGAGTTGCGATCGATGGTGAACGGCTCCAGACCGGACAGGCGGCAGGCCTTGGGAATGTCCGGGATCACGCGGGGCGCGTAGTTGGCCACGGCTTCGGCGATCGCCTGGATATGCGCAGGCGTTGTGCCGCAGCAGCCGCCGACGATGTTGAGGAAGCCGCTCTGGGCAAACTCTTCGATCACGGCCGCGGTTTCGGCCGGGCTCTCGTCGTATTCGCCGAAGGCGTTCGGCAGGCCGGCGTTGGGGTGGGCTGACACGTGGGTGCCGGCCTTGCTGGCCAGCTCTTCCAGGTACGGGCGCAGTTCCTTGGCACCCAGGGCGCAGTTCAGCCCCACCGAGATCGGGTTGGCGTGGCGCACCGAGTTCCAGAAGGCTTCGGTGGTCTGACCGGACAGGGTACGGCCCGAGGCGTCGGTGATGGTGCCGGAAATCATGATCGGCAGCTCGATGCCCACTTCTTCGAACACTCCCTGCACGGCAAAGATCGCCGCCTTGGCGTTGAGGGTATCGAAGATGGTTTCGATCATGATCAGGTCCGCGCCGCCGTCGATCAGGCCGCGGGTGGCTTCGCTGTAGTTTTCGACCAGTTCGTCGAAGGTGACGTTGCGATAGCCCGGATTATTGACGTCAGGGGACAGCGAGCAGGTGCGGCTGGTTGGGCCGAGGACGCCCGCGACGAAGCGTGGCTTATGCGGTGTTTCCAGGGTCTTGGCGTCGGCGACCTCACGGGCCAGGCGTGCGCCTTCACGGTTCAGCTCATAAGCCAGGTCCTGCATGCCGTAGTCGCCCTGGGACACGCGGGTAGAGTTGAAGGTGTTGGTTTCGAGGATGTCGGCGCCAGCATCCAGGTAGGCGCGCTCGATGGCCTGGATGATTTCGGGGCGCGACAGCAGCAGCAAGTCGTTGTTGCCTTGTACATCCTGCGGCCAATCGGCGAAGCGCTCGCCGCGGAAGTCGGCTTCTTCCAGCTTGTAGCTTTGGATCATGGTGCCCATGCCGCCATCAAGGATCAGGATGCGCTCTTTGAGAGCTTGCTGGAGGGCCTGGAGACGGGCATTGAGACTGGACATGGAAAACTACCTGGAAACGGAAAACAAAGAGCGCGAATGATAGCAAAGCTGCATGGCTTTTGAGCTGGGTGCGGTTGTAGGTGAAAACTATTCATGTTGGTTGGGCGGTGGCCAGCAGCGGTGGGGGAGCATGTCATTCGCCCTGCGGTGCCGTGCTGGATAGAATGGCGGACTTTTTTCAGGAGCTGTGCCATGACCTGTCGTGCAATGCTCGCAGGCCTGCTGTTGGCAATGTGCGGTTCGCTAACGGCCGAGCCGCTGTCTTACCAGCGAGATATCCAGCCAATCTTTACCGCCAAGTGCGTGGCCTGCCATGCCTGTTACGACGCGCCGTGCCAGCTGAACCTGGGCAGTGACGAAGGTGTGCTGCGCGGTGCCCACAAGCTGCCGGTCTACAACGGTACCCGTACCCAGGCGCAGGAAACCACTCGCCTGCACATCGACGCCCACGGCGAGGCGGCCTGGCGGCGCAAGGACTTTTACTCCGTGCTGGACGCCCAGCCCGACCAGGCAGCGCTGATGGCGCGCATGCTGGAACTGGGGAGGGACAATCCCCCGATCGCCAATGCCAAGCTGCCGGCGAACCTGGATATCGGTATCTACCGGCAGAACCAGTGCCCGCTACCCGGCGAGTTCGAGGGCTATGCGCAAAAGCATGCCCATGCCGGCATGCCCTTTGCGGTCACTGGCCTTAGCGATGAGGAATACTCAACCCTGCAGCAATGGCTGGCGCAGGGGGCTCCCGTGGACACGGCGCCGCTGCAACCGAGTGTGGATGAACAACAGCAGATTGCCGACTGGGAGGCCTTGCTCAACGGCGCCAGTGACCGTGAACGCTTGGTGGGGCGCTGGCTGTATGAGCACCTGTTTCTCGCCCATCTGTTTTTCGACAACGGTGAGCAAGGGCATTTCTTTCAGCTGGTGCGCTCGCGCACGCCCAGCGGTCAGCCGGTCGATCCCATCGCCACACGGCGACCCAACGAAGACCCCGGCCAGACGTTCTACTACCGCTTGTTGCCGATTCAGGGCGTGATCGTGCACAAGACGCATATCACCTATCCGCTCGGCGCGCAGAAGCTGGCACGGGTCAAAGAGCTGTTCTTCAGCGAAGCCTGGCAGGTCGGTGCGCTACCGGGTTATGGCGTGCAGCGGCGCGCCAATCCTTTTGCAACGTTCGAGGCCATTCCGGCGCAGGCGCGTTATCAGTTCATGCTGGATAACGCCGAGTACTTCGTGCGCACCTTCATTCGCGGCCCGGTGTGTCGCGGGCAGATTGCTACTGATGTCATCCGTGATCAATTCTGGGTGATGTTTCAGGCGCCCGAGCACGATGAGTACATCACCAATGGCACCTATCGCGCCCAGGCCACGCCGCTGCTGGCGATGCCGGGTCAGCTCGATAGCATTGGTGACCTGTTCACCTTGTGGGGTGGTTATCGCGACAAGCGCAACCAGTACGAAAACCTGCGCCGTCGGATGTACAGCGGCGTGCCGACGGAATGGGAGCACCTATGGCGCGGCAATGACAACGCGCTGCTGAGCATTTTCCGTCAGCATGACAGCGCCTCGGTGCGCAAAGGGCTGATCGGCGAGGTTCCGCAGACGCTGTGGTGGATGGATTATCCGCTGCTGGAGCGCACCTATTACCAGTTGGTGGTCAACTTCGATGTGTTCGGCAATGTCTCCCATCAGGCGCAGACGCGGCTGTATTTCGACCTGATCCGCAATGGTGCCGAGCTGAATTTCTTACGGCTGTTGCCGGCCGAGTCCCGGCAAGCGCTGCTCAATAGCTGGTACGAGAACAGCGGTAAGCTCAAGCTGTGGCTCACTTACACGGGTATCGACACCAAAACGAAAAGCCGTCTGGCGCTGCCGGCCCAGGACGCGAAGCAGGCATTCGCGGATCAGTTGCTGCAGCGTCTGGCCAGCGTCAACGCCCGTGTCGATCCGATCAATCGCTGCTCGGGGCAGCGCTGTTACCGCCCTGATGTCGCGCCACCCTTGCAGGCGGTGGAACAGGCGCTGAGTCGCCTCGCTGCCACGCCCGCCGCGCACTTGCCGTTCATTCGTCAGTTGCCGGAAGCGACGCTGCTGCGGGTCGAGCTGCCCGACGGTTCGCGGGAAATTTACAGCGTGCTGCGCAACCGCGCGCACAGCAACGTGGCGTTCATGTTGGGCGAATCGCTGCGTTATCAGCCGGAACAGGACACGCTGACGATTTATCCCGGGATTCTCAGCAGTTACCCCAATTTCATGTTCAACCTGACGGCCGACGAGGTGCCGGCGTTTGTCGAGGCCTTGGAGCTGGCCGACGGTGGGCAGGCGTTCGAGCGAATCGTCGAGCGCTGGGGCGTTCGTCGCAGCCACCCGGACTTCTGGCGATACTTCAATGACCTGCCGGCCTACTTGCAGGAAACCGAGCCGCGCGAAGCGGGCATGTTGGACATGAACCGTTACCAAAACTTGTGACAGTCAACCCTGTAAGGTGCTTGCGCAGCGCCTTGCAGGGCAGTTTGTTTACCTGACCAAAACACTGGGACTTACCGGGCATAACCCAATTGGCGTACACTGCGCCCATGTTCTGCGAGGAGTTGCCATGAGCGCCATTACCATCACCGAATCCGCCGAAGCCTATCTGGCCGATCTGCTCAGCAAGCAGAACACGCCGGGGATTGGCATTCGAGTTTTTATCACCCAGCCAGGTACTTCCTACGCTGAGACCTGCATCGCCTACTGCAAGCCGGGCGAGCAGAAGCCGGAAGACACCGCGTTGTCGCTGGCGTCCTTCGTCGCCTGGATCGACGGCATCAGCGAGCCCTTCCTGGAAGACGCCGTGGTGGACTACGCCACCGACCGCATGGGCGGCCAGCTGACCATCAAGGCGCCCAACGCCAAGGTGCCGATGATCGGCGAAGACAGCCCGATGACCGAGCGTATCAACTATTACCTGCAAACCGAGATTAACCCCGGTCTGGCCAGCCACGGCGGTCAGGTCAGCCTGGTGGATATCGTCGAGGAAGGCATTGCCGTCCTGCAATTCGGTGGCGGCTGCCAGGGTTGCGGCATGGTCGATACCACCCTCAAGGATGGCGTCGAAAAGACCCTGATGGAACGCATCCCGGAACTGAAGGGCGTGCGAGATATTACGGACCACACTAACCGGGAAAACGCCTACTACTGATTTACCAATCAGTAGGCAACTCGCCCGGCTGACAAAGCCTGCCCATACGGCAGGCTTTGTTGTTTCTGGCATTCCGTATTTCTTAACGTCCGTCACAGAATTCAACCACTCCCGTTAGTTGCGCTCTTTTTGGCTGTCCGGTGGTCTTAATGCCAGTAGGATTCGGGCATCAACTCCAACCAGTCGTTCAAACAAGGGACTTACATGAACAACCCCACTCTGGAGAACAAAGTCTTTCTGGCTTTGCTCCTGCTGGTTTCCATCGCGTTCTGCTGGGTGCTGTTTCCGTTTTATGGGGCGGTGTTCTGGGCAGTGATTCTGGCCATCCTGTTCGCCCCCTTACAGCGGCGCCTGGCGCGCCGGTTTCGGGGCAAGCCCAACCTGGCGGCCTTGCTCACTCTATTGGCAACGCTGCTGATTGCTGTGCTGCCCATGGCGATCATCACCACGCTGCTGGTGCAGGAAGGTGCGGCGCTCTATCAGCGGATCGAAAGCGGTGAACTGGATATTGGCGCTTATCTGGTGCAATTTCGCGACATGCTGCCGCAGAGCATTCAGAGCCAATTGCAGCGTGTGGGCCTGGGCGACTTGCAGGATGTGCGCGAACAATTGTCCGGCTTTGCGCTGCAAGGCAGTCAGTTCCTGGCGACCAAGGCGTTCAGTTTCGGCCAGGGCACCTTCGAGTTCCTGATCGTATTCGCCGTCATGCTGTACCTGCTGTTCTTCCTCATTCGCGATGGCCGGCAGTTGGTTGCCCAGATGCGTGAGGCGATTCCGCTGGAAGACGAGCAGAAACGCCGCCTGTTCAGCAAGTTCACCCGTGTGGTGCGCGCCACGGTAAAGGGCAATGTGGTGGTGGCAGTAACCCAGGGTGCGCTGGGTGGGCTGATTTTCTGGTTTCTTGGCATCCCCAGCGTGCTGCTATGGGCCGTGGTAATGGCTTTTCTATCGCTGTTGCCGGCCGTGGGCGCCGGGCTGATCTGGACACCCGTGGCGATTTATTATTTCGTCAGTGGCGACATCTGGCAGGGCGTGATCCTGACGCTGTACGGCATTTGCGTGATCGGCCTGGTGGACAACGTGCTGCGTCCGATCCTGGTGGGCAAGGACACCAAGATGCCGGACTACGTGGTGCTGATTTCCACGCTGGGCGGGCTAGCGCTGTTCGGCCTCAACGGTTTTGTCATCGGCCCGTTGATTGCTGCGCTGTTCATGTCGTCGTGGGGGTTGTTCATTGACCGCGAACCGGAGGAACCTGTGACGTAAGGGCAGCGCTGGCATAGCAGCAGCGCAGTCTGGCGGAAGAGAGCGAAAAGGCAAAAGAAAAAGGCGGTGCTGTTCAGCACCGCCTTTTTGGTTCTTACAGGCCTGCGGCCTGTGCGATTTCCAGCAAGGGTTGCGGGTAGACGCCGAGGAAGAAGGCCAGCGCCGCAATGAACAGCAGCATGATGCCGCCCGCCCGTTGCGCCCAGTTGATCGGCGGCGTGCGCAGGTTCATGCCCGGTTCGACCATGAACAGCGTGACCATCACCCGCAGGTAGTAGTAGAGGCCGATGGCGCTGCCCACGACCAGGGTGCCCAGCAGCCACCACAGTTCGGCCTCGACCCCGCTGGCGATCACGTAGAACTTGCCAATGAAGCCCGCGCTCATGGGAATGCCCGCCAGCGACAGCATCATCACGGTGAGTACCGCTGTCAGGTAGGGACGACGCCAGAACAGGCCGCGATATTCGAACAGGGCGTCGGCGTCGCGACCCTTGTACGGGCTGGACATCAGGGTGATCACGCCAAAGGCGCCGAGGGTGGTCAGCACATACGTCACCAGGTACACGCCAATGGCTTCCACCGCCAGGCCCTTGCTGGCAATCAGTGCCACCAGCAGGTAACCGAAGTGGGCGATGGACGAGTAACCGAGCAGACGCTTGAGGTTGCTCTGGTTCAAGGCCAGCAGGTTGCCGATCAGAATGGAGGCGATGGCGATCAGCGTCAGGCCGTCGTTCAGCCAGCCGCCGCTGGTGGCCGGCGAAATCTGATACAGACGCAGCAGCACGGCAAACACCGCCACCTTGCTGGTGGTGGCCAGGAAGGTCGCCACCGGCGCCGGCGAGCCCTGGTACACGTCGGGTGTCCACAGGTGGAAGGGCACCAGCGACAGCTTGAAGCCCAGGCCCACCAGCATCATGCCGATACCGGCCTGCACCAGCACGGAGGAGCCCTGGGCAGCCAGGCTAGCACCGATGCCGGCGAAGCTCAGGCTGCCCGACTCGGCATACAGCAGCGCCATGCCGAACAGCAGAAAGGCTGAGGCAGCAGCGGACAAGACCATGTACTTGATGCCGGCTTCCAGCGAGCGTCGATCGAAGAAGGCGTAGGCCACCAGGCCGTACACCGGCACCGAGAGCAATTCCAGTCCGATGAACAAACCCGCCAGGTGCTGGGCACTGACCAGCACGATGCCACCGGCAACCGCCAGTAACATGAGCAGGTAAAGCTCCTCGCGGTTGCCCGGGAAGCCGCCCGCGCCGGGTTTTTCTCCCAGATAAGCGTGGGCCAGTGTGACGCAGACCAGCGTCGCCACCAGCATCAGCCCGATATAAAAGAAGGCGAAGCTGTCCATCATCAGCAGTTCGGTGACTTCCAGCGGTGCCACTTGAGATGCCGGCTGGATGGACAGCAACGCCAGAGTCAGGCCCGCCGCGGACAGCACGTAGCTGAGGCGATGGTTACGCCGCCAGGCGATCGCCAGCATCACCACAATGACAGTGGCGCAAGTGATCAGCAGCGGCAGCAGGGCAATGAAGTGTTGTTGAGTAAATTCCATAACGCGACTACCGAGCCGAAACGAGTGGAGAGAAGGCGGCGCCGAACCACTGCTGCACGCCCGTCATGGTCGCCTGGGAAACGTCGAGCACCGGCTGCGGATAGATGCCGAGCAGAACCAGCAGAACCGCGACCAGCAGCACCATGCCCAGTTCCCGGCCATCCAGACCGTGCAGGATCTGCTCGCTTTTGGACGGACCGAAGTAGGCGCGGTGCACCATGATCAGCGAGTAGACCGACGAGAACACCAGGCCGAAGGTGGCGATCACCACGATCCACGGGTTGGCGGCGAAGGCGCCGAAGAGAATCAGGAACTCACCGATGAAGTTGCCGGTGCCGGGCAGACCCAGGGAGGCGACGGCGAAAAACAGGCTCAGCGCCGGCAGCCATGCCAGCCGTTTCCACAAGCCGCCCATTTCGCGCATGTCGCGGGTGTGCAGGCGCTCGTAGAGCTGGCCGCAGAGGATGAACAGCGCAGCGGCGGACAGGCCGTGGGCGATCATCAGCACCACCGCGCCCTGCAGGGCGAGCTGACTGCCAGAATAGATGCCGATCAGCACGAAGCCCATGTGCGAGATGCTGGAGTAAGCCACCAAGCGCTTGATGTCGGTCTGTGCGAACGACAGGAAAGCGCCATAGAAAATGCCGATCAGGCCCAGCGCCATGGCAATCGGCGCGAATTCCGCCGAGGCGTTGGGGAACAGCGGCAGGGCGAAGCGGATCATCCCGTAGGCGGCGGTCTTCAACAGAATACCGGCCAGGTCCACGGAGCCGGCGGTTGGCGCCTGGGCGTGGGCATCGGGCAGCCAGGAGTGCAGCGGCACGATGGGGAACTTCACGGCGAAGGCGATGAAGAAACCGAGCATCAGCAGGTATTCGGTGCCGGGTGCCAGTTCGGCGTCGAGCAGCAGCGCGTAATCGAAGGTCAGTACACCGGTGTTGTGGTAATTGACCAGCACCAGGCCGAGGATCGCCACCAGCATGATCAAGCCGCTGGCCTGGGTATAAATGAAGAACTTGGTGGCGGCGTTGATGCGCGACTTCTTGCCTTCGCTGGAGCTATGACCCCAGAGTGCGATGAGGAAGTACATCGGCACCAGCATCATTTCCCAGAAGAAGAAGAACAGGAACAGGTCCAGGGCGAGGAACACGCCGACCACACCGCCGAGGATCCACATCAGGTTGAGGTGGAAGAAGCCGACGTGACGCTGGATCTCTTTCCAGGAGCACAGCACTGACAGCACACCGAGCAGGCCGGTCAGCACGATCATCAGCAGCGACAGGCCATCCAGAGCCAGGTGCAGATTGATGCCGAAGCGCTCGATCCACACATGCTTGAATTCGAAGGCCCATTGCGCCTCGGCGCCGGGGGCGGGCGCCAGTTGGTAGTTGCCGATGCTCCACAGCCAGAGGCCGATGCCAAGCAGCAGGCCCATGGTCAACAGGGCGATCCAGCGCGGCAGGGTCTGGTCGAAACGTTCGACGACCCAGCAGAGCACGCCGCCGATAAAGGGAATCAGGATTAGCCAGGGCAGAATCACGAGTTCGAGTCCTTGCGCAGATTCAGAGCAGAACGACGCCGAGCAACAGCACGGCTCCGCCAACGATGGACAGGGCATACCAGCGTAGCTGGCCCGTCTGGCTACGGCTCAGGGAGCCGTGCCCGCCACGCGCCAGGCGCGGCACCAGGCCAAAACTGGCGTCCACGGGGTCGCGACCGAGCAGGCGGCAGATAAGCAGGTAGGGCTGTACGAACAGCTTGTCATAGAGCCAGTCGAAGCCCCAGGCAGCGAACCACCAGGCACTCAGCAAACGACCCGGCGCGCTCTGCGCAATGGCGGTGACCAGGCTGCGCCTGCCCAGGAACAGCATGGCGGCGAGCACGATACCGGCCAGGGCGATGGCCCCGGAGGCGATCTCCAGGCTGTGCTTGGCGGCGCTACCGGCGTGCCCAACGCTTTCCGGCAGTACACCGGCCAGCGGCGGCACGATCAGCGCACCCACGAACGTGGAGAGGATGATCAGCACGATCAGCGGCAGGTTGTGGGCAACGCCACGGCCGGCGTGGGCCTCGGTCTTCGCGTCGCCATGGAAGGCAATGAAGATCAGCCGGAAGGTATACAGCGAGGTCAGGAAGGCGCCGGCCAGGCCGGCATACAGCAGACCGCCGTGACCGCTGGCGAAGGCTTCCCAGAGGATTTCATCCTTGGAGTAGAAACCGGCGGTAATCAGCGGCAGCGCGGCCAGCGCCGAACCGCCGACGATGAAGCTGGCATAGGCCAGTGGCAGCTTCTTCCACAGACCGCCCATCTTGAAGATGTTCTGTTCGTGGTGGCAGGCATTGATCACCGAGCCGGAAGCCAGGAACAGCAGGGCCTTGAAGAAGGCATGGGTCATCAGGTGGAAAATCGCCGCATCCCAGGCGCCAACGCCCAGGGCCAGGAACATGTAACCGATCTGGCTCATGGTCGAGTAGGCGAGGATGCGCTTGATGTCGGTCTGTACCAGGGCGGCGAAGCCGGCCAGCACCAGGGTCACCCCGCCGACGATGCCCACCAGTTCCAGCACCTCGGGTGCCAGCAGAAAGATGCCGTGGGTGCGCGCGATGAGGTAGACGCCTGCGGTTACCATGGTCGCCGCGTGGATCAGCGCCGATACCGGAGTCGGACCGGCCATGGCGTCGGCCAGCCAGGTCTGCAGCGGCAGCTGGGCGGATTTGCCC
>CAYPFO010000091.1:0-9913 GCA_964410065.1 uncultured Pseudomonas sp.
CCATGGCGTGCTGGCACTTGTCGATGTTTTCCGGCTCGACGTAGATGCGCAGGGCGACTTCACGGGCGCTCATGGTGGTGAAGGTGTCTTCCACACACCACAGATCGCCGGCCACCAGCGCGAACAGGTAGGCCGGTTTCTTGAAAGGATCTTGCCAGGTGGCCCAGTGGCGGCCGTCTTCAGCGTCGCCGCTGGCAATCGGGTTGCCGTTGGACAGCAACACCGGGTAGCGCTGTTTGTCGGCACTCACCGTGGTGGTGAAGCTGCTCATCACGTCCGGGCGATCGAGGTAATAGGTAATCTTGCGAAAACCTTCGGCCTCGCATTGAGTGCAGAACATCGTGCCGGACTTGTACAAGCCCTCCAGCGCGGTGTTGGTTTCCGGGTGGATGCGCACCGTGCTGTCCAGGGTAAAGCTGGCACTGTCGGGTTGCAAAGTTAGTTCGCTGGGGCTGAGCAGGTAATCAGCGGCCGTCAGGTCGCGATCGTTCAGGCGCAGCGACAACAGCTCCATATCCTGGCCGTTGAGCACCAGCGGCGGCAGCCCAGAACCCGCTTCGGGGTTGCGGCGCATCACCAGCTGGGCATGCACCAGGCTGTGATCCTCGTACAGCTCGAAGGTCAGGCTGGTCTCGTCAATCAGATACTCGGGAACCCGGTAATCCTTGAGATAAATGGTTTTCGGCTGTTCGGTACGCATGGGAACCTCTGAGAGCTTCAAGCGGCAAGTGAATCCGATGACTCCCACATCAGTGGGACGTTCATCGTTAAATAGTACGGCTACTGCTTGCCGCGACGGAATAAGCAGTGAACTTGCGGATATTGATCACCCCGGTATCCAGAATCAAATACTGACCCTTGATACCCATCAAGGTGCCTTCCACGGTCGGGGTCTTTTCCAGATCCAGGCTGACAATCTTGCTCGGGTAGGCCTGCACCGGATAGCGGATTTCCACCACCTCAGCATCGGTCAACGGCTGGATGGCCTGCAAGCCATAACGCCCTTGCAGAAACGCCAGCCCTTCGGAGCACGCCTCGAAGATTTGCTCGCGCATCGCGGGTAGGTCCACCGGATCGGCATCGCCTTTGAGCAGGGCGCGCCAGTTGGTGCGGTCGGCGACCTGGGAGCGGAACAGGTCTTCCACAAGCCCGGATTGCTGCCGAGTCGCCACGCGCATGATCGGCAGCGCCTGGCTGGCGCCCTGATCGAGCCAACGGGTGGGAAGCTGGGTGCCGCGCGTGATGCCGACCTTGATGCCCGAGGAGTTGGCCAGGTAGACCACGTGATCGGTCATGCAGAACTGCTCGCCCCACTGCGGATCGCGGCAGGTGCCCAGCTCGTGATGGCACCGCTCCGGGCTCATGATGCAGGTGTCGCACTGCGGCAGCTTTTTGAAGCAGGGATAACAGTACCCCTGACTGAAGCTCTTGTTGGTCTTGCGTCCGCAATGGGTGCAATTGATGGCGCCCAGGTATTCCAGACGGACACTTTTGCCGATCAAGGGGTTGACCGGTACCCGCTCGTCACCGAGGCGCAACGCATACTGCGCCTGCTCACCCAGTTCGACCGCCATTTTCTCCAGTGCACCGCGTGCCAGCTCTTGCATCAGTGACGGGTTCCGGAGGCCGGCGCAAACAGGTCACTGACCAACTCGGCGGCTTTTTTCTTCTTCGAGCCGCACTCCTGGCCACCCATGTAGCCGGTGCGCTCTTCCTCGGGCAGGTTTTTCAGTTCCCAGGCAATCATCGCCTGCAGGCACAGCTCTTTTTGCTCGACGGACAACACACGACCGTCGCCCCATTTGCCGATTTCGACGGCCTGTTTGAGGTTCTCGTAAATCTCGGGGGTAATGTTTTCGATGGCTTGGATAAAGGACATGGTCGGCTCCCAGAAGAAATTCCAGGCATTCTACCGGGCTGTGCAGATTAAGGGAAAAGCCGGGACTCTAGGCCTTCGTCCGCCTGCCCTGTCGCGCAAGCCAGCCGCCCAAAAGCCCCGTGGCACATCCCACCAGCAACCCTCCGACATGGGCCGCATTGGCAATGGCACCCAGGCCCAGCACTGTCACCAGTCCCGACAGGCACACCAGCAACCACACCAGCATCAGCACCACCACGCCCGGCGGCAAACGGTAGGCCGCGCAGGGCGCCAGTTTCTGGAACAGCCAACAATGGCCCAGCAACCCGTAGAGCACCCCGGACAGGCCACCAAAAATGCCTACACCACCAAACCCATACTGGGCCAGGTTGGAGACCAGGCTGAACAGCAATGTGAAGCCGAGCAACATCCAGGGGCCTTGACGCGCCTCGATGCGTCGGCCCAGCTCCCAGTACCAGAGGCTGTTCATGGCCAGGTGCAGCCAGCCGAAATGCACAAACATGGGTGTAAACAGCCGCCACCACTCACCGCTTTCAAGCGTGAACCCGAGGTTGGCGAAATAGATGTATTCCTCAGTGATGCCGTAGTCGGTGAAGCTCAACCAGCGGATCGTTTGCAGGTTCTCACCGGCCCAGGTAATAGCGAAAGCCGCCAGGGTCAGCAGCAGCATCACGGCGGTCAGCGGCGTGGCACGCAAGCGCTGCAGCAAGCCCGGCGTGTCTTGCCGGGGCGGCTCGATTACCAGGTGCGGATCACCTTGGGGGTACTGGGCATAGAGCTCACGTACCTGTTCGGCCAGGGCCTCTCCCGGCACCCACAACACCTGCCCTCCCGATTCCTCACTGACCCGGCAGGGCACGTCGAGGCGCTGCAGCATGGCGAGGAAACCGCTCAGGTCGGTGTCCAGGGGTGTACGCAGGGCTGCTACCGGACTCATCGTGGAGCCTCCTCGCGCTTGACATCGACCCAAACAAATTTATCGGCCTGTAACCGGCGTTCCTGATCCAGGCGATACGCCACCAAGCGACCGGACAGCACCGCACTGTAATCCAGACACGCCAGATTATGGCGAATCGGCGCCGGCCGACCACTGAGCCAGTAGTGGCCGACGAACAGTAGCGGCTCATCGGCGCCATAACGCAACAGTTCACGCTTCTGTCGCGATGACAGCGGCGTCTGCGCGACCTCTTCGGGTAATGGCTCGGGCTGGAAAACAATATCCCCGTAGGTCTGCGGGTTCTCCTCCCAGAACTTGGTGCGAAAAAAGGAACGGGGAAAGCCCTCGCGGCTGGTCAGTACTACGCCTTCGGGCAAGCGCATGTCCATCCCGCGCAACAGGCGCTCGCAGACCTGGGAAGCAAAGCTGCCCGGTCGGCCAGCCGCGCGCACGAAATCCCGATCGATACGGCCCTGCGGGTCGCGAGCACGCAACATCTGGATCAGGTCGTGATCCCAGCAAGCATGCACCAGACGGAAAAAACCGCCGTCGAGAAACAGCGGCAAAGTCTGGAACCAGCCGACAAATTCCTTCCATTCCGCTGGATAGGCCGCGAACTGACTGTGTGTCTCCTGCAGCAGTCGGGCGTTGCGCGGCGTATGTTCGCGCACGAAATAACGCCCATTACCCGGCAGGACAGGTGTATTCCAGCCCAGCGCACTGAATTCATGATTGCCCATGATGCACAGCGCCTGGCCCGCCTCCACCATGTCGCGTACCACATGCAACGCCTCACGAATATGCGGGCCACGGTCAATGATGTCGCCAAGAAATAGCGCCATGCGACGCGGATGCCGCCAGACGCCCGCTTCCTTGCGGTAACCGAGCTGATCGAGCAGATGCTCCAGTGCTTTGGCACAGCCGTGCACGTCGCCAATCACGTCATAGCCGCGCGCCGGGTCGAGCATCGTCGTCATTCGATGGTGCCCAGGCGGCTGTCCCAGCCCAGCTTGGTGCGGCAGATCTCGTAGTAGTTATGGTCCAGCGGATGGATCAGCCGCAGCTTCTGCGCCTTCTTGCGAATCGTCACGGTATCGCCCGGCGCGCAAGTAAAGTGGTTCTGGCCATCGCAAGACACCTGCGGGTAGATCTGCAGCTTGGGTGACACGACGACCTTCAGCTCACTGTTGCCGTCCACCACGATGGGCCGGCTGGAGAGTGTGTGCGGGTACATCGGCACCACGACGATGGCGTCCAGTTTAGGATGCATGATCGGCCCGCCTGCGGAAAGCGCATAGGCGGTGGAGCCGGTCGGGGTGGCGATGATCAGTCCGTCGGACTTCTGGCTGCTGACAAATTGCCCGTCGATATACAACTCGAATTCAATCATCCGCGTCGATTTGCCAGGGTGTAGCACTACATCGTTGAGCGCATCGCCCTGACCGATCGGCTCGGTATGCCGACGTACCTCGGCTTCCAGCAGGAAGCGGCTTTCCACGCTGTACTGACCGTCCAGCACTTCACCAACCTTCTCTTCAAGGTCGTCCGGGCGAATATCGGTAAGAAACCCCAGACTGCCCCGGTTGACGCCCAGCACCGGCACCTTGTAGCGGGCCAATGCCCGGGCTGCGCCCAGCATGCTGCCGTCACCGCCGACCACGATGACCAGATCGCACGCCTCGCCCAGGCTCTTGCGGGTACTGGTCTGCAAGCCGTGTCCGGGCAGCACCTCAGCAATGGTGTCCTCGAGAATCACATGCAGCTGGCGATCCAGCAGAAAGCGCTTGAGCCGGCGAATGGTATCCAGCACCTGAGAACTGCCCAGGCGGCCGATAATGCCAATATTGCGAAACTGCTCCATGGAACTCCTGCCGGCGGCGCGCGGTAAATGATGTCGGGATTATGGGTGAAAGCCCGTGGTAGCAGCAAACCAGCAGCACCCATCTGCGGTAATCGTGATGATTACCCCTAACGTATCCGCGAGCGAGCATGGCGATACGCAGCCCCTGTTGGCTATGCTCGACCACATGCAACCCTTCCTCTCCCTCGCCGGTCTGCTCGATGAACTGCGCCAACCCGTGGTGCGCGACTTGGCCTGGACGCTGACCTCACCGCCGCTGCTGGCCGACACGCTCTGGCCCCAGCGCCATCCGCTAAGTGCCAGCCCCTGGGCGCACCAGCCGGGGCAGCTCGCCGACTGGCTGCGTGGCCTGGAGCAGAGCCCCCAGCCGCTGCTGGAATGGCTGGATCGCAGCCCTCTGCGTCGTCTTGGGTTGTATTACGAACGCCTATGGCAGTTCGCCCTGCGCGCCGCACCCGGCGTCGAACTGCTGGCCGCCAATCTGCCGATCCGTCTGGGCGGACGCACCCTGGGCGAGCTCGACCTGTTACTGCGCGATGCCGAAGGCGTGCATCACCTGGAATTGGCCATCAAGCTTTACCTCGGCCCGCAGCACGGTGACGGCATCGACCCAGCGCGCTGGCTGGGCCCTGGCAGCCAGGACCGCCTGGATCTCAAGCTCAGCCACCTCAATCGCCATCAGCTTCCCATGTCCAACAGCCGCCAGGGTCGCGAAGTGCTCGCCGACCTGCGCCCCGATCCGGTGCAGGCGGCGCTCTGGCTGGGCGGCTATTTCTTCTATCCCTGGCCCTTAGGCTGCGCGGCGCCGAGTGGCGCACAACCCGGCCATTGCCGAGGCCGCTGGCTGTACCGTCGGCAGCTCACCGAGTTTTTCGCCCAGGCCTCTCCCGGCTGCTGGCAAACCTTGCCGCGCCAGGCCTGGCTCGCCCCAGCACGACTGGCCTGCGCAGAGCTTTGGAGCCCTGCGCAATGGCTCAGTTGGCTGGCGCAATTACCCGAGCAGGCGTCGGCCCAATTGCTGGTGCGTCTCGAAGAACGAGCCAAGGATGATTGGCATGAGGCCGAGCGCGTGTTTGTCATGCCTGACCCGTGGCCGGATGCTCTTGCGGGGGTATAAGCCCAGCACAGGAAAACAGCACCCAGCCCGTCGGTCAGAGATGAACATCACATTCCGTTGGCGAGGCGCACGCTCAGTTTTTCGGTGAATCCACCGAGCCGGCTAGTCGGTCCAATTCCCCCTGCAGCGCCCGCCTCCCCTGCAACCCGCCGGTGTGCACGAAAATCACCCGACTGCCGGGTGCGAAACACCCCGCCTCGACCTGGGAACGCAAGGCCAGCAGCGCCTTGGCGGTATACAACGGCTCGAAGGTCATGCTGCTGCCCACCTCACTGGCGTGCAAGAACGCGGCAAGCTCGGCATCCACCCGGGCGAAGCCGCCCCGGCTGGCATCCAGGAGGTGATAGCCGGTATCTGCCACGCCCGCCGCCGCGAACGTTTCTGCCAAACGCCGGGCCACGCCATGATCGTCCGGCACCGCCAGGGCGCCGTACACCGGGCGCTGTCCTGCCTCGCCAAGCACCAGACCGGCCAGGGTCGTGCCGGTCCCTGCAGCCAGCAACCACGCGTGATAATCACTCCAGCCGAGCCCCGCCAATTGCCGCCGCGCCATCTCGACCAGCTCGATGCAGCCCTGAGCACCCGGCAGCCCACCGCCGCCTTCCGGCACCGGATGTAGCTCTGGGTAGCGTTCCCGCCAGGACTCCCAGAAATCCGCCCGATGTCGTGCGCGATAGCCGCCGTAACCCAGCCAGTGCAGGTGCATGCCGAAGGCTTGCAGGTCGCGCACTGTCGGCGTGTCGCAGGGTTCACCACGCAACAGGCCGACCGTGGCAAAGCCAAAGCGTGCGCCGGCCGCCGCCACGGCGTGCAGATGGTTGGAATGGCTTCCCCCAAGGCTGATCAGCCCGGCACGTCCCGCCGCCTTGGCGGAGTGTAGATACGGTTTGAGCTTGAACCACTTGTTGCCGCTCAGCAGCGGATCGATCAGGTCCAGACGCAGCACAGCCACGTCGACGCCGGCGCGCGCCAGCCAGTCAAGATTCAGTGTACGTAATGGCGCTTGGGGCGCCCAGTCGGGAAGGTCCACACGAATACGCCTGCAAAAGACTCGGAATGCTGCGGCAAAACAACCAGGCGAGCAATATCTGGGAGGCAGGAGGGGCGCGCAGCCTGTCAGACGACACGACCGCGCAGGGCGGCGGGATCAACTCAGGCGAGCGCGTGCACTGGCCTTGTGACGGGAACAGCAATTGCTTTCTCCACGGACAAATCGGCTCGGCGTATCCACCCGGTCGACCGGCATCCCACAACGTTCACCGCTGGTTAGCGTCCCACTGCACGCGGGTTTTTGGTAATGCTCCAACCAGTCTCGGTAATGAATGGGTGACACGAAACATTTGGCCGCCACGTAGGCCTGGGGATCTTGCTGATAGTGGGCAATATCCTGCGCACTGATGGTCAAGTGGCCGGCGCCGGGGTGGTAGGCCACGAACATCACCCCCAGCTTGGCTAAGCTCTGCAGCTGATCGTCCTGCGTGGCCAGCTGGTCGCGCTCGCGCTTGAGCCGGTCGATTTCATCCTGCATCTGGCTGTCCAGCTCGTTGCGATAACCCAACTCCACCTCAAGGATCGACAGCTGTTCCTTGTGGTCAGCCACTGCCGCCGCGATACACGCCTGCAATTCGACCTCGAACTGGCCGCGCAGCACCTCGGCCTCACTGCGCTCATGGGTTTCCAGCAGGCGTAACTGGCGACTCAATTCTTCGCGGGCCTTCTGAAATCCATCGGCCTGGCTGTGCAAACGCTGTTTGAGCGAGACGTTGAGGTGTTCCTGCTGGGCAAGCGCCTGGCGCAGATCATCGACTTCCTGGCGCAGAAGGATTTGCTGCTGCTCCCCCGCCAGGCGCAAGCGCGCCAGTTCTTCCTCGTGCTGACGGGCCAGGCTGTTGAGGCGCAAACGCTGCTGACGGATCAATTGCGCCGTTCGCTGGCGATGCTCGAAATCGACGGTTTTGACCGCCTCGTGCTCGGCAGCGGAGGCCGGCGCTGGCTCTTCCGCCAGCAAGCCCAGGTTGTTACGGCGAACGGCATCGCGCAGCAGCGCCAGATCACTGTGCCCAGGTTTCAGATTCGGGTCCCACATGTGCATCTGATGCCAGGACACCGGGCACTGGCTGCGACAGGCCAGACGAATAGGCCCACCACCCAGATCCGGGCCACGGCCGGCGTGGTCGGCGATATGACGCAACGGCATGTTCCACCCGGTGTCGGCATTGCCATGGGTGTCAAAGTCGATCAGGAAGAACACCGCAGCACGAATGTGCAGGCGCGGATCGATCAGGACAAAGACCACCCGCACTTGCTGATCGGCGAAGTCCTTGAGGTGCACGACCCGGTCGAGAACCGCTTCGAATTCGGGAAACAGCATTTCCTTGCAGATGCCGCGATGATTGAAAAACATCACGGCCTCGACCATCTGCGGTTTTTGCTGGGGCTTCATACCTTCTCCCGACGCCGGACACGCGCTGCCGCCTACCGGCATGTCCGGCCCGCGCTAGAGCATTTATTAGGCGGGCAGTCTAGGAGAAACCCTGATCGCGAGGATGTGCGCTGCTTGGCACTCGCCTTTCGCCGCCGATCCCGGACCGACCGACGGCGACGACAACACCAACGAGTTAAAGTTCAGCGGCCAGGCGCGATCCCTGGTTGATGGCGCGCTTGGCATCCAGCTCACTGGCCACATCCGCCCCGCCGATCAGGTGCACATTCTGCCCCGCCGCGACCAGGCCATCGTGCAGCTCGCGCAGCGGCTCCTGGCCGGCGCAGATGATCACGGTATCCACCGGCAGCACCTGGGGCTCGCCACAGGCGATACTGACATGCAGGCCCGCGTCGTCGATCTTCAGGTACTCCACCGCGTTGAGCATCTGCACCTGCTTGTTCTTCAGCCCGGTGCGGTGAATCCAGCCGGTGGTCTTGCCCAGGCCGTCGCCAACCTTGGTTTTCTTGCGCTGCAGCAGGTACACCTCGCGGGCCGGGGCCGGCGGCTGCGCCTGGATACCGGCGACGCCGCCACGGGCTTCCAACCCCAGGTCGATGCCCCACTCCTTCCAGAACGCCTCGCGGTCCAGGCTGGTGGACGCACCGTCATGGGTGATGAACTCGGAGACGTCGAAGCCGATACCGCCCGCACCGATCACTGCGACCTTTTGGCCGACCGGCTTGCGCTCGAGAATGGCGTCCAGATAACCGATCACCTTGGCGTGCTCGATGCCCTGGATAGCGGGCGTGCGCGGTGCGATACCGGTGGCCAGGATGATTTCGTCAAAGCCACCTTTGAGCAGGTCATCAACCGTGACCCGCGTATTGAGCTGCACCTGTACGCCGCTGGAGTTCAGCTTGTTGCCGAAATAGCGCAGGGTTTCGTAGAACTCTTCCTTGCCTGGCACACGCTTGGCGACGTTGAACTGGCCACCGATCTCGCTGCCGGCATCGAACAGCGACACGCTGTGGCCACGCTCGGCCGCCACGGTGGCGGCAGACAGGCCCGCCGGCCCGGCACCGACCACGGCGATCTTCTTCGCCTGGGCTACCGGGATGTAGTTCAACTCGGTCTCGTGGCAGGCGCGCGGGTTGACCAGGCAACTGGTCAGCTTGCCGCCGAAGGTGTGATCCAGGCAGGCCTGGTTACAGCCGATGCAGGTGTTGATTTCGTCGGCGCGGCCCTCGGCCGCCTTGTTGACGAACTCCGGGTCGGCCAGAAACGGACGGGCCATGGACACCATGTCCGCGTCGCCCTCAGCCAGCACCTGCTCGGCCACTTCCGGGGTGTTGATGCGGTTGGTGGTGATCAAGGGAATCTGCACCGCGCCACGCAGCTTGGCCGTGACCTTGGTGAAGGCCGCGCGCGGCACCTTGGTCGCGATGGTCGGGATGCGCGCCTCGTGCCAACCGATACCGGTATTGATGATGCTCGCGCCAGCGGCCTCGATGGCCTTGGCCAAGGTGACGATTTCTTCCCAGACGCTGCCGCCTTCGATCAGGTCGAGCATCGACAGGCGGAAGATGATGATGAAGTTTGGCCCCACGGCCTCGCGCACGCGGCGCACGATGTCCACCGCCAGGCGCATGCGGTTCTCGTAGCTGCCGCCCCAGCGGTCGGTGCGCTGGTTGGTG
>CAYPFO010000092.1:0-9696 GCA_964410065.1 uncultured Pseudomonas sp.
GACCGGGTCCACACCTCAGAGCGCCTGATGCACGGCATCAGGCGTTTTGTATTTCAGGGCCAAGTGCGGGCGCTCCCGGTTATAGATATCTACCGCCTCACGCACCATGCGACGGGCCTGCAACAGATCCTGTGGCCGCACGCCCAAGAGCTCATTCTTGAGGATGCCGTTGACCCGTTCGGCCAAGGCGTTCTGGTAACAGTCGTAGCCATCGGTCATCGAACAGGTCACACCATGCTGGGCATGTAGTCGCTGATAATGCTCGGAGCAGTACTGGATACCGCGATCCGAGTGATGCACCAGCGTCTGCTGCGTCTTGCGCTGTCGCAGGGCCTGGCGGAACGCCTGGGCGACCGCTTCAGCCTGTAACCCTTCATGCACATAATGGCCAACGATCCTGCGCGAATACGCGTCGGTAACCAGGCTCAGGTACAGCGGGCCGCTCTGGCTGGGCAGATAAGTGATGTCGGCGACCCAGACCTGTTCGGGTGCAGTGGCGCGCACCTGCTGTGGACCCGGCTTGAGCAGGTTGGGGTGACGATAGAAGCGGTGAAAGCTGTGCGTGGTCTTGTGGTAGGCCCGCTTGGGTACGACCAGCAGGCGATGCTCGGCCAGGATGCGGAATAAGCGATCCCGGCCGACCCGCAGCGCCGGCTCTGCTTGATGGTGCAGCAGGCAATGCAGCTTGCGGGTGCCCAGCCTTGGTTGGCGCATCCGCACATGCCGCACGAACTGCGTCACCTGCCAGTCCTGCTGGCTGCGTCTATCGGCGGCACGATTGCGCTGGTAATAGGCCTGGCGACTCACGCCCATGAACTGGCAAACCCTGCTCACGCTCAGCCCTTGGATTTGCCTTTGCGTGAGGACTTGCCGGGACGCTTTTTTACGATGGACACCCCGTAGTCCTGCTTCAGAACATCAACGACGGCTTCGAAGAACTGAGCCTTCTGCCGGGCCAGCTCCAACTGCTGCTCCAGTTCCTTGATGCGCTGTTCGGGTGTTTGCGGTCGTGGCGGTTCGCACATGGGAGTTCTCCCGCTTGATCGAAGGGCAGCGCCCTGGCTCCAGCCCTGACGGCCATGCTTGCGCAGCCAAACCAGCACTGTCGAGCGACCCTGAATACCGTAGCGGTCCTGGGCTTGCTTGTAACTCATTTCGCCTTGTTCGACCTGGTCAACCACTGCCAGTTTAAAAGCCAGGGTGTAATCACGCTGACTGCGTCGTACACCTTCAACCATAAGGAATCTCCCGAACATAAGGGTGAAGGTGTAAACCTTATTCAGGACGGGACAGGCCTATACAAAAAGGCAAAGCAACGGCTTTGCCTTTTTGTAAGCAATTACTAGAATCGATAAGAAGCACTCAGCATGCTGGACGTAACGGAAGAAGTATCAGGGACCCAGTAGTCGTCATAGTCGCGAGAGTCGCGGAAGTTCAGCGAAAAATCAAAGGCTACCTTATCAAGGTTATAGCCAACACCTATGCCAAACTGAGGACCGCTAAATGTTTTCGTGAAACCATATTCCTCCCACTCCTCACGGAAAAAGCCAGCACTGACATATGCCTTGAACCCATTGGCAATCAGGTTATACCCACCGAGCACAAGCGCATCATAGCCGCTGGCTTCCCAAGAACTATAATCGTCATGCTCCGCCCAATACATATTCAGACGCGCACCAATATAGTTATTAAACGCAGCAGTCCCCGTCAAGGCAAAGCCGTTGAACTCGTCATCCGCATAATAATCAAACTCTTGCTTACTCTCATAAAACCCTCCCCCAAGGGAAAACTTGACTTCATCAGCCACAGCGGGCGCTATATAAAAAGAAGCCAAAAAAGCTGAAACAGCCAAGGGACAAAAAACTTTCATCTTGAAACTCCATATACCATTATTCTTACTGGCTCAAGCCAATCTGCCCTATCGGCAAATTTCTAGAATTCTTTAGCCTTCGACGTAAGGCAGTTTCGGTAGGTGAATATTGAAAGAGGTAATTAGGTATGGCGAGACTAGGCAACCAAGATGTCCGTCTGCACACGATGATTTTTAGCGGCTTGCCAGAAGCGACCTTTCAGGCAATTGCGGCCCTCGCGGCCAGTTCATCTATTTCATCAGCAGCGAACACGACCTGTCGAATGTGGCCGAACTGCTTGCAGGCGCGCTAGCAGAGCAGGCTTGCACCCACGCAATACATGGGTGCAAGCCTGCCACGCTCCGAGTTGTTCAAACGCAGGACGCCCTAGACGCTGGAGCGTCAGAGCTGCATTGCCACGCAGAGCGCGGAAACGGTCGCACTGTAGGGTAGATCGCGCTTCATCAATTCACCGGCGGATGTAAAAAACATCAAACCCCTACTGAGAAATCTCGCTGCCCTTCTCCACTGGCCGCTCCTTCTCACTTTGCTGCAGGGTCCACATCTGCGTATACAGCCCGTGACTCGCCAGCAACTCGCCATGGCTGCCGCGTTCGACGATGCGCCCGGCGTCCATCACCAGGATCTGGTCGGCGTTCATTACCGTGGACAGTCGGTGGGCGATGACCAGGGTGGTGCGTCCGACCTGGATACGCTCGAGTTCGGCCTGGATGGCGCGTTCGGACTTGGAGTCCAGCGCCGAGGTGGCTTCGTCAAAAATCAGGATGCTCGGGTTCTTGAGGATTGCCCGGGCAATGGCCACGCGCTGTTTCTCGCCGCCGGAAAGTTTCAGGCCGCGCTCGCCCACCGGCGTTTCGTAGCCATCAGGCAGGCTGACGATGAAATCATGGATATGCGCGGCGCGAGCGGCGGCTTCGACTTCTTCGCGGCTGGCCTCGGGACGACCGTAGCGGATGTTGTAGTAGATGCTGTCGTTGAACAGCACGGTGTCCTGCGGAACGATGCCGATGGAGCCGCGCAGCGAGGCCTGGGTCAGTTGGCGCAGGTCAACACCGTCGATGCGGATGGCGCCTTCGCCCACGTCATAAAACCGGTACAGCAGGCGCGCCAGGGTCGATTTGCCCGAGCCGGAGTGCCCCACCACCGCCACGGTACCGCCGGCGGGAATTTCAAAATCCACCCCATGCAAAATCTCGCGACGCGGGTCGTAGCCAAAGCGCACGTTCTCGAAGCGCACGGTGGGGCGGCGAGTATCGAGCACCTGGGCATTCGGCGCGTCCTGCACGTCCTGGCGTTCGTCCAGCAGGCCGAACAGACGCTCCATGTTGGTCAGCGCCTGTTTCACTTCGCGGTACATCATGCCAAGCAGGAACAGCGGTGCGGAGAGTTGCAGCAGGTACGCGTTGACCAGCACCAGGTCACCGACCGTCAGCTTGCCGGCCACCACGCCGGCGGCGGCCAGCCACATCATCGCGGTGACGCCGATGGCCACTACTACGGCCTGGCCGAGATTGAGCACCGCCAGGCTGGTGGTGGCCTTGACCTTGGCGTTTTCCAGATGACGCAGGTTTTCGTCGTAGCGCGCCGCTTCGTGGCCTTCGTTGTTGAAGTATTTGACGGTCTCGTAGTTGAGCAGCGAGTCCACCGCGCGCTCGTTGGCGCGTGTGTCAGCTTCCACCGAGGCGCGGTAGTAGCGGGTGCGCCACTCGGTGACGCCAAACGTCCACAGCGCGTAGGCGGTCAGGGTCGCCAGGGTGATCGCGGCAAAGCGCCAGTCATAGGCCCAGACCAGCACGGCGGTGACCAGGGCGACTTCCAGCAGGATCGGGATGATCGAGTACAGCGTCCAGTCCAGCAGGTCGGCGATGGCACTGCCGCCGCGCTCGACGTCGCGGGCCACGCCGCCAGTACGTCGGCCGAGGTGGAATTTCAAGCTCAAGCCATGCAGATGGCGGAACACCTGCAAGGTGACCTGCCGCGAGGCGCGCGCCATGACGCGGGCGAACACCACCTGGCGCAATTCGGTAAACAGCGTGACACCGATGCGCGAGGCGCCATACGCCAGCAGCAAAGCGACGGGCAGCAACAGCAGGCTGGGCTCGACGTTGAGTTCATCGACGATGTACTTGAGGACGAAGGGCACCACCAGGTTAAGCAGCTTGGCGGCGAATACCAGTCCCAAGGCCAGCAGGATGCGGCCCAGGTAGGGGCGCAGATAGGGCAGCAGGTCGCGTATCACGGCGAAGTCGCCGCGCGCCTGCTCGGCGCGTTTAACCGGCTCGGCGCCGGTCTGCTCAGGGGTGGTACTGGACGTCATTACGGCAGGGTCCTGTTGGTACAAAGAAGCGGGTGCCTATGCTGGGCCGGGCGCGCGTGGGATGCAACGGGTGACGTGTTTGCCCGCGCGACATCAGCCCCATGGTGGACTGCCCGGCATGCACAGCATTTCTTTCCAGACGCCGTACGGCGGGCGAGGCCACCCTACGAGTTTCGTGGCGCTATGTGGAATGTTTACGGGCGATGATCGCTGAACTTTCCGTCGCCGCGACGGGTCGCTTTTAAGGACCGCCCCACCGACCAAACCACCGGAGGTTATATGCCCGCCGAGGCGCGCCGTGATGACGATGCCGCAACCACCGTCGCGCTGGCCCAGCTGCGTGAGCGCTTTCGCCAGGTGCGCCCGGCCAGCGCGGCGATCTGTGCGCCGCTGGCGATCGAGGACCATGTGCTACAAGGCATGCCGGACATTAGCCCGCCCAAATGGCACCTGGCCCATGTCACCTGGTTTTTCGAGACCTTTCTGCTGCTGCCCTATCTGCCCGGCTATCGTTGCGTCGACGCGCGCTACGATTACTTGTTCAATTCCTACTATGTCACCCACGGCCAGCCGTTTCCCCGTGCGGAACGCGGCTCGCTGTCGCGGCCTACGGTGGCCGAGGTGCTCAACTATCGCCAGCAGGTCAATCTGGCCATGGAGCACCTGCTCGACCATCCGCCGCTTGAGCACCTGCCGCAGATTTTGCAGCGCCTGGAACTCGGCCTGCAGCATGAGCAGCAGCATCAGGAATTGCTGCTCATGGACATCCAATACAACTTTTCCCTCAACCCGCTGCAGCCAGCCTATCGCCAGGATCTGGCCAGCGCGCCAACGCCGGCGCAGCCGCCCGTCCCGTTGCGCTGGCTGGAGCATTCCGGCGGCCTGCTGGAGATCGGCCACGGCGATGAATCCTTTGCCTTTGACTGCGAGCGGCCGCGCCACCGTCAATTTCTCGAACCCTTCCGCCTGGCCAACCGCCCGGTAAGCAATGCCGACTACCTGTCGTTCATCCTCGACGGCGGCTACAACCGCGCCGAGCTCTGGCTCGCCGATGGCTGGGCAGTCGCCCGCCAGGCCGGCTGGCAAGCACCGTTGTACTGGCGGCATGACGACGACCGCGGCTGGCTGCAGTTCACCCTCGGCGGACTGCAACCTTTGGAGGCCGGGGCGCCGGTCTGTCACCTGAGCTTTTACGAGGCTGATGCCTACGCGCGCTGGTCCGAAGCGCGCTTGCCGACCGAGACGGAATGGGAAGTGGCCGCGCAGGGGTTGCCGGTGGCCGGTAATTTCCTCGAACAGGACAGGCTGCGGCCGCTGGCGAGCCCGCTACAGCCCGGCCCCACGCAGATGTTCGGCGATGTCTGGGAATGGACCGCCAGCGCCTTTCGCCCTTACCCCGGCTTCCGCCCACTAGAAGGCAGCCTGGGTGAGTACAACGGCAAATTCATGTGCGGCCAGATGGTGCTGCGCGGCGGCTGTTGCGTCACGCCCCACAGCCATATGCGCGCCAGCTACCGCAATTTCTTCTATCCACATATGCGCTGGGCGTTCAGCGGTATGCGTCTGGCCCGGGATGCCCAGGAATGAGTGTTGCCATTCATTATCATGAGCATTATCCGGCCAGCCAGCGGGATGGCATGCGCGACGAGATTCTGGCCGGCTTCGCCGCGACGCCAAAGCACACCTCGCCCAAATACTTTTACGATGCGCGCGGCTCTGCGTTGTTCGAAGCCATCTGCCAGCAGCCGGAGTACTACCCGACGCGCACCGAAGAAGGCATTCTCGCTCGCGCCGCCGGCGAGATCGCCAAGCTTGCCGGCCCCGACGCGCCACTGCTGGAGTTGGGCAGTGGAGCCAGCCGCAAGGTGCGTCTGCTGCTCGATGCCATGCAGCCGTGTCGTTACCTGGGCATCGATATTTCCCGCGACTTTCTGATCGACAGCACCCGCCGCCTGGCTACCGATTACCCCTGGCTGGAAGTGCATGCCGCCTGCGCCGATTTCTCGGCGCCGCTGGAGTTGCCGGATGATTTTGCCCAGGCGCGCCCCCTGGCGTTCTTTCCCGGCTCGAGCATCGGCAATTTCGATCCACCCCAGGCTCTGGCGTTTCTGCGCAACCTGCATGGGCTGCTGCCGGCCGGCAGCGGGCTGCTGATCGGGGTCGATCTGATCAAGGATGTTCGGGTGCTGGAAGCGGCCTACAACGACGAGGCCGGGGTCACCGCCGCGTTCAACCTGAATCTGCTGGAGCGCATTCGCACCGAGCTGGACAGCGACATTAATCCGCGCGCCTTCGTTCATCGGGCCTTTTACAACGCGGCCGCCAAACGCATCGAAATGCACTTGCTCAGCAAGTGTGCCCAGATCGTGCAGATTGCTGGTCGACGTTTTCATTTCGAGGCCGGCGAAAGCCTACACACCGAGAATTCCTACAAATACAGCATCACGGGCTTCCGCCAGTTGGCCGCACGGGCCGGCTTTGGCGCCGTGGCGCTGTGGACCGACCCGAACGAATTATTTAGCGTGCATTACCTGTGCAGTGAAACCTGAGCGCGCTCATCACTTCATCCGCAGCGAGGGCCACACGCCATGAAACTGTTTCTACCGCTCATTGCTCTGTTCGCCTTTACCCCGGCCCAGGCCGAGAACGCCGAATGCACGCCGGAAGACGTTACGGCCAAGGCCGAACAATTGGCGGCCAAGGTCAATCAATTGGCAGAGCGCGATCCGGAAAAGGCCAGGCAGCTTCACGAAGAACTGGAAACCATGAAGCTCAAGCGCACCCCGGAAGGACAGGAAAATACGCCGCAAGGTCTGGAAGATGAATGCGCCATGTACGACCAGCGCATGCGGGAGATAGAGCAGGCGGAAAAGCAGGTGGAGTGAAGGTGATGGGATAGGTCTACAGAGTCATAGGGTGGATGTCGTTTTTTACATCCACCATGGCTCCGCTGGGCGGGCCGCCATCCCGTGGATCGCCACCCGGTGGATCAATGAGGCGCGACCCACCCTACGTTGATTGATGAGCGTGATATCCATCACTAAGCCGACTTATTCCTCAGCCGGTTTGCGACGCTTGAGCGGTGCCATGCCGTCAGTGCTGACCAGCCCGGAGGGCGCGTTGGGCTTGCGCTTGGCAGCGGGCCTGGCGGACTTCTTGACGGCTTTTTTGTCGCCCTTCGGATCGGCCTTTTTCTTCTTCACCCCGGCGGCTTTGCCGGAGGCTTTGAGATTCTTCGGGCCCTGATAGCTGCCCTTCAGCTCACTGATCACGCGCCGCTCGAAACGCTGCTTGAGGTAGCGCTCGATGCTGGACATCAGGTTCCAGTCGTTATGGCAGATCAGCGAAATCGCCAGGCCTTCGCCGCCCGCACGGCCGGTGCGGCCAATGCGATGCACGTACTCGTCGCCGGAGCGCGGCATGTCGAAGTTGATCACCATGTCCAGGCCTTCCACATCCAGCCCGCGCGCGGCCACGTCGGTGGCCACCAGCACCTTGACGCCGCCCTGTTTCATGCGGTCGATGGCCAGCTTGCGGTCCTTCTGATCCTTCTCGCCGTGCAGGATGAACACTTTGACGTCATCCGCCACCAAGTGCCCGTACAGACGGTCGGCCTGGGCGCGGGTGTTGGTGAAGATGATCGCCTTCTGGTAGGTCTCGTTGGCCAGCAGCCACTGCACCAGACGCTCCTTGTGAGTCGCATCGTCGGCGGTGATTATCTGCTGGACGGTTTTCTCGTTCAGCTGGCTAATGCGGTTGAGCATCAGGTGCAGCGGATCGCGCAGGACCTTGGCGACCACGTCGCGCAAGCCGTTGCCGCCGCTGGTGGCGGAGAACAGCAGGGTTTGCTGGCGCGCGGCGCATTCGCCGGTCAGGCGTTCGATGTCTTCGGCAAAACCCATGTCGAGCATGCGGTCGGCCTCATCGAGCACCAGCACTTCGACCTCATTGAGTTTCAGGTTGCCCGCGTTCAACTGCTCGATCAGTCGCCCCGGAGTGCCGATAAGGATGTCCGGCACCTTGCGCAGCATGGCCGCCTGGACCTTGAAGTCCTCACCGCCGGTAACCAGGCCGGACTTGATGAAAGTGAACTGGGAAAAACGTTCCACTTCCTTGAGGGTCTGCTGAGCCAACTCGCGGGTCGGCAACAGGATCAGCGCGCGGATACGCACGCGCGGCTGGGCATCGCCGATCAACCGATTGAGCAGCGGCAGGACGAACGCGGCAGTCTTGCCGCTGCCGGTCTGCGCAATAACGCGCAGGTCACGTCCTTCCAACGCAGGTGGAATGGCCTCGCGCTGCACGGGAGTCGGCTCGGTAAACTTCAGCTCGGCTACGGCCTTCAACAGGCGTTCATGCAGGGCGAATTGGTCAAACACGTCGGAGTTACCTCAAGAAAAAGCGATATGGCGGCATAGCCTAAAGGGAAACCCTCCACGGCGCTGCACTTGTTTTTCAGGCAAAGGTCAAAAGTTACCAGCCTGCAAAGCGCACGCTGGAGGGTAATCGTCAGCAGATCGAGAATAGTCCAGCGCTAGCCGCCGAGACCCGGCAACACTCAACTCCGGGCCAACCCGTACCAGACGGCGTTTCTCGCCGACTGAGCCCGGATATTGAGGAGCAGCTCCCCCAGTATCAAGGCTACGGGTGGCATCAGGCTCGCGAGGACGTTCTCCTTATCGAGGAGAACGGGCTGGTCTGTGAGGTCATGCGCAACGCGCTGGACTGAGCGGATAAATCAGTCGTTACGCTGCGGCGAAAGCAGTTCGATCTTGTAGCCGTCCGGGTCTTCAACGAAGGCCAGGATGCTGGAGCCGTGCATCATCGGGCCCGGCTCGCGGGTGATCTTGCCACCCCGGGCGCGAATGTCGTCGCACGCCTTGTAAACATCTTCGACTTCCAGAGCGATATGGCCGTAGCCGGTGCCCAGTTCGTAGTGCTCGACGCCCCAGTTATGGGTCAGCTCGATCACGCTGTTTTCGGCTTCGTTGCCGTAGCCGACGAAGGCCAGGGTAAATTGGCCGTCCGGATAATCCTTGCGGCGCAGCAGGGTCATGCCCAGCACTTCGGTGTAGAAGGCGATGGATTTGTTCATATCGCCGACACGCAGCATGGTGTGTAGCAGTCTCATTACACTCTCCTCATCCGATTCCGGTTTTATCGGTTTATAAATGCAGACCCCGGCACATGGCCGGGGTCGTCAGGCATCGTGCAAGCTTATCAGAGCGGCGAACGACCCTTGCCGGCGGCGATGCGCAGGCGCAGGGCGTTGAGCTTGATGAAGCCTGCGGCATCAGCCTGGTCGTAGGCGCCGGCATCGTCCTCGAAGGTGGCGATGTTGGCGTCGAACAGGGAGTCGTCGGACTTGCGGCCGGCGATGATGATGTTGCCCTTGTACAGCTTCAGGCGTACCACGCCGTTCACTGTCGCCTGGGAAGCGTCGATCATCTGTTGCAGCATCAGACGCTCCGGGCTCCACCAGTAGCCGTTGTAGATCAGGCTGGCGTA
>CAYPFO010000093.1:0-9614 GCA_964410065.1 uncultured Pseudomonas sp.
CGTCGCTCACCGGCAGGTGGCGCCGCACGCGCGTGAGCATGCCGCGCACGCCGCCCCATCCTGCGCGGTCTGAAAGAACGCTACGAAGTGCACCACGGTGTCACCATCACCGACGGCGCCATCATCGCCGCCGCCAAGCTCTCGCACCGCTACATCACTGATCGCCAGTTGCCGGACAAGGCCATCGACCTGATCGACGAGGCCGGTAGCCGCATTCGCATGGAAATCGACTCCAAGCCCGAGGAGCTCGACCGCCTGGACCGCCGCTTGATCCAGCTGAAGATCGAGCGCGAGGCGCTGAAGAAGGAAGACGACGAAGCCACCAAGAAGCGCCTGGAAAAGCTCGAGGAAGAAATCCAGCTGCTGCAGCGCGAATACGCCGACCTGGAAGAAATCTGGAAATCGGAAAAAGCCGAGGTGCAGGGCACCGCGCAGATCCAGCAGAAAATCGAACAGGCCCGTCAGGAAATGGAAGCCGCGCGGCGCAAGGGTGATCTGGAAACCATGGCGCGCATCCAGTACCAGGCCATCCCCGACCTTGAGCGCAGCCTGCAGATGGCCGAGCAGCACGGCAAGACGGAGAAGCAACTGCTGCGCAACAAGGTCACCGACGAAGAGATTGCCGAAGTGGTCTCCAAGTGGACCGGTATTCCCGTTTCCAAGATGCTCGAAGGCGAGCGCGACAAGTTGTTGAAGATGGAAGACCTGCTGCACCAGCGGGTGATTGGCCAGCACGAGGCTGTGGTCTCGGTGGCCAATGCGGTGCGCCGTTCGCGCGCCGGGCTGTCCGACCCGAACCGGCCGAGCGGCTCGTTCCTGTTCCTCGGCCCGACCGGTGTGGGCAAGACCGAGTTGTGCAAGGCGCTGGCCGAGTTCCTCTTCGACACCGAAGAGGCCATGATCCGCATCGACATGTCAGAGTTCATGGAGAAACACTCCGTGGCGCGGCTGATCGGTGCGCCGCCCGGCTATGTCGGTTTTGAGGAGGGCGGTTACCTGACCGAGGCCGTGCGGCGCAAACCCTACTCCGTGGTGTTGCTTGATGAGGTCGAGAAGGCCCACCCGGATGTGTTCAACGTGCTGCTGCAGGTGCTCGAAGATGGCCGCCTGACCGACAGCCACGGGCGCACGGTGGACTTCAAGAACACGGTGATCGTGATGACCTCCAACTTGGGCTCGACGCAGATCCAGGAGCTGGTCGGCGACCCGGATGCCCAGCGCGCGGCCGTGCTGGATGCGGTCAGCCATCATTTCCGCCCCGAGTTCATCAACCGTATCGACGAAGTGGTGGTCTTCGACCCGCTGGCCCGCGAGCAGATCGCCGGCATCGCACAGATCCAGCTGGGCCGCTTGCGCCAGCGCCTGGCCGAGCGCGAGCTGAGCCTGGAGGTCAGCGACGAGGCGTTGGACAAGCTGGTGGCGGTGGGTTACGACCCGGTTTACGGGGCGCGGCCGCTCAAGCGCGCCATCCAGCGCTGGATCGAAAACCCGCTGGCCCAGCAGATCCTCTCCGGCCAGTTCATCCCGGGTTCCGTGGTGCATGCCAAGGTGGAGGGCGACGAGATCGTCTTCGACTGAGAATGGCAAGCGAGCCGGGGGCGTTTTGCCCCCCGGTAATGGGTTCGCCAAAGAAAAAACGTCATGTCCGTTGCTGCGGTACATGGCGTTTTTCGTTGCTGCGCAACCTTTGAAGGCCTATTAATCGGCCATCAATTGTTGCAGCGCGGCGTTGTGCGCTTCGGAGATATCCAGGATCTGATAGCCGGCCCAGCTGTTCTGGCCGTCCGCGCCAGGCCGGCTCCACAGGCAGTCGGCGGCCAGATGAATTTCGTCGATTCCTGCCAGCGGTTGCTCCAGCAGCAGACGGCATTCGATGACCCTATCGACAGCCTGAGGCTGCTCACTGCACAGCATGAAACCCTCTACAGAAAGATCGGCCAGGCTGCCAAGGCGGATCCCGGAATGCCGCTCGAATACCTCCAGATGCGGTTGGGTGCTGTGGCGATCATGACGGCGACGTTCGCTCATGGGGTGTCGGTTCCTTGAGTGGAGTCCGGCAGGCGGCCGGAAAAGCGATGCAGTACACGGACGATCGCCGCCAGCGCCCTGTCGACCAGAGGCGCTGCGGCCCTGGGCGGCAGGATGCGCGCCAGACCCTGGTCAATTTCCTCGGCCAGCACCTCGATCGGCTTGACTGACACGCGCAGTCCGCTGCGGTCCACGAACATATAGTTGTGGCTGGTCGGGCTGAACCAGGAGAGCTTGAGCCGACGGGACTCTTTGCCCTGGATGAATTCGAACCAGGTGCCGAATTCCAGATTTTGCAGTTGCTCGACCAGGGCTTGGGTGCGGGGCGACAACACCTTGGGCGTGGGTGTGCGTAGCAGGTCGGCTGCTGCGCCGAGATCGACGGGCAGGCTGTTTTTGGCGGGTGCGCTGGCGGCTGCCGTTGGGGCTGGTGCGCTGGGCTGGTCGTGTTGTGACGCGAACTGACAGGCGACGATGTCGCGTAGCCGCTGGCGAATACTGTCTTCGTGTAGGCCTCCAAGCCACAGCATCCCCTGGCGAATATCCTCCAACAACGTGAGGCGCACGCCGCGCAGTTTTTCCTGCTCGGCGTCGGTCAGCGCGGTGCAGCTCCAGGCCAGTTGCTCGGTGGTGGTGCAGACGCGCTGCCATTCTTTGCTGGAGGCTTCGTGACGAACCTGTACGAATACCAGAACATCGAGCCAGCTCTGCTCGAGGAAATCACGAATCATGGCGGGCAGTGCGCGGTTCCGCTGCGCCCGGGCAATGACGTCCAGTGCCAGGTTACGGGCGGTGGTCAAGCGGTCGCGGCCTTTGGCCGCCTCTATGGCCCGCCGCTCGTGCAGTTCGATCCGGTGCCGTAGGGCGGTGACAAAGGTCGTGAACTCCTCGAGTAGATCATTCAACAGTTTTTGCTCGCCGCGGTAGTTACGCAGCACCTGTTCGACGACCCAGTGGATCTTGCTCAGCAGGCCGCTGTCATCCTCCTCGCCTCCATAGAGCACACCGGCCTGTGCGAGGCTGTTGAGCAGCACGCGCGCGGGATGTTGGGGCAGGGTGAAGAGTGCTCTGTCCTGCAAGGCGATTCTCAGGTACGGCGTATGCAGGTGCGATAAAGCAGTCTTGCAGCTGTCTGGCAGATTCTGATCCTTGAGGATGAAGTCGAACAGCATGCCCACCAGGTCGACGACATCGGCCTCTTCGCTCGAGAGCTTTTGCTGGCCGGGTAGCCGGCTGCGCACTTCCAACTGGTTATGCAGTTCAACCTTGAACGACTCCACCGGCTGCGGCTGGCCCAGCCGTTGTGCCAGGTTGTCGGCAGACTGCTCTTGCAAGCGATCCAGCGCCGCCTGCAATTCGCCCGCCCGATAGGTATGGGTTGCCGTGCGTGGCGCAAAGCTGGCAATGCTTCGGCCGCCTAACAGGGGCGCCTCGGAGGCCTGTTGTTCATGGGTGTTGAGCAAGTCGCTCAGGCCAAGGAACCAGGCCGCTGAGTTCTCGGCGGGCGCTGTGGTGGGTTTGGCTGGCAAGCCTCTGTGAGCGTCTCCGCCAGGCGTGGCGCTGCCGGCGCAGGGCGTCGCGGCCTGCCTGGCCAGATGGGGTGTTTCATCGGGGTTCTGGATGCTGAATTTCAGATTGGGCAGGATGTCGGCTGCGATCAGATGAGCATTGAGGTCATCGTAAAGCTCATCCAGGTTGCCCATGACCTGTTGCTCGAACACGGAGTACAAAATGCTTTTGATGCGCAGGCTGAAAGCGCTGGGCGCTAGGGCATGACAAAAGGCCTGGGCAATGACATGCGGGGCGAACGGGTTATCCAGATCAGGTAGTCGCTGGCCTCGATTGAGCAGCGCCAGGCGCTGGGTCAGCGCGAACAGAGCCTGAGGGCAGCGAGCCTTGACTCGGCTGGCCATATTCGTCACCAGCAGGGTTTCCTCATAGTCCTCGTGCTCGATCAGACTTAGCGACTCCGCACGGGAAGCCGTGGCGAGCGGTGGCGTCGGTCCTTCGAGGAATTGAGTGAAACGGTTGGCAATCTGCTGATGGTAAACGCGTTCAATCGAGGTTCGCTGAGTGCGGATGTCGCGCATGCTGTCGAAGAACAGGGTTTGGATTTTGTTGTTCTCAGCCTTTTCCGCATGGGTCAACAGCGTGCTGTCGACCAGCGTGAAAACGGTGCCCAGCCGTTCGGCCAATCTGTTCATGACGCGTTCGCGACAATCCTGCGCCAGTTCGCCGAAGCGGGGCTGGATCCCGCGTTCGGCGACGGTAGTGATTGGCTTTTTTGCACCGGGAGGGGAAATGGTACTGCTCATGGTGGGTGGTCCTTCCTGAACCTGTCTACAACATGCCCTTCTGAAGTTGATACGGTAAGGCAGTCGAACAGCACTCTGGAAGGCTTTGTGCCATCAGGTGGCTGAATGCTTGACCTGGGTCTCAGTAGATCTGCCAACCGGGCTTCCCTGTGCGTGTTGTTCGTGCCAGCCTTCGGCTTCCTCGGTCGTTGCGCCGAGCCTGGCTTTGCCCACTGACAGTCGGTCCTAGGAGTTTTTCATGCTGATGCGCGCCGCAACTTCAACCCTGCTGGTCATCGATATTCAGGAACGCCTGTGCCCGGCCTTGCATGAGGCCGAGGCGCTGGTGGAGAACAGTGCCTGGCTGATACAGGTGGCCAAACGCCTGGACGTGCCCGTTCTGGTGACCGAGCAGTATCCAAAGGGGCTGGGCCCCACCGTCGCTGCGCTGCAGGCGCCCCTGGACGGCGCGGTGATCGTCGAGAAGCTGATGTTTTCCGCCACTGATGACGCGCTGCTCAACCAGCCGGCCGGAGAGCGCCAGCAATTTGTGGTCTGCGGCGCCGAGGCGCATGTGTGCGTGCTGCAAACCGTGCTCGAGCTGCTCGCCCGAGAACGGCAGGTGTTTGTCGTCGAGGAAGCTGTGACGTCACGCGTGCCTGCCAACAAGGCGCTGGCCCTGGAGCGCATGCGCCAGGCCGGTGCAGTGATCGTGTCGCGGGAAATGGTTGCGTTTGAATGGTTGGAGCGTGCCGGTACCGAGCAGTTTCGCGACGTCAGCAAGACCTTCATTCGCTGACGAGGTTTTTAGCCACAGGTCAAGGCTACAAAAGGTCGTCTGGTACTGTTTTGCTATCAATGGCAAATTTCTTGCTATCCCGTGTGGATTGATGTCAAAAAACTATCAGGAGCACGACATGAAGCCGGTCCCGTTGCACAGCCCTTGGCGTGCCCGTCGCCACAGGTTGTACGCAATCATCATGCTGAGTGTTGTGACTTTGCTGGTAACGCAGCCGCAGACTTCCACGGGAGTGATCATTGCGCTGTCGACTATGCCGCTCGCCTGGCTGCTGATGGTGTTCAATCGCTGGTGGACGGGGCGCTTTGCACGCAGCGTGCTGATGCATGCCGTTTATCTGTGCCTGCTCGTGTTGTTCATGGGCGCTGCGTATCACACAGTCCTCTTGCTACAGCCCTATGTGGGCATGCACTTCTCCTGATGCCGACGACAGGGCGCTTGTCCGGCCCTGTTTCCCGCTGCTGTCACGCCTCCGCGTCCTGTTGCCAGCGTTCGCGACGCCAGGCGAGGCGCTGCTCCTCGGTAAGAAAGCTCCAGGCTACGAAGCGGCTTTGTTTCTGGCCTTGGGCCATGGCGACGGTGCGCACCTCGCTCGCGCCGAGTTGCTTGAGCTGGCGCTGTAGCGTTGGCAGGTTGGCAGCCTTGGATACCAGCGTACTGAACCAGCAAACCTGGCCGGCACACTGGGCGCTTTCACTCGCCAGACGCGCCACGAACGCCGCTTCGCCGCCGTGGCAATACAACTCGGCTGCCTGGCCACCGAAATTCAGCACCGGCAGTTTGCGTTTGGGGTCGAGCTTGCCCAGGTTGCGCCATTTGCGCTGGCTGCCACGGCTGGCTTCTTCAGCCGAGGCGTGGAAGGGCGGGTTGCACAGCGTCAGGTCGAAGCGCTCGTCAGTCTGCAGCAGGCCCTGGAAGATATGCCGCGGGTTTGCTTGCTGGCGCAAGGCGATGGCCTGCTCGAGCCGGTTCGCCTTGACGATGGCCGCCGCCGAACGCAGCGCCGTGGCGTCGATGTCGGTGCCGGTGAAGTGCCAGCCGTAATCGTGCTGGCCCAGCAGCGGATAGATGCAATTGGCGCCGGTGCCGATGTCCAACGCGCGAATGCGGCGGCCGCGGGGGATGTGCCCCTCGTTGTCGGCGGCCAGCAGGTCGGCCAGGCCGTGCACGTAATCGGCACGTCCCGGGACCGGAGGGCACAGATAACCTGGCGGAATGTCCCAGTGGCGAATGCCGTAGAGCTGACTCAGCAGGGCGCGGTTGAAGACCCGTACGGCCTCGGGGTCGGCGAAGTCGATGCTTTGCTTGCCATACGGATTGAGGATGACGAATTGTGCCAGTTCCGGACAATTTTTGATCAGTGCCGGGAAATCATAACGCCCTTGATGGCGATTGCGCGGGTGCAGCGCGCCCTTGGGCGGAGTCGAGCGGGGAGTACTGGACATGAGAGTCATCGGGACAAAAACGCGGGAACGGAATTGTCCCACAAGTCGCCGCCCGACAGGCGCGCTGTGGGGCCTCTGGTGATGCGTTATCAGCGGCGCTGAGGATGCTGGCATTTTTCATCACGCGCCCCGGTTTATGTCTTTTCAAACCTGAATAGACAGGTATGGTAGGCCGGCATTTTCCCCCGCCGATTCCCTTCTCGTCGTTGTGATCTATGAATACCGATTTGCTGCTGGTTCTTCTCCTGCTGGGCATCTGCGTCGTGCTGTTCGTGCGCAACAAACCGCGCATGGACGTGGTCGCCCTGCTGGCCATGGTTGCCTTGCCGCTGAGCGGCATCCTGACGGTGCCCGAAGCCTTGGCCGGGTTCAGCGACCCCAGCGTGGTGTTGATCGCCGCGCTGTTTGTGATCGGCGATGGCCTGGTGCGCACCGGCATTGCCTACCGCCTGGGCGACTGGCTGGTAAAGACGGCCGGCAGCAGCGAAACACGCCTGCTGATCCTGCTGATGCTGGCGGTGGCCACCCTTGGCTCGGTGATGAGTTCCACCGGCGTGGTGGCGATCTTCATTCCGGTGGTGCTGGGCATCGCCGTGCGCCTGCGCGTGCCTGCCAGCCGGCTGATGATGCCGCTGGCTTTCGCCGGCTTGATCAGCGGCATGCTGACGCTGGTGGCTACCCCGCCGAACCTGGTGGTGCACAGTGAATTACGCCGCGCCGGTCTGGAGGGGTTCGGCTTTTTCGCCTTCACCCCCATCGGCCTGGCGATTCTGGTGTTGGGCATCGGCTACATGCTGGTGGCGCGGCGCTGGCTTAATCCCAGGGATACGCAACAGACCTCGGGGCGTTCGCGGCATACCCTGGCCGACCTGGCTGGCGACTATCGCCTGTTCGAGCGCGAGCGCCGCCTGCGCGTGCTGCCCCATTCCCCGCTGGCCGACCGCACACTGGATGAACTGGAACTGCGTACGCAGTACGGCATCAACGTGATTGCGGTGGAGCGTCACGGCAAGTTTCGCAATCTGCTGTTGATGGCCACCGGCAACACCAGCCTGCAAAGTGGCGACATTCTGCTGGTCGATCTGGCCAGCCCGGCCATCGGTCTGCTCGGCGCCTACGACGATCTGGGCCTGGCGCCACTGCAGCTTAAAACATCCTATTACGCCGACCATGCCCACGAACTGGGCCTGGCCGAGGTGGCCCTGCCGCCGGAATCGCAACTGCCCGGCAAGACCATCCAGGAGTTGGGCTTTCGCAGCCAGCACAAGCTCAACGTGGTGGGCCTGCGCCGTAACCGCGAGGCGCTGGCGGGTCTGCTGGTGGACGAAAAGCTCAAGCCCGGCGATACCCTGCTGGTGGCCGGTGACTGGAAAAACATCCAGCGCTTGCAAGGCCTGAGCCATGACTTCATCGTCCTCAGCCTGCCGGTGGAAGTCGACGAAGTCGCCCCGGCGGCGCGCAAGGCGCCCTATGCGCTGCTCAGTGTGGCGGTGATGATCGCCCTGATGGTCAGCGGCCTGGTGCCCAACGCGATCGCCGCCTTGCTGGCCTGCCTGCTAATGGGCGCGTTCCGCTGCATCGACATGGACAGTGCTTACAAATCCATCCACTGGCCGAGTCTGGTGCTGATCGTCGGCATGCTGCCCTTTGCCCTGGCCTTGCAGAAAACCGGCGGTATCGCCCTGGCGGTCGAGGCGCTGGTCGGTGTGCTCGGCGATGCCAGGCCGCACGCGCTGTTGGCGAGTCTGTTCCTGCTCACGGCGGTGATCGGTCTGTTCATCTCCAACACCGCCACGGCGGTGCTGATGGCACCGGTGGCGCTGTCGGTCGCCCAGCAGCTCGGCGTGTCGCCCTATCCCTTCGCGATGATCGTTGCCATCGCCGCTTCGGCGGCGTTCATGACGCCGATCTCCTCGCCGGTAAACACCCTGGTGCTCGGCCCGGGCCGTTATCGCTTCAGCGATTTCGTGCGCGTCGGCGTGCCGTTTACCGTGCTGGTGATGGTGGTCTCAGTGGTGATGGTGCCTTGGGTGTTTCCGTTGTAAGCGGGCAACTGGCTGAAAATCTGCATGCTTGAGGTGCAGCCTTGTAACGACGTCAACGTTCTGGCCCTGTGAGGTCAGGCCTTTTCCGCTTGCGCAGCGCTGTTACGCTGGCGGAAGAATCCTCGGCGTTTAATTTCAAAGAGAGACGCAATGACAATCGAATGGTGGTACTGGGCAGTCGGCGGCATCCTGCTGGTCTTGCTGGAGCTGGCGATTCCCGCGTTTTTCGTGATCTGGTTCGGCCTCGGTGCGCTGCTGGTGGCTGGGGTCATGCTGGTGATCGGCGAGGCGTCGTTGACCACGCAACTGGTCCTCTGGGGCGTGGCGTCGCTGGCCATGGTTGCGCTGTGGTTCCAGGTGTTCAATCCGAAACGGCACAAGACGCTGATCGGCACCGCCGCCGGCGAAGTGATCGGCGAAGTCGGCTTGCTGGTCGGCAAGGTAGAGCCCTTCCAGCGTGGCAAGGTGCGTTTTCAGCGGCCGATCCTGGGCGCCGAAGAGTGGGCCTGTGTGGCCGAAGAAACCATCGCCGCCGGTGAGCGTGTGCGGCTGGTTTCCGTCGAAGGCAGTTACGTGAAAGTCGCCAAGGCCTGACAACAGGCGCTGGCATTGGCCCAGGCGCGACATGGCCGGGCAGCTTATTTTCTTTCAAGGGGTAGCTACATGAATGCGGGCTTGATCATTGCGATAGTGGTTCTGGTGTTTATCGTCGTCACCGTCGCCAAGGGCGTACGCCTGGTGGCGCAAGGCGAAGAGTGGGTCGTTGAACGACTGGGCAAGTATCACAGCACCCTGCGTCCTGGGTTGAACATCCTGATTCCGTATCTGGACCGGGTGGCCTACAAACTGGTGACCAAGGACATCATCCTCGATGTGCAGGAACAAGAAGTCATTACCCGCGACAACGCGGTGATCCTGACCAACGCGATTGCCTTCATCAAGGTCACTGACCCGGTCAAGGCGGTGTACGGTATCACTGACTTCTCCGAGGCGATCCGCAACC
>CAYPFO010000094.1:0-9334 GCA_964410065.1 uncultured Pseudomonas sp.
GCACCGGAAGTGGGGCGCATTATAGGCCGCTGGATTCTGCCGTCAACGGTTATTTGCAGTTTTATTACGGATAACCGTTAGGCGGCTATAAACCCTCGCGTAACGCCAAGTTTTCAGCGAAGCGTTCTGCCAGCGCCGTGATGGTCAGGCTTGGGTTAACACCCACGTTAACCGGAATGGCACTGCCATCGACCACATACAAACCAGAATAGCCAAAGACCTCATGGTGTTGGTCGATAACACCCCCCTCCGGCTCCCGCGCCATCACCGCCCCGCCGAGCAGATGTGCCGTTACGGAGAGATTGGCCAGGCTTTCCGGCAAGACGTTTTGCGCATCGCCTTCACTGATCTCCGAGAAGATGCGTGCAGCAGTGTTGGCTTGGGGAAGATAGGAAGGGGCTCGCGACCCGACTGCAACCTGCGAAACCAAACACCGCCGCCCACCACGCAGCAGGCTCCGGCCATAAACAAAGCGAAGCTCATTGTCCGCCTGCTGCATCACCGTCAACACGGACACTCGCCGATGCCAGTCCTTGGCGCGCCAGCCAATCGTTGAACGCAAAGGATGACGCAGGAACTGCCCCACTACACCCAGAGCTCGACGCCAGGGTTGCTCGCCATTCACCAGCGGCCCCATATAAAAGCGCATGAAGTTGTAGCTGGCGGGAAAACGGTTTTGCGTGATGTGAGTTTTCTCGTCCGGATGGAAGTGCGTCGAGATAGTCGTGCCCTGGGAGACATCCGTCGCGCTGTCCTTGGCGAGGATGCTGACAATAGCCTCGCTGTTGGTTCGTACGTGCTCTCCCAAGGCGCGGGAGATGCCCGGCAGTGTCTTGTAATGATCACGGGAGGCGAAGAGGATTTCCAAGGTGCCGGTCACGCCCGCCGAGAGAATCACCCGACGCGCGCTGAGCGAATCCTGCGCCTGACGCTTCCAGGGATGACGGCGATAAACCCGGTACCCCTCCCCTTCTTCCTTTATATGGGTGACGCGAGACTCTGGAAGGATCTGCACGCCCAGCCTCTCAGCCATATAAAGGTAGTTGTGGTCGAGGCTGTTCTTCGCGCCCTGGGAGCAACCGGTTATACAGCGGCCACACAGGTTGCAGCCCCGCCGCGCCGGCCCTTGCCCACCCAGGATGGGGTCATCGGTTAAACGATGCGGATCACCAAAATAGATCCCCTGCGGCACCGAGCCAAATGTGTCTGCCGCGCCCATACGTTCCGCGGTGCTCTCCAGCCACTCATCTTGAATACCGCGGTAAGGATTCACCGCCACGCCCAGCATGCGCTTGGCCGTGGCGTAATGCGGCGCCAGCTCGGCAGACCAATCGGAACTCAGCGCACTCCAGGTCGGATCACAATAAAAACGCTCCCCCGGCTCCAGCAGCACCGCGGCATACACAAGACTGCCGCCGCCCACGCCGATGCCGCGCACCACACCCAAGTGGCGATAAATATCCTGAGCCAGAAAACCATAGCGTCCCAGCGCTGGAGCCCAGGCCAATGCGCTGGTTTTCTGACCAGCCCGCTCCAGATCCGCTTCGGTTACGCGGCGGCCTTGCTCCAGCACAGCAACCTTCAGCCCCCGCTCAGCCAGGCGCAACGCTGAAACGCTGCCGCCGAAGCCCGAACCTACGATCAGCACATCGAAGTCGAAGGGTGCGCTCATGATTCATGCTGCAACAGGAAAGGGAACGCCAGATGCCGCAATACCGGCAGATTGATCACTGTCATGCCCAACAACGTGCCTTCATTCAGCACACGCAGCTCATCGACGATCCAACGCCATGGCATCACCGCGTCCCGGCCGTAGTGCAACGCTACTCCCTGTCGTCCATCGATCAGTGACACACCTTCCTGGCATTGCATCCGCAGTTTCTCCACCCGGCCTCTTGCGGTACGCAACACATTGGTCGCTGTATCAGCATCCAGGAAGCGCTTGCCCTGCCAGCCCGGCAAACCACTCAGCGCAACGCTCGGCCCGGCACTGGCGCGCAACCACCATGGGCCGATGAAGCAGGCTCGGAAAAATCCTTCACGCACCTGGACCGGTGCGGGCTCCAATTCCTTGAACACCTGACGAATATGGCTCAGGGACGCTTTCGACAATACATCAGCAGACATCACAGAAACTCCCTGTACTGAAATACACAGACAGGCATGTAAGCTGATTTGTATCGGTTGCACAGTGGCTCAAAGCACACTCGAGACAGGACTTGCCGAACATAAGGACATCAATCAGGATCACGCCGAACCGCAACGGCGAGGCGCAAGTGGTCTATAACCAAGGATCTGACGCGTTTACTTCGGCATTCACATGACGAAATCGATCCTTCATCCGTTGCTCGTGCTGCTTCTTCCCACATCACCTTTTGCAGCCGAAACCCTGGAAATCGCCACACCACTGGTGGTCACCGGCAGCCGCCTGTCTACCTCCAGCTTCGACCAGCCCTATTCCATCGACAGCGTAAACGGCCGCCAGATCAGCGAAGGCCAGCTAGGCATCAACGCCTCCGAAGCGCTGAGCCGCGTTCCCGGCCTGGCCATCCAGAATCGCCAGAACTATGCCCAGGACCTGCAAATCTCCTCGCGCGGATTCGGCACCCGCTCGGCGTTTGGCGTACGCGGCATCAAATTGATCGCCGACGGCATCCCGGCCAGTACCCCGGACGGCCAGGGCCAAGCCGCCACCTTCAATCTGGACACCGCCGACCGCATCGAAGTGCTGCGCGGTCCCGCGTCAACGCTGTACGGCAGCAACGCCGGCGGCGTCATCCAGGTGTTTTCCCGGGATGGTCGCGGCAGCCCGCGTGCGGGCGTCAAAACCCTGTTCGGCAGCGACGGCCTGACGCGCAACCGCCTCAGCGCGGAAGGCGAAGCCGATGGCATCGGTTTTGTACTCGACGCCTCGCGCCTGGACACCGACGGCTACCGCGACCACAGCGCCGCCCGCCGCGACCAGACCTTCGCCAAACTCAACCTTGCGCCGGACGACGACAGCACACTCAACCTGATTTTCAGCAGCCTGGAACAAAACGACACCGAAGACCCGCTGGGCCAGACCTGGGCAGGCTATCGCGCCGACCCACGCTCGGTAGCACCCAATGCCCTGCTCTACGACACGCGCAAAAGCATCGATCACCAGCAACTGGGCAGCAATTACGAGCGCCGTTTCGGCGGCGCCAGCCTGCAGGCCACCGCCTACGCCGGTCGGCGCAGCGTGCTGCAGTTCCTGTCGATACCCAGAGGCGTACCCGCTAACGAGCGCGGCGGCGGCGTGATTGATTTCGACCGCACCTTTTATGGCGGCGGCCTGCGCTGGCTACAACCAGTGGAAGATGCGCCCGGCGAGCTGCAACTGGTGTTCGGCCTGGATTACGACCGCAGCCGTGACGACCGCCAGGGCTACCAGAACTTCGTTGGCGACCAGCTCGGCGTGAAGGGCGAACGGCGCCGCGACGAAATCGACACCATTACCAGCCTCGATCCCTATGCCCAGGCCACCTGGATACTCGGCGATTGGACCCTGCAGGGCGGCCTGCGCTACAGCACCGTGGAAATCGACATCGACGACCGTTTCATCACCGCTGACAACGGCGACGACAGCGGCCGACGGCGCTTCGAGCAGGCCACGCCCACCCTGAGTCTCGGTTACGCCTTCAGCCCGACGCTCAATGGCTACATCAGTGTCGGCAAAGCCTTCGAGACACCCACCCAAGGCGAACTGGCCTACGCGCCCGGCACCAACAGCGGCTCCAACCTGGATCTGGACCCGGCCACCAGCACCCAATACGAACTCGGCCTGAAAACCCTGCTTGGCCAGCGCGCGCGCATCAACGCGGCGCTGTTCCAGATCGACACTGATGATGAAATCGTCGTCTTCGCCAACCAGAACGGCCGCACCAGCTACCAGAACGCCGGCCGCACCCAGCGCCGCGGGTTTGAGCTGGGGCTGGACAGCCAATTCAATGAACACTGGTCGGCCTACCTCGCCTACACCTACCTGAGCGCCACCTACGCCTCGCGTTTCAACGCTGGCAACTTCTCTATAGAAGAAGGTAACGATCTGCCCGGCGTACCGCGCACCACTCTGTATGGCGAGCTCAACTGGCGGCCGCAAGACGGCATCAGCACCGCCCTTGAAGCCCAGTACCGCAGCCAGGTCTACACCGAAGACACCAACACGGCCAAAGCCGCGCCGAGCTACGCCGTGTTCCACTGGCGCACGCGCCTCGAACAGCACAATGGCCCCTGGACCTTTCACCAGACCCTGCGCCTCGAAAACCTACTGGATCGCCAATACGTCGGCTCGGTGATCGTTGGCGACGGCAACGGCCGTTACTACGAAGCCGCACCGGGCCGCTCGTGGTATGCCGGCGCCGGTGTGGAATTGCAGTTCTGACCGTCCGTGCCGTCTTGCCCCCTCCACCGGGCAAGACGGTATCTAACCGCTCGTCTGTAGCCCACTGCCATCACTGGCTGGTATGTTCCCCTTGTCGCCTTTCAAGGAAGAACCATGGCCAATCAAAATCACAACCCTCAACAGATGCACCTCGCCGTCCTGATCGACGCCGACAATGCTCCTGCCGCCATTGTCGAAGGGCTGTTCGAGGAAATCGCCAAATACGGCACCGCCAGCGTCAAGCGCATCTACGGCGACTGGACCAAGCCCAACCTGAGCGGTTGGAAAAAGGTGCTGCTCGACTACTCCATCCAGCCGATCCAGCAGTTCGCCTATACCTCTGGCAAGAACGCAACCGACAGCTCGCTGATCATCGACGCCATGGACCTGCTGTATACGCGGCGCTTCGACGGCTTCTGCCTGGTCTCCAGCGACAGTGACTTCACCCGCCTGGCGGCTCGACTACGAGAACAAGGACTGGAAGTGATTGGCTTCGGTGAGCAGAAGACACCACAACCGTTCGTGAAGGCATGCGACAAATTCATCTATACCGAACTACTAAGGGATGATGCCGAATCACCGGAAGCGGAATCCTCAACATCAAACCTCGATCCATCAGCATCAACGAACAAGTGCGAAACCCTCGCTTCTCCCCCAACAGAACCTACCGTTGCTGCGCAAAAAATTCCGATGAAGCTAATCACCAAGGCGCTCGACGATATATCTGATGAAGATGGCTGGGCATCTATGGCTGCTCTAGGTGAGAACCTACGCAAACTAAAGTCCGACTTCGACTCGCGCCTTTATGGATACAAAAAGCTCAGCGAGCTTATCAAAGCTCGAAATGGGCAGCTTGAACTACAGGAACGGGGTACGACCGCAACTGGCGGAAAAGTTTTATATGTGCGTAATCGCAAGTCAGCCAACAAGCTGGGCTCAATTAATGTGGTTTCTTGACGTCAGAATTTGCCAACTCACTTCAATGAAAGAAGTGAGTTGGCAAAAGAAGGCCAAACTCCGTCATCTCGACCAACCTTCTTACTTACGCATTAACGAATTCAACCATTACTCGGAAACGAAAACTGCGCCGCTTCATGGCTTGCACGTTGCGGCCAGCGCTGGGTAATCGCTTTACGCCGGGTGTAGAAGCGCACGCCGTCCGGGCCGTAGGCGTGGAGGTCGCCGAACAGCGAGCGCTTCCAGCCGCCGAAGCTGTGGTAGGCGACCGGCACGGGCAAGGGGACGTTGACTCCGACCATGCCGACTTCGATTTCGTCGCAGAAGAGCCGGGCGGCTTCGCCGTCGCGGGTGAAGATGCAGGTACCGTTGCCGTATTCGTGGGCGTTGATCAGTTGCATGGCGGCTTCCAGGCTGCCGACGCGAACGATGCACAGCACCGGGCCGAAGATTTCTTCCTGGTAGATGCGCATCTCCGGGGTGACGCGGTCGAACAGGCAGCCGCCAAGGAAGAAGCCGTCTTCATGGCCCGCCACGGAAAGGCCGCGACCGTCGACCACCAGTTCGGCGCCGGCGCGCACGCCGTCTTCGACGTAGCCGCTGACCTTGTCCAGGTGCTGGCGGGTGACCAATGGGCCCATATCCAGGCCGCAAGACGTGCCCGCACCGACTTTCAGTGCCTGAATCTGCGGCACCAGCTTGGCGACTAGCGCATCGGCGATCTGGTCGCCCACGCATACCGCCACGGAAATGGCCATGCAGCGCTCGCCGCAGGAGCCGTAGGCGGCGCCCATCAGGGAACTGACAGCGTTGTCCAGGTCGGCGTCGGGCATCAGCACCGCGTGGTTCTTGGCGCCGCCGAGGGCTTGCACGCGTTTGCCGCGCTGGGTGCCTTCGGCATAGATGTATTCGGCAATCGGCGTGGAGCCGACGAAGCTGACCGCCTTGATCTGCGGCGCCTCGAGCAGCGCGTCCACCGCCTCCTTGTCGCCATGCACCACGTTGAGCACGCCCTTCGGCAGACCGGCCTGGTTGAGCAGGTCGGCGATGTACAGCGCCGAGCTGGGGTCGCGCTCAGAGGGTTTGAGGATGAAGCAGTTGCCGCAGGCGATGGCCAGCGGGTACATCCACAGCGGCACCATGGCCGGGAAGTTGAATGGCGTAATGCCGGCGACCACACCGAGCGGCTGTTGATCGCTCCAGGCGTCGATGTTGGGGCCGACGTTGCGGCTGTATTCGCCCTTGAGCAGTTCCGGAGCACCGCAGGCGTATTCGACGTTTTCAATGCCGCGCTGCAACTCGCCGGCGGCGTCTTCAAGGGTCTTGCCGTGTTCTTCGCTGATCAGCTGGACGATGGCGTCCTTGTGCTGTTCCAACAGTTGCTTGAAACGGAACAACACCTGGGCGCGCTTGGCCGGCGGGGTATTGCGCCAGGCCGGAAAGGCCGCTTGGGCCGCATCGATGGCAAGCTGCACGGTGGCACGGTCGGCCAGGGCGACCTGATGAATCGCCTGGCCGGTGGAGGGATTGAAGACGTCGGCGCTACGGCCTTGACCGGCGATACGCTCGCCGTTGATCAGGTGCGGGATGTGGCTCATGGGCACTCCATGTTCTGTTGCGAAACGTAGGTGAATGACAACGCGGCATCCACCCGTAGATTCAGGCGGCACGGTGACGGCCCCATCGCGGACACGCCCGCTTCTACGAGTAGCCGCCGCACCGCGCTCCGTTTTAGCCGGTCTGGTTCAGCGCCTCGCCGACGGCATTGAACAGGCTGTCCAGCTCCTCGGGCTTGGCATTGAAGGTCGGGCCAAACTGCAGGCAATCGCCGCCAAAGCGCACGTAGAAGCCGGCCTGCCAGAGCTTCATCGCCGCCTCGAAGGGCCGCACGATGGCGTCGCCGTCGCGGGGGGCGATCTGGATGGCGCCGGCCAGCCCGCAGTTGCGGATATCCACCACGTTGTTCGCGCCCTGCAGACCGTGAATGGCCTGCTCGAAATACGGCGTCAGCTCGGCGGCCTGCTGCACCAGGCTTTCCCGCGCCAGGATTTCCAGCGAGGCAAGGCCGGCGGCGCACGCCACCGGGTGCGCCGAGTAGGTGTAGCCGTGGGGGAATTCCACCGCGTATTCCGGAATCTGCTGGCCCATGAAGGTCTGGTAAATCTCACGACTGGCCACCACTGCGCCCAGCGGCACAGCGCCGTTGGTGACCTGCTTGGCAATATTCATGATGTCCGGGGTGACGCCAAAATACTCCGCGCCGCTGTAGGCCCCGAGGCGGCCGAAGCCGGTGATCACCTCATCGAAGATCAGCAAGATGTTGTTGGCATCGCAGATTTCGCGCAGGCGTTGCAGGTAACCCGTCGGCGGCACGATCACGCCGGCCGAGCCGGACATCGGCTCGACGATCACCGCCGCGATATTCGAGGCGTCGTGCAGCTCGATCAGGCGCAGCAGGTCATTGGCCAGCTCGACGCCGCCGGTCTCGGCCATGCCCTTGGTGAAGGCCAGACCGGGTTGCAGGGTGTGCGGCAAATGGTCGGCATCCATCATCAGGCCGAAGCTCTTGCGGTTGCCACCCATGCCGCCCAGCGCGGTGCCGGCGACGTTGACGCCGTGGTAGCCACGGGCGCGGCCGATCAGCTTGGTCTTGCTGGCCTGGCCTTTGATGCGCCAGTAGGCGCGGGCCATCTTGATGGCGGTGTCGGCGCACTCGGAGCCGGAGTTGGTGAAAAACACATGGTCGAGTTCACCGGGCAGGCGCTCGGCAATCTTCTCCGCCAACTGGAAGGACAGCGGATGGCCGTACTGAAAGCCCGGCGAATAATCGAGAGTGCCCAGTTGCTGACTGACCGCCGCCTGGATTTCCTTGCGCGAATGGCCGGCGCCGCAGGTCCAGAGTCCGGACAGGCTGTCGTAGATACGCCGCCCCTTGTCGTCCACCAGCCAGCTGCCTTCGGCGGCGACGATCAAGCGCGGATCGCGCTGGAAATTGCGGTTGGCGCTAAAGGGCATCCAGTGGGCGTCCAACTTGAGCTGGGCGGCCAGGGGCAACGGAGCGGTATGCGGCATGTTCATCGAGCGAGCCTCGCAGAATCGTGATTGTTGTTGTGGGTAGCGCGGGATTCACTATCCGACTGCCGCACGGGTCGCGAACCGCGTCGCCTCTACAGGGTAGACGTCGAAGGTGCCTCGTGCTTAGATTCGGAAACAGCCAACTTTATTGATCTTCAGTTAAGGGATTACTAAACCAATGAACAGCCGCCGCACCGATCCTTTGGCCCAGGTCAGCGACTTCGATCTGCGCTTGCTGCGCGTGTTTTGCCGCGTAGCGGAGTGCGGCGGTTTTTCGGCTGCCGAAAGCGTACTGGGCATCGGCCGCTCGGCGATCAGTCAACAGATGAGTGATCTGGAGCAGCGCCTCGGCCTGCGCCTGTGTCAGCGTGGGCGCGCCGGTTTCGCCCTCACCGACGAGGGCCGCGAGGTGTATCGCGCCACCCAGCACCTGCTTGCCGCGCTGGAAGGTTTTCGAAGCGAGGTCAACGGCCTGCACCGGCAGTTGCGCGGCGAATTGAATATCGGCCTCACCGACAACCTGGTGACCGTGCCGCACATGCGCATCACCCACGCCCTGGCGCGCTTGAAGGAGCGCGGGCCGGACGTGCGCATCAATATCCGCATGGTCCCGCCCAGCGAAGTGGAGCACGGCGTGCTCGACGGTCGTCTGCACATCGGCGTGGTGCCGCAGGCCGGCGCGCTGCCGGGCCTCGACTACCAGCCGCTCTACGGCGAGCGCTCACAGCTGGACTGTGCGGTCGGCCACCCGTTGTTCGACATCGACGAAGCGCAGCTCGACGATGCGCGCCTGGACAGCCAGGACGCCTTTTCGCCAACCTTCCGCCTGCCGCCCCACGCCCTGGCCCATTACCGCGCCCTGCACTGCACGGCCAGCGCTTCGGACCGCGAGGGCAT
>CAYPFO010000095.1:0-9256 GCA_964410065.1 uncultured Pseudomonas sp.
CTATAATCAATTTCCCCTGTTAAATGCTCTTCAATATATGCCAATGCATTATTCATACTACTTAACGAATCCATCAAACAACCTCCTTTCATCATCAATGTTATCAAAGGGCGCGCTTACTCTTCCGACATTCTGTGCACAGTTTCGTCGATTCCCTTTCATGTAATTAGTATCGTTGAATTCTCTTATTCATTCCAACAGTTCCCTTTTAAAGCCCGAAAGGTAAACTCTATTAGAAGGCGCCGCATCTATTCCTCCACTAAACTCTAATTTATTTCACTATTGATAGACAATGTTTTTATATATTTACTCTAGAAGTCTTACATCAAACATGATGGAAAGCTCATCATATACCTTTCTCCTATTCACTATCCTTTACCTTCAACAGAAAAATGTATTTAATCAATTCTTTAAAATTGTACCCTGCTATAGTTTCCATTATAAACAATGCTACCAATAATCAGAAAAACAATTACAATACTAATGTAGCAATCTTTCAGATCAAAAGTAACCCAGTAAAACATTCGAATAAAATCAAGTGAACCTTTCCATAATACAACATCTATCAATGACTAAATTGAACCTGCAAAGAAAAAAATGCATAATCTATACTATTTACCTCCATCTTCTTAGAACTGTAACATAATAACTAAATAATCGTACTCCAAGACACAGAATAAACATTCGAAGTTCAACAACAAATCCTCTGTCAGCCATAAAAGGGAATCAAATGTAACCATATACAAATTTATAAAAGAATTATCCCAGTTAAGGTACAAGACAAATAAAATAAAACTGATTCATTAAGGTTAGATTGTAGATTAATTTCCTAACAGAAAAGTCGCTAATACTCTGTATTTATAATAAAATCTCCTTCTTTAAACATTTGAAAGTTCACCTAATGACATTGGATACCTATCAGTTTTTGCTTCTCTTACCATAGAATCAATTTACTTTAGTAGTCAACCATATCAATTAGCTCTTTGATTAAGAGTAATGATCTAAAAATATTATAAATTCTATAAAAAGCTTTTCAATAATATAGCTCATATTAGAAAGCAAAGTGAAATCTATTTTTTTCATATTTAAAAGTTGAGATAAGATTACAATTCAATATGTTCCAACATACACATACCAAAGGACAAAATAAAATGTAAGTATTAGAGTATTTTTTCTAGGTTGTGATCAATCCCTTCAAATTTTTTATACTCATGTTGGATATTGAGCGAATCTAAATACAGATGCATAATCTCATTATCACAGAATAATATATCAGCTGTACCGATATGCATATAAATTTTTAGTTTGTCTCGAATTTTATCTGCATTCTTCCTTACTAAATATAAAATATTGTTTTCTTCTAAGTACCACTTTTCTCTTAGCATATCTTCGTATAGGCCTCTGGCTTTTTCGGGCGCTACCCCCACAGTACGATATTCTTTGTTATAGAGATGGTGATAGGTTCCTGCATAAGCGGTTACTGTACCAAATAGGTCAAGGTTTTTTACTGCATAGTAAAAGGCCATATTGCCACCCATAGAAAACCCTGATAGCATTCTACCCTCAGGACCTGCTTTAGTTCTATACTGGCTGTCAATATGGGGTATCAGCTCACCTATAATGATTGACTCAATTTGAAGTAAGGCATCAAAATAATCCTCTTCTGTCGAGATTGCGTTGATAAATACTGTAATTGCCCGTCTATTTTTATAGACCTTTTCCAGTGACCATATATCAGAAGATTCGTTGCCCTTCCATCCATGAATATAATATACAACAGGATATTTTTCGCCACTGTCTTTATAATCAGGTGGAAGATAGATATTATAGCCTACATCATGCTTTAATACTTGGCTATAAAATGTTTTATGAAATACATTTCGAGCTGGTTTTTCTGGTGGGTTTATAAAGTTCATTTAATACTCCTCCCATACTTTCTTCTATTTCTATAGAGTAGCTATAACAGTAACTACTTTTATATTCCTGGAGCCATCATAAAGTAGAGTTATTCTTGCTTTAACCTTCATATCAGTTGACCTGGTTTGATACTATAGACTGACTGTCACATAGCAAACTATCACTAACATGTTCTTTTCTCTTTTCCACCACCTTAGTCCTCCATGCAAAATTGCATAAGGACTCCTTTTGTCAGCTCATCAATAGATATTGAACCATCATTTACAATAAACTTGTATCCAACATGACTACACTGCTTTCTTACTTCTTCGGCAATTAGAGCGTCCCTATTCATCTAATTCATAAATGCCTTTTCTTTATCTATACAGCCTTTGAGTACATATGAGACCCATGGTCTTTTTTTGTAATGTGAAATTTGAAATTCTGGTCTTGGAGTAATATTAACATATTGCTTCTATCTCCAAAATGTTTTTATATCTTTTTTACTTTCAATATTAAAGGCAACAATTTTACTTAGCAAATCATAATCTACTTTATCCATCCATTTGATTCTAAAGAGTCCTTTTGTATGGGAATATCCAGCCTCCTCAATCTCTTTTTGAAAATTATAAATGACTTCAGGCTCAGGTGCCACAGCTATATGATGCTTTGCAATACTAAAGGCAATAATAAAGGTTCCATGATCAGTGAACATTGGCTGATTCCACCTGATTTCTTCTTTAAGCTGAGGAAAAGTCTTCTTCATGTATTTAAGGATACTCTCCATTCGCTCTTTCTTTTTCGGTTCGTCAATATTATCTAAGTACTCTTTGAAGTTACTCATATTATCTTCCTTCTCTAACTCTACATATTATTATCACTACTATCTCATACTAATGACCATTTAACTACTGCTAAAATGCTATCTGGTAACAGTAAAAATCTATATCAAACCTAAATACTTGACCACATCTTTCAAAACCGTTTTTTTCATATAAGGCTAATGCAGGTTCATTGGTCTTGCTAACTAAGATTCTTATACCGTCATAACCTTTCTCTTTGGCCATCCTAATTATATTTTCTAACATAATCGATCCGATACCTTGCTTTTGGAATGATGGATCAACGCCTATTCGTGCTAATTCACAGGGCTTTTTGGCTTTCCATTGCAAGTCCCCCAACTCGTCAAAATCGCCCACTGAAGCAACAGCTATTATTTTATCATCCTTTTTCAGAGTATATAGGCATTCATTTTTAATATCATTCTCTGCTGTTTCTTTGCTCGGATAATCCAAACTCCAAGTACAGCCTGGTGTACCTATTAGTCTATGATATATAGAAACTATGTCATCTAGTTCATCAATACTTGCTAATTGAAATCTGTAGTTAATCAATTTAAATACCTCCGACTTTACTTAAGTAGGAACTTTGCTAAATTCATTCCTTGGTTTGTTCATAGACTTGTACCTGTTAGATTGTGCTTAGGCAGGGCTTTTAAAAATATGCTTACCTCCCCATGGGAAGTAAGCATATAGTTTCTATTTGTCTTTTATTTTATGATAAACATTTTTCATATTATTTAAGGCTTGTTCTAATAATTTCCTAGGTGCTGCTATGTTCATACGAATATAGCCATTACCATCCTTGCCAAAATTAGAACCCATGTAAAGTTCTACCTTTGCCTCATTAATAAACCAATCCCTAAGTTCATCTTCATTAACAGCTAAGGCACTATAATCTATCCAAAGTAAATAAGTTCCCTCTCTTGGCATTACTACGAACTCTTGTAGGTTGTCCTTTAAAAAATCTCTAACAAACTTTTCATTCTCATTCACATAATCGTTAACTGCTCTTAGCCAATCATCACAATGATTGTAGGCGGCTTCTACTGCAAGCACAGAGAAAATATTTGGATTATGCATACCAATCCTATCGATTGTTTTTTTGACCTTGTTACGAAGTTCTTCATTAGGAATGATCATGTAAGAAATGATTATCCCAGGTATATTAAAGGTCTTTGCTGGCGAACTTGTATAAACCAATCTATCATAAATTTGCTCCATATGAAGAGCGCTATTAAACTTGACCCCTTCTGCCAGCAAATCAGAATGAATTTCATCGGAAAATAGTATTAAATCTTTTTCTATACAAAACTTTGCTAGTTTTTCTAGTTCTTCTCTTGACCATGCCCTGCCACTGGGATTGTCAGGGTTACATAGTATAAACATCTCAGTGTCATCGTCCACTATAGACTCAAGCTTATCAAAATCTATTGTAAATTTTCCATTATTTATTACTAATGGATTTTCAATTAGTCTACGATTGTTTTTTACAATAGCCTCTTTTAAAGGTGAATAGGCAGGAGAATTAATAATAGCTGAAGCATTTGGACTTGTTAGAGTATCTACGCATATACTTGAGGCTATATTAATCCTAGGACAAAATACAATCCACTCTCTAGGTATATTTACACCTAATTGTTTCTTTATCCATCGCTGAATACTTAAATAGAAACCATCATTTAAATCAGTATAACCAAATATTCCGTGATCTACTACCTTGCTAAATGCCTCCAGAATAGGCTGCGGAGACTCAAAATCCATATCAGCCACACCTAGATGAATAAGGTCATCTCGCCCATATTTAGCAGCTAAGCTGTCCCATTTAGCACAATTTGTGTTTCTGCGATTAATCACTTTATCGAAATTATACACAGCTTTTACTTCCTCCTTCCAAGAAGCGGATATTCCAAAAATATCCGCTTCCCTAGTTACATGTTATATTAATTTTTTAATTTATTCAACTACTACTCCATCTGCCTTATTCAAGTTAACATACTCTTCGTAATACTCATCGCCTTTTTTGATTTTAGATATACCAATTCCAGTAGCAGCCCAAATCAAGGCAAAGATAACTCCTGTATAACAAAGGATTGCCCAAGGTAGATATTGAAGGGTTGGTACCCCTAAAGTTGTAGCCATATAGACGCCTGCTGCTGTCCATGGAACTATAGGTTCTGTAACAGTCGCAGAGTCTTCTAATGTTCTAGACAGGTTTTTAGGATGTAAACCTCTTTTAATATAGCTTTTGCTGAACATCTCACCAGGTATTAGTATTGACAACTGACCATTTGATGTTACAAATACAGCTGTTAGGCATGATACTATAGTAGCTGACACCAATCCAAAAGTAGATTTTACTGATTTGGTTAGTTTATCAAGAACAATGTCGAGAGAACCAGTTACTGCAAGTGTACCGGCAAAGCCGTAGGCACAAAATGCAATCAGTACTGTGCTAAGCATTGATTTCATACCGCCTCTTTCAAGGAGCCTTGCTACGTCTGGTATTAAATTAGAAGGATCAAAGCCAGGGATATTAATCATTGACAAACCAAATCCATCTATGGCTGCAGTGAAGCCCTGTTGAAGGGAGAATCCTTGGAATGCTACTGCATTAAAGATTGCCACTGCACTTGATAATAGCATTACAGGAATAGTTGGTTTCTTTAAAAGTGAACCAGCTAATACTATGATTACAGGTACTAGTAATAGTATATTAAAGCTAAAAATGTTTTCTATTGAGCCCATAACCTGAGTAACTCTCTCTGGAGTACCAGCAGACCCAACATCTAAATTTAAGCCAACTATAGTATAAACAACTGCAGCAATAGCAAATCCAGGGAGGGTTGTCCAAAACATATGTCCAATATGTTCATATAGTTTTGATCCTGCAGCTATAGGGGCTAAGTTTGTTGTATCAGACAATGGTGACATTTTATCACCAAAGTATGCACCAGATACTACTGCTCCTGCTACTATTGGAAGAGGTGCACCCATTCCAGCTGCTACACCCATTATTGCAACACCTACTGTACCTGCTGAACCCCATGAAGTACCTGTACATATTGAAACAAAAGCTGTTACTAAAAAGGATGTAATAACTAAGAAGCTGGGATTAATTATTTTCAGTCCATAATAAACCATCATGGGTATAGTACCACCTATCATCCATGACCCAATAAGCAGACCAACTATAATAAGAATGAAAATAGCTGGCATTGTTTTGGATAGCTTTGATACTATTGAATCCATAATGTCATCCCAAGAATGTCCTAGACCTAATGCTATAACTCCAGCCACTACTGCAGACACAAGCATTAGTAACTCAGGACTTAGTCCCATTACTCCATAACCAATACCTAATAGAAATATCATCACAATTATAGGTAATACCGCTAAAAAGAAGGTTGGTTGTTTCTTAACTCTTTCAGCCTTACCTTGATTATTTTTATTACTCATAATTTTACTCCTCTCTTATTGTGCTTTTATCTTTCCTTACTGTTCATTTTTTCCTCTTTGCCGTTTATATTATTGCAACCACTTCTACTTCACAAAGAACGTCCTTTGGCAACTTTCTTACAGCAACACATGAACGTGCTGGTTTACTAGTAAAATATTTTGCATATACTTCATTAAATCGATCAAAGTCATCCATATTTTTTAAAAAGCAAGTAGCCTTTACAACTTTCTCAAAAGAGGACCCACCTTCTTCTAATACAGCAGCTAAGTTCTCCATTACCTGGCTTGCCTGAGCTTCAATGTCATTTCCAACTATTTCACCTGTCTCTGGATTTACAGGAATTTGACCCGATGTAAATAGCAAATTTCCGTATATAGTTGCTTGAGAATAGGGTCCAATTGCTGCTGGTGCACGGTTTGTATTAACTTTCTTTATCATTTTCAACCTCCTTGTATCATAGTAACTGCTACATAAAGTCTATGGTTTTCCAGTTAACAACTGATAGTATCATTATCAGCATTTCTCAATATTTCATACCTTTTCTCCACACTGCCGGCTGGTGGACATGCTAGCATCTTTGCTTGCTAAATTTCACAATTGATATCGCTTTAGCACCTTTTCACAACAGCCTTGGTAGGCTACAGTGTAATAATTTTGTCACCCCCTATTTAGCCTTTTGGCTACTTTTAATAAGTCTGTTGTCTTAGCCTTGAGTTATCTTCTAACCCATTGTTGGTTATTCTCTAGATGTTAGTTGTTAGTAGTCAGATAATTGCTGAACACCTAAGAAAATGAATCTGATTACTAGGGTGTCGATTTTCAAGGAGACAGGGTCTTGCTTATTCAAAAACCTTCAAATACCTTCAATTAAAGGTGGTATATCCTGTGTCTGTTTCTTCTATGTTTATATTATAAACGGTGAATTATATTTCAGTCAATAAAATTTTGTTTATTATTCGAAAATTTTTTCGATTTGTTTGTGCAGTTTTAAAAAACATATATTATACTTCGTTTTTATTATTTTATATCTACTTATACCAAGTGAAGTTACAATGAAACATATTTTATTTGATGAAGCTTATTCTTGCCTTTCTTTGCAAGTAATCGTATACTGAAAATACAATGATAGCTATATTACACAAGAGATCAAAGTAGCGAAGAAAGTTGTACTAGTATTTGCTACTAGACTGAAATAGGAGGTTTTTAAATTGAGTCATTATCACATTGTTCTAACTGAGAAAGAAAAGTTGATACTTTCTTCATATAAAGTGTTAGTAGATGGTCTTGCAGACTATCTTGGCAATGGCTATGAGATAATTTTGCACAGTCTCGAGGATATGGAAAAATCGGTCATAAAAATCGTAAATGGGCACTATACCGGCAGAACTGAAGGTTCACCTATTACAAATTTTGCTCTATCTATGCTTGAAACACTTAAGAAAAATAATGATAAAAAAGCTTTAAGTTATTTTAATAGAGATAAGAATGGTGTTATGATGAAGTCCACCACTATTCCTATCACTGGTGAGGCCGATAGAATTATTGGTTTGCTCTGCATAAACTTTTACACTAACCTTCCTTTGTCAGAGGTTCTTGCTAAGTTTATGCCTAACGATTCTAATTTACATATTGCTGAGTCTTTCTCTGATAATATTGATGATGTGATTATATCTGCTTTAGAAGAAGCAAGGACAAAAGTGCTATCAAACCCCAATATATCTACTTCTAATAGAAACAAGGAAATAATTAGCCTACTGAGTGAAAAGGGTATATTCAACCTAAAAGACTCTGTTGTTAAGGTAGCATCATTTATGGGTATTTCTAAAAATACCGTCTATTTGCATTTACGAAATATATCATAGTCTTTAGTGGTTTATTATTCTCTTATTATCAAAACTACTATCTCTACATGGTGCGAGTTGTTGCAGTTAATACTTTAGTGTGACTTTTAGGCCATCTTTTCACGAGAACTTGTAAAGCAATTTTATGGGGTGCTTGATAATGACCATTTAAGGATACATCAAGCATTCCCCATTGACCAATAAGCTAGTATTGCCTAATTCTTTATTGCTTCTAACTCTTTTTAGATCAAACAAGTATGAATTTCAGAGTAAGTTCATTAATTCAAACTAAATTCTCTTGAGTTATATTTATTTTTTCTTTTCCTTAGCACGCTTGTCATTGATGATATCCATATGTTCTGCAGTTATCAGGCTAACTCCATTTTCTTTAGCCCAGGCAAAGCAACCTTTTAAGGCTGTATTTAGAAAAATGCGAGGAACCTTAACAAGTTTTGCACATGCCTCATCTGTTAACTTTATGTTAGGATCAATTCGATCTGCTGCATAACGCACAGAGTCAATCGAACCCTCACGCATTGGTAGTAGTTCAGGATGGGGCCTTCTAAAAGGAGTATACCAGAAATTCTTTGAATCGCGATATCCATAATCTACCGGCACTCGTGGAAAGTCTTTTGCCCTTACCCCGTTGACTATAGCGTCATGGTACTTTTCTTTCATTAATATCTTATCTACACGCAATATGAAATGAGCACCAAATTCACTGGTGATACCGTTAAAGTCACGATATGGAGGTGGATATCCATCTAGTTTACCAGCTTTGTCTTCATGTGCACCATCCAATTCACTCATCCATGTGCATTCAAATGCCTGAAAGCTTTCAGCAACTACTTTAGGAAAGATTTCATCTGGATACTCTTTAGCCATCAGCCCATCTTCTAAAGTAAACTTGCAGTCTTTCATTTTCTCTTTTGGTGTATCTCCGGGCCAACCAAGTCTTACTGTCTCTTTAAAATACTTTTTCTCGTCAGTTATAAAATTGAGAGAGCATTTTCCTCTTTTCAAAAGGTGTTGAGCCGTATTAGATGAGTTGCGGCATAGTAACAGCATCGCATAATAATCCTTGCCTGCTACATAGTATGGCTGCACAAGTGAGTAAGGGCCAAGGCTTGTTGAGCCATCATCTGCAAGTGTTCCTACAAGCACTGTCGGCATCGGGAAAAAAGCTGAAGTCTGATAAAAGTTGTCTACAATACGTAAAT
>CAYPFO010000096.1:0-9056 GCA_964410065.1 uncultured Pseudomonas sp.
CGGGTAAAGTCGACGGATTTTGCCAAATCAGGAAGTCTTTTTCAGAGTTTCCTTAAGCGTCGCCAATTGCTGGCAACCCATATGTTCAGTCCCGGATGCAGGGCGGAATACCGTTCAGCTATCCAGGCTGCCGCCGGCCATTGCGCACAGCTCGATGGGATTGAGCAGGGTCACTTCCTTACCCTCGGCCTGCAACAGTCCACTGGACTGAAAGCGGGTAAACACACGAGAGACGGTTTCTACAGCCAGCCCCAGATGATTGCCGATTTCGTTGCGCGACATGGCCAGACGGAACTGATTGGCTGAAAATCCCCGAGCTCGAAAGCGGGCGGAGAGGTTGACCAGAAAAGTGGCAATACGCTCGTCGGCAGTTTTTTTCGACAGCAGCAGCATCATCTGCTGGTCGGTGCGAATTTCGCGGCTCATCAAGCGCATCAACTGACGACGCAATTGTGGCAGCTGGGTGGAAAGTTCATCCAGGCGCTCGAAGGGAATTTCGCACACCGAGGTGGTTTCCAATGCCTGAGCCGACACCGGATACAGTTCGGTATCCATGCCGGACAACCCCACCAGTTCGCTGGGTAGATGGAAACCGGTGATTTGTTCTTCACCCAGGTCAGTGACACTGAAGGTTTTCAGGCTGCCCGCGCGAACGGCAAAAACTGAATTAAAGATATCTCCCTGACGAAACAGGTATTCGCCTTTTTTCAGCGGTCGGCCGCGCTTGACGATTTCATCCAGGGCATTCAAATCCTCCATATTCAGAGACAGCGGCAGGCACAAAACCGCCAGGCTGCAATCTTTGCAATGGGCCTGACGTGGAGCGCGAACTTTGATGGGGTCGGACATGGCTCTTCCTGAGTGAATACCACAGCATGTGTAAGGTTAACTCAGGAAGAAGATGTAGACTAGCTGGCAAAATACAGCGGAACAGTATAGTTCACGAGGTTAATGCCCGCTTTTCGCGGGCTTTGGCGGTATAGGGGTCACTGCGGCCAATGGTCACGTAACCCGTTATCAGAGCGCCCTGCGCATAAGTTGCGGCTCTGGCAGTGGGCGATGACGGTCAAAGAGCTGGCAAATGGATTGAGCCAACAAGCGGCCCTGGGGAAGAATTTCCAGGCGCTGGGCATCGAGCTTTAGAAGGCCATCGTCGGACATTTGCTGTAGCGCTTCATGAATGTTTGCAAAATAAGCCAGGAAATTGATCCCGTATGTTTTTTCGAGTGCAGGGATGTCTAGTTCAAATCGACAAATCAGACTTTGAATGACGGCGCGGCGCAGGTGGTCGTCGGCGTTGTCTTTCAAACCACGCCATGTGGGAAGCTGATCGTAATCCAGGCTTTGCTGATAACTGGTGAGATCGCTGTGATTCTGGCTGTACAGATTGCCAATGCGGCTGATGGCCGAAACCCCGAGGCCAATCAGGTCGCACTGGTTTTGGCCTGCATAGCCCAGCAGGTTGTACTGTAAATTGCCGTCTTCCTGGATCATGGCCAGCTCATCGTCCGGCAGAACGAATTGATTCATGCCGATGTAGCGATAGCCCGCAGCGGTCAATCGCTCTACGCAACCTTGCAACATCTCCAGCTTCAGCTCGACACTTGGCAGCTCGGCGGAATTGATTCGCCGATGGGCGCTGTACCGATCCGGGCGATAGTCATGGTTGTAAAGAGTCAGCCGATCGGGTTGGAGCTCAATCATGGCCTCGACAGTGTGTGCGAAGCGCTGAGGCGTTTGTTTCGGTAGGCCGTATAACAAATCAACGTTGATGGAACGGTATTGCAGGGTTCTGGCAGCTTCAATGATGGTCCGCGTTTGCTCAAGACTCTGCAGACGGTTGATCGCCAGCTGCACTTCAGGGTCTAGCGCCTGCACGCTGAAGCTGACCCGATTGAAACCCAGCTCACGCAAGAGCCCCATGGTTTGCCAATCGGCTTCGCGAGGGTCGACTTCGATACCGTAATCGCCGTGGTCATCGTCGAGCAGGTTGAAGTGGCTGCGCAGGCAGGCCATCAGCCCGCGCAGCTCGGCATGACTAAGGAAGGTGGGTGTACCGCCGCCGAAATGCAGTTGCTCGACGCGCTGCTGGGGTCCGAGGTGGCGGGCCACCATGGCGATTTCTTTTTCCAGATGCTCAAGGTAGAGCCGGGCCCGGCCACGGTCTTTGGTGATCACCTTATTTGAGGTGCAGTAGTAACAAAGGTTGGCGCAGAACGGCAAATGCAGGTAAAGCGACAACGGGTGCCCGGCCTTTTGGCTGTCACGCAACGCATGCAGTACTTCAAATGAGCCTACATTCGGGGTGAATTGCTCTTCGTCCGGGTAGGACTTGTAACGTGGGGTTGTCTGCTCGTAGCGACGAATGAGCGCAGTATCCCAGCGGATGGCGTCGAGCATGGGACGTATCCATTTCCTTGCAAAAGTGCATGCAGTCTAGGGCTTGCCTCCGGCGGGCTCGTTGATCTGTATCAAGGGCATGAATGCCGACGCTGCCTGATGTCGCCAGACTATCCCGGGTGGCCGCCTCGCAACGGCTCGTCTGTCTGTTGCTAAGCTTGAGCGCATGAAAAATATCGCGTATATCCGTTTTGCCGAGCACGCCACTGACACGCTGCAACTCGGTGGAGACTGGACGCTTGCGCATTACGAACAGTTGGCCGCCGAGGTTTTGGCATGGCGGCAGCGGTTGGTGCCGCAGATGACGGTTGAGCTGGCTGAAATGGGCGAACTGGATACTGCAGGTGTAGCCTTGCTGGTGGATCTGTTGGGCAGCGAGCGTCTGGTGGCGCTGTCGCATAACGCATCGGGTTTGTCAGAGGAGCGTCGGGCGTTGCTGCTGACAATGGCCGCCACCCTGGGCACGGTGCCTGAGCCTGTCACGGTGCCTCGGCGGTCCACTGCGATAGAACTGCTCGGCCAGATAGGTGCAAGCATGGTGCGCCTCTGGCGGCAAAGTATCGACTTGCTGGGCTTTATCGGGCTGGTGCTGGCCTCGATGATGTCCGTACTCCTGCACCCACGCCGTTGGCGGGTCACGGCGCTGGTTGCGCATGTCGAGCAGACGGGGCTGGATGCGGTGCCTATCGTGGCGTTGCTGACCTTTATGGTTGGCGCCGTGGTCGCTTTTCTGGGTGCTACGATCCTGGCTGAGTTCGGCGCCAGTATTTACACGGTGAACCTGGTAGCGTTCTCGTTCCTGCGCGAGTTCGGTGTGCTGCTTACGGCGATTCTCATGGCTGGCCGCACGGCCAGTGCCTTTACCGCGCAGATTGGTTCGATGAAAGCCAACGAGGAGATCGACGCCATCCGCACGCTGGGACTCAGCCCGGTGGAGCTTCTGGTGTTGCCGCGGGTGTTCGCCTTGCTGATTGCATTGCCGATGCTGACGTTGATCGCGATGCTCAGTGGCATGTTGGGTGGTGCGGTGGTGTGTGCCTTGTCACTGGATATTCCGCTCAGCCTTTATCTGAACATCCTGCAGGACACTATCGAGGTGCGGCATTTTCTGGTCGGCATGGGCAAGGCGCCGCTGTTTGCCTTTTTGATTGCGATCATTGGCTGCCTGGAAGGATTCCGGGTTGCCAGCAGTGCGCAATCGGTGGGCGAACACACCACTTCAAGCGTGGTGCAATCGATTTTCATGGTGATTTTGCTCGATGCACTCGCTGCGTTGTTTCTGATGGAGATGGGCTGGTGAGCGAAGAGGTGATTATCGAGGTGCGCCAATTGGTCAACCGCTTCGGAACTCAGGTGGTGCATGACGGCTTGGATCTGGACATGTACCGCGGCGAGGTGCTCGGTGTGGTCGGTGGCTCTGGGTCCGGAAAGTCGGTATTGCTGCGTTGTATAGTGGGGTTGCGGCAGGCCAATGCCGGCAGTATTCGCGTCTTCGGCCATTCCTTGACTGGGCTGTCGGGGCAGGAGCGTTCCCAGCTTGAGCAGCGCATGGGCGTGCTTTACCAACGTGGCGCATTGTTTTCCTCGCTGACGGTAAGCGAAAACATCGCATTGCCATTGATCGAGCATGCCAAGCTGACGCGTCCAGCGGCCGAGCGCCTCGCCAGGGTTAAATTGGCTTTGGCAGGGCTGCCGCAAGGGGCGGGGGACAAATATCCAGCCGAGCTGTCTGGTGGCATGGTCAAGCGTGCGGCCTTGGCACGGGCCCTGGCACTGGATCCGGAAATCCTGTTTCTTGATGAGCCTACCGCTGGTCTCGATCCGATTGGCGCAGCCGCCTTTGATCAGCTGATCGGTACATTGCGCGATGCATTGGGGTTGAGCGTCTTTTTGGTGACCCATGATCTGGACACGCTGTATAGCCTCTGCGACCGGGTCGCTGTGCTGGCGCATAAACAGGTCCTGGTGGCCGATCGGCTAGAGGTCGTTACCGCCACCGACGATGCCTGGGTTGCGGAGTATTTTCACGGGCCGCGTGGGCGCGCCGCCGCGCAGGCCGCCACACGCGCGCAAGGGAGTCGTTGAATGGAAACCCGAGCCCATCATGTTCTGATCGGTCTGTTCACCGTGCTGGTGGTCGCAGCGGGTCTGTTGTTCGCGCTCTGGTTGGGCAAGGCCAGTACCGATGCGGCGTATAACGAGTACGAAATAGTCTTTCAGGAGGCGGTGACCGGTCTTTCCAAGGGCAGTGCGGTCGAATACAGCGGGATTCGTATCGGCGATGTCATGGCGTTATGGCTTGATCCGCAAGACCCGCGCAAAGTGCGGGCGCGCATCCGGGTCGCCTCGACGGCGCCCATCAAGGAGAACACTCGGGCACGCCTGGCAATTACCGGGATCACGGGTACCGCGATTATTCAATTGCACGGCGGCTCTCCGCACAGCCCTCTCCTGGAAACCAATGCCGATGAGCTTGCGGTGATCGTGGCCGATGCTTCGCCGATTTCCAAGCTCATGGAAGGAGGAGAAGACCTGATGACCAACATTACCCGTCTGCTTGATCAGGCCAACCGGATGTTCTCGGAAGCGAACATCGAGCGCATTGCACAGACCCTGGCCCATATCGAGCAAACCACAGGCAGTATTGCCGGTCAGCGCGAGGTTCTGGGGCAAACGCTGGAGCAACTGAATGGCACTCTGCAAGCCTCCACCAGACTCTTGCAAAACGCTAATGAACTCATCGACTCCCAAGGGCGCACCACCTTGACCCATGCCTCGCAGGCCATGGAAGCCCTGGCGCGTAGCAGTCAGCAGATCGAAAGCCTGCTCGCGGATAATCGCGAGTCAATGGATGCCGGGCTTCGCGGCGTGGCGGAACTGGGACCCACGCTCGACGATCTGCGCGATGCCATGGGCTCACTGAGAGCGTTTACCCGCCAGTTGGAAGAGAATCCGGCTGGGTATTTATTCAATCGCGACGCTATCAGGGAATTCCAGCCATGAGGCTTTTTTGGACGTCCGTGCTGCTGGCCTTGGTGGTGCTAAGCGGCTGCTCGGTATTGCCCGAGGCGGCGGAGCTCGATGTCTACAGCCTGCCGGCCGAAGAGGTGCAATCGCACAAGGCCGGCCACCGCCTGACCAAAACCTTGCGGGTCAACAAGCCCGTGGCTTCGCCGCTGCTCGACAGTTCGCACATCGTCGTAGTGCCGGAAACTCACCGTATCAGTGTGTACAAAGGTGCCCGCTGGAGTGACCGGGCACCAGCGCTGTTGCGAGATCGACTGATCGAGGCGTTGCGTCACCGTGACATGCTCGCGGCAGTGGTTGGCGATGATACGCAGGCGTCGGTCGATCTGGTGTTGGCGGGAGAATTACGCGCCTTCCAGAGCGAGTACCGAGAAGGGCGGCCGGTGGTGCGGATTCGTGTGCAGGCAAGCCTGTTGCACGGTGATGGACGGCGTATTCTCGCCAGCCGAGGATTTGAGGTTGTAGAGCCGGCGCGTACGGATGAGGTGCGAGCCGTCGTCGATGCGTTTGGTCTGGCAGGCGATCAATTGTCCAGTGAGGTGGCGAGCTGGCTGTTCGCAGAGATGCAAAAGGTGCGCTGAGCGAGATGTGCGTCACGGTTTTGGGGCTCACGTGTAGGCGCGCTCAGAACCTTGCCGCAATGAGGATGGTCTTATCGAGGCATGGCCAGCTGGCCTTCATCCAAGGAGAAACAACAATGCTCACTCGTACCTTTATGCGTCGGCTGGCAGCCCTATTGGCGATGTCTCATTTTCTGCTGCTGGCGCAGGTACCTCTCGCCCAGGCGGCGATGCTGGGCACGGCTGAAGTGGTTGCGGCTCAACAACATCAGGTCGATCGCCAGCAACTGCTTGGCATGCTCGAAGACCAGGGTGTCAAGGACAAGCTGGTGGCGCTCGGCGTCGAACCGTCCCAGGTTGAGCAGCGGATCAATAGCCTGACGGCCGCCGAGCTGGCGCAATTCAATCAGCAACTTGATCAGGCACCTGCCGGCGGCAGTGTGGTGGGCATTATCGTGCTGTTTCTGGTGATTTTCATCATCACCGACATGCTGTGTGCCACCGATATCTTCAGCTTCATTCGGTGCGTTCGTTGAGTAAACGCGTTTTTGTACCGTTACTGCTTATCTGTCTGCTGAGCGCCTGTGCGAGGTCACCGCTGCTGGGGCCAGGGGCCTTGCATTTACCGGTGCGGGTTGAGTTGACAGATGTTCCGTTCTTTCCTCAAGACGATTACCAATGCGGCCCGGCTGCGCTGGCTACCGTGTTGGTGAATGAGGGCGTCCCGACAACGCCGGGAGCGCTCAAGGACAAAGTGTTTCTGCCTGGCCGCCAGGGCAGCCTTCAAGTAGAACTGGTTGCGGCTGCGCGTGCTCAGGGGCAGCTGGTCTATCCCCTTGAGCCCAGATTGGACGCTGTACTGGAAGAGGTCGCGGCCGGCAATCCGGTCCTGGTCATGCAGAACCTGGCCTTTGAGCGCTGGCCGCAATGGCACTTTGCGGTAATTGTCGGTTATGACCATGAGCAGCAGAGCTTAGTGCTGCGCTCGGGCACCACGCGGCAACTGCAGACGTCTTTCGTATCGTTTATGCGTACCTGGCACCGAGCTGGACGCTGGGCGGTGGTCACCGCTCCTCCTGAGCGAGTGCCGGCCACCGCGCAGTTGCTGCCCTGGTTGCAGGCTGCCAGTGATCTTGAAGAGACCGGCCAAAGAAGCGCGGCGCGGCGCGCCTACCGCACGGCAATACAGACGTGGCCACAAGAAGCGCTGCCCTGGTTTGCGCTGGGGAATGAGGCTTATGCTCGCGGGGATCGTCCTGCCGCCGAACACGCGCTGTTGCGCGGTATTGAAGTGCAGCCGGCGTTTGCACCCGGCTGGTTCAACCTGTCCGAAGTGCTGGCGGAGCGTGGTTGCATGCAGGCGGCCAGGCAGGCGCGCAATTGCGCAAGCCTGCTGGCGCCAGAAGATGCTCGATTTGCCGCGCCACTGCAGGGAGAGATTGGTGGTGAGGTTTGCGCGGCCTTGCCGAAGTGCCCCGAAATTAATAATCTGCGCCTATGAGTCGCCGATTACAGGCCGTCAAATTCCCAAACGATCCCGCAAACTGTAATACCAGGCTCCCAGAGCACTGAAGGGTACGCTGAGAGCCTGGCCGCCGGGGAAGGGGTAATGGGGCAGGCTGGCGAACGCATCGAAGCGCTCGGCCTGACCGCGCAGGGCCTCGGCCAGCACTTTGCCGGCGACGTGGGTGTACGTGACGCCGTGCCCACTGCACCCTTGCGAATAATAAATGTTCTCCCCCAGGCGGCCGACTTGCGGCAAGCGCGAGAGGGTCAGCAGGAAATTGCCGGTCCAGGCGTATTCGATTTTCACGTCTTTGAGTTGCGGAAAGGTCTTGAGCATCTTCGGTCGGATAATCGCTTCGATATTCGCTGGATCACGCGCGCCGTACACCACGCCGCCGCCATAGATCAGACGTTTGTCTGCAGAGAGCCGGTAATAGTCGAGCAGGTAGTTGCAGTCTTCGACACAGTGGTCCTGAGGCAAGAGGGCGCAGGCCATTTCTTCGGGCAGAGGTTCGGTGGTTATTACCTGGGTGCCGCAAGGCATGGACTTGGCGGCCAGCTCTGGCAGCAAGTTGCCCAGGTAGGCATTACCGGCCACTACCAGGAATTTGGCTTTTACCCGTCCTTGCGGCGTGTGCACGATGGGGTTGGCACCGCGCTCGATGCGCATTGCCGGGCTGTGTTCATAAATGACGCCGCCCAGAGATTCGATGGCCTCGGCCTCGCCTAGCGCCAAGTTGAGCGGGTGGATATGGCCGCCCTGTTTGTCGAGCATTCCACCTATATAGTTGTCGCAGGCGACCACGTGGCGAATGGCATCGCCGTCGAGCAGTTCCAGGTGCTCGTAGCCGTAGCGCTCCCAGAGCCGTTGCTGCGCCTGCAAATGGTTCATCTGTTTGGGGGTAAACGCGGCAAATACTCCACCATCCTTCAGGTCGCACTGAATGCCGTAGCGAGACACGCGATCACGAATGATGCGGCCGCCTTCAAACGCCATCTCGCCGATCAGCTTGGCTTTTTCGAGCGAAACACTGTTCTCGACGGCATCGATGTCGCGGCTGTAACTGTTAACGATCTGCCCGCCATTACGGCCCGAAGCGCCAAAGCCCACCTTGGCGGCTTCCAGCACCGTGACCTTAAAACCGTGCTCCAGCAAAAAAAGCGCGGTGGAGAGGCCGGTGTAACCAGCGCCGATTACACAGACATCGGTTTCGACTTCACCGTCCAGCACAGGACGCACCACTGTTCGGTTGGCGGATGCAGCGTAATAGGAATCCGGATAAGCAGAGGTGTTCGTCATTTTAAGGTCCGTGTTTGAAATAATTGACGATTGCTCGATCCTACCCAAGTCCCCAAGGCCCGGCTAGTGGTCGTTGGCTGGGCAAAAACCGCCGTGACGATAAAAGATCTACTTTTTCAGTCAGTTAGCGAAAAAAGTGTTGACACCAATTGAGGTGCGGGTAGAATGCGCACCCATCGGAAGGCACATAGCTCAGTTGGTTAGAGCACCACCTTGACATGGTGGGGGTCGTTGGTTCGAGTCCAATTGTGCCTACCAAATTC
>CAYPFO010000097.1:0-8672 GCA_964410065.1 uncultured Pseudomonas sp.
ACGCGAGTAATTCGAGGGCATCGGTCAGTCGCTTTCCGTGGGCTGTTCGATAGGGAGGGGCGTGTCAGTTGTACGGGTGGAACTGTTGAGCCTTTGTCGCAGGCTGGCCAAGCGCTCACGCAGCTGGCGCAAGCTATCGTCCTGTAGCGCATCGAGTTGTGCAGCGTGCTCTTCAGCGGTCAGCGGCGTGCTGAGTGTCGGGGCAATGCCCGCACGACCACGACTGGGAAAGTGCAAGGTTTCCCGGCGACCGTTGCGTTCGATTTCAACGCGATCAGCATAGACCGCGTGCAGGCGCACGCCGGATTCCAGTTCACTGTCTATGGCAAAGCGCTGCGGCTTGTCGCCATTGCGCTGGATGATCGCGCTGGAGCGCAGGGGGTCGACATTGACGAAGCTGCCATGCAGGGTCAGGCGCAGGGTAGTGGTCGGTGGGGCGAGCGGCTGGGTGAGGTCCGGGCCGAAAAGCAGGGTCAGTGTTTCCAGCGGGACTTGAGGAGCGGACGGAGGCGCCGGGTATTCGACAGGCGGTGGTGGGGCTTTTAACACGCGCAGCCATTCAGCGCTCTGCCACGCCAGACTGATGCCCATGGCCGTCAACAGAAAAGCGCCGAGCACAGTTGGGCTGTGCCGTTGCAGCCAGTACAGGCTCCCGGTCTTGGGCAAAGAGTACTCCATGAGCTTTCTTGTTATGGGTTGGCGTGTTGAGCATAGAAGCAGTTGCCGGACTGATAAGCCGAACTTTGTGTCGGCTCTGGGTCCATAAAAATCGACTAAAACCTTATTTAAGTCATGGTCGAGGTGCGGTTGTGGATGAATAGCCAGGTGGAGGCACCGTTACGACGACTGCCGTTCAGCTTTGCCCGACGGCACGGCGTGGTGTTGCTGAGCGAGGCAGGGTTGGCCTGCGTCGGCTATCGCCCCGCAGTGGAACTTGGCGTGCTGGCCGAGGCGCAGCGCTTTGCCGGGCGCAGCTTGGCCTTGCGGCCCTTGACCCTCGAGGCGTTCGAGCGGGCGCTGGCGGCGGCTTATCAGCACGATTCCGCCTCCATGCAGTTGGCCGAAGACATCGGCGGCAGCCTGGACCTGGCGGCCCTGGCCGAACAGGTGCCGGAAACCGAGGACCTGCTTGAGCAAGAAGACGACGCGCCGATCATCCGCTTGATCAACGCCATTCTTGGTGAGGCCATCAAGGAAAACGCCTCGGACATCCACCTGGAAACCTTCGAGAAACGCCTAGTGGTGCGTTTTCGCGTCGACGGCCTGCTGCGCGAAGTACTCGAGCCCAAGCGCGAGCTGGCCGCGCTGCTGGTATCGCGCCTGAAGGTCATGGCGCGCCTGGACATCGCCGAAAAGCGCATCCCGCAGGACGGGCGCATCTCCCTCAAGGTCGGCGGGCGCGAGGTGGACATCCGCGTTTCCACGTTGCCGTCGGCCAACGGCGAACGAGTGGTGCTGCGCCTGCTCGACAAGCAGGCAGGGCGCCTCAACCTGCAGCATCTGGGTATGAGTGCCGCGGACCGCCCGCGCCTGGAAGATACCCTGCACAAACCCCACGGCATCCTGCTGGTCACCGGGCCCACAGGCTCGGGCAAGACCACCACGCTGTACGCCAGCCTGGTCACCCTGAACGACCGCACGCGCAACATCCTCACCGTCGAGGACCCCATCGAATATCACCTGGAAGGCATCGGCCAGACCCAGGTCAATGCGCGGGTGGACATGACCTTTGCCCGCGGCCTGCGCGCCATCCTGCGCCAGGACCCGGACGTGGTGATGGTCGGCGAGATCCGCGACAAGGAAACCGCCGAGATTGCCGTGCAGGCCTCGCTGACCGGGCACCTGGTGCTCTCAACCCTGCACACCAACAGCGCGGTGGGCGCCATCACCCGGCTGGTGGATATGGGCATCGAGCCGTTCCTGCTCTCGTCATCGCTGCTCGGTGTTCTGGCCCAGCGTCTGGTGCGCGTGCTATGTGGCGAGTGCAAGGAGGCGGTGCGTGCCGATGCGGCGGCCTGCGCCTTACTGGGGGTGGCCAGCGAGGCAGCGCCGACGATCTACCGTGCGCGCGGCTGTGCGGCCTGCAACCAGCATGGCTATCGCGGGCGCACCGGCATCTATGAACTGGTGGTGTTCGACGAGCAGATGCGCAGCCTGGTGCACAACGCCGCCGCCGAGCAGGAGTTGACCCGCCACGCCCGCACTCTAGGGCCGAGCATTCGCGAGGATGGCCGACGCAAGGTGCTGGAAGGTGTCACCACACTCGAGGAAGTCCTGCGTGTGACGCGGGAGGAATAGGCCGTGGCCGCCTACGAATACCTGGCCCTCGATACCCGAGGACGCCAGCAGAAGGGGGTACTGGAAGCCGACAGCAGCCGGCAGGTGCGTCAGTTGTTGCGCGAACGCCATCTGATGCCCTTGGAGGTCAAGGCCACCCGCACCCGTGAGCCGGCGGCGGGCGGCTGGCGTTTTGTACGTGGCCTGTCGGCACGCGATCTGGCCTTGCTGACCCGCCACTTGGCCACCCTGGTGCAGGCCGCGCTGCCCATTGAGGAGGCGCTGGGGGCTGCGGCCGCGCAAGCCCGTGTGCCGCGCATCCAAGCCATGCTGCTGGCGGTGCGCGCCCGCGTGCTGGAAGGCCACAGTCTGGCTGCCAGTCTCAAGGAATTTCCCGCCGCCTTTCCCGAGCTGTACCGCGCCACCGTGGCGGCTGGCGAGCATGCCGGCCACCTGGGACCGGTGCTGGAACAACTGGCCGACTACACCGAGCAGCGTCAGCAGTCACGGCAGAAGATCCAGCTGGCGCTGCTTTATCCGCTGATTTTGATGATTGCTTCGTTGCTGATCGTCGGGTTTCTGCTGGGCTATGTGGTGCCGGACGTGGTGCGCGTCTTCATCGATTCCGGGCAGACCCTGCCGACGCTGACCCGGGGCCTGATCGCCATCAGCGACGGGGTGCGCAATTGGGGCTGGCTGGTCATATTGCTGGCAGCGGGGATTGGCCTGGGGCTGCGCCAGGCACTGCGCGATGACCAGGTGCGTCGGCGTTGGCACGGCCTGTTGCTGCGCGTGCCGCTGCTGGGCCGCCTGTCGCGGGCCACTGATTGTGCGCGCTTCGCCTCGACCCTGGCGATTCTTACCCGCAGCGGGGTGCCACTGGTGGAGGCGCTGAATATTGCCGCCCAGGTGATCGCCAACCGCTTGATTCGCGATGAGGTGCTGGGCGCCGCGCAAAAGGTGCGTGAAGGCGGCAGCCTGACCCGGGCACTGGAGGCCAGCGGCCAGTTCCCGCCAATGATGCTGCACATGATCGCCAGCGGCGAGCGCTCCGGCGAGCTGGACCAGATGCTGTCGCGCACCGCGCGCAACCAGGAAAACGACCTGGCCGCCCAAGTCGCCCTGCTGGTCGGCCTGTTCGAACCGTTCATGCTGGTCTTCATGGGCACGGTGGTACTGGTCATCGTGCTGGCCATCCTGATGCCAATTCTGTCTCTCAATCAACTGGTGGGGTAAGTCTGTGAACAAGCAACGCGGTTTCACGCTGATCGAAATCATGGTGGTGGTGGTGATCCTCGGCATTCTCGCCGCGTTGGTGGTGCCGCAGATCATGAGCCGCCCGGACCAGGCCAAGGTCACTGTGGCCAAGGGGGACATCAAGGCGATCTCGGCGGCTCTGGACATGTACAAGCTCGACAACCACAGCTACCCGAACACCCAGCAGGGGCTGGAAGCGCTGGTGCGCAAGCCATCCGGCAACCCGCCGGCGCGAAACTGGAACCCGGACGGCTACCTCAAGCGCATGCCGGTCGACCCGTGGGGCAATCCTTACCAGTACCTGGCGCCGGGCACCCGCGGGCCGTTCGATCTGTATTCGTTCGGTGCCGACGGCAAGGAAAGCGGCACCGATCTGGATGCCGATATCGGCAACTGGGACATCTGATTGCCATGACCCGCGCCCAGGGGTTCACCCTGATCGAGTTGTTGGTGGTGCTGGTGCTGATTGGCAGTCTGGCCGGCTTGGCCATGCTTGCTGGCGGTATCGCCAGTCCGGCGCGGGAATTGACTATTGAAGCCGAACGCCTGGCCGGGTTGATCGGCGTGCTGGCCGACGAGGCGGTGCTCGACAACCGTGAGTACGGGCTGCGTATCGAGACCGGAACCTATCAGGCGCTCGTGTATGACGAGCGCAGCGGGCGCTGGGCGCCCTTGAATGACAAACCGCCGCATCGATTGCCGGAGTGGGCGCAACTGGACCTGGAATTGGAAGGCCAGGCGTTGAAACTGGCAGCGCCTGATACCGGCGATAAACGCTCCCCCGGTAAACCGACCAACCTGAACTCAGTGCCACAGGTGTTGCTCTTGTCCAACGGCGAACTTAGCCCGTTTCGTCTGGAATTGTCCGAGCGGCGTACCGGTGGGGCTCGCCTGCAGCTAGCCAGCGATGGTTTTCGCATGCCCAGGGTCGAAGTGCTGGGCAGCTCGGGAGTCGCCCGATGAAGTCAGTGCGGGGATTCACCTTGCTGGAAGTCATGGTGGCCCTGGCCATTTTCGCCTTGGTGGCCGCCAGCGCCCTGACCGCCAGTGCACGCAGCCTGCAGACTGCCGCACGCCTGGAGGACAAGACGCTGGCTCTGTGGATTGCCGACAATCGCCTGATCGAACTGCAATTGCAACGACAGCCCCCCGCCGAAGGGCGCCAACAGGGCAAGCTGGACTATGCCGGGCGACGCTGGCAGTGGCAGAGTCAGGTGGATGCGACCACCGATCCGGGGCTGCGTCGCGTTACCCTGCGGGTGCTGGCCGGCGATGCGCCGGCCGACTTCGATCAGCGGGCACTGGTCAGCCTCAGCGGTTTTATCGAGACGCGGCCATGAGGGGTTCCCAAGGCTTTACCTTGCTGGAGCTGCTGATCGCCATCGCCATCTTTGGTCTGCTGGGGTTGGGGACTTATCAGATGCTCGGCAGCGTGGTGCGCACTGACAGCACCACCCGCGAGCAAGAGCTGCGCCTGCGCGAGCTGGTACGCGGCATGGCTGCCTTTGAGCGGGACTTGCAGCAGACACTGGCACGTCCGGTGCGGGCGCCTTACGGCAACATGGATGCAGCACTGGTGGGGGAAAATGTCACCGGCGAGGGTGTCATGGTCGCGCTTACCCGAACCGGGTGGCGCAACCCCACCGGGGTGGTGCGTTCGCGTTTGCAACGGGTGCGCTGGCAGCTGAGCGGCACCACCTGGCAGCGCCACTACTGGCAGGTGCTGGATCAGGCCCAGGATAGCCAACCCCAGGTGCAGCAGGTACTGGACGAGGTGCTGTCCTGGCGCTTGCGCTACCTGGATCAGGACGGCAATTGGCAGAACAGCTGGCCCAACGGCATGGTGGCCAATGAAGAGAGCATGACTGAGCTGCCCAGGGCCGTCGAGCTGACACTTGAACACCAGCATTACGGTTCGTTGCGTCGGCTGTTTCGCCTGCCCGATACGGCCATTCCGGGCGCGCCGGTTTCGTCTGATGACGACGATGATGAAGTGCCCATGCAGGAGCTCTCTTTGTGAATCGTCAGCGGGGTGTGGCGCTGATCACCGTGCTGCTCGTAGTGGCAGTGGTAACCGTGGTCTGCTCCGGCCTGATTGCCCGCCAGCAGCTGGCCATCCGCAGCAGCACCAATATGCTTGTTCAGCGTCAGGCCTGGCATTACGCCCAGGGTGGCGAAGCCCTGGCCAAGGCACTGCTGCTGCGGGATCTGCGCCAAGGTGAGGCAGGGCCTGCCGTCGATCATCTCGGTGAACCATGGGCCGCACCGCTGAAAACCTTTGCCCTGGATGAGGGCGGCGAATTGCGGGTTCGCATCGAGGATCTCAGCGGTCGCTTCAATCTGAATAGCCTGGTGCGCGAAGGTCGTCTGGACCGCGTTGCCTTCGAGCGTTTCCAGCGTCTGCTGCGACGGCTGAATATCGGGGCTCCCTACGCCGGGCGATTGCGTGACTGGCTGGATTTCGATGAGCAGGTCAGCGTAGTGAATGGCGCCGAGGACAACGATTATCTGTTGCTCAAGCCCCCTTATCGGGCCGCCAATCGGCCGTTGGCCGACGTCTCGGAATTGCGCCTGCTGCTGGGCATGCGCGAGCAGGACTATCGACTGTTGTTGCCTTATGTCAGTGCTTTGCCGCCAGAGGCCGCTCTGAACGTCAACACCGCCAGCGCCCTGGTGCTGTCCAGTTTGGCGGAAGAGCTCTCGCCAGACGTGGTGTTGGCCCTGGTGGCGGCACGGGGGGCTCGAGGCTTTCGTACCCTCGAGGAGTTCTTCGCTCAGCTGGGCCCTGCCGCACAGCATGTGAAGGCCCGGAAGCTGGCCGTGGGGAGTCAATTTTTTCAGGTCATCAGCGAGGTCGAAATGGGAACGCGACGACAGGTGCTGGTAAGCCTGCTACAACGTGGAGGTGATGGCGGGGTGCGTGTGCTGGCCCGCGATCTTGGGCAGTCTGGACTGCTGCCAATCACGGGCAAGGGGCGTAGCGATGACTGAAACCTGGGTGTTCCTGCCGCCAGCAGCGGTCTGGAGTATCGACGCCCAACTGGACGTGCACTGGGTGCGTGATGGGGTATGCCGGTCGGAGCCTTTCGAGGACGTTTGTGCCGTGTTGCAACGGCCATGGCGCCTGGTTTTGCCCGTAGAGGCGGTCACAGCCTGCAGCGTGCAGTTGCCGACTCAGAAAAAGCGCTGGCTGCGTAAGGCGCTGCCCTTCGCCGTGGAAGAGTGGCTGGCTGAGGACATTGAGCAGATGCATCTGGCGCTAGGAAGACCTTTGGCGGACGGGCGCCATCGGGTGTTTGCCGTACGCCGCGACTGGCTGAGCGACTGGCTGGCACTGTGCGCCGAGCCGCCCGGGCAGATTCGGGTCGATGCGGACCTGTTGCCCGAGGACGCCACCTGGCTGTGCTGGCTCGACGGCCGCTGGCTGCTGGGCGGGCTGCCGCCGACACGTCTGGCATTGAGTGAAGAGGATGGACCCGAACTGGCGAAACAGTGCCCGGCGCCGCTGCAAGCCTGCGTCCCGCAGGGGATGTCGTTGCCGGAAGAGTGGGAACGTCGGCACGAGCAGGATCCGCATGTCTGGTTAAGCCGTCAGGTTGGAGGCTGCAACCTGGCCCAGGGTGAATTTGCGGTACAGGAGCATACCCCCGCCGGACAGCGCTGGCGGCCAGCGTTCGCAGCGCTGGGGGTGTGTCTGTTTCTGCAATGGGGCTTCAATCTGGCCCAGGGCTGGCAATTGCAGCGCGCAGGCGAAGACATGGCCCGCGCCAGTACTCAGCTGTATCAAGAGCTGTTTCCCGATGACCGCAAACTGATCAATCTGCGTCAGCAGTTCGACCAGCATCTGGCCGAGTCCGGTGGCGCCTCGGGCGATGGACTGCTCGGGTTGCTCGGCCAGGCCAGCGACGCGCTGCTGGACGAGAGTGTTCAGCTGCGTGTACAGCAGCTGGATTTCAGCGCTGCGCGCGGTGACCTGGCGTTGCAAGTGCAGGCCCCAAGCTTCGAAGCGCTGGAACGAGTACGGGAGCGCTTGATCGACGCCGGACTGGCCGTGCAGCTGGGTTCGGCAAGTCGCGAGGCGGAGGGTGTCAGCGCGCGTTTGGTGATCGGAGGTTAAATGGCTGTCTGGAATCGTGAGCAAGTAAAGGCCCAATTGCAGGCCTCGCCCCTGGCGCAGCGTTGGCAGCACATGGCGAGACGCGAGCGCGTGATGCTGGGCGGGTTGGCTATGTTTCTGCTAAGCACCTTGCTGTACTTGGGCGTGTGGCGCCCCGTTGCGAACCAAAAGGCCGAGGCACAGCTGTACCTTCAACAGCAGCGTGAGTTGCATGCCTACTTGCAGGCTCGGACGCCCGAAATAGTCGAAAACCAGCGCCGGCCCGTGGTGAGCCTCGAACCTGCGCGTCTGCAGGGGCTGGTCACTGCATCGGCTACCGAAAAAGGGTTGGCGGTTGAGCGGCTGGATAGCGAAGGGAGTGAGGGGGTGCAGGTCAGCTTGCAGCCAGCCGGCTTTGACCGTTTGTTGAGCTGGCTCGATGAACTGCAAGCGCTGGGCGTGCGGATCGAAGAGGCCGGCCTGGACCGCCAGGGTGATGGACGCATCGCAGCCCGGCTGACGTTGCGTGTGGCGCTTTGATCCCACGGTGGAGGGCTCCAGTAGAGTGTCTGGAACTTTCGGCTGGGATTATAAAAATGCCTGATAAATCAAAAATTTAGAAAAACTTCATAAAGAGGTTGACTTGAAAGCGCCCTCTGCGTAAATTGCGCGCCATCGCAAGGCCGATGGCTGATTAGCTCAGCTGGGAGAGCACCTGCATCACACGCAGGGGGTCGGCGGTTCGATCCCGTCATCAGCCACCATCATCTTTGCGAAGCTCCGAAAGAGCACCGGACGAAAGTCCACCGACGCGCAGTGGTAGTTCAGTCGGTTAGAATACCGGCCTGTCACGCCGGGGGTCGCGGGTTCGAGTCCCGTCCACTGCGCCATTTTTAGCCAAGCTTGATGATGTTTATCTCGCTTGAGAGCGACAAGCCTTGAGCAAGTTGTTCAGACGTTAGTCAGAGTTCCACGGACGAAAGTCCAACCGACGCGCAGTGGTAGTTCAGTCGGTTAGAATACCGGCCTGTCACGCCGGGGG
>CAYPFO010000098.1:0-8666 GCA_964410065.1 uncultured Pseudomonas sp.
CTTCGTCGCCGACCTGTACGACCTTCGACGGGTGGATGTTCTTGTTGGTCCAGTCCATTTCGGACACGTGCACCAGGCCTTCCACACCTTCTTCCAGCTCGGCGAAGCAGCCGTAGTCGGTGAGGTTGGTGACCTTGGCCAGTACGCGGGTGTTTTCCGGGTAACGGGCCTTGATGGCAACCCATGGGTCTTCGCCCAGCTGCTTCAGACCCAGGGAGACGCGGTTGCGCTCGCGGTCGAACTTCAGCACCTTGACGTCGATCTCGTCACCAACGTTGACGATTTCCGACGGATGCTTGATGCGCTTCCAGGCCATGTCGGTGATGTGCAGCAGGCCGTCCACGCCGCCCAGGTCGACGAACGCGCCGTAGTCGGTGAGGTTCTTGACGATACCCTTGACTTGCTGGCCTTCCTGCAAGGATTCCAGCAGGGCTTCGCGCTCGGCACTGTTCTCGGCTTCCAGCACGCTGCGGCGGGAAACGACAACGTTGTTGCGCTTCTGGTCGAGCTTGATGACCTTGAACTCGAGTTCTTTGTTTTCCAGGTGGGTGGTGTCGCGCACAGGGCGGACATCGACCAGGGAACCCGGCAGGAACGCGCGGATGCCGTTGACGTCGACAGTGAAGCCACCTTTGACCTTACCGTTGATGACGCCCTTGACCACTTCTTCAGCAGCAAACGCAGCTTCCAGAACGATCCAGCACTCGGCGCGCTTGGCTTTTTCGCGGGACAGCTTGGTTTCACCGAAGCCGTCTTCCACTGCGTCCAGTGCGACGTGAACTTCGTCACCTACCTTGATGGTCAGCTCGCCCTGCTCGTTGTAGAACTGCTCGACCGGGATGACGCCCTCGGACTTGAGGCCAGCATGCACGGTGACCCAGTCACCGTCGATGTCGACCACGATGCCGGTGATGATGGCACCCGGCTGCATGTCGAGGGTTTTCAGGCTTTCTTCAAATAGTTCTGCAAAGCTTTCGCTCATGTTGATTCCTGTGAGATCAAGGGCAGTCGATCTGCCCAAAGCCACATCCCAGACAATGTGGGTTCGTTCATATAAAAAGAGGCCTGCAGGACTAGGACTGGTCTCCTGCATGCCTCCTTGCGGTCTTCCATTATTGACGGAAGCGACCTATTTACCCAGCGAGTTCGCGAGCAGCGACTTCACCAAGAATTCTTTCAAGCACCTGCTCGATCGACAGTTTCGTGGAATCCAGCAAAATGGCATCGTGTGCCGGCTTTAGCGGAGCCACCGCACGTTGAGTATCTCGCTCATCGCGCGCACGTATCTCGTCGAGAAGACTCGCGAGATTAACAGCATCGCCCTTTTCCTTCAACTGAAGATAGCGACGCTGCGCACGTTCCTCCACGCTAGCCGTCAGGAAAATCTTCAACGGCGCCTCGGGAAACACCACGGTGCCCATGTCTCGACCATCGGCTACCAGGCCCGGCGCTTCCAGGAAGGCACGCTGGCGTTGCAGCAAGGCATCACGCACTGCCGGCAACGCGGCGACTTGCGATGCGCCCGAGCCGACCTGCTCGTTACGAATCGCCTGAGTCACTTCCTCGCCCTCAAGAATAATGAGCTGTTCCTGCCCCGGCGCGCCAGCTACGAATTGCACATCCAGATGAGCGGCAAGGGCCTTGAGCCCTTCTTCATTCGTCAGGGCTACGCCGTGATTACGGGCAGACAGGGCCAGCAGCCGATACAGCGCGCCTGAGTCGAGCAGGTTCCAGCCCAGGCGGGTGGCCAGCAGGCCCGCAATGGTGCCTTTGCCGGAACCACTGGGTCCGTCGATGGTGATGACTGCGGTACTCATGCCTGACCTTCTTCGCTGACGCGAATGCCGGTCTGAGCTGCCAGACCGAGGAAGTTGGGGAACGAGGTGGCGACGTTGGCGCAATCATGGATACGGATCGGCGCCGTGGCACGCAGCGAGGCGACGCTGAAGCTCATGGCGATACGGTGGTCACCATGAGCCCAGACTTCGCCGCCACCCATCGGACCACCGTCGATAATGATGCCATCTGGAGTGGGCTCGACCTTGACACCCAAGGTCTGCAGACCGTCAGCCATGACCTGGATACGGTCGGACTCCTTGACCCGCAGCTCCTCGGCCCCACGCAGCACCGTGCGCCCTTCAGCGCAGGCGGCAGCAATGAACAACACGGGAAATTCGTCGATGGCCAGCGGTACCAGCGCCTCGGGAATCTCGATGCCCTTGAGCGTGGCACTGCGCACGCGCAGGTCGGCCACCGGCTCGCCGCCGACTTCCTTCTGGTTTTCCAGGGTAATGTCGGCGCCCATCAGCTTCAGGATGTCGATGATCCCGGTGCGCGTCGGGTTGATGCCGACATGCTCCAGCAGCAGGTCGGAGCCTTCGGCAATCGATGCCGCCACCAGGAAAAACGCCGCCGAGGAAATATCCGCCGGCACTTCAATCTGCGTGGCAGTCAACGTGTGCCCGGGGGTAACGGCAGAGGTGTTGCCATCAACACTCACGGGGTAGCCGAACCCGCGCAGCATGCGCTCGGTGTGATCGCGGGTCGGTGCTGGCTCGATGACCGAGGTCTGGCCTTCGGCATACAGCCCGGCCAGCAGCAGGCAGGATTTCACCTGGGCGCTGGCCATCGGCATTGCATAGCGCATGCCGGTCAACGTATGGCCGCCGCGAATGGTCAGCGGCGGACGGCCTTCGGCCGCGGTCTCAATCACCGCACCCATTTCGCGCAGCGGATTGGCCACGCGGTTCATCGGCCGCTTGCTCAGCGAGGCATCGCCGCTGAGCGTGGTATCGAACGGTTGCGCGGCGAGCAGGCCGGCGAGCAGGCGCATCGAGGTACCGGAGTTGCCGAGGTAAATCGGCCCGGGCGGCGCCTGCAGGCCGTGCAGGCCGACGCCATGCACGGTCACGCGGCCATCTTGCGGGCCTTCAATGACCACGCCCATGTCGCGGAAGGCCTGAATGGTGGCCAGCGCATCCTCACCTTCCAGGAAGCCCTGAACCTCGGTGGTGCCTACGGCCAGGGAGCCGAGCATGATCGAGCGATGAGAAATGGATTTGTCGCCCGGCACACGGATGCTGCCGTTGACGCTGCCGCCCGGCTGGGCGATGAAAATCAGATCGTTATTGGAATGCATGGCGTCCACATAGGCCCGGCGGGCCAGGATTTTGCTGAAATGCTCGCGGGCCACTCGGGCGCGGGTGAACACGCCCAGGAGATGATGCCCATCCCCAGCGACCACCGCGGCGCGCAAGGCGTCGAGGTCATCGCGAAAATCGTCAAGTACCTGCAATACCGCGTCGCGATTGGCCAGAAAGATATCGTGCCACATCAACGGATCACTGCCGGCGATACGCGTGAAGTCGCGAAAACCGCCGGCGGCATAACGGAAAATCTCCAGGTTCTCGTTACGCTTGGCCAGCGAATCCACCAGGGTGTACGCCAGCATATGCGGCAGATGACTGGTGGCGGCCAGCACCTGGTCGTGATGCTCGACGTCCATCTGCTCGACATCCGCACCCAGCGCTCGCCAGAGACGCTCGATGAGCATCAGCGCCTCACTGTCCACGCTGTCTTGCGGCGTGAGGATCACCTTGTGGCGGCGGAATAACCGGCCATCGGCCGCCGTTACTCCACTGCGCTCGGAACCGGCAATCGGATGGCCGGGGACGAAGCGCACCGGCACGCTGCCAAACGCCTCGCGGGCTGCGCGCAGGACATTGCCCTTGGCGCTGCCGACATCGGTAAGCACCGCGTGGCCCAGATCCAGCGTGGCCAACTGGGCGAGCACCTTCTCCAGCGCCAGAATCGGCACCGCCAACTGAATCACGTCAGCCCCCTGGCAGGCCGTTGCGAGATCCTCTTCGCAGCGGTCGACCACCCCCAGCTCAACGGCCAGACGGCAGGACTCGACATTACGGTCGACGCCGACCACTTCGCGGAACAGGCCTTTTTCGCGCAGCCCCTTGGCGAAGGAACCGCCGATCAGGCCGAGCCCGACCACCACCAGGCGGTCGAGCACAGGCGCACCGCCCTGCAGCGGCTTGACGTCAGGCACTGGCGAGTACCTTGCTCAGGGCTTCGAGAAAGCGCGCATTTTCCTGCTCGGTGCCAATGGACACGCGCAGGAAGGTCGGCATGCCGTAACCGGCGATCGGCCGCACGATCACGCCCTCACGCAGCAGACCGGCATTGATCGGTGCGGCGTCGCGGCCAAAGTCCACGGCGATGAAATTGCCCTTGGAGGGAATCCACGCCAGGCCCAGCTCACGAAAACCTGCCTCCAGCTGGGCCATGCCGGCCGTGTTCAAGCGTCGGCCGGCAGCCAGGTAATCGGTGTCGTCCAGCGCCGCACAAGCAGCCACCAGGGCCAGGCTGTTGACGTTGAACGGTTGGCGCACGCGGTTGAGCACGTCGGCAATCTGTGCCGAAGAAGCCCCATAACCGACACGCAGACCGGCCAGGCCGTAGGCCTTGCACAGCGTGCGCGAGACCAGCAGGTTCGGGTAACGCGCCAGGTAGTCCAGACCATTGGGTAGCTCGCCGGGCTCGGAGAATTCGATGTACGCCTCGTCGAGCACCACCAGCACGTGAGCCGGCACGCGGGACAGGAACTGCTCCAGCGCATCAGCGCCGAACCAGGTCCCCGTCGGGTTGTTGGGATTGGCGATGAACAGCACGCGCGTATTGTCATCGATGGCCTTGATCAGACCGTCGAGGTCGTAGCCGTAGTCGATGGCCGGGACCACGCGACTTTCCGCGCCCACGGCCTGGGTGCAGATCGGGTAGGCGGCGAAGGCATGAGCGCTGAACACCGCATTCAGACCGGGCGCCAGGTAGGCGCGCGCGACGATATCGATAATGTCATTGGAGCCATTGCCCAGGGTGAGCTGCTCGGGCGCAAGACCGAAGCGCTCGGACAACTTCTGCTTGAGCACAAAACCGCTGCCATCGGGATAGCGGGCCAGCTCCGGCAGCTCGGCACGGATCGCTTCCAGCACCTTGGAACTGGGGCCAAGCGGGTTTTCATTGCTGGCCAGTTTGACGATCTGCGCCGGATCGATGCCCAGCTCGCGGGCCAGTTCATCAATCGGCTTGCCGGTGACATACGGAGACAGCTTTTGTACGCCTGGCACCGCCAGGGCGAGGAAATCGCAAGACATAGCTACAAGCCTCAAGCTTCAAGCCGCAAGCAAAAGCCCCAAACCATTTGCAGCTTGGGGCTTGCAGCTTACCGCTGTTTTTAAAGTACCGCCTTCGGATAAGAGCCCAGCACCTTCAACGCCACCGCTTCCTGCCGGAGTTGCTCCAGCACCGCCTTGACCAGCGGATCCTGGTGATGGCCGACGAAGTCGATGAAGAACACGTAGGTCCACTTGCCGCTGCGCGACGGGCGGGTTTCGATGCGCGTCAGGTCGATGCCATTGGCGTGGAACGGCACCAGCAATTCGTGCAGCGCGCCAGGGCGGTTGCTCATCGAGACGATGATCGAGGTCTTGTCATCGCCGGTGGGCGGCACTTCCTGGTTGCCGATCATCAAGAAGCGCGTGGAGTTGTCCGGGCGATCCTCGATTTTCTCCTGCAGCTTGCTCAGTCCGTACAGCTGGGCCGCCACATCGCCGGCAATCGCCGCGCTGTTCCATTCGCTCTTCACCCGCTTGGCCGCCTCGGCATTGCTGGCCACAGCCACGCGCTCGACGTTGGGGTAATGGGCATCCAGCCACTTGCGGCACTGGGCCAGGGACTGGGCATGGGAATAGATACGGCTGATGTTTGCCGACTTGGTGTTTTCGCCGATCAGCAAATGGTGATGAATGCGCAGCTCGACTTCGCCGCAGATGACGATGTCGTGCTCCAGAAAGCTGTCCAGGGTATGGCTGACTGCGCCTTCGGTGGAGTTCTCCACCGGCACCACGCCAAAATTCACCGCGCCGGCGACCACTTCGCGGAACACTTCGTCAATGGCCGCCATGGGTTTGCTCTGCACCGAAGCACCGAAGTGCTTGAGCGCTGCGGCCTGGGTGAAGGTACCTTCCGGTCCCAGATAGGCGACCTTCAGTGGCTGCTCCAGGGCCAGGCAGGAGGACATGATTTCGCGGAACAACCGGGCCATTTCCTCGTTGTCCAACGGCCCCTTGTTCAACTCCATGATGTGCTTGAGCACCCAGGCTTCACGTTCGGGGCGATAGAACACCGGCGTTTCGCCCGGCTGCAGATTGAGCATCTTGACCCGCGCCACTTCCTGGGCACAGCGCGCGCGATCGCTGATCAGCTCGAGAATCTTTTCATCGAGGCTGTCGATGCGTACCCGCAAGGCCTTGAGTTGATCAGCGTCACTCATCTCAGGCGTGCTCCTTCTCGAACTCGGCCATGTAGGCGACCAACGCCTGGACCGCATCCAGACCCACCGCGTTGTAGATCGAGGCACGCATGCCGCCGACCGAACGATGGCCCTTGAGGTTGAGCAGGCCACGTGCATCGGCACCGGCCAGGAAGGCTTTGTCGAGCTTCTCGTCAGCCAGGCGGAACGGCACGTTCATCCAGGAACGGGCATTGCGGGAGATCGGGTTGCTGTAGAACTCGCTGGCGTCGATGGCGCTGTACAGCAGTTCCTGCTTGGCATGGTTACGCGCGGCCATCGCCTCGATGCCGCCTTGCTCCTTGAGCCACTCGAAGACCAGCCCCGACAGGTACCAGGAAAAGGTTGCCGGCGTGTTGTACATCGAGCCGTTGTCGGCGGCGACCTGGTAGTTGAGCATGGTCGGGCAGCTGGAACGGGCGCGACCCAGCAGGTCTTCGCGCACGATCACCACCACCAGGCCGCTCGGGCCGATGTTCTTCTGCGCACCGGCATAGATCAGGCCGTATTTCGACACGTCGATGGGGCGCGACAGGATGTCCGAAGACATGTCCACCACCAGCGGCACGTCGCCCGCCTCGGGCACCCAGTCGAACTGCAGACCGCCGATGGTCTCGTTGCTGGCGTAGTGCAGGTAGGCGGCGTCCTTGGACAGTTGCCACTCGTTCTGCCCGGGAATGGCGAAGTAGTCGTAGGGCTTGGCGCTGGCGGCAACGTTGACAGTGCCGTAGCGACGCGCCTCTTCCATGGCCTTCTTCGACCAGATGCCGGTGTCGACATAGTCGGCCACGCCGTTTTCCGGCAGCAGGTTCAAGGCAATCTCGGCAAACTGCTGGCTGGCGCCGCCCTGCAGGAACAGCACCTTGTAGTTCGACGGGATGACCAACAGGTCGCGCAGATCCTGCTCGGCCTTGGCAGCGATGGCCATGTAGTCGTCGCTGCGATGGCTCATTTCCATGACCGACAGGCCCTTGCCGTGCCAGTCGAGGAGTTCCGCCTGGGCGCGTTGCAGCACGGCTTCGGGCAGTGCGGCCGGACCGGCGCAGAAGTTATAGGCGCGTTTGCTCACTTGTCACTCACTCCTGATTACCGGATTCATCCGCCGGCGCCCCTGCGTCCGCGGCTACGTCCGGCACATTGACTTCAGCCTCTGCCTCGTCACCCAGCTCATCGCCGTCGACCACGGTGGGCTCCTGTACGCGCTCCAGGCCGACCAGCACTTCGTCGCTGGCCAACTTGATCAGGGTCACGCCCTGGGTGTTGCGCGACTGACTGGTCACTTCGTCGACACGGGTACGCACCAGGGTGCCCTGGTCGGAAATCAGCATGATCTCCTCGCCATCCAGCACCTGAATCGCGCCCACCAACTTGCCGTTGCGCTCGTTGCTGACCATGGCGATCACGCCCTGGCCGCCGCGGCCGCGCTGTGGGTATTCCTCGATCGGGGTGCGTTTGCCGAAGCCGCGCTCCGAGGCGGTCAGAATCTGCGCTTGCGGCTCGGGAATCAGCATGGAAATCAGTTGCTGACCTTCCGGCAGGCGCATGCCGCGCACGCCACGGGCGGTACGGCCCATCTGGCGCACATTGCTTTCCTTGAAGCGGATTACCTTGCCACCATCCGAGAACAGCATCACTTCACGGCGGCCATCGGTGATGGCGGCGGCGATCAGCGTGTCGCCCTCTTCCAGCTTCAGGGCAATCAGACCGGAGCTACGCGGCTTGCTGAACTGCACCAGCGGCGTTTTCTTCACGGTACCGAAGGCGGTGGCCATGAAGATAAAGGCACCGTTGACCAGCTCTTCGAGCCCGTCGTCGACATCCTCGCTTTCGTCGTCGGCCTCGTCATGCTCGATGACGGTATCGTCGATATCCTCCAGCTCATCGTCGTCGGCGGCCTGCTGACGCAACGCCTCCAGATCGACCTGCAGCATGGCGGTGATGTGTTCACCCTCATCCAGCGGCAACAGGTTGACCAGCGGACGGCCGCGCGCAGCGCGTGAGGCTTCGGGGATTTCGTAGGTCTTCAGCCAGTACACCTTGCCCTTGCTGGAGAACAGCAGCAGCGTGGCGTGACTGTTGGCGACCAGCAGGTGCTCGACGTAGTCTTCGTCCTTGACCCCTGTGGCCGACTTGCCCTTGCCGCCACGGCGCTGGGCCTCGTAAGAGGCCAACGGCTGGCTCTTGGCGTAGCCGCCGTGGGAAATGGTCACCACGCGCTCTTCTTCGGGAATCAGGTCGGCGATGGTGAGGTCAGTGTGCGAGGCGGTGATTTCGGTGCGGCGTGCGTCGCCGAACTCGGCCTTGA
>CAYPFO010000099.1:0-8472 GCA_964410065.1 uncultured Pseudomonas sp.
CCGTCTACCAGCAGGTAGCGCAGCGAGAACGGCTGAGCCATGCGCACGATGGTGTCGTACACAGCGATGTCACCGTGCGGGTGATATTTACCGATCACGTCACCGACCACACGGGCGGATTTCTTGTACGCCTTGTTCCAGTCGTTGCCCAACTCGCTCATGGCGAACAATACGCGACGGTGCACTGGTTTCAGGCCATCGCGCGCATCCGGCAACGCCCGACCGACGATTACGCTCATTGCGTAGTCGAGGTAGGACTGTTTCAGCTCGTCTTCGATATTGACCGGGAAGATTTCTTTGGCCAGTTCGCCCATGGAAGCCTGGTTCCTTTTAGTCAGCAGGGTCCTGCGATAAGCGCGGGATGGTAACACAGCTCGGGGCTGCAAGCTTCAGGCCGCAGGCTGCAAATCAAAGCAGTTCGCATATGGAACTGCTCGTTGAGTGCATCTTCGCAGCCTGCCGTGGGGCGCCTCAATGCAAGCGCTTGCGGCATAACAGCTGCGCCAGCTTCTCCGCGTCCGGACGCTCGACAATGCCTTTCTCGGTGACGATGGCGTCGATCAAATCGGCGGGCGTCACGTCGAACACCGGATTGACCGCCCTCACCTGGGCCGCGATAAGCTGCCCGCCCAGACTGAGCACCTCGCTGTCAGCACGCTCTTCCAGCGGAATGTCCTCGCCGCAGTCCAGACTCATGTCGATGCTCGAGGCGGGCGCTACGACCATGAAGCGCACGCCATGGTGCATGGCCAGTATCGCCAACTGGTAGGTGCCGATCCTGCTCGCCACGTCACCGTTGGCGGCGATGCGGTCGGCGCCGACGATGATCCAGCCGATCTGCTCGGTCTTCATCAGGTGCGCGACGGCAGCATCGACATTGACGCTCACCGGCACCTCCTCACCGGCCAGCTCCCAGGCCGTCAAACGCGACCCCTGCAGCCAGGGACGAGTTTCATCGACATAGACATGCTCGACCAACCCGTCCATCCAGGCCCCGCGAATGACACCCAGCGCCGTACCGAAACCGCCGGTGGCCAGGGCACCGGCATTGCAGTGCGTGAGCACCGCTTGCGGGCCGTCGTAATGCGTGCGCATCAGCTCGACGCCGAACTGGGCCATGAGCAGGTTGGCCTCACGGTCACTCTGATGAATGCCCATAGCCTCGGCTTCCAGCGCAGCCAACAGCGCTTCGCCCTCCTTAAGACGACTCAGGCAGTCGCGCATGACATCCAAGGCCCAGCACAGGTTGGCCGCAGTCGGCGAGGACGCGGCCAGCAGTTGCATATCCGCCTGCAGAGACGCCTGCCAATTACCACCCGCCGCCAGATGCTGCCGGGCGCCGAGCACGACGCCATACGCTGCGGCAATGCCGATGGCCGCAGCGCCACGCACCACCCGCTCGCGGATGGCCTCGGCGACCCCGCTGGCGTTGTCGTAGCTCAGCCAGACTTCACGCCCAGGCAGTAAGCGCTGATCAAGCAGACACAACACTTCGCCACGCCACTCAATGGCCCTGACCTTCTCCGCTGCCAGCAACTGCTCGCGCATGGCCTACCTCATGAGTCCCACAAAAAGGTGCGGATTATACGCACTGCACCTAGCGTCTGTTCCCATTTCAGCGCGAGCCGCGTTGCTGCGCCAAATGACGCCAGGCAAGGCGCGGGACGCAGGCAATGGCTGTTCCCTTGCCAACCCGAAGGGACGGGCCAGTTTTTGCGCGATACAGCGTTTCTCATCGCTTATTTGGAACGACCAAACTGCGCGACTCGTGCCTTGTCTCGCGCAAAAACTGGCTCCGTCGCGGCCGTGCGCGAAACGGGAACAGACCCTAGGGATAACAGGCCGGCGAGCGGGTAATGAAAAACGCCTGTAGGCTCGAAGATCGTCACGCCATTCCAGCCAGCGGCGTACTCATCCGGCGGCCGGAGCGCACTGCGACCGAACCGACGCTTACCCGCTTGCTCAAACCCGCACCACCTGCAAAATTTCGCTCATCGGCCGATAACCTTCAGAAGCCCATTCACGCTTCACTTTTTCTGCGATGACCAGCATGCCAACCTCGCCCAGCGCTACCCTCGACCTTCTTTTGCTGCCGACCTGGCTGGTGCCGGTCGAGCCCGCCGGCGTAGTCCTCAAAGAACATGGCCTGGGCATTCGCGATGGCCGCATCGCGTTGATTGCACCGCGCGACGAAGCGCTGCGACACACAGCCCTCGAGGTACGCGAGTTGCCTGGCATGCTGCTCGCCCCTGGCCTGATCAATGCCCATGGGCACGCAGCCATGAGCCTGTTTCGTGGCCTCGCCGATGACCAGCCCCTGCTGACCTGGCTGCAGGACTACATCTGGCCGGCCGAAGCCCGCTGGGTAGATGAAGCATTCATTCGCGACGGCAGCCAACTGGCGATAGCCGAACAACTCAAGGGCGGCATCACTTGTTATTCGGACATGTATTTCTTCCCCGAGATTGCCAGCGAGGTGGCCCATCAGGCTGGCGTGCGCGCGCAGATTTGCGTGCCCGTGATGGATTTCCCGGTGCCCGGCGCACTGGAGCCCGCCGATGCCATTCGCCATGGACTGCAGCTATTCGACGACCTCAAGCACCATCCGCGCCTGAAGATCGCCTTTGGCCCCCACTCTCCCTATACCGCCAGCGACGAGACCCTGACCCAGGTGCTGATGCTCGCCGAGGAGCTGGACGCCGGCATCCAGATGCACGTCCATGAAATCGACCTTGAAGTCCAGCAAAGCCTGCAACAGCACGGCATGCGGCCGCTGGCCCGGCTGCAGCGCCTCGGTCTGCTGGGCCCACGCTTCCAGGCCGTGCACATGACCCAGGTGAATGACGATGACATCGCCATGCTGGTGGCCAGCAATAGCAGTGTGATCCACTGCCCCGAGTCCAACCTCAAGCTGGCCAGCGGCTTCTGCCCCGTGGAGCGCCTGTGGCAGGCCGGCGTCAACGTGGCCATCGGCACCGATGGCGCGGCCAGTAACAATGATCTCGACTTGCTCGGTGAAACCCGCACCGCCGCCCTGCTCGCCAAAGCCGTGGCAGGCTCCGCCACGGCACTGGATGCCCACCGCGCGCTGCGCATGGCCACCCTCAATGGCGCACGAGCCCTTGGCCTCGAGCACGACTGCGGCTCCCTGGAAATCGGCAAATGGGCCGATATCGCAGCCTTCGATCTGTCCGGATTGCACCAGCAGCCGGTCTACGACCCGGTGTCGCAACTCATCTACACCGGCAGCCACGACTGCGTGAAGCACGTCTGGGTCGGCGGCAAGCAACTGCTTGATAACGGGCAGCTGACGCGCATGGACGAGCAACGCCTGCTCGCCATTGCTAAACACTGGGGCGAGAAGATTCCCAAGCGTTAGGCACATTGAGGTAAACCCTTGATCCAAAGCAGAGCATGCGCGCCTTGTGCGCAGCTTCTGCCTGCATATGCTTATGCATAAAAAGAATTTTTAGTCCGCAGCTTATATCCCTATATTCATTTCCGCCGCGTACTTATAGGTCAACCGTTGAGCCGCGCATTCAGTGCCAGGGCGCTTTTGCGCTTGTTTGTGCCCTGCGCTTTTCGGTGATCATTCGTATGGAGCCTGTCTGCATGAACGCGGCTATATTCCCCCACGCCCCTGTCCAACACTTTGAAGTCCGCCCTTTCGATGCCGTCCTGGGTGCGGAAATTGTCGGTATCGATCTCGCCCGTCCGCTCAATGACGCCGATTTCACCCGCGTGCACCGCGCCCATCTGGAGCATGGCGTGGTGGTCTTTCGCGACCAGCATCTGACACCCGAACAGCACATTGCCTTCAGCCGGCGCTTCGGCGAACTACAGATCCATGTGCTGCGGCAGTTCCTGCTGGCCGGCCACCCGGAAATCTTCATCATTTCCAACATCATCGAGAACGGCCAGCCGGTCGGCCTGGGTGATGCCGGCAAGTTCTGGCACTCCGATCTGTCTTACAAGGACATCCCCAGCCTGGGCTCCATGCTGTATGCGCAGGAACTGCCCGGAGAAGGCGGTGACACCCTGTTCGCCTCGCAGCAGGCTGCCTACGAGGCATTGCCTGCGGAGTTGAAAGCGCGACTGGACGGCAAACAGGCCGCCCATTCCTACCTGGCGCGTTACGACGACGAGGTATTTAGCGGTATTCGCCGCCCCACCCTGACCCCCGAGCAGATTGCGGAAGTCAAACCGGCTATTCATCCGGTGGTCCGCACCCACCCGGAAACCGGCCGCAAGGGATTGTTCGTCAACGAGAACTTCACCACGCACATCCTCGATATCCCGGAAGAAGAAAGCCGCGCCCTGCTCCAAGAGCTGATCGCCCACAGTGCCAAGCCCGAATTCATCTACCGCCACCAGTGGCAGCCCAATGACTTGGTGTTCTGGGACAACCGCGCCCTGATTCACCTGGCCACCGGCTGCCCCAGCCACCTGCGTCGCCGGATGCACCGCACCACGATTCAAGGTGATGTGCCGTTTTGAGCAAGGAGCAGGTGATGAATGCGTTAATCGAACACCCCTATACCTCCTGCCTGACTGCCGCGGCGCCAAACGCCCTATTGGAAGTGGACGGCGTGAGCCTGGAATACCGCACCCGCGAGCGCATCGTGCAGGCCACCCACCAGGTGAGCTTCGCCGTCGACCCGGCCGACCGTTTCATCCTGCTCGGCCCGTCTGGCTGCGGCAAATCCACCCTGCTTAAGGCGGTGGCAGGCTTTCTGACGCCCGAGGAAGGCAAAATACGCCTGGCGGGCCAGCATGTCGCCGGCCCCGGCGCCGACCGCATCGTGGTGTTCCAGGAATTCGATCAGCTATTGCCGTGGAAAACCGTCCAACAGAACGTGATGTTTCCGTTGCTGGCTTCGCGCAGCGTGGGCAAGGCGGAGGCGGAAGAGCGGGCACGTCTGTACCTCGACAAGGTCGGCTTGTCCGGCTTCGTGGACGCCTATCCGCACACCCTCTCCGGCGGCATGAAAGCCCGCGTGGCCATTGCTCGCGCGCTGGCCATGCAGCCCAAGATCCTGCTGATGGATGAGCCGTTCGCGGCGCTGGACGCGCTGACGCGCCGCAAGATGCAGGAAGAGCTGCTGGAGCTGTGGGAGGACGTGAAGTTCACCCTGCTGTTCGTCACCCACTCGATCGAAGAAGCCCTGATCGTTGGCAACCGCATCCTGCTGTTATCGCCCCATCCGGGCCGGGTGCGTGCGGAAATCAACAGCGCGCAGTTCGACTTGCACAGCTCGGGCAGCGTGGCGTTCCAGTCCACCGCCCAGCGCATTCATCGCCTGCTGTTCAACGAACAGGCGCCGGATGCCGTGGCCGACCTTGAATTCCATGACGTACGCCTGTCGTATTGAGAACGCCCATGACCGCGAGTAATCCTCTGCGCCCCGACTACGAAATCGAGCTGGCGCCTTTTACCGAACAACCCATAGAGCGCACGCTGCCGCTGGCCACACGCCTGTGGCAATACGCCTGGCTGCGCAAAGGCCTGATCCTGATCGCCCTTGCGGTGATCTGGGAGCTGGTTGCCCGCTATCAGGACAACGACCTGTTGCTGCCGACTTTTTTGCAAACCGCTGACGCGTTCGTCGGCGGCGTTGCCAGCGGTGAGTTGCTGCACAAAGCCGCCACGTCACTGAACGTGCTGCTCAAGGGCTACGTGATCGGCATCGCGCTGGCCTTTGCCCTGACCACCCTGGCGGTGTCCACACAGATCGGTCGCGACCTCCTCTCCACCTGCACCTCGATGTTCAACCCACTGCCGGCCATTGCCCTGCTGCCCCTGGCGCTGCTGTGGTTCGGCCTGGGTGAAGGCAGCCTGATCTTCGTGCTGGTGCACTCGGTGCTCTGGCCGCTGGCGCTGAATACTTACTCGGGCTTTCTCGGCGTGTCGGAAACCCAGCGCATGGCCGGGCGTAATTACGGGCTGAAGGGCATTCGTTTCGTCGCCCTGATTCTGGTCCCGGCGGCCCTGCCGTCGATCCTGTCCGGCCTCAAAGTCGGCTGGGCCTTCGCCTGGCGTACGCTGATTGCGGCGGAGCTGGTGTTCGGCGCCTCCTCGGGCCAGGGCGGGCTGGGCTGGTACATCTATCAGAACCGTAACGAGCTCTACACCGACAACGTGTTTGCCGGCTTGGCCGTCGTCATCCTGATCGGTCTGCTGGTGGAAAACCTGATTTTCAATAGCCTCGAGCGCATCACCATCAAGCGCTGGGGCATGCAACGCTGAACCCGCACAGGTAAGGGAAAAGTCATGAGCAGTATCGTTTTCATCACCGGCGCCACGTCGGGTTTCGGTCGGGCCAGTGCCCGTCGCTTTGCCGCTGCCGGCTGGTCGCTGGTGCTGACGGGCCGTCGCCTGGAGCGTCTGCAATCCTTGCAGGATGAGCTGTCGGCTCAGGTTCCCGTGCACATAGCCGCGCTGGACGTGCGCGATGAGCAGGCCGTTCGCCAGGTCGTCGCGGAGCTGCCGGAAGGCTTCCGCCAGGTCAAGGCCCTGATCAACAACGCCGGCCTGGCGCTGGCTCCGCAACCGGCCCAGCAAGTGGACCTGGCCGACTGGCACATCATGATCGACACCAACATCAAAGGCCTGGTCAACGTCACCCACGCCCTGCTGCCCACGCTGATCGAAACCGGCGCCGGCACGAGCATCGTCAACCTGGGCTCGGTGGCGGGCCAGTGGCCCTACCCCGGCAGCCATGTGTACGGCGCGAGCAAGGCCTTCGTGCAGCAGTTCAGCTACAACCTGCGCTGCGACCTGGTCGACAAGGGCGTGCGAGTGACCGATATCGCGCCGGGCATGGCCGAAACCGAATTCACCCTGGTGCGCACCAAGGGCGACCAGGCAGCGTCCGACCGTCTCTACCGCGATACCACTCCGCTGAGCGCCGAAGACATCGCCGAGCAGATTTTCTACGTGGCGACCTTGCCTGCGCACATCAACATCAACCGCCTGGAAGTCATGCCGACCCGCCAGGCCTGGTCGAATTTCGCGGTTGATCGCGACAAAGCCTGACCTCCGCCGTTAAGCGGCACACCACGCCGCTCGACACTCGAATACCCACCCCATCACTGAGACCGGACCACCGGATCGTGATTTCTGCCCACAGAACCCACTGATCCGAGGTCCCAATGAACCTGAAAAACCTCGCAGGCATCAGCCTGCTGTCCGGACTGCTCTTGTCCGCCTCCATCGTCCACGCGGAAGGCACCCTGCGCGTGGCGCAACAATTCGGCATCGCCTACTTGCTGCTGGACGTCGCCCGCGACCAACAGCTGATCGAGAAACACGGTAAAGCCGCAGGCGTGGATATCACCGTTGAGTGGCGGCAGATCTCTGGCGCCGCCGCCATGAATGAAGCCCTGCTGGCCGGCGCACTCGACGTGGTGACCGCCGGTACGCCACCGATGCTGAATCTGTGGGACCGCACCCATTCGCGGCAGAACATCAAGGGCATCGCCGCGCTGGGCTCGATCCCCAGCTATCTGCTGACCAACAACCCCCGGATTCAGTCACTGGATGACTTCACCGAGAAAGACCGCATTGCCGTGCCCTCGGCCATCGTCGGCTTCCAGCCGCGCACCCTGCAGATCGAAGCCGCCAAACGCTACGGCAACGACCAGTACAAGCGCTTCGACGCGATCACCATCAGCCTGCCGCACCCGGATGCCACCGCAGCGCTGTTGTCGGGCGGCTCGGAAATCAGCGCGCATTTCTCCAGCGCGCCGTTCCAGTACCAGGCACTGGAAAACCCCAACGTGCGCAAACTGCTCAGCAGCTATGACGTACTGGGCGGCCCCGGCACCATGAACGTGCTGTACACCACCGAGAAGTTCCACACCAACAACCCGAAGACCTATCGCGCCTTCTACCAGGCGCTGGAAGAAGCAGAAGCATTCGTCAAGGCCAACCCGGACGAAGCGACCGAGATCTATATTCGCCAGCAAAACTCCCGGCTGGATCGGGCCTTTATCAAGCGCATCATCCAGGACCCCGAGGTGAACTTCACCATTACCCCCGAGCGCACCTTCGTCTATGCGCAAAAAATGCGTGAGCTGGGCATTCTCAAGGTCGAGCCCAACGACTGGAAGGACTATTTCTTCCCTGCGGTGCACGCCCGCCCGGGCAGCTGATTTCCCCGTCATCGGCCCCGTTCAATTGAACGGGGCTCTGGAGATGTAATGGCTCTCTACACGCCTTATCGCCATCCGGCACTGGACACCCTGCTGCCAGTCCTGTCTGAAACCGCTGCCCGCCGCGACCGCGAGGGTGGCCACGCCCTTGAAGAAAAACAGCTGCTGCGCGAGGCGGGACTGCTCAACCTGAGCATTCCCCGCGTTCACGGTGGCGATCAGTTGCCCTGGGCGCAGCTGTATCAGCAGATCCGCACCCTGGCGGCGGTGGACAGTGCCCTGGCCCACGTCTTGGCCTTCCATCATCTGCAAGTGCTG
>CAYPFO010000100.1:0-8351 GCA_964410065.1 uncultured Pseudomonas sp.
GCGCCGAGATCAAGAACGTCAACTCGTTCCGCTTCATCGAGAAGGCCATCAACCATGAAGTGCAACGCCAGATCGAACTGATCGAGGACGGCGGTACCGTGGTGCAGGAAACCCGCCTGTACGACCCGAACAAGGACGAAACCCGCTCGATGCGCAGCAAGGAAGAAGCCAACGACTACCGTTACTTCCCCTGCCCGGACCTGCTGCCGGTGGTGATTGAGCAGAGCTTCCTCGACGAGCTGCGCGCAGAACTGCCCGAGCTGCCACCGCAGAAGCGTGAGCGCTTCGAGCGTGAGTTTGGGCTTTCCGCCTACGACGCCTCGGTGTTGTCCGCCAGCCGCGAACTGGCCGATTACTTCGAAGCTGTCCAGCAGGTCTGCGGCGACGCCAAGCTGGCCGCTAACTGGGTGATGGGTGAGCTGTCCAGCCTGCTCAACAAGGAAGGCCTGGATATCGAACAGTCCCCGGTCTCCGCCACACAGCTGGGCGGCATGATCCAGCGCATCCAGGACAACACCATCAGCGGCAAGCTGGCCAAGATGGTGTTCGAGGCACTGGCCGCCGGTGAAGGCGCCTCCGCCGACGAGATCATCGAGAAGAAGGGTCTCAAGCAGGTCACCGATGCAGGCGCCATCGAGGCCATGCTCGATGAGGTACTGGCTGCCAACGCCGAACAGGTCGAACAGTACCGCGCCAGCGATGAGAACAAGCGCGGCAAGATGTTCGGCTTCTTCGTGGGCCAGGCCATGAAAGCCTCCAAAGGCAAGGCCAACCCCGGTCAAGTGAACCAATTGCTGAAGAAAAAGCTCGAAAGCTGATACATCAGCCGCATGCGGCCCCTATGCGCGTCGACTGCACGTCGTCAAGCCTGACTGGCTTGCGACGTGCAGGGCGCCGCCTCGGTGCCGCCCCCGGAGTTTCCATGCGTTTAGTTCTGCTCTTTACCCTTTCTCTGTTTGCTGCCTGCTCCAACCCCATGCACGGCTCTCTGTTTCCCCCAGAGGCGAGTGCCACAGGCATCAAAGGCCAGCTGAAGACTCGCGAAGGCAAAGCCTCCTGGTATGGGAAGCGCTTCCACGGCAAGAAAACCGCCAGCGGAGAGCCCTTCAATCAGCATGCACTGACCGCTGCCCATCGCAGCCTGCCCTTTGGCACGCTGGTGCGGGTCACCAATCTGACCAATAGACGCAGTGTAGTGGTGCGCATCAACGATCGCGGCCCCTATGTCGGCAGCCGGGTGATCGATGTGTCACGCAAGGCCGCGGAAAAACTCGGCATGATCGATCGTGGCGTGGCGCCTGTGCGTCTGCAGCGCCTGAACCACTAGACTTGGGTCAGTTGCCGGTTCGTTGGGCGACTCTAACCCCTCTCTTTTCTCGTTGTGGCGCAGCGCGCCCAGGCCTGGAGCACGCTATCCATGCCCTTGACGCTCTTGATGCTCATTCCCGCCGGCCTGCTGTTGCTGGCTGTCGGGGCCCATCTGCTGGTCCTGGGCGCCAGCCGCGTGGCCAGTTGGCTGCGCATTCCGCCGCTGGTGATTGGCCTGACGGTGGTGTCCTTCGGCACCAGCGCCCCGGAGTTGACCGTCAGTCTGCGCTCGGCCCTCAATGGGCAAAGCGATATCGCCGTCGGCAATGTGCTGGGCAGCAACATTTTCAACGTGCTGCTGATTCTCGGCCTGTGCGCACTGATTGCGCCACTGCAGGTGCGTCGGCAACTCGTGCGCCTCGACGTTCCCCTGATGATCGGCGCCAGCCTGCTCGCCTGGCTGCTGGCTCTGGATCAGCAGTACAGCCGGCTGGACGGTGTCGTGCTGTTTGCCTGCCTGCTCGGCTACCTGGCGATGCATTATGTGCGCTCACGGGACGGCGCAGCCATGCAGTCGAGGCCGGCGGCGAACACGGTGGCGCAAACCCGTGCCCGAGTGCCCAAGGCGTTACTGGGCATGCTGGCCGGACTGGGCCTGCTGGTGGTCGGCGCCGACTGGCTGATCGCCGGAGCCGTGACCCTGGCTCGAGCCCTGGGCCTGTCCGAACTGATCATCGGCTTGACCCTGGTGGCGGCCGGCGCCTCGCTGCCGGAACTGGCCACCTCGATGCTTGCCGCGCTCAGGAATGAACGCGACATCGCGGTGGGCAATATCGTCGGCAGCAATCTGTTCAATCTACTGGGCGTACTGGGCCTGAGCGCGCTGGCCGTGCCGGGCCTGTCGGTGTCGCCCAACGCCCTGGCGTTCGACTTCCCGGTGATGACCTCGGTGGCGGTGGCCTGCCTGCCGGTGTTCTTTGCCGGCTACAGCATCCGCCGCTGGGAAGGGCTGCTGTTTCTCGGCTATTACCTGGCCTATATCGTTTATCTGGCACTGTTTACCACCGGCCAGCCGCTGGCCCGCACCTTCGCCACGGCCATGCTCGGCTATGTTGTGCCGCTGACCATCGTCACCCTGGTGATCGTCGCCGCCCGCGCCTGGCGGCGACAGCGCTGATCAGCCCGCGCGACGCAGCATCCACACCCCGGCAACCCCACACACCAAGGCTGGCAATACCACGGCGAGCAAGGGCGGAAAACCGAACACCAGGCTCGAAGGCCCGAGCAGGTCCTGGACAATACGAAACACAAAACCCACCAGCACGCCGGTGAATATCCGCTGGCCCAAGGTCACCGAGCGCAACGGCCCGAAGATGAAGGAAATCGCCATCAAGACCAGCGCCGCCGTGACCAGGGGTTGCAGCACCTTGACCCAGAACGCCAGCCAATAGCGTCCGCTGTTCAGGCCTTGCTCATTCAGATAGCGGGCGTAATTCCACAAACCGGTGATCGACAAGGCGTCCGGCGACATCACCACCGTGCTGAGCAGTTGCGGCGTCAGCTCCACGTCCCAGCGCTCGGTGGCGATTTTGTTCACGCGGGTTTCGCGCTCGGCAAACTCGGTGGTCACCACATCATCCAGTTGCCAGTAATCGTCGTGGTATTGCGCACGGCGGGCGAAGCTGGCGGTTTCCAGACGGCGCTCATCGTCGAAGCGGTAACGCGTCACGCCCAACAGCACGCCACCCGGCTGCACGGCGTTGATATGCACGTACTCATCGCCCTGGCGGTGCCAAAGACCGTGCTTGGACGTCTGCGCGTCTCCCCCGCCCTGGGCCAGGTCTCGATTGGCCTGGGCCACAGTCTCCGTCCAGGGCATGACGTATTCGCCAATCACCACGCCCAGCATCATTAACAGCAGCATGGGCTTCATCACCGCCCAGACGATCCGCCCCAGGGACACACCGGAGGCGCGCATGATGGTGAGTTCGCTGTTGCTGGCCAGCGTGCCGAGGCCGACCAGGCAGCCGATCAATCCGGCCATGGGCAGCATTTCGTAGAGTCGGCGCGGCGAGGTCAGCAGTACATAGCCAAGCGCATCGAGCAGCGTGTAGGTTTCGGTGATGTCGCCCAGCTCGTCGATAAAGGCGAACAAGATGGCCAGACCAACGATGATCCCCAGCACGGCCATGATTGCGAACAGCACACTGCTGCCGATGTAGCGATCCAGCTTAACCACGCGCCACCTCCCGTTTTGCTGCGCGCCAGGACGCCCATTTCAGCTGCATCGCTTCCCAGTACAGCAAGGCCAAGCCGATGGACAGGAACAGGCCATGCACCCACCAAAGGCCCAGCCAGGCCGGAATCCGGTTCTTTTCCAGCGAGCCGCGCATGGCGATCAGCAAGGCCAGATAGCTCATGTACAGCAGAATGGCGGGCAATAGCTTCAGGTAGCGTCCCTGGCGCGGATTGACCTTGGCCAGCGGTACCGCCAACAGGGTTACCACGAACACCAACAGCGGCAACGAGAAGCGCCATTGCAGCTCGGCCACGTATTTGGGGTTAGTGCTGTTGAACAATTGCGCGGTGGGCACCGCCTCGATGGCGGTGACTTCCTGGCGAATTTCCGGCTTGGGCATCAGCACGCCATAGGTGTCGTATTGAATGGCCCGGTAGTCCGCCTCCCCCGGGTTGCCATCGTAGCGATAGCCATTCTCCAGGATCAGGTAGCGACTGCCGTCGGGCTGGATTTCCTGGCGCCCGCTTTCGGCGACCAACACGGTGATGCCCTTCTCCTTCGACTTGTCGCCGGAGAAGCGTTTTTCGCTGATGAAGATGCCGCCCAGCTCGCTGCGGTCTTCCGACAATTCCTGGGCATAGGTCACCCGCGAACTGCCACCGCGCATGGACTGGAAGCGCCCCGGCACCAAGGTATCGAATTCGGTCAGCGAATCCTGGGTATTGAAGATGCGCCAGGAGGCCGTGACCCCTTGCGGCGCCAGTCCCAGGCTCAGCCAGGCCACCAGCAGGGCTACTAGCGTGGCCGGGCCGAAGCTGTACAGCAGCAAGCGCTGCGGGCTCATGCCGGTGGCCGACAGCACGGTCATCTCACTTTCCAGGTACAGCCGTCCATAGGCCAGCAAAATGCCCAGGAACAGGCCGAGCGGCAGGATCAACTGCAAGAAGCCGGGCATGCGGTAAAGCATGATGTACATGAGCACGTTAGGGTCGAGAAGACCCTGGGCGGCCTGGGCCAGATACTTAATGAAGCGACCGCTCATGATGATGACCAGCAACACGGCGCTCACCGCGCTCAAGGTGATCAACAGTTCGCGGGACAAATAGCGGAAGACGATCAAACCGCACACTCCAGGGTTGTCAGGCTCGGGCGGCAACGCTCACACTAGCCGCTTTATGGCCAGCCCGCCGGCAGGCGGACCACTGAAAACAGCCGGCTATTATCCTGCAAAGCCGGTTCTTTGTCTTGGGGACACCACTGCATGGAATTCCTTGTCAAAAACGCCCGTCCGGAAACCCTGAAAACCGCCACCCTGGTGCTCACCATCGGCGAAGGGCGCCCACTGGGCGAACAAGCCCAGACGGTTGACACCCTCACTGAAGGCGCCCTGAGCGCAGTACTCAAGCGCGGCGACATGAGCGGCAAGCTGGGCCAGACCCTGCTGCTGCAAGGGCTGCCCAACCTGAAGGCCGAACGTATCCTGCTGGTAGGCCAAGGCAAGGAAGACTCCCTCAGCCCCAAGCAGTTCCGCACCTTGCTTGGCGCCACCCTGGGCGTACTCAAGCAACTCGGTGGCAACGATGCCACCCTGGCCCTCAATGATGTCACCGTCAAGGACCGTGACGCCTACGGGCGTGCGCGCCTGGCAGTCGAGTGCCTGGCCGATGGCGGTTATGTCTTCGACCGCTTCAAGAGCGAAAAAGCCAAACCGGTCAAGCTGCAGAAGATCGCCCTGCTGACCGACAAAACCGGCCAGGCCGATATCCAGCGCGCTGTCAGCCAGGGTCAGGCCATCGCCGCCGGCATGGCGTTGACCCGCGACCTGGGCAACCTGCCGCCGAACCTGTGCCATCCGGTTCACCTGGCTGAACAGGCCAAGGCGCTGGCCAAGGAGCACAAGGGCCTCAAGGTCGAGGTGCTCGACGAACAACAGCTCAAGGAACTGGGCATGGGCGCCTTCCTCGCCGTGGCCCAGGGCAGCGACCAGCCGCCGCGCCTGATCGTCCTCAACTACCAGGGCGCCAAGAAGAGCGAGCAGCCCTACGCGCTGGTGGGCAAGGGCATCACCTTCGACACCGGCGGCATCAGCCTCAAGCCCGGCGCCGGCATGGATGAAATGAAATACGACATGTGCGGTGCCGCCAGCGTGCTTGGCACCTTCCGCGCCGTGCTGGAGCTGCAACTGCCAATCAACCTGGTGGGCGTGCTGGCCTGCGCGGAAAACATGCCCAGCGGCGGCGCCACCCGTCCTGGCGACATCGTCACCACGATGAGCGGGCAGACCGTGGAAATCCTCAACACCGACGCCGAAGGCCGCCTGGTACTGTGCGACGCGCTGACCTACGTCGAGCGCTTCAAGCCGCGCGCGGTGATCGACATCGCCACCCTGACCGGCGCCTGCATCATCGCCCTCGGCCACCAGACGTCAGGCCTGCTGGGCAATGACGACGCACTGATGCAGCAACTGCTGAGCGCCGGCGTCGTCGCCGACGACCGCGCCTGGCAATTGCCGCTGTTCGATGACTACCAGGAGCAACTGGACAGCCCGTTCGCCGACATTGCCAACATCGGCGGTCGTCCTGCCGGTACCATCACCGCCGCCTGCTTCCTGGCGCGTTTCACCAAGAAGTTGTCCTGGGCGCACCTGGATGTCGCCGGCACCGCCTGGATCAGTGGCGGCAAGGACAAAGGCGCCACGGGCCGCCCAGTGCCCCTGCTGACCCAGTACCTGCTGGAGCGCAGCGGAGTCTGAATGCGCCACCTGGCCATTCAATAGTTGCAACCCTGGTGCCCGCCCGGGCACCAGGGTCAGTCTCACCGCTTCACTTACCGGAAACAGCATGCCCCGCATCGAGTTCTACGTACTTCCCGACACCAGCCCCGAGCGCCGCCTGAGCGCCGCTTGCCAGCTGGCGCGCAAGGCGTGGCAAGCGGGACTGCCCGTATTCATGCGCTGCGCCGACGAGGCAACCTGCGCGACGCTGGATGACCTGCTCTGGAGCTTTCGCGATGCCAGCTTCGTGCCCCACGACCTGTATGACGACAATCCGCACGCGCCTGTCGTGATCGGCATCGACTCACCGCCCGCCACCAGCCAGGGCCTGCTGATCAACCTGCACCCGCAGTTGTCGGCCCATCTCGATCAGTTCAGCCGGGTCATTGAAATCGTCAACCAGGCTCCGGAACTGCTCACCCTGTGTCGCGATAACTTTCGCGAATACCGACGGCGCGGCTATTCTCCCCAACGTGTCGAACTCTGATCCCGCACGCCGGAACTCCCATGGACCGCAAGCCGCCGCAACGCCCCGCGCACCTGCTCGATGATCTGGAATCGATCCGCGACCTGCTCGATGATAAAAACACCGAGCCGCCGCTGCTGACCGACGTTCTGGATACCGACACCATTCCCCTGCTCTCGGATGTTGTCGGCACCACCCAGACGACGCCACCCGCTCCCATGCCACGCTCGGCCGCTGCCACGCCCGCCAAAGCCTCGGCGACTCCCACCGCATCAACGCGGCCCGCCGAACGCCGTGACAATGACGAGCTGCGCGCCGCCGCCGACCTGGTCATGCAGGAAGTGGTGCGCGAGTACATGCCCAAGATCGAATTCGAGTTCAAGCGGCGCCTCAGGGAACGCATGGCACATCTGATCCGTACACCCAAGCCCTGACAACCGCCGTTGCTGGCATGAGGATATCAGCCAGTTTCGTAGGACTGGATCTCGCCTTTCACATCCACCAGCCCCGCTCGGTAGACAATAAAAAACGTTACCCACCCCACAGACGCTCCACGCGCTCGGTTGCGCGCCCGGCAACCCCAGCCAATCCACTCAACGGGCCGGTTTGCCTTTATACTCTCCGGTTTTTCCCGATCAGCCGTTAAGGGTCCCGCCGCATGGACAAGACCTACCAGCCGCACGCCATTGAATCCCGTTGGTACGCCGAATGGGAGGCGAACAATTACTTCGCCCCGCAGGGATCCGGTGCGCCCTACACCATTGCCCTGCCGCCGCCGAACGTCACCGGCAGCCTGCACATGGGCCACGGTTTCAACAATGCGATCATGGACGCGCTGATCCGCTTCCGCCGCATGCAGGGCCGCAACACCCTGTGGCAGCCGGGCACCGACCACGCGGGCATTGCCACGCAGATGGTCGTGGAGCGTCAACTGGCCGCGCAAAACCTCAGCCGCCACGATCTGGGCCGCGCCAAGTTCCTGGACAAGGTCTGGGAATGGAAGGAAGAATCCGGCGGCAACATCACCAACCAGATTCGTCGCCTCGGCTCGTCGGTAGACTGGTCGCGCGAGCGCTTCACCATGGACGAAGGCCTGTCGGACGCGGTCAAGGAAGCCTTTGTGCGCCTGCATGAAGACGGCCTGATCTACCGCGGCAAGCGCCTGGTCAACTGGGACACCAAGCTGCACACGGCGATTTCCGACCTCGAAGTGGAAAACCACGACGAGAAGGGCCACCTGTGGAACATGCGCTATCCACTGGCTGACGACGCCAAGACCGCCGACGGCCTGGACTACCTGGTGGTCGCCACCACCCGACCGGAAACCATGCTGGGCGACGCCGCCGTCGCCGTGCACCCGGAAGACGAACGCTACAGCAACCTGATCGGCCGCCATGTGCTGCTGCCGCTGGTCAACCGCCTGATCCCCATCGTCGCCGACGACTATGTCGACCGCGAGTTTGGTACTGGCTGCGTGAAGATCACCCCAGCCCACGACTTCAACGACTATGAAGTGGGCAAGCGCCACAACCTGCCGCTGATCAACATCTTCGACAAGAACGCCG
>CAYPFO010000101.1:0-8203 GCA_964410065.1 uncultured Pseudomonas sp.
TTGCCACCGCTAGGACCTGAACCTAGTGCGTCTACCAATTCCGCCACCTGGGCACGGGAAACAATGATACTTACTTATTTCCGTGTTACAACGTCTCTGCAACGCTGTGGGCGCGAACTATACGGTTGAGCATTTGGCTTGTAAACCCCTGATGGTGAAAATAATTGTTCAGGGAAGGCTGCCGTCGGACGACGTTTCGCGCTTCAATAGCAACAGGGCGGTCCTGCCCCTTTATATACAGGTGACTTCGCTTAATGGCCGATTGGCAATCCCTCGATCCCGAGGCCGCCCGCGAGGCGGAAAAATACGACAACCCCATTCCCAGTCGTGAACTGATTCTGCTGCGTCTCGATGAGCGCGGCGCTCCCGCAAGCCGCGAGCAGCTGGTCGACGAGTTCGGCCTGACCACCGACGAGCAGCTCGAGGCGCTGCGGCGCCGGCTGCGCGCCATGGAGCGCGACGGCCAGCTTGTGTACACCCGGCGTGGCGCTTATGCCCCGGTGGACAAGCTGGATTTGATTCGCGGTCGCGTCAGTGGGCACCGTGACGGCTTCGGTTTTCTGATCCCTGATGATGGCAGCGACGACCTGTTCCTCAGCCCGGCGCAGATGCGTCTGGTGTTTGATGGTGACAGGGTGCTGGCCCGGGTTGCCGGTTTTGACCGGCGCGGGCGCCGCGAGGGCGCAGTGGCGGAAGTCGTCGAGCGCGCCCATGAGACCTTGGTCGGTCGCTTCTTCGACGAGAGCGGCATTGCCTGCGTGGTGGCGGATAACCCGAAGATTCAGCAGGAAATCCTCATTCCGCCCGGCAAGCAGGGGCAGGCCCAGCATGGGCAGTTCGTCCAGGTGCGCATCGAGCAGTGGCCGAGTGGCTTTCGCCAGGCGCAAGGTGAAGTGGTTGAGGTGCTCGGTGAGTACATGGCGCCGGGCATGGAAATCGAAGTGGCGCTGCGCAGCTACGATATTCCCCACGTTTGGCCCGAAGACGTCCTCAAGGAAGCCGGCAAGCTCAAGCCGGACGTTGCGGAAAAGGATAAAGAGAAGCGCGTCGACTTGCGCCATTTGCCGTTCGTGACCATCGACGGCGAAGACGCTCGCGACTTCGATGACGCGGTGTTCGCCGAACCAATCAAGGGCGGTGGCTGGCGCTTGTATGTGGCGATTGCCGACGTGTCCTTCTATGTGAAGGTCGGCTCGGCGCTGGATGAAGAAGCCAGCCAGCGTGGCAACTCGGTGTATTTCCCTGAGCAGGTCGTGCCGATGCTGCCTGAGGCCCTGTCCAACGGTCTGTGCTCGCTCAATCCCGAAGTCGACCGTCTGGCGATGGTCTGCATGATCGAACTGTCACGCACTGGCAAGATGACGGACTACCAGTTCTGCGAAGGGGTCATCAATTCCCATGCCCGCCTGACCTACAACAATGTCAGTGCGTTGCTGGAGCAGCCGGACAGCAGCGAGGCCGAGCAGCTGCGTGCGCAGATCCCCGAGGTGGTGCCGCACCTGCACCAGTTGCACAAGATGTTTCAGGTGCTGCTCAAGGCTCGCAACGTGCGCGGTGCCATCGATTTCGAAACCCAGGAAACACGCATTGTCTTCGGCGACAATCGCAAGATCGTCGAGATCCGTCCGACGCAGCGCAACGACGCGCATCGCCTGATCGAAGAGTGCATGCTGTGCGCTAACGTGGCCACTGCGGCCTTCCTGCTCAAGCATGAGGTCCCGGCGCTCTTTCGCGTGCACGACACGCCGCCCCCGGAAAAGCTCGAGAAACTCAAGGGCTTCCTCGGCGAACTGGGCCTGACGCTGTACCGCGGCAAGGGCGATCCGACGCCCAAAGACTATCTGCGTCTGCTCGAGGCGGTGCATGACCGCCCGGATTTCCAGCTGATCCAGACCATGATGCTGCGTTCGCTGAGCCAGGCGGTCTACAGCGCCGAGAACGCTGGCCACTTCGGTCTCAACTATGAAGCCTATACCCACTTCACTTCGCCGATTCGTCGTTACCCGGACCTGCTGGTGCATCGCGCCATCCGCAGCGTGATCCGCTCCCGACGCGACACGCCCCACGTGGTGCGTGCCGGCGCTGCCGCTGTGGTCAAGGCGCGCATTTACCCCTACGACGAAGCTGCCCTCGAGCAGCTGGGCGTGCAGTGCTCGATGACCGAGCGGCGTGCCGACGAGGCCACCCGTGACGTGGTCAATTGGCTCAAGTGCGAGTTCATGCGCGAGCGCGTCGGCGAAACCTTCCCGGGGGTGATCACCGCCGTCACCGGTTTTGGCATTTTCGTCGAGCTCACCGACATCTATGTCGAGGGGCTGGTGCACGTCACCGCGCTGCCGGGCGACTATTACCATTTCGATCCGCTGCATCAGCGTCTGGCTGGTGAACGCACGGGGCGTAGCTTCCGTTTGGGTGACCCGGTGCGGGTGCTGGTGGCGCGGGTCGATCTGGATGAGCGCAAGATCGATTTCGAGCTGGCGGAGAATCCGATGTCGGCCGGCAAGCCCGCCCGCAAGGGTGAGACGGCAGACAAGCCAAGCCGCAAAGGCGCAGCCGCTAAACCCACGCGGGCGCCTGAAGGTGCCAAGCCGGTTGCCGAGCCGGCGAAAAAGCCTGCCCGTGAAATACCACAGCGCCAGCTGAAAAAGCCCAAGGCTGAACCGGTGCGCGAAAAACCGGTGCGGGTCACACGTCCCGAGCCTGAATACGAGTGGCCCGACCCCGAGCCGGAAGCATTGCCACGCAAGCGCAAGGCGACCCCAGGCGTGGTCAGTCAGGTGGAAAAGCCGGCGCTGCTCAGTGCTGGTGGGCGTGGCAAACGTACTGCGGCCAAGGAGGCCGTGACGCTGGACTCGGATTTCCTGGCCCGCAGGCCGGCCCAGGAAAAGCCGGCGCTGCTGACCCGGCGCAAGGTAGGCAAGGTGCAGGCGCTGTCGGCATCAGAGCTTGAAATTGCCGAGGTGGAACAGCTTGGCAACACCGACGTGAAAAAAGGCCGCGAGACCAAAGCCGTGCGGGAAAAAGAGGCCAAGCGTCCGCGCACGTCTGACGAAGGCGAGGGGAAGAAAAAGTCCGCCAAGGCCGATATGGTAAAAAAAGCGGCCAGCAAGCATCGCAAGGGGCCGGCCAAGCCCAAGGCGCCCAAAGGCGAAGGGGCAGATTCGCACAAGCCTGAGGCGCAATAATCATGAGCGATTTGGAAAAGATATACGGTGTGCATGCGGTGGAGGCGTTGTTGCGCCACCACCCCAAGCGGGTCAAGCAGCTATGGCTGGCAGAGGGTCGTCAGGATCCGCGCGTTCAGGCGCTGGTCGAGTTGGCGCGCGAGGCGCGGGTTAGCGTCGGCACGCGTGACCGGCGCGAACTGGACGAGTGGGCCGAAGGCGTCCACCAGGGTGTCGTGGCGGATGTCAGTCCGAGTCAGGTGTGGGGCGAAAACATGCTCGACGAGTTGCTCGACCGTGCCGAAGGGCCGGCCTTGCTGCTGGTGCTGGATGGCGTCACTGATCCGCACAACCTGGGAGCCTGCCTGCGCACCGCCGATGCGGCGGGCGCGCATGCGGTAATCGTGCCCAAGGACAAGTCGGCGACACTCAATGCCACGGTGCGCAAGGTCGCCTGCGGCGCGGCTGAAGTGATTCCCCTGGTGGCAGTGACCAACCTGGCGCGCACGCTGGAAAAACTGCAGCAAAAAGGCCTGTGGATCGTCGGCACTGCTGGCGAGGCCGAGCAGGAGCTGTACCAGCAGGACATGACCGGACCCACGGTGCTGATCATGGGTGCGGAAGGCAAGGGCATGCGCCGGCTAACCCGCGAGCACTGTGACTTTTTGGTCAAGCTGCCAATGGCTGGCAGCGTCAGCAGCCTGAACGTGTCCGTGGCCACCGGCGTCTGCCTCTTCGAAGCGGTGCGTCAGCGTCGCAGCAAGGCCGTTTCGCGCTGATGGGCGCGGGGTCGCCAGGACCTGTAGTGCTGCGTGTCTTGCTAGTGGAGGACGATTCGACCTTGCGCCTGCTGACGTGCGAAGCCATCGAGGCGCTGGGTCATCGTGCCCGCGCCTGCGAATCTGCCGAGGCCGCTGAGCAGATGCTGCGGGCGGAGGCCTATCAGGTCCTGCTCAGCGATGTGGGGTTGGGGGGGCGCTCAGGGCTTGAGCTGGCGCGTCAGGTGCGTGACGAGTATTCGGGCATGCACCTGGTGCTGGCCTCTGGGCATGCGCTTGACCTTGCCCGTGAAGGCCTGACGATGGCGCGTCTGTTGCCCAAGCCCTATGACCTGGCACAGCTGTCCGCCCTGCTTGATGAGCTGGCTAAATAATCGCCAGCTCGCCTTGCGCCCCCGAGGACCCTTCTCTAGAATGGCGCCCCTTGTCGCGTGGGCAGGCGTTCGCCTGACGTCGTTGCGGCAAGACCAAAAACAGACATTCACTCCTTGCCTGACCGCCCTGGCGGCAGGCTACAACCCGTAAGGAGCATTTATGCGTCATTACGAAATTATCTTCCTGGTTCACCCGGACCAGAGTGAGCAGGTCGGCGGCATGGTCGAGCGCTACACCAAGCTCATCGAAGAAGACGGCGGCAAGATTCACCGCCTGGAAGACTGGGGCCGTCGTCAGCTGGCTTACGCCATCGATGATGTACACAAAGCTCACTACATTCTGCTCAACGTGGAATGCAGCGGCAAAGCCCTGGCCGAACTGGAAGACAGCTTCCGTTACAACGATGCCGTGATCCGTAACCTGATCATCCGTCGCGACGAAGCCGTCACCGAACAGTCCGAAATGCTCAAGGCTGAAGAAAACCGCAGCGAGCGCCGTGAGCGTCGTGATCGCCCTGAGTCCACTGATGGCGCCGAAGGCGACGACAGTGACAGCAGCGATAACAGCGACAACGCTGACGAGTAATTTTCGGATCTATTGAGGAGCCACTTTTATGGCACGTTTCTTCCGTCGTCGTAAGTTCTGCCGTTTCACCGCCGAAGGCGTGAAAGAGATCGACTTCAAGGATCTCAACACCCTGAAGGCGTACATCTCCGAAACCGGCAAGATCGTACCGAGCCGTATCACCGGCACCAAAGCCAAGTACCAGCGTCAGTTGGCCACCGCTATCAAGCGCGCCCGCTACCTGGCCCTGCTGCCCTACACCGACGGCCACGGCCGCTGAGATCGGGTTTGTCGACAAACGTAAGGGATAGAACGCATGCGCGCTCTGGCTGACTTCATCATGCGCGGTCGCGCACAGGCCATCTTCGTGGTGGCGGGTGCGGCGATGGTGCCGATGCTGTTCTGGCTGAGTGCCGCCGCGGCCAGTCTGGTACTGATGCGTCGCGGGCTGAATGATGCCCTGGGGATCATTGTCTGGGCCTTGCTGCCGGCCCTTGGCTGGTGGTGGTTTGGCGAGCCGCGCACCTTGTTGGTGCTGGCCGGCACGCTGAGCCTGGCACTTGTTCTGCGCGCCCGAGCCTCTTGGACGCGGGTGTTGCTGGCCAGTGTGCCGCTGGGTCTGATATTTGCGGTAGTCCTCGGCACGCTGTTCAGCGCGCCGATCGAGGCCATGGTGGCGGAGCTGCAAAAGCTCATGCCGCAGATGCTCGAAGGGATTTACCAGCAGATGTCCGCAGAAGAGCAGGCCACCCTGCACAGTCTGATGATGCCGGTATTGACCGGCCTGATGGCGGCGTTGCTGCAGATCGTCACCCTGCTGTGCCTGTTGCTCGGGCGTTATTGGCAGGCGGCGTTGTACAACCCCGGTGGTTTCGCCAGTGAGTTCCGCGCGTTGCGTCTGCCGCCGGTACTGGCGTTGCCGCTGATGGCCGTGATGCTGCTCGGGCCGAGCCTGGGTGCTTCGATGGCCATGCTGGCGCCGCTGTGCAGTGTGCCGCTGGTGTTTGCCGGAGTGGCGCTGATGCATGGGCTGGTAGCCAAGGGGCGCCTGGGGCGTTTCTGGCTGGTCGGTCTGTATGTCACGCTGGTGCTGTTCATGCAGTTGATCTATCCGTTGCTGGTGGTCTTGGCCATTGTCGACAGCCTGTTTGATTTTCGCGGTCGCCCGTCCCGTAACAACGGAGCGGGACCTGCGAACGGTGAAAAAAGTTAAGAGGTAAGACTCAAATGGAAGTCATCCTGCTGGAAAAAATCGCCAACCTGGGCAACCTGGGCGACAAGGTGAATGTACGTTCCGGTTACGGCCGTAACTACCTGCTGCCGCAAGGCAAAGCTACCGCGGCTACTGCCGAGAACGTTGCCACGTTCGAAGCCCGTCGCGCCGAGCTGGAAAAACTGGCTGCCGAGAAGAAGGCTTCGGCCGAAGCTCGCGCTGCCCAGCTGAACGAACTGGAAGTCACCATCACCGCAACTGCGGGCGATGAAGGCAAACTGTTCGGCTCCATCGGCACCGCCGACATCGCTGACGCCCTGACCGCCTCCGGCGTTGAAGTGGCCAAGGCTGATGTCCGCCTGCCGAACGGCACCATCCGTCAGACCGGCGAATACGACGTGGCTGTGCACCTGCACACCGATGTCGAAGCTTCGGTCCGACTGGTCGTAATCGCCGGCTAAACCGACGATTGCGTTTGGCGCCTTAGGTGCCGGACGCGTAACATCGGGCACGTTTCGCGCAAGCGGAACGTGCCCTTTGTTTTTTTCTGACGCAACAAAATTCCGAGAGCCATGAACGACATCAGTGCCCCGCAGCAGTACGACCTGGAAACCGCCGCACTCAAGGTGCCGCCCCATTCCATCGAGGCCGAGCAGGCGGTGCTGGGTGGTCTGATGCTGGACAACGATGCCTGGGAGCGTGTGCTCGACCAAGTATCTGACGGCGATTTCTACCGCCACGACCATCGCTTGATCTTCCGTGCCGTTCACACCCTGGCCGAGCGCAATCAGCCGTTCGACGTGGTAACCCTGTCCGAGCAATTGGAGAACGAAGGGCACCTGAGCCAGGTGGGCGGGCTGGCCTACCTCGGCGAATTGGCCAAGAACACCCCGTCGGTGGCCAACATCAAGGCCTACGCCGGGATCATTCGCGAGCGTGCCACGCTGCGCAAACTGATCAGCATCAGCAGCGAGATCGCCGACAGCGCCTATGCACCGCAAGGCCGCACCGGCGAGGAAATCCTCGACGAAGCTGAGCGGCTGATTTTCCAGATTGCCGAGGCGCGGCCCAAGACCGGCGGCCCGATCGGCGTCAACGAGATTCTCACCAAAGCCATTGACCGCATCGACACGCTGTTCAACAGCCCGGATGCGATCACCGGCATCACCACCGGCTTTACCGACCTCGATGCGCAAACCAGCGGCCTGCAACCAGCCGACCTGGTGATCGTCGCGGGGCGTCCGTCGATGGGCAAGACCACCTTCGCCATGAACATGGTGGAAAACGCCCTGCTGCGCAGCGACAAGGCGATCCTCGTTTATTCGCTGGAAATGCCTGCCGATTCCATCGTCATTCGTATGCTCGCCTCGTTGGGGCGCATCGACCAGACCAAGGTACGTACCGGCAAGCTGGACGACGACGATTGGCCGCGCCTGACCTCGGCGGTTAACTTGCTCAACGACCGCAAGCTGTTCATCGACGACACCGCGGGTATCTCACCCTCGGAAATGCGCGCGCGCAGCCGTCGACTGGCCCGTGAGCACGGCGAGATCGGCATGATCATGGTCGACTACCTGCAGCTGATGCGTATCCCTGGCTCCAGCGGCGACAACCGGGTCAACGAGATCTCGGAAATATCCCGCTCGCTCAAGGCCCTGGCCAAGGAATTCAACTGCCCGGTGGTCGCCCTGTCGCAGCTTAACCGCTCGCTGGAACAGCGCCCCAACAAGCGTCCGGTGAACTCCGACTTGCGCGAGTCCGGTGCTATCGAGCAGGACGCCGACATCATCATGTTCGTCTACCGGGACGAGGTGTATCACCCGGAAACCGAGTACAAGGGCGTTGCCGAAATCATCATCGGCAAGCAGCGTAACGGCCCCATCGGCACCACGCGCCTGGCCTTCATGGGCAAGTACTCGCGCTTCGAGAACCTGGCGCCGGGCAGTTATCAGTTCGATGACGATTAAGAGCGGCCTCAAGCCGTAAGCTTCAAGCTTCAAGTAAAAGCGCAAAAAGCTTGACGCCCGCTCCGCGACAGCGAGCACACTGATTCGCTTGCAGCTTGCAGCTTGCAGCTTGCAGCTTGCAGCTTGCAGCTTGCAGCTTGC
>CAYPFO010000102.1:0-8165 GCA_964410065.1 uncultured Pseudomonas sp.
TTGGGCTCTTCCACCAGCACTTTCTGGAAGCGACGCTCGAGCGCAGCGTCCTTCTCGATGTACTGGCGATATTCATCCAGCGTGGTGGCACCCACGCAGTGCAGCTCGCCACGGGCCAGCGCTGGCTTGAGCATGTTGCCCGCATCCATCGAGCCCTCAGCCTTACCCGCGCCGACCATGGTGTGCAGCTCGTCGATGAACAGAATCACCCGCCCTTCCTGCTTGCCCAGCTCATTGAGCACGGCCTTCAGGCGCTCCTCGAATTCGCCACGGAACTTGGCGCCGGCGATCAGCGCGCCCATGTCCAGGGACAGCAGGCGCTTGTCCTTGAGGCCGTCCGGCACTTCACCGTTGATGATGCGCTGGGCCAACCCTTCGACGATGGCGGTCTTGCCCACGCCGGGCTCGCCGATCAGCACCGGGTTGTTCTTGGTGCGGCGTTGCAGGACCTGGATGGTGCGACGGATTTCGTCGTCACGGCCGATCACCGGGTCCAGCTTGCCCTCTTCGGCCAGTTTGGTCATGTCCACGGTGTACTTGTCCAAGGCCTGGCGCGCTTCTTCGGCGTTCGGGTCATTGACCGCCGCGCCGCCACGCAAGTGGGCGATGGCGTTTTCCAGCGCCTTCTTGGTCACGCCCTGGCCGAGCAGCAGCTTGCCCAGCTTGGTGTTTTCATCCAGCGCGGCGAGCAGCACCAACTCGCTGGAGATGAACTGGTCGCCCTTCTGCTGGGCCAGGCGGTCGGCCTGGTTAAGCAGGCGCGCCAAGTCCTGGGACATGTTCATGTCGCCGGTGGGGTTCTGAAGCTTGGGCAATTGGTCCAGCGCCTGGGTCAGCGCCTGGCGCAGGCTATTCACATCAAAACCGACCTGCATCAGCAACGGCTTGATCGAGCCGCCTTGCTGTTCCAGCAGCGCCTGCATCAAGTGCAGCGGTTCAATGGAGGGGTGATCGAAGCCGACCGCGATGGATTGCGCGTCGGACAGGGCGAGCTGCAGCTTGCTGGTCAAACGATCGATACGCATGGGAAAATCCTCATCATGGAGGCAGGCCGGGGCGCTCAATCGCCCCCAGACAGACAGCCTGCGAGATGCACCTTAGATAAGGTTGATTGTTGAAGATTCAAGGCGGCCAGCCTTGATACAGGTCAATGGCGACGAAGAGGATTAACGTGGCCGGCGGCGCAACCGACTAGTGGGCAAGCCAGATCAGCGAAGCGAAACGCCCGGTCTGCGCGGAACGCCGGTAGGAATAAAAGCGTGGGTCGTTGTAGGTACACAGCCCGCCACCGTAGACGGCGGTGACGCCTTGCGCGGCCAGGCGCAGGCGCGCCAGCTGGTAGAGATCGGCCAGGTATTTGCCGGCATTGACACTGGGCTGGAACGCCTCGATGGCCTGCGGATGAGCGATCTGGAATGCCTCGCGCACCTCAGGCCCAACCTCGAAGGCGGTCGGCCCGATCGCCGGCCCCAGCCATACCAGCACCTCCTCGGCCGGTACGCTCAGAGCCTCCAAGGTAGCCTCCAGCATGCCGCCAGCCAGCCCACGCCAACCGGCATGGGCCGCCGCCACGCGAGTACCGGCGCGGTCACAGAACAGCACCGGCAGGCAATCAGCGGTGAGAATCGTGCACGCCACATTGGGCGTCGCACTCCAGCTGGCATCCGCCTGAAGCACAGCTCCCGGATCGGCCTCGACCACCTGGATGCCATGCACCTGACTCAACCAGGCCGGTTGACAGTGCAGCGCCGTGCGCAAGCGGCGACGGTTCTCGGCAACCGCTGCCGGATCATCCGTCACATGATCGCCGAGATTGAAGCTGTCATACGGCGGCTGACTGACCCCACCGCTGCGGGTGGTGACACAGGCGCGGACAGTGTCCGGCGCCGGCCAATCGGGCAGCAACCAGTCGCGGTTCATCAGACGAAGGATTCGTGGTCCTGGCGCAGCAGGGTCAGCAACCAGACCAGATCATCCGGCAGCGGTGATTCCCACTTCATGTGTTTCTTGGTCACTGGATGCTCTAGTTCCAGGAAACGCGCATGCAGCGCCTGACGCGGAAAATGCTTGAGGGTGTCGACCAGCGTCGGGCTGGCTGCCGGTGGAATGCGGAAGCGCCCGCTGTACACCGGATCGCCCACCAGCGGGAAGCCGACATGGGACATGTGCACCCGGATCTGGTGAGTGCGCCCGGTTTCCAGTTTGACCCGTGTGTGGGTGTGCGAACGGAACCGCTCCAGCACCCGGTAATGACTGACCGCCGGCTTGCCACCCTCGATCACCGCCATGCGCTGACGCTGGCTGGAGCTGCGCCCGATGGGTGCATTGACCGTGGCGCCCGATGTGATCACGCCGATCACGATGGCCTCATAGATACGGGTCACGCTGCGCTTTTGCAGTTGATCGACCAGATCGGTGTGGGCTTCGAGGGTCTTGGCCACCACCATCAGTCCGGTGGTTTCCTTGTCCAGGCGGTGGACGATGCCGCAGCGCGGTACCTGGTCGATACCCGGCACATGGTGCAGCAAGGCGTTGAGCAAGGTTCCGTCGGCATGACCTGCCGCCGGGTGAACCACCAGCCCTGAGGGCTTGTCGATCACCAGCAACTGGTCGTCTTCATAGACGATGTTCAGGGCGATATCCTGCGCCACCCATTCGCCCTGGACTTCCTGTTCGGCATCCAGATCCAGCACCGACCCGCCATGCACGGTGTCGCGAGGACGCAGCACGGCGCCGTCGACCGTCAGGCGGCCATCCTTGATCCAGCCGGACAGTCGCGAACGTGAATGATCGGCGAACAGTTGCGCAGCAACCTGATCGAGACGTTGCCCGCCCAGTTCACTGGGAACTTCGGCGCGCAGTTGGATGGCTTGTTTAATAGTCGGGGACATGCTCGGCAACGGCGAGGCGCGGCCTTTGGTTTCGGCGGCGCGCTTGTGATTAAATACGACTCTTTGTCCCGGTACACCGGGGCGCTCACTATATCAGGACGGCTCGGAGCACGACAGCCGGCCGTCACAGGGACGCGAGCTGCCATGCATGTGAAACACCTGTTACTGATTGCCACCCTGGCCCTTGCCGCCTGCGCCTCCGAGCCAAGCGATGAGAATCTGAGCGAAGCCGATCTGTATCGGCAAGCGCAATCCGCCCTGGACGGCAAGAGCTATACCACCGCTGTCACCAAGCTCAAGGCGCTGGAGTCACGCTATCCGTTCGGCCGCTACGCCGAACAGGCGCAGCTGGAGCTGATCTACGCTTATTACAAGAACGCCGAGCCAGAGGCGGCCAAGTCTGCCGCTGAGCGCTTCATTCGCCTGCATCCACAGCACCCGAACGTGGATTACGCCTATTACCTGAAAGGCCTGGCTGCCTTCGATCAGGATCGCGGCCTGATGGCGCGCTTTCTGCCGCTGGACATGAACAAGCGCGATCCTGGCGCCGCCCGTGACTCCTACAACGAATTCGCGCGCCTGACCAATCGCTACCCCAACAGCCGCTACGCGCCCGATGCCAAGCAGCGCATGATCTACCTGCGCAATGTGCTGGCCGCCTATGAAGTGCATGTCGGCCACTATTACCTGACCCGCAACGCCTTTGTCTCAGCGGCCAATCGGGGCCGTTACGTGGTGGAGAACTTTCAGGAAACCCCCTCGGTGGGTGACGGCCTGGCTTTGATGGTCGAAGCCTATCAACGCCTGCACCTGGATGATCTGGCCGCTACCAGCCTGGCTGCGCTGAAGCTCAACTATCCCCAGCATCCTAGCCTGGTCAAAGGCCAGTTCGTCCCGCGCGAGAAAGACGACGATGAGCGTTCCTGGCTGGCCAAGGCGACCCTCGGCCTGATCGAAACCGACACTCCGCTGCCGCCGGGCGAAACCCGTGCAAGTCAGGATGTGCAGCGCCAGTTCCAGGATGCCGAAGAAGCGCTGCCCGAAGAGCTCAAGGTCGACAAGCCGACCAAGCGCTCATGGTGGAGTCGTTTGACCTTCGGGCTGTTTGACTGAGAAACCTCAAGGGGAGGGCCGCTGGCTCTCCCCTTTTTGTTTGCCCCGCCCCCTTGCACAACACAACTCATAATAAGGATCTGTGCATGAGTACTCCCGTCGCCCTGATTACTGGCTGTTCCGGCGGCATCGGCCGCGCTCTTGCCGAGGCCTTTCGTGCCGCCGGCTATGAAGTCTGGGCCAGCGCTCGCAAGGCCGAGGACCTGGCCGAACTGCAGATGGCCGGCTTCACCGCCGCTGCCTTGGATGTCAACGATGCACAGGCTGTGGATAAGCTTGTCGACCGCTTGCAGCGCGAGAGCGGGCGTCTCGACGTGCTGGTCAACAATGCCGGTTACGGCGCCATGGGCCCGTTATTGGACGGCGGCGTTGACACCTTGCGCGCGCAGTTCGAGACCAATGTCTTCGCAGTGATCGGACTGACCCGCGCGTGTTTTCCGTTGCTGCGCCAGAGTCGCGGCCTGGTGGTGAATATCGGCAGCGTCTCCGGTGCTCTGGTCACGCCCTTCGCCGGCGCCTACTGTGCTTCAAAGGCGGCGGTGCATGCCCTCTCCGATGCCCTGCGCCTGGAACTCGCCCCCTTTGCTATCGACGTGCTGGAGGTCCAGCCTGGCGCTATCGCCTCGAGCTTCGGCGCCACTGCCAGCCGTGGCGCCGAAGCCTTGATCGCCAGCCACTCACCCTGGTGGCCGTTGCGCGACGGCATCCGGGCCCGCGCCCGAGCCTCCCAGGATCAACCCACCCCGGCCAGCGACTTTGCCCGCGATGTCGTCAAGGCTGTCAAAAGTCCTCGTCGCCCTCGCCTGCTGCGCCTGGGCAATGGCAGCCGCGCCCTGCCCCTAATGGCGGCGCTGCTGCCCAAGGGATTGCTGGAGTTCGTGTTACGCCGGCGCTTTGGCCTGAATCGCCAGCTGTAATCGGATTCATCCACGGCACAGCCATCTGCACGCAAACGGCGCCCTGTGAGACAATTCGCCGTTCCGCGATCAGCCGTGCCATTCAACTCATGTTGCGCGCTTCTAACTTTTTTTATGTTTGCGGCCTGTATTGATGGTCGACATCCGCCAGGTTCAGCAGCGCGACTGGCTCGACGCGTTCGAGTCAGCCTACGTGGCACGCGGTCGAACCTACGCTGCCGCGGGCTATTCGCGCCTCGTGGAAATTGACGGGCAGGTTCTCAAGGCCAGCTGTCAGGGTTCCAACGACCAGCACTATCGGCAATCCATTCGATTGCAGCCTCGCCCCACGCGCTGGGAAGTCCACGGCCTGTGCAGTTGCCCGGTAGGCTACAACTGCAAACATGTGGTCGCCGCACTGCTGCTGCTGGAACAGCAGTACCGACAGGGTCAGTCACCCACGCTTCGGCGCTCGGCCCCCCAACAAGTCATCCGCGATGATATTCAGCCGCGCCCTCAGCTGTATCTCAACAGTCATACTCGCGTGCACTTCGATGCCCGCAAGGGGCGCATGACCGAACAGACCCAGCATCGCGCCGCACTGGCCTTCGACTATGACGGCCAGCTCATTCACGGCAAGGCTTCGGGAGACCTGCTGCGTTTTATCGCCCAGGATAAGCAACTACGCATCCGCCGCCACAGCGACGCGGAAACACTGTATCGCCAGCGACTGACGGAGCTGGGATTCAGCACGGCCTTGCGGGTCAGCGAAGCACTTTCAGAGAGAATCGGCGAGCCTCTGCAACTACCCAACGATGCCAGCTGGATGCGCTTTGTACGCACCGGATTGCCGCAGTTGCAGAGGGAAAACTGGCAGATTCATATCCTTCCGGACTTTCAGTTCAATCTGGCCGATGTTGACGGCTGGTATGCACAACTTGAGGAAGCGCCCGACCATCAATGGTTCGACCTGGAAATGGGCATTGAAGTCGAAGGCCAACGCATCAGCCTACTGCCCATTCTGCTGCAGGCAATCCGCACCACGCCCTGGCTGCTCGATGCACAGGCTCTGGACCGCTGCGACGAGGACGCCTTTTTTCTCGCCGCGCTGCCAGGCGAAGGCAGCCGCAGGGTGGCCCTGCCATTTTCCCGCCTGAAGCCGCTGCTCACCACACTGGGTGAGCTGTATTTCACCGATCAGCCAGCCGACCAGGAGCGCTTGCGCTTGGCCGGCCCGGATGTCGCACGCCTGCATACCCTGGAAAACAGCGTCCAGCTACAATGGCAAGGTGGCGAACATTTGCGTGAGCGGGCGCGGCGACTGCAAGAACAGAGCGGGCGCAACATCACGCCACCACCCGGCCTGCAGGCCGAATTGCGCGCTTATCAATTGCAGGGCCTTTCCTGGATGCAGTCCCTGGCCGAGTTGGGTATGGGCGGCATACTGGCTGACGATATGGGACTGGGTAAGACCCTGCAGACGCTGGCGCTGATCCTGTCTAAAAAGGTCGCGGGACACCTTCAAGCACCGGCCTTGATCGTCATGCCCACCAGCCTGATCACCAATTGGCTGGATGAAGCCGCACGCTTCACCCCTCAGCTACGCGTGCTGGCCTTGCATGGACCAAAACGAAAAATGCACTTCGCCAGCTTGGGCGACTATGACGTGCTGCTCAGCACCTACGCGCTGATCCCGCGCGACTTCCCTGCGCTGTCTCACCAACCGCTCGAGCTGCTGATTCTCGATGAAGCGCAAAACATCAAAAACCCGCGCAGCAAGGCAGCCCAGGCTCTGGGCAGGCTGGCTGCCCGACAGCGCCTATGTCTCACGGGCACACCCTTGGAAAACCACCTGGGCGAGCTCTGGTCGTTATTCAACGTGCTCATGCCTGGCTGGCTAGGTAACGAACAGGCCTTCAATCGCCACTATCGTGTGCCCATCGAAAAACACGGCGATGCCGAGCGCATGGCGTTACTGCGCACGCGCATACGACCGTTCATGTTGCGGCGCACCAAAGAACAGGTCGCGCGAGAACTGCCACCGAAGACCGAAATCATTCACTGGGTGGACCTTACGCAAAGTCAGCGTGATCGCTATGAAACCCTGCGCCTGGCCATGGATCACAAGGTCCGGGACGAGATCGAGCGCCAGGGGCTAGCCCGCAGTCAGCTGGTGATTCTCGAAGCGCTTCTGCGCCTGCGCCAGGTCTGCTGTGATTTGCGTCTGCTGGATGGACCCGACAGCGGCAAAGCGGAACACTCAGGCAAACTGGTCGCCTTGATGAGCATGCTCGAAGAACTGTTTGCCGAGGGACGTCGCGTCCTGCTGTTCTCGCAGTTCACCGGCATGCTGGCCTTGATCGAAACCGAGCTGCAGCGCCGAGGCATTCCCTATGCGCTGTTGACGGGCAGTACTCGTGACCGTGGCACTCCGGTGCGCGAGTTTCAGGCCGGCAAGCTGCCGATCTTTCTGATCAGCCTGAAAGCCGGCGGGGTCGGCCTCAACCTCACCGCAGCAGATACGGTTATCCACTTCGACCCGTGGTGGAACCCTGCCGCAGAAGCCCAAGCGAGCGATCGCGCGTACCGGATCGGCCAGACCAAGCCGGTATTCGTTTATAAATTGATTGCACGTGGCAGCGTTGAAGAAAAAATCCAGCAATTGCAGCAACAGAAGGCCCGACTGGCAGAAATAATTTTGGCCGGCGATCAGGCTGATTGGAAGATGACGTCAGAGGACATCAACGCGCTGCTGGGTCCTCTGAGCGTGAGTTAGCGATAGCTCTCAGGCCTTCAAGATCTCGTTCTCGACGACATACCAAATCTTGCTGCGCATGTTGTTGAGTACTGTCAGCCGGGCCTCGTCATCCGCCGCACTCTGCATGTCCTGACCTAGGCCGCTGACCAGATAAATGAGGGCATCTATTGCCTTCCGGGTCTGCTCATCCAGCTCTCGACCTGCCAATTCCAGCTTTTCCGACAGGGCATGCCAAATGTTCTGACGAACCTCGGAAAACACCTGATCTACGGCAGCCTGATCGATCTCTTCGGCGTTTAGCGATGGGTGAGATACCAAATAAACCACGTGCTCCATGACCGTGTTGATCAGAGCATTATCCTGTTGCAGACCCATCGCAGAACTACCTTAGAAAAAAATGAACTCGTCAGAGTTAACGGCCGCAAAGACAAGTAATTGAGCTTTATTTTCCACGCGCACAGACAAAACCCCAACCCGCGTGCGCGGATTGGGGTTTTGGTGTTAGGC
>CAYPFO010000103.1:0-7936 GCA_964410065.1 uncultured Pseudomonas sp.
GCTTGTGGGCGGCGTCGATGCCTTCCACGTCGAAGGTCGGATCGGCTTCGGCGTAGCCCAGCGCCTGGGCTTCCTTGAGCACGTCCTCGAAGGCACGGCCCTTCTCACGCATTTCGGTGAGAATGAAGTTGCCGGTGCCGTTGATGATGCCAGCCAGCCAGTTGATACGGTTGCCAGCCAAGCCCTCACGGATCGCCTTGATTACCGGAATACCTCCTGCCACGGCGGCTTCGTAGGCGACAATCACGCCCTTCTCACGAGCACGGGCAAAAATCTCGTTGCCATGCACGGCGATCAACGCCTTGTTGGCGGTGACCACATGCTTGCCATTGTCGATGGCCTTGAGCACCAGGTCACGGGCGATGGTGTAGCCACCAATCAGCTCCACCACCACATCGATGTCCGGATTGCTGACCAGCTCGAACACATCGGCGGTGATGGGGGTCGTACCGGTGTCGCACTTCGGATTGGTGTCGCGCGCGGCAATCTGGGCGACTTCAATGCTGCACCCGACACGGCGGGCGATCTCCTCGGCGTTGCGTTTGAGAACATTGAAGGTACCGCCACCGACGGTGCCCAATCCACAGATGCCTACTTTCACCGAATTCACGCTTGACTCCCCATGGTTGCCGCGCCGAGCGCCCGAAAAAACCGAGCGCACAAAAGAGTTGCACATTACGAAGCGCACGGCTTTTAGTCAATTGGCGCAGGCCCGGACGGCGCTTGCCTAGCTCATGTTTTTTCCAGACCAAGACGCTCGTGCCAGCCTGCCAGCGACTCATTCGGATAGTCAGTGAACGACTTGTCGCCCGGCTCGGAATGGACTTCAACCCAGCCAGCCTTGGAGCCGAGCATCATATGTACGTGCTCGGGCGGCACCGGCAATTCGCTATCGATAGCCGAGGCATGCGGATGGACGAGCTCCGGCCAGGTCGGATCCCATAGCCACAACGCGCTGCCACAGTACCGACAGAAATGCCGCCGCGCACTGCTCAGCCGCCCATTAGCCAACCGCGCCTGATATACGCTCAGGTGCTCTTCACCAGTGACCTGAAGGCTGGCGTACTCCCCGCCCAGATTGATCGCGTAACCGCCCCCACCTGCCGTCTTGCGGCAAATCGAGCAGTAACAGCGCATGAACGGAAAAGGCTGACGCGAAGCAAGGGAAAAACGCACCGCACCGCAATGACAAGAACCCAGCAGTTTCATTACAGCCTCCACAGGTCACGACACCTGTGGAGTGGAGCCATAACGTGCGTGAGGGTTCAGTCGATCAGTTCGCCTGCAGCGCCACCTTGGCCAACTGCGCCGCCGGCTGGTAACCGGGGATCATCTGCCCATTAGCGAGGATAATGGCCGGCGTGCCTTGCACCCCGATCATCTGGCCCAGCTGGTACTGCTTCTCGACAGGGTTGTCACAACTGGCAGCCGGCACGGACTTGCGCGACTTGGCCTGAGTCATGGCTGCCTGCCGATCCTTGGCGCACCAGACATTAACCATGGTCTGGTAGGTAGGCGAATTGATACCTTGGCGGGGGAAAGCCACATAACGCACTTCAACGCCCAGGCGATTGAGCTCCGCCACTTCACTGTGCAGCTTCTGGCAATAACCACAGTCGGTGTCGGTAAACACCGTGATATGAGTCTTCGGCTGCTTCGGTGCGAACATCACCATCTCGTTGCGCGGCAGCTCATTGATCTGCTTGGCGACGGCCGCCGCCTCAGCCTGCTCGGTCAGGTTGCTGACCGCACCGTCCTTGATCTGGTAGAGATAACCCTGCAGCAGAAACTCGCCACTTTCACTGGCATACAGCACCCGCCCACCCTTGAGCTGAACCTGGTAAATGCCATTGAGCGGGCTTTCGGCTATGGATTCGATCGGCAGATCCGGTTGCAGCGCGGTCAGCGACTGACGGATGGCCTGATCAGGATCGTCAGCCATGACCAACGGAGCGGCAGACACCAGAGCCAGAGCCGCAAAAAACGAGGAAACGCGCATGGATACTCCAGAGAAAGGGCGTTACAAACGAGGCCAAGCCTACCACAGCCCACCGCGCTGGCCTTCACCGCAAGCGCAGATTCATTATCTGCAAAAATAACCTGAAAGCTGCGTCCAAACCTCTTCCGACCGACGGCACCGCATCCACAGGCTCTGCTTCAAGCGTTACATGACGCCCCGAGCACAACCCTAACTTTCAGTCGGTGACAGCCATCACAGTTCCAGCCAGCATGATTGCACCAAGCCAGCACTTATCGGACGTAGCGACCATGGCCAACCAACAGCATTCACGCCTCGGGCAGATTCTGCTCACCAAAGGGCTGATCAATCAGGCACAACTGGATACCGCCATCCAGGCGCAAGCCGACAGCGGCAAGCGGCTGGGCGAAATCCTTGTCGAACGGGGCCACCTGAGCAATCGGCAGTTACGCCACTCGCTGAGCAAACAGAGTCGCCTACGCCTGGTCGCCACCCTGGTTGCTGCCCTGCTGACACCGCTGCAACCTCTCCTGGCGGCGCAGCGGCTTAGCTCCGACAACCAGATAGCGGCGGCGCAAGGCCTGTCGCCTTTGAGCGAGGAGCAACTGCGCGCCGTTTCCGCGCAAGGTCTGGCGGATGGGTTACCGCTGTTGCTGCTGCAGGCCGAAAGCGGTAACGGCACACCAAGCACCGAACAACTGTCCAGCTTACTACGTCCTCTGTTCGATATTCTGGAAGCGCAAACCAGTCTGCACGATGTCCGCTACGACCCTGACCAATTGAGTTCGATGCTGAATGCCGATGGCTCGCTTAATGTGCGCCTGCCCAGCTCGATAGGGGAATTGCGTTTCGATAACATCCGCGTGGCCGGCGCCCCGAGCTCACAAACCCTGGGCAGCCTCAGCTTTCATAACATCGACCTGTCTGGAGCCAGCCTGAAAATTCAGCTGCGCCATTAAGGCGATGTCAAACGTCGCCACTGACCGGCAGGACCGCCACCGGACGATTGTCGTCGCCAACCGCCACGAAGCTGAACACACCCGTAATGGCGTGCTCGCGCCCATCGGTGTACATGCTCTCGACGTACACATCCACCTGCACCTTGAGACTGCTGTTGCCAACCTTCACCACACGACCAACCAAATCCACGATGGAACCGGCCGGGATGGGGTGTTTGAAGTCGATGCGATCGGAAGACACCGTCACCAGCGCCTTGCGGCAAAAGCGCGTGGCAGTGATGAACGACACCTCGTCCAGCCACGCCAGGGCAGTGCCGCCGAACAGCGTGCCATGGTGGTTGGTGGTGGGCGGAAAGACAGCCTTACTGATGCAGGTGACCGACAATTCGATGCGACGCTGGATTTCTTCTTCTCGGGTAGTCATGACAACTTCTTCACAAAAGACACAGGGGACTGCCAACTTTGGAGCACGCCAAGAGCCGGACACGTTTAAACAGAGAATCCACAAACGAAAAAGCAGCCCGCAGGCTGCTTTTTCGTTGAGAAAAGGGGCTATTAAGCCAGCTTTTCCTTGATGCGTGCTGCCTTACCGGACAGGTCGCGCAGGTAGTACAGCTTGGCCTTGCGCACATCGCCGCGACGCTTGACGGTGACGGTGTCAACCAGCGGGGAGTAGGTCTGGAAGGTACGCTCCACGCCTACACCGTTGGAGATCTTGCGCACGGTGAACGCGCTGTTCAGGCCGCGGTTGCGCTTGCCGATTACAACGCCTTCGAAGGCCTGCAGACGGGAACGGTCGCCTTCCTTCACTTTCACTTGCACGATTACGGTGTCGCCAGGGGCGAAGGCCGGAATCTCTTTGCTCATCTGTTCAGCTTCGATCTGCTGAATAATCTTGTTGGTCATCTTTTGTGCTCCTAAGACAAGCTGCTGTAGCCTGCCATCGATACGTCATCTATCGTCCCGCTGGCGAAGGAATTCCGCCAACAGCTTTTGCTCTTCTCCAGAAAGCGAGCGGCTTTCCAGAAGATCGGCGCGTCGTTCCCAGGTCCGCCCAAGGGCCTGCTGCAAACGCCAGCGCCGGATGTGCTCGTGATTGCCGCTGAGCAGCACGTCAGGAACACGTTTGTCCGCATACACTTCCGGTCGCGTGTAGTGCGGGCAGTCGAGCAGGCCGTCGGTAAACGAATCCTCCTCAGCGGAATCTGCGTGGCCCAAGGCCCCCGGCAGCAACCGCGTGACTGCATCGATCAGCACCATGGCCGGCAGCTCGCCACCGGACAGTACATAGTCGCCAATCGACCATTCCTCATCGACGTGCTCTTCAATGAAGCGCTCATCGATGCCTTCGTAACGACCGGCGATAAGGATCAACGCATCCTCATTCGCCAGCTCGCGCACAGCCGCCTGCTTCAGCTGACGTCCCTGCGGCGAGAGGTAGATCACCTTCGCCCGCTCCCCGGTGGCTTGTTTGGCCGCAGCCAGCGCCCGTTCCAGGGGTTGTATCTTCATCACCATTCCAGGGCCGCCACCGAAGGGACGATCATCCACCGTTTGATGGCGATCTTCGGTAAACGTGCGCGGATTCCAGCAGTTGAGCTTGAGTAAACCCTGCTTGACCGCTCGACTGGTGATGCCGTACTCACTGATGGCGGAGAACATCTCCGGAAAGATGCTGATGACTTCGACCTGCATGGTCAGAAGTCCGCATCCCAATCGACTCGCATTTCGCCGGCATTCAGGTCAATCGCCAGTACGCACTGTTCCGTATAGGGCAACAGGCGCTCACGATCATCCAGACTGTCCACGCAAGGCTTGACGACCATCACGTCATTCGCGCCGGTTTCCAGCAGATGGTCGATACGGCCGAGCAACTGCCCCGCCTGATCAATCACCTTGAGCCCTTCGAGCTGGTACCAGTAGTACTCGCCCATGCTCAGCTGTGGCAGTTGGCTGCGAGGAACACAGATCTCGAATTCGGCCAGTAGACGCGCCTCTTCTCGATCATCGAGCCCTTTCAGCTTGGCCACCAGGATCTTGCCTTGCAGGCGACCCCAAACCAGCTCTGCCTGTCGTACATCGGCACCGCGCCGGAGCGTCCAGTGGCGATAGTCGAGCAGGTTGTCTATCGGATCGGTAAAGGAATAGACCTTCACGTCACCCCGCACACCGTGCACCGAAACAATTTTGCCAAGAACGATCAGGTCCTCGGCCGGAGCCGGCGTCGTATTCATAGGAGTGCTTAGGCGGCAGCCTGCGCAGCTTCCTTCAGCAGCTGAGCAACACGCTCAGACGGCTGTGCGCCCTGGCTCAGCCAGTAAGCAACGCGCTCCTGGTTGACGGACAGCTTCACTTCGGCACCCTGGGCGACCGGGTTGAAGAAACCAACGCGCTCAACAAAGCGGCCATCGCGCGCATTGCGGCTGTTGGTCACGGTCAGGTGGTAGAAGGGGCGCTTTTTGGAGCCGCCACGGGCGAGACGGATGGTTACCATATGAACTTCGTTCCTGTAGTCGGTGCTGCAAAACTAGAATGCAACTTGGGCACATGGCCCGAAAGGCCGCATATTCTAAGTATTCTCCGGGGTTTTGCAAATATTCTTTGCATAGCCCCGGCAAGTTGGCCTGCTGCAGCGTACGCAAGCCAACAAGGTTGTCATGCATCGTCGGCGAACACCCGCCAACAACGCATCAGAACTTGGGCATTCCGCCGCCGGGCAACATGCCACCCATGCCGCGCATCATTTTTGCCATACCGCCCTTGGCGGTAAATTTCTTCATCATTTTCTGCATCTGTTTGTGCTGCTTGATCAGCCGCCCAATATCCTGCACCTGCGTGCCGGAGCCCATGGCGATGCGCCGCTTGCGCGAGCCGCTGATGATCTCCGGATCACGACGCTCGGCCGGCGTCATGGAGTTGATGATCGCCTCCATCTGCTTGAACTGTTTCTCGGCCGCACCCTGCTGGGCATTGCCCATCTGCGCCAAGTTGACGCCCCCCATCGAAGGCAGCTTGTCCATCAAGCCACCGAGGCCGCCCATATTCTTCATTTGCTGCAACTGGTCGCGAAAGTCTTCGAGGTCGAAGCCCTTGCCCTTCTTCAGCTTCTTGGTGAGCTTCTCGGCTTTTTCGCGGTCCAGAGTCTGCTCAGCCTGCTCGATCAGACTGAGCACATCACCCATGCCGAGAATGCGCGAGGCGATGCGGTCCGGGTGGAACGGCTCCAGGGCGTCGCTTTTCTCGCCCATGCCGAGAAACTTGATGGGCTTGCCCGTGATATGGCGTACCGACAATGCGGCACCGCCACGGGCGTCACCGTCAACCTTGGTCAACACCACGCCGGTCAGTGGCAGCGCATCGCCAAAGGCCTTGGCGGTGTTAGCGGCGTCCTGGCCGGTCATTGCGTCGACGACGAACAGCGTTTCCACCGGCTTGATCGCCGCGTGCAACGCCTGGATCTCGCCCATCATCTCGGTATCGACGTGCAAGCGGCCGGCGGTATCCACCAGCACCACGTCAATGAATTTCAGTTTCGCTTCGCGGATGGCCGCTTCGGCAATCGCCACCGGCTTCTGGCTGATATCGGAGGGGAAGAAGGTCACCCCTACCTCGGCGGCCAGGGTTTCCAGCTGTTTGATCGCCGCTGGGCGATAGACATCAGCCGACACCACCATGACGGACTTCTTCTTGCGCTCCTTAAGAAAGCGCGCCAGCTTGGCTACCGTGGTGGTCTTGCCCGCTCCCTGCAAACCTGCCATCAGCACCACGGCTGGGGGTGCCGCGTGGAGGTCGAGATCCTCGTTGGCCGCGCCCATCAGCTCTTCCAGCTCGGCGCGGACAATCTTCACGAACGCCTGACCCGGCGTCAGGCTTCGCGACACCTCGGTGCCGACCGCCCGCTCCTTGACCTTATTGACGAAGTCCTTGACCACAGGCAACGCGACGTCGGCCTCGAGCAAGGCCATGCGCACCTCGCGCAGGGTGTCCTTGATGTTGTCTTCGGTCAGCTTGGCCTTGCCGGTAACGGTACGCAGGGTATGCGAAAGGCGGTCGGTAAGATTTTCGAACATGCGCGGTCCTTCGAAGGGCGGTTGCGGCAGGCCGGGGAGTATATCAAGTGCACGGCTTCCCATCACCACCAGCGGTCTTTCGTGTTCGAGGCGATCTATGCCACACTCACATCCTTCTCAGGCCAGCTTTAAACGGATCTAATGCAACCTCTGCTGCCCAGCCTCGCCGCTGCCTGTCTCTATGCCGGCGCCACCGCTTATCACGGCTTACGCGTCGGCCAGCGCGGCACCCCCGCCCAAGCTCTGTTGACCCTGCTTGGCGTCCTTGCCCTGCTCGCTCACGGCGCCAGCCTGTTTCAGCAATTATTCACCCCCCTGGGGCTTACGCTGGATTTCTTCCGCGCCGCCAGCCTGATTTCCGCCGCCGTCATCGCGGTGATCCTGCTTGCTGCCCAGCTCATTCCGGTGCACAACCTCTTATTGGTGTTGTTCCCGCTCGGTTGCCTGACCGTACTGCTGGCACAGTTTGCGCCCACCGGCACGGCACAGCTGGTCAACGCCTCCACCGGCATCTTCAGTCATATCCTGCTGTCGATCCTCGCCTACGGCTTGCTGACCATTGCCATGTTCCAGGCATTGCTGTTGTTGATGCAGGATCATCAGCTCAAGCACAAGCATCCCAGTGCACGCTTGATTCGCAGCTTCCCGCCGCTGCAGACGATGGAAAGCCTGTTGATCGGCTTCATCTGGGCCGGTTGGACGCTGCTTGGCCTGTCTCTACTGACCGGCTGGCTGTTCGTCGAGAACCTGTTCGCCCAGCACCTGATGCACAAAACCTTGCTGTCCTGCTTCGCGTGGGTGGTATTCGGCGTTCTGCTGTGGGGTCGGCACCAGTTGGGCTGGCGCGGCCACAAGGCAATTCGCCTGACCCTGGCGGGCTTCTGCCTGCTGATGCTTGCCTACTTCGGCAGCAAACTGGTTCGCGAATT
>CAYPFO010000104.1:0-6309 GCA_964410065.1 uncultured Pseudomonas sp.
TGCTCGCCGAAGTGATCCGCGAACACCCCGTGCTGCTCAACCGTGCGCCGACCCTGCACCGCCTGGGTATCCAGGCGTTCGAGCCGGTCCTCATCGAAGGCAAGGCCATTCAGCTGCACCCGCTGGTCTGCGCCGCGTACAACGCTGACTTCGACGGTGACCAGATGGCCGTCCACGTGCCGCTGACGCTGGAAGCCCAGCTGGAAGCGCGCGCGCTGATGATGTCCACCAACAACGTGTTGTCGCCCGCCAACGGCGAGCCGATCATCGTGCCGTCGCAGGACGTGGTTCTGGGTCTGTACTACATGACCCGCGAAGCCATCAATGCCAAGGGCGAAGGTCGTGTGTTCGCCGACCTGCAGGAAGTTGACCGGGTGTTCCGCGCCGGTGAAGCATCCCTGCATGCCAAGGTGAAAGTTCGTATCCACGAAACCGTCAAGCAGAAAGACGGCTCGCTGGTAGAGAACACCCGCATTGTCGATACCACTGTTGGTCGTGCGCTGCTGTTCCAGATTGTGCCGAAAGGCCTGTCGTACGACGTCGTCAACCAGTCGATGAAGAAAAAGGCGATCTCCAAGCTGATCAACCAGGCGTACCGCACGGTTGGTCTGAAGGATACCGTGATCTTTGCCGACCAGTTGATGTACACCGGTTTCGCCTATTCGACGATTTCCGGCGTGTCCATCGGGGTCAATGACTTCGTCATTCCGGACGAGAAGGCGCGCATCATCGATGCAGCCACCGCCGAAGTGAAAGAGATCGAGTCGCAGTACGCCTCCGGCCTGGTAACCCAGGGCGAGAAGTACAACAAGGTGATCGACCTGTGGTCGAAGGCCAACGACGAAGTTTCCAAGGCGATGATGGCCAACCTCTCAAAAGAAGCGGTTATCGACCGTGACGGCAAGGAAGTCGAGCAAGAGTCGTTCAACTCCATGTACATGATGGCCGACTCCGGTGCACGGGGTTCCGCTGCGCAGATTCGTCAGCTGGCCGGCATGCGTGGCCTGATGGCCAAGCCGGACGGCTCCATCATCGAAACGCCGATCACCGCGAACTTCCGTGAAGGACTGAACGTACTCCAGTACTTCATCTCCACCCACGGTGCTCGTAAGGGTCTGGCGGATACCGCACTGAAGACCGCGAACTCCGGTTACCTGACTCGTCGTTTGGTTGACGTGGCACAGGATCTGGTGGTGACCGAGGTTGATTGCGGCACCGAGCAGGGCCTGCTGCTGACTCCGCACATCGAGGGCGGGGACGTCGTCGAGGCGCTGGGTGATCGCGTACTGGGTCGAGTGATTGCCAAGGACGTGCCGAAGCCGGGTACCGACGAAATCATCGTGCCGGCTGGCACGCTGGTCGACGAGAAGTGGGTCGAGTTCATCGAGCGCAACAGCATCGACGAAGTGGTGGTGCGTTCGCCGATCACCTGTGAAACCCGTTACGGTATTTGCGCCAAGTGCTACGGTCGCGATCTGGCCCGTGGTCACCAGGTCAACATCGGTGAGGCAGTGGGTGTTATTGCTGCCCAGTCCATCGGTGAGCCGGGTACCCAGCTGACCATGCGTACCTTCCACATCGGTGGTGCGGCGAGCCGGACTTCGGCCGTCGACAACGTGATGGTAAAAAATGGCGGTACCATTCGCCTGCACAGCATCAAGCACGTGGTACGTGCCGACGGCAACATCGTTGTCGTGGAGCGTTCCGGCGAGCTGGCCGTTGCCGACGACTTTGGTCGCGAGCGCGAGCGCTACAAGCTGCCCTATGGCGCGGTGATTTCCGTCAAGGAAGGCGACAAGGTCGATGCCGGTACGGTCGTGGTCAAATGGGACCCGCACACCCACCCGATCGTGACCGAAATGAAGGGTATCGTGACCTTCGTCGGCATGGAGGAGGGCATCACCATCAAGCGTCAGACCGACGAGCTGACCGGTCTGACCAACATCCAGGTACTGGATGCCAAGGATCGTCCGGCCGCCGGCAAGGACATCCGTCCGGCGATCAAGATGGTTGATGCGAACGGCAAGGACCTGCTGCTGCCGGGTACCGACGTTATGGCGCAGTACTTCCTGCCGGCCAACGCGTTGGTCGGTGTAGCTGACGGTGCGCAAATCGGTGTCGGTGATGTCATCGCGCGCATCCCGCAGGAAACCTCGAAGACCCGCGACATTACCGGTGGTCTGCCGCGCGTAGCCGACTTGTTCGAAGCGCGCCGTCCGAAGGAAGCGTCGATTCTGGCTGAAATCAGCGGGACCATTTCCTTCGGCAAGGAAACCAAGGGCAAGCGCCGCCTGGTCATTACACCGACCGATGGTAGCGACCCATACGAGGAGCTGATTCCTAAGTGGCGTCACCTCAACGTCTTCGAAGGCGAACAGGTGAACAAGGGCGAAGTGATCTCCGACGGTCCGAGCGATCCGCACGACATCCTGCGTCTGCTGGGTGTCAGTGCACTGGCACGCTACATCGTCACCGAGATTCAGGACGTTTATCGTCTGCAGGGCGTGAAGATCAACGACAAGCACATCGAAACCATTCTGCGTCAGATGCTGCGCAAGGTTGAGATTGCCGAGTCGGGCGATTCCAGTTTCATCAAGGGCGACCAGATGGAATTGACTGCAGTACTGCGCGAAAACGAGCGTTTGGCGACCGAAGACAAATTCATTGCCAAGTTCTCTCGCGTACTGCTAGGTATCACCAAGGCTTCGCTGTCCACCGAATCGTTCATTTCCGCGGCATCCTTCCAGGAAACCACCCGCGTATTGACCGAGGCGGCTGTTACCGGCAAGCGCGATTACCTGCGTGGCTTGAAGGAAAACGTCGTTGTGGGTCGTCTGATCCCGGCCGGTACCGGTCTGGCCTATCACAGCGAACGCAAGCGTCGCCGTGAGCTGGACAAGCCGCTGCGCGTGAGTGCCGACGAGGTCGAGGCAGCTCTGACCGAGGCGCTGAACTCCAGCGGGAACTGAGTGTGAAGCCCGGGCGAAACTCGCCCGGGCTTTGCCTTGACGGGAACTTGCAGTCTCTTTAGACTCATGCACCCCTAAATTTGGCAGGGCGCGTTGCTCTGCCATTTTGCTTTCTTCGGAAAGCGATAGCGTCGAAAGACAAACAGTGGAGCTAGTAGATGGCAACTATCAACCAGCTGGTGCGTCAGCCGCGCAAGCGCATCGTCGACAAGTCCGACGTGCCCGCGCTGCAGAACTGCCCCCAGCGTCGTGGCGTGTGCACCCGCGTGTACACCACCACCCCGAAAAAACCCAACTCCGCACTGCGTAAGGTCTGCCGTGTGCGCCTGACCAACGGTTTCGAGGTTTCCTCGTACATCGGCGGTGAAGGCCACAACCTGCAAGAGCACAGCGTTGTGCTGATCCGTGGCGGCCGTGTAAAGGACCTTCCGGGTGTTCGTTACCACACCGTGCGCGGCTCCCTGGATACCTCGGGTGTCAAGGACCGTAAGCAGGGTCGTTCCAAGTACGGCGCCAAGCGTCCGAAGTAATCGCGTTTATTATTTATTGAGTCGATAAGAGTAAGGTCGGACGTAACCAAGGGGTTATCGTTCCGGGCTAACCTGAAGACCGTTTGAGGGCTTATCAATGCCAAGACGTCGTGTAGCAGCCAAGCGTGAGATTCTGGACGATCCGAAATACGGAAGCCTGATTCTCGCCAAATTCATGAACCACGTGATGGAAAGCGGCAAGAAGGCCGTGGCCGAGCGCATCGTTTACGGTGCCCTGGACACTGTCAAGGCGCGCAAGAACAGCGATCCCCTGGAGATCTTCGAAAAAGCTCTCGACGCCATCGCTCCGCTGGTCGAAGTGAAGTCCCGCCGCGTTGGTGGTGCGACTTACCAGGTTCCGGTTGAAGTTCGTCCGTCCCGTCGCAATGCACTGGCTATGCGCTGGTTGGTGGATAGCGCGCGCAAGCGTGGCGAAAAGTCCATGGCTCTGCGTCTGGCTGGCGAACTCATGGATGCCTCCGAGGGCAAGGGAGCTGCAGTGAAGAAGCGTGAAGACGTGCACCGCATGGCAGAAGCCAACAAGGCGTTCTCGCACTACCGCTTCTAATTCAAGCGCTCTATTTACGAGGACCTAATTGTGGCCCGTACTACCCCAATCAACCGCTACCGTAACATCGGCATCTGCGCTCACGTGGATGCCGGTAAAACCACTACGACCGAGCGGATTCTGTTTTACACCGGCGTCAACCATAAGATGGGCGAGACCCATGATGGTGCCAGTACCACCGACTGGATGGTGCAGGAGCAGGAGCGTGGTATTACCATCACCTCCGCCGCCGTGACCGCTTTTTGGCAGGGCTCGCACAAGCAGTTCGACAAGTACCGCGTCAACGTGATCGATACTCCCGGCCACGTTGACTTCACCATTGAAGTAGAGCGCTCGCTGCGCGTGCTGGACGGCGCGGTAGTGGTCTTCTGTGGTACTTCCGGCGTTGAGCCGCAGTCGGAAACCGTATGGCGTCAAGCCAACAAGTACGGCGTACCGCGCGTTGTCTACGTCAACAAGATGGACCGTCAGGGTGCCAACTTCCTGCGTGTGGTCGGTCAGATCAAGCAGCGCCTGGGTCACACCCCGGTGCCGCTTCAGCTGCCGATCGGCGCCGAAGAGAACTTCAAGGGTCAGATCGACCTGATGAGCATGCAGGCTGTGTACTGGGATGAGTCCGATATGGGCATGACTCCCCGTTACGAAGCCATTCCTGCAGAGCTTCAGGCACAAGCCGAAGAGTATCGCTCGAACCTGGTGGAGGCTGCTGCCGAAGCCAACGAAGAGCTGATGAACAAGTACCTTGAGGAAGGCGATCTTTCCGTCGAGGAAATCAAGGCTGGTCTGCGTCAGCGTACCATCGCCGGTGAAATCGTTCCGGCTGTCTGTGGTTCCTCCTTCAAGAACAAGGGCGTGCCCCTGGTTCTCGACGCCGTGATCGACTACCTGCCGGCGCCGACCGAAATTCCGCCGATTCAGGGTGTGAATCCGGATAACGAAGAAGAAGTCGACGAGCGTCCTGCTTCCGATGAGGCTCCGTTCGCTGCGCTGGCATTCAAGATCGCCACCGACCCCTTCGTCGGTACGCTGACCTTTGCTCGTGTCTACTCGGGCGTGCTTTCTTCCGGTGACTCGGTGATCAACTCGGTCAAAGGCAAGAAAGAGCGCGTCGGCCGTATGGTGCAGATGCACGCTAACGAGCGCCAGGAAATCAAAGAAGTGCGCGCGGGTGATATCGCTGCGCTGATTGGCATGAAGGATGTGACCACGGGTGACACCCTGTGCGACATCAACAAGCCGATCATTCTTGAGCGTATGGACTTCCCGGAGCCGGTTATCTCGGTTGCCGTGGAGCCCAAGACCAAGGCTGACCAGGAAAAGATGGGCATCGCGCTGGGCCGTCTGGCTCAGGAAGACCCGTCTTTCCGCGTGAAGACCGACGAAGAAACCGGCCAGACCATCATCTCCGGGATGGGTGAGCTTCACCTGGACATCCTGGTTGACCGTATGCGTCGCGAGTTCAACGTCGAGGCCAATATCGGTAAGCCGCAAGTGTCTTACCGTGAAAAGATCACCAAGAGCTGCGAGATCGAAGGCAAGTTCGTTCGGCAGTCCGGTGGTCGTGGTCAGTTCGGCCATTGCTGGATTCGCTTCTCGCCGGCTGACGAAGGTCAGGAAGGCTTGGTGTTTGAAAACAAGGTTGTGGGCGGTGTGGTTCCGAAGGAATACATCCCTGCGATCCAGAAGGGCATCGAAGAGCAGATGAAGAACGGCGTTGTCGCCGGCTATCCGCTGCTGGGTCTGAAGGCCGAAGTGTTCGATGGCTCTTACCACGACGTCGACTCGAACGAAATGGCGTTCAAGATCGCGGCTTCCATGGCGACCAAGCAACTCGCCCAGAAAGGCGGCGGTGTTGTTCTTGAGCCGATCATGAAGGTCGAAGTGGTAACCCCTGAGGACTACATGGGTGACGTGATGGGTGACCTGAATCGTCGTCGCGGTCTGATTCAGGGTATGGATGACTCGGTATCTGGCAAGGTGATTCGTGCCGAGGTGCCGCTGGGTGAAATGTTCGGCTATGCGACCGACGTTCGTTCCATGTCCCAGGGCCGTGCCAGTTATTCCATGGAGTTCTCCAAGTACTCCGAAGCTCCGGCGAATATCGTCGAAGCTCTCACCAAAAAACAAGGTTAACTATCCTTTACGCTAGGAGTTTACTGTCGTGGCTAAAGAAAAATTTGAACGTAACAAACCGCACCTCAACGTTGGCACCATCGGTCACGTTGACCATGGCAAGACCACG
>CAYPFO010000105.1:0-6178 GCA_964410065.1 uncultured Pseudomonas sp.
CGGCCGTACCGTTGGCGCCGGCGTGGTTGCCAAGATCATCGAGTAATCGTTGATTTTGGTTGTTCAGGTCGGCATAATTGCCGGCCTGATTCGAGTTCTAGGCCAGTAGCTCAATTGGCAGAGCGGCGGTCTCCAAAACCGCAGGTTGGGGGTTCGATTCCCTCCTGGCCTGCCAGATTCCATAGTGCGAATCTGGCATTTTTTAAAACAGGATCTAAACAGATGAACGCCAAGGTTGAAGCCAAAGAGAGTCGCTTTGATCTGCTGAAATGGCTTTTTGTGGCTGCTTTGGTGGTGATCGGCGTAGTTGGTAATCAGTATTTTTCGGCTGAGCCTGTTCTGTATCGTGTTCTGGTTCTGTTGGTCCTTGCCGTTGTGGCTGTTTTTGTCGCACTGCAAACGACGAAGGGGCGTGCTTTCTACGTCCTGGCTCGCGAAGCTCGTGGCGAGATTCGCAAGGTCGTATGGCCGACCCGTCAGGAAACCACTCAAACAACATTGATCGTTGTGGCTGTCGTCCTTGTGATGGCGCTGTTGTTGTGGGGGCTTGATTCGCTGTTGGGTTGGGTTGTTTCGTTGATCGTAGGTTAAAGGTGCTCCGTGGCTAAGCGATGGTACGTGGTGCATGCTTACTCGGGTTACGAGAAGCATGTCATGCGCTCGCTGATCGAGCGTGTCAGGCTGGCCGGCATGGAAGATGAGTTCGGCGAGATCCTTGTCCCCACCGAAGAAGTGGTGGAGATGCGCAACGGGCAAAAGCGCAAGAGCGAGCGTAAATTCTTTCCGGGCTACGTTCTTGTCCAGATGGAAATGAGCGAAGCGGCTTGGCATTTGATCAAGAATACGCCTCGCGTCATGGGTTTTATTGGCGGTACGGCAGACAAGCCGGCGCCGATTACCGAAAAGGAAGCCGAGGCGATCCTGCGTCGTGTTGCTGATAGCGGTGATAAGCCGAAGCCGAAGACGCTGTTTGAACCAGGTGAGACGGTCCGTGTCGTGGATGGGCCGTTTGCAGATTTCAACGGTGTTGTCGAAGAGGTCAATTACGAGAAAAGCCGGATACATGTGGCGGTTCTCATTTTTGGACGTTCAACGCCAGTGGAATTGGAGTTCAGTCAGGTCGAGAAGGCCTAACTGGCTCACAGATCCCTACCCCGCAGCTAAATGAGTTGCGGGGTTTTGTCGTCACTGGGATATACGCGTAAGCAACCGGGGAGCCTTTGGGCGAATGTACCCGTAAGTGGAGTAAGAAATGGCTAAAAAAATTACGGCTTATATCAAGCTGCAGGTTAAAGCAGGTCAAGCTAACCCTTCGCCGCCAGTTGGTCCGGCTCTGGGTCAGCACGGCGTCAACATCATGGAATTCTGCAAGGCATTCAATGCCCGCACCCAAGGCCAAGAGCCTGGGCTGCCGACTCCCGTGATTATCACTGTATACAGCGATCGCAGCTTTACCTTTGAAACCAAGAGCACTCCTGCAGCTGTGCTGCTGAAGAAGGCTGCCGGTATTACCACTGGTTCCGCTCGTCCGAACACCCAGAAAGTAGGCACCGTCACCCGTGCTCAGCTGGAAGAGATCGCGAAAACCAAAAAAGCAGATCTGACTGCCGCTGACCTGGACGCTGCTGTGCGTAGCATTGCTGGCTCCGCTCGCAGCATGGGCCTGAACGTGGAGGGTGTGTAATGGCTAAGCTGACCAAGCGCCAGAAGGCAATCGCCGAAAAAATTCAGGCAGGCAAGCAATACGCTTTCGAAGAAGCGGCTGCACTGCTGGCTGAGCTGTCCGCCATCAAGTTCAAAGAGTCCGTTGATATCGCTATCAACCTGGGCGTTGATCCGCGCAAATCCGACCAGGTCGTTCGTGGTGCTACCGTGCTGCCGAACGGAACTGGCAAGAGCGTGCGCGTTGCCGTGTTCACCCAGGGTCCGGCTGCTGAAGCTGCACTGGCTGCTGGTGCTGATCGCGTCGGTATGGACGAGCTGGCTGCTGAAATGAAGGGCGGCGACCTGAACTATGACGTCGTGATTGCTTCCCCGGATGCGATGCGTGTCGTGGGTCAGTTGGGCCAGATTCTCGGTCCGCGCGGCCTGATGCCGAACCCGAAAGTCGGCACTGTCACCCCCGACGTTGCTACTGCGGTGAAGAATGCGAAAGCTGGTCAGGTGCGTTTCCGTACCGACAAGAACGGCATCATTCACACCTCTGTCGGCAAGATTGATTTCGAGCCGGCCAAGCTGAAAGAGAACGTTGAAGCTCTGCTGTCCGACCTGCGTCGTCTCAAGCCATCCACTTCCAAGGGTGTCTATGTGAAGCGCGTGACTCTGAGCAGCACGATGGGTCCAGGTCTGCAAATCGACCAGGCTTCGTTCGAAGCGTAAGTATTAAGTCGCAGCGGGCATGCCCGCTGTGCAGGTATTGGGGTCCCTGCCTGGCGGGGGCTGTCCAAGACCGTAGGCGGCGCAAGCCTTAAACGTGAAAGCCTACGCAGATGGTGCTCCCGATTCTTTACCGAATCAGACACCAAAACGACGTCCGGTTTCGGTCGGACGAACCGGTAACATCCAGGAGTGAACCCGTGGCAATTAAACTCGAAGACAAGAAGGCCATCGTCGCTGAAGTCAACGAGGCTGCCAAAACTGCCCTGTCCGCTGTCGTGGCTGATGCCCGTGGCGTGACCGTAGGGGCCATGACCGGACTCCGTAAAGAGGCCCGCGAGGCTGGCGTGTACGTGCGTGTCGTGCGTAACACCCTGCTCAAGCGCGCCGTTGAAGGCACTCAGTTCGACGTGCTCAACGACGTGTTCAAAGGCCCGACCCTGATCGCTTTCTCCAACGAACATCCGGGCGCTGCCGCCCGCATCTTCAAGGAGTTCGCCAAGGGTCAGGACAAGTTCGAGATCAAGGCCGCTGCGTTCGAGGGTCAGTTCATCGCAGCCAACCAGATCGACGTGCTGGCAACCCTGCCGACCTATGACGAGGCTGTTTCGCAGCTGATGAGCGTGATTCAAGGCGCCACCAGCAAGCTGGCTCGTACTTTGGCAGCTGTTCGTGACCAGAAAGAAGGCGTGGCCGCCTAATCGGCTCCTGCATTCTTTTCGACGTTATTCGTTTAATTCGATGGCCGTAAGGCTGTCACCCCAATACAGGAACTAGAGTCATGGCTCTGACCAACGAAGATATCATCAACGCCGTTTCCGAAATGTCCGTCATGCAGATCGTTGAACTGATCAAGGCGATGGAAGAGAAGTTCGGTGTTACCGCTGCCGCTGCCGCTGCTGCCGGCCCGGCTGCTGCCGCTGCCGTAGTTGAAGAACAGACCGAGTTCACCATTTTCCTGGCCGAAGCCGGCGACAAGAAAGTGAACGTGATCAAGGCTGTTCGTGAACTGACCGGTCTGGGCCTGAAAGAAGCCAAGGCTGTTGTTGACAGCGCCCCTGGCATTGTCAAGGAAGGCGTTTCGAAAGAAGAAGCCGAAGCTGCCAAGAAGTCCTTGGAAGAAGCTGGCGCCAAGGTTGAGCTCAAGTAAGCGCGACCTTGCGTCTACAGCCTGAGCGCTTCGCGCAAGGCTGATGGCTGGTGGCTAATGCCACCGGCCTTTTTCCGTTATAGGTGGCTTGCCAATGCAGGCTGCCTGTGACACCACCGAATAAAGGTGGCGCAGATCATGATCTGCACGAGTTTCTGGCTGCTCCCGTCGGGAGAGGCCAAACAAGCAGGTGACCAAGCTGGGGAACGCTGATGGCTTACTCATACACTGAGAAAAAACGTATCCGCAAGGACTTTAGCAAGTTGCCGGACGTGATGGATGTGCCCTACCTCCTGGCCATCCAGCTGGATTCGTATCGCGAATTCCTGCAGGCGGGGGCAAGCAAAGACCAGTTCCGCGACGTTGGCCTTCATGCGGCCTTCAAATCCGTTTTCCCGATCATCAGCTATTCCGGCAGCGCTGCTCTGGAATACGTAGGCTATCGCCTGGGTGAGCCGGCCTTTGATGTCAAAGAATGCGTGCTGCGCGGCGTAACCTTTGCCGTCCCGTTGCGGGTAAAGCTGCGCTTGATCATTTTCGACAAAGAGTCGTCGAATAAAGCGATCAAGGACATCAAGGAACAAGAAGTTTACATGGGGGAAATCCCCCTGATGACCGAAAACGGTACCTTTATCATCAACGGTACTGAGCGTGTCATCGTTTCCCAGCTGCACCGTTCGCCAGGCGTGTTCTTCGACCACGACCGCGGCAAGACTCACAGCTCGGGCAAGCTGCTGTATTCCGCACGCATTATTCCCTACCGCGGCTCCTGGTTGGACTTCGAGTTTGACCCCAAGGACGCTGTGTTCGTGCGTATCGACCGTCGCCGCAAGCTGCCGGCCTCGGTGCTTCTGCGCGCCTTGGGATACAGCACTGAGGAGATCCTCGACGCCTTCTATTCCACCAACGTCTTCCAGATCAAGGGCGATGGCCTGTGCCTGGAGTTGGTGCCTCAGCGTCTGCGTGGTGAAATTGCTGCGTTCGATATTCAAGATGAGAACGGCAAGGTCATCGTTGAGCAAGGCCGTCGGGTTACCGCGCGCCACATCAACCAGATCGAAAAGGCCGGCATCAAGGAACTGCAGGTTCCGCTGGACTACGTGCTGGGGCGCACCACGGCCAAGGCCATCGTGCATCCGGCTACCGGCGAAATCGTTGTTGAGTGCAACACTGAGCTGACCACCGAGTTACTGGTGCAGATCGGCAAGGCGCAGATTGTGCGCTTTGAGACGCTGTACACCAACGAAATCGACTGCGGTCCGTTCATCTCCGACACCCTGAAAGTCGACAGCACCAGTAACCAGCTGGAAGCCCTGGTCGAAATCTACCGCATGATGCGTCCCGGTGAGCCGCCGACCAAGGATGCCGCCGAAACGCTGTTCAACAACCTGTTCTTCAGCGCCGAGCGTTACGACCTGTCTGCCGTGGGCCGCATGAAATTCAACCGTCGAATCGGTCGTACTGAGATCGAGGGTTCGGGCGTGCTCAGCAAGGAAGACATCGTTGATGTGCTGAAAACCCTGGTCGATATTCGTAACGGCAAGGGCATCGTCGATGACATCGACCACCTCGGCAACCGCCGTGTGCGTTGCGTCGGCGAAATGGCCGAAAACCAGTTCCGTGTCGGCCTGGTGCGCGTTGAGCGCGCGGTCAAGGAACGCCTGTCGATGGCTGAAAGCGAAGGCCTGATGCCGCAAGACCTGATCAACGCGAAGCCGGTTGCGGCCGCGGTGAAAGAGTTCTTCGGTTCCAGCCAGCTGTCGCAGTTCATGGACCAGAACAACCCGCTCTCGGAGATCACCCACAAGCGCCGTGTTTCCGCGCTCGGTCCGGGCGGACTGACCCGTGAACGCGCCGGTTTTGAGGTTCGCGACGTGCACCCGACCCACTACGGCCGCGTGTGCCCGATTGAAACACCGGAAGGTCCGAACATCGGTCTGATCAACTCGCTGGCCGCCTATGCCCGTACGAACAAGTACGGCTTCCTGGAAAGCCCATACCGGGTGGTCAAGGAAGGCAAGGTTACCGACGAGATCGTGTTCCTGTCCGCCATTGAGGAAGCCGATCACGTCGTCGCTCAGGCGTCGGCGACCATGAACGAACAGAACATCCTGACCGACGAACTGGTAACGGTACGTCACCTCAACGAGTTCACCGTCAAGGCTCCCGAAGACGTGACCCTGATGGACGTGTCGCCGCGTCAGGTGGTGTCCGTTGCCGCTTCGCTGATTCCGTTCCTGGAGCACGATGACGCCAACCGTGCACTGATGGGTTCGAACATGCAGCGTCAGGCCGTGCCGACCCTGCGCTCCGACAAGCCCCTGGTAGGCACCGGCATGGAGCGCAACGTCGCCCGTGACTCCGGCGTCTGCGTCGTGGCCCGTCGTGGTGGCGTCATCGACTCTGTCGACGCCAGCCGGATCGTCGTGCGTGTGCATGATGACGAAGTTGAAACCGGTGAAGCCGGTGTGGATATCTACAACCTCACCAAGTACACCCGTTCCAACCAGAACACCTGCATCAACCAGCGTCCGCTGGTGCGCAAGGGTGATGTGGTTCAGCGTAGCGACATCATGGCCGATGGTCCGTCTACTGATATGGGCGAACTGGCGCTGGGTCAGAACCTGCGCGTGGCGTTCATGCCGTGGAACG
>CAYPFO010000106.1:0-6065 GCA_964410065.1 uncultured Pseudomonas sp.
CGGTGAGGGTGCCCGAGAATTCGCTTTCCAGCACGCCGTCTTCGACACGCCCGAAATACACGTTGTCGTTGGCACCGAACACACCAAGGTCAGTGCCGCCGGCGTAGTCCTTGTAGTAGCGCACGCAGCGGTAGCAGGCGATGCAGCGGTTCATCTCGTGGGCGATGAAGGGGCCGAGCTCCTGGTTTTGGTGGGTGCGTTTGCTGAAGCGATAACGGCGCTGGTTGTGGCCGGTCATCACGGTCATGTCCTGCAGATGGCAATGTCCGCCTTCCTCGCACACGGGGCAGTCGTGCGGGTGGTTGACCATCAGCCATTCGACGACGCTGGCGCGAAACGCCTTGGCTTCCTCGTCATCAATGGAGATCCAGCTGTTGTCGGTGGCCGGGGTCATGCAGGACATGACCAGCCGGCCGCGGGTGTCGTTTTCGTCGCTGTACTGCTTGACCGCGCACTGGCGGCAGGCGCCGACGCTACCGAGCGCCGGGTGCCAGCAGAAGTAGGGGATGTCGAGACCGAGCGACAGGCAGGCCTGCAACAGGTTGTCCGCTCCGTCGACTTCGTAGTCTTTGCCGTCTACGTGGATAGTGGCCATTTCTAGTGTCTTCTTACCCGCCGAAGCGGGCCTGGCTAATAGGATTCTTTTCTAGGGCTGGAGGCCGAGGGCGAAAGCTGAACGAGATCCAAGTCGCGTGTTCGTCCAGCCTTCAGCCTCTGGCCTCCAGCGTCTTTCAATTCTCTATGCCGGCTGCATGGCGGGGAGAGCCGCCTGGCTGACGCCCGCCTCGAACTCCGAGCGGAAATACTTGATTGCACTGCCCAGCGGCTCTACCGCACCGGGTGCATGGGCACAGAAGGTCTTGCCCGGGCCGAGGAAATCGACCAGGCCCAGCAGGATGTCGATGTCCTGACTGGTGCCCTGACCGCGCTCCAGCGCACGCAGGGTCTTGACGCTCCACGGCAGTCCATCGCGACAGGGGGTGCACCAGCCGCAGGATTCGCGAGCGAAAAACTCCTCCATGTTGCGCAGCAGCGACACCATGTTGATCGAATCATCCACGGCCAAGGCCAAGCCGGTGCCCATGCGCGTGCCGACCTTGGCGATACCGCCGGCGTACATCTGCGCTTCGAGGTGCTCAGGCAGCAGGAAGCCGGTGCCGGCTCCGCCGGGCTGCCAGCATTTCAGCGTATGGCCATTCTTCATGCCGCCGGCGTAGTCCTCGAACAGCTCGCGGGCGGTGATGCCGAAGGGCAGTTCCCAGATGCCCGGATTCTTGACCTTGCCGGAGAAGCCCATGAGCTTGGTGCCCATGTCTTCGCTGCCGGGGCGGCACAGCGACTTGTACCAGTCCACGCCATTGCCGACGATGGCCGGCACGTTGCACAGGGTTTCCACGTTGTTGACACAGGTCGGCTTGCCCCATACGCCGACGGCGGCAGGGAACGGTGGCTTGGCGCGGGGGTTGGCGCGGCGGCCTTCCAGCGAGTTGATCAGCGCGGTTTCTTCGCCGCAGATGTAGCGGCCGGCGCCGGTGTGCACGAAGAGTTCGAAATCGAAGCCCGAACCCAGGATGTTCTTGCCCAGCAGGCCAGCCGCCTTGGCTTCGTCAATGGCGCGAGTCAGGTTGCGCGCCGCGTCGACGTATTCGCCGCGCAGGAAGATATAGCCACGGTAGGCCTTGAGTGCGCGGGCGCTGATCAGCATACCTTCTACCAAAAGGTGCGGCAGCTGCTCCATGAGCAGGCGATCCTTCCAGGTGTTGGGCTCCATCTCGTCCGCGTTGCACAGCAGGTAGCGGATGTTCAGCGACTCATCGGCTGGCATCAGCCCCCACTTCACCCCGGTGGGGAAGCCGGCGCCGCCCCGGCCTTTGAGGCCGGAATCCTTGACGGTCTGCACGATGTCGGCCTGGGCCATGTCGGCCAGGGCCTTGCGCGCGGCGGCGTAGCCATTTTTCTGCTGGTATTCGTCAAGCCAGACCGGTTGACCGTCATCGCGCAGACGCCAGGTTAGCGGATGGGTTTCTTCGCGACGTTCGATGCGGTTGATCGGGCCGAAAGAGGGAAGGGTCATGGGTAGTCCTCCAGCAATTTCGCCACACCGCCGGGCTGTACATCGCCGTAGGTGTCATCGTCGATCATCAGCGCAGGGGCCTTGTCGCAGTTGCCCAGGCAGCACACGGGAATCAGCGTGAAGCGCCCGTCGGCAGTGGTCTGGCCAGGTTCGATGCCGATCTGCTGCTTGATGCTGTCAAGCACGTTCTCGTGGCCGCCGATGTAGCAGGTCATGCTGTCGCACACGCGAATGATGTGGCGGCCCACCGGGACCCGGAAGATCTGGCTATAGAAGGTCGCCACGCCTTCGACGTCGCTGGCGGGAATGCCTAGCACCTCGCCGATGGCGTCGCAGGCACCGTCCGGCACCCAGCCGCGGGTATTCTGGACGATTTTCAGCGCCTCGATGGACGCCGCGCGCGGGTCCTCGTAATGGTGCATTTCATGCTCGATGGCCGAGCGCTCGGTGTCGCTGAGGGCAAAACGGTCGGTCTGAATCAAAGTGCTCATATCAGCGGTCCACGTCGGCCATAACGAAGTCGATACTGCCCAGGTAGGCGATCAGGTCAGACACCATGCTGCCGCGAATCACCGCCGGAATCTGTTGCAGGTGCGGGAAGCTGGGCGTGCGGATACGCGTGCGGTAGCTCATGGTGCTGCCGTCGCTGGTCAGGTAGTAGCTGTTGATGCCCTTGGTCGCTTCGATCATCTGGAAGCTCTCGTTGGCCGGCATCACCGGGCCCCAGGAGACTTGCAGGAAGTGGGTGATCAGGGTCTCGATGTGCTGCAGCGTGCGCTCTTTGGGCGGCGGCGTGGTCAGCGGGTGATCAGCCTTGTAAGGCCCTTCCGGCATGTGGTGCAGGCACTGCTCGATGATCTTCAAGCTCTCGCGCATTTCGCCCATCTTGACCATGCAGCGGTCATAGGCGTCGCCGTTCACGGCCAGCGGAATTTCAAAGTCGAAGTGCTGGTAGCCGGAGTAAGGGCGGGCTTTGCGAATGTCGAAGTCGCAACCGGTCGCGCGCAGGCCGGCACCGGTGGTGCCCCATTCGAGGGCTTCCTTGGTGTTATAGGCGGCGACACCCTTGGTACGGCCGATCAGGATGCTGTTCTTCAGCGCAGCAGTTTCGTATTCGTTGAGGCGCTTGGGCATCCAGTCGAGGAACTCACGCACCAGTTTTTCCCAACCGCGCGGCAGGTCGTGGGCGACTCCGCCAATGCGGTACCAGGCCGGGTGCATGCGAAAGCCGGTGATGGCCTCGATGACCTTGTAGGCGCGCTGGCGGTCGGTGAAGGTAAAGAACACCGGGGTCATGGCGCCGACGTCCTGGATGTAAGTGCCGAGGTAGAGCAGGTGGTTCTGGATGCGGAAGAACTCGGCCATCATCACGCGGATAAAGTCGACGCGGTCCGGCACCGTGATACCCGCCAGCTTCTCAACTGCCAGCACATAGGGCAGGTTGTTCATCACCCCGCCCAGGTAGTCGATGCGGTCGGTGTAGGGAATGAAGCTGTGCCAGCTCTGGCGCTCGGCCATTTTTTCGGCACCACGATGGTGGTAGCCAATTTCCGGTACGCAGTCGACGATTTCTTCGCCATCCAGCTGCAGGATGATGCGAAAGGCGCCGTGGGCAGAGGGGTGGTTGGGGCCGAGGTTGAGGAACATGAAGTCCTCGTGCTCGCCCTGGCGCTTCATCCCCCAGTCCTCGGGGCGGAAGCGCAGGGCTTCCTGCTCCATGTCCTGCTTGGCGGCACTCAGGCTGTACGGGTCGAATTCAGTGGCGCGTGCCGGGTAGTCCTTGCGCAGCGGGTGACCTTCCCAGGTGGACGGCATCAGCATGCGGGTCAGGAACGGGTGGCCGGTGAAGGTGATCCCGTACATGTCCCAGACTTCGCGCTCGTACCAGTTGGCGTTCGGCCAGATACGGGTAACGGTCGGCAGGTTCAGGTCGCCTTCCATCAGCGACACTTTGATCATCACGTCGCTGTTTCGCTCCAGCGACATCAGGTGATAGAACACGCTGAAGTCGGCGCCGGGCAGCCCGCGACGCTTGGTGCGCAGACGCTCGTCCACGGCGCTCAGGTCATAGAGCATCACGTAGGGCTTGCTGACCTGGCGCAGGAAGCTAAGGACGTCGATGAGCTTTTCGCGCTGCACCCACAGCACAGGCATTCCGGTGCGAGTAGGTTGTTCGATGAAGGTTTCGGCGCCGAAGCGCGCACTCAGTTCGGCGACGACATCCTGGTCGTCAGCCCGGTAAGGCGGGATGTACAGAGCACTGCCTGCAGTCATGATCTCGATCACTTTCGGTCAACGGTGGAGTGAGTCAGGTGCAGATGCAAAGCACCTGCGACGCTGGGTCACACTTCGTCTGGGCTGCGCAGGTTGGTAACCTGTATGCGTTGTTCGCGGCGCTGTTCCTTTTGTGAAGGCATCTCGGCACGGTAAACGCCTTGATCGCCAACCACCCAGGACAACGGACGGCGCTCCTTGCCAATGGATTCCTGCAGCAGCATCAATCCCTGCAGAAATGCCTCGGGGCGAGGAGGGCAGCCAGGGATGTAGACGTCCACCGGCAGGAACTTGTCCACGCCTTGAACGACCGAGTAGATATCGTACATTCCCCCCGAATTGGCGCAGGCTCCCATGGAGATTACCCATTTCGGCTCAAGCATCTGCTCATAGAGTCGCTGGATGACCGGTGCCATCTTGATGAACGGCGTGCCGGCAATCACCATGAAGTCAGCCTGGCGTGGCGAAGCGCGAATGACTTCGGCACCGAAGCGGGCAACGTCGTGGGGGGCGGTAAAGGCGGTGGTCATTTCCACATAACAGCAGGAAAGGCCGAAGTTGTATGGCCAAAGGGAGTTTTTGCGCCCCCAGTTCACTGCGTTGTGTAGAACATCTTCAAGTTTGCCCATGAAGATGTTCTTGTGGACCTGATCTTCGAGAAGCGGATCGGCTACGGTCTCCCGTTGGCCGATCGGATACTGCTCATTCGCAGCATCCGGGTCGATCCTGGTAAGCGTGTATTGCATTGCCAAAGCCTCATTGTTTTAGCTTCGCCTGTCGCTCGCGACGGCCGGCTGGCGCCCAGTCGAGCGCCCCGATCCGCCAAAGATAAACAAGACCCGCCAACAGAATTGCTATGAAAAGGGTAGCTTCAATGAGGCCTGCCCAGCCGCTTTCGCGCACTGAAACAGCCCAGGCAAAGAGAAATAGAGCTTCGATGTCGAAGATCACGAAGAGCATCGCGACCAGATAGAATTTCGCCGACAGGCGTAGACGCGAGGTGCCGGTGGAAACGATGCCGGATTCAAACGGCTCGTTCTTGCTGCGTCCCCACGCCTTGCTGCCGAGCAGGCTGGAGACACCAAGCATGAATGCACACAACGCCACAATGCCAAGGATGAATACGGCAAATGCCCAATTGTGGGAGAGGCTGGAAACATCGGTCATGCCGGACTCCTGTGGGGGGCTCTGATGCGTCTATGGGGCGACGCAGAGCGTACCGCCCGTGAAGAGCCAGTATTGTAGGCCCGATACGATGGCAAGTAAATTGCCCCTGGGAGCATTGATATCTGCACCGCATAGAAGAGAATTAACCGCCTGTTAGCTGCTTTTAGCTGTCTTTACTCATAAAAAAGCCCTGACATTGCTGTCAGGGCTTTTGTGCTGCACCGTACCTCGCGACTGATGCCGCTCGGCGTACCAGTTCTTAGTGGAACTGGTTCATGGTGTTGTCTTTGCCGCTTGCCTTCAGGGCAGCTTCACCCGCGAAGTATTCCTTGTGGTTGTCGCCGATGTCGGAGCCAGCCATGTTCTGGTGACGGACGCAGGCGATACCTTGGCGAAGCTCTTCACGCTGGACACCCTTCACGTAGGCCAGCATGGCCTGGTCGGCGAAGTAGCCCTTGGCAAGGTTGTCGGTGGACAGCGCGGCGGTGTGGTAGGTCGGCAGAGTGATCAGGTGGTGGAAGATGCCAGCCTGGGCCGAGCCTTCGCGTTG
>CAYPFO010000107.1:0-5939 GCA_964410065.1 uncultured Pseudomonas sp.
CGCAACCCGACGGGACGGGCCGGTTTTTGCGCGATCCAGCGGTTCTCGTCGCTTATTTGGACCGACCAACCGGCGGGACTCGTGCCTTGTGTCGCGAAAAAACGGGCTCCGTCGCGGCCGTGCGCGAAACGGGAACAGACCCTAGAAGAAGCCCCGCAGATGCGGGGCTTCTTTTGGTTACTGGGCTTCGGCCTTGAGCATCGCCTGGCGCTGGCGCCATTCCATGAAGGTCTTCAGCAGCAGGGTGAGCAGCGCCATGCAGGCGAGCAGGGCCGCGGCGGTAAAGGCGGCGGCGGTCTTGTAGTCGTTGTTCAACTGGTCGACCAGCAGCGGCAGGGTCAGCGTCTGGTTCATGATGGTGCCGGACACCACCGACACCGCGCCGAACTCGCCGACTGCGCGGGCGTTGGTGACCACCACGCCATACAGCAGCGCCCACTTGATGTTCGGCAGGGTCACGTGGCGGAAGATCTGCCAGCCGCTGGCACCCAGCGTCAGTGCGGCGGTTTCTTCCTCGGTGCCCTGTGATTGCATGGTCGGGATCAGGATGCGCGCCACATAGGGTGCGGTGACGAACACGGTGACCATGATGATGCCCGGCCAGGCGAACATCAGCTGGATATCGCGATCGTAAAACCACTGGCCGACCACGCCTTCGACGCCATAAATCACCAGGTAGCACAGGCCAGCCACCACGGGGGACACCGCGTAAGGGATGTCGATCAGGGTAGACAGCAGGCGGCGGCCGCGAAAGTCGTAATGGGTCACGCACCAGGCCAGGCAGATGCCGAACACCAGGTTGATCGGCACGGTGACCACCGCCACCAGCACGGTGAGCATGATCGCGTGGAGCATGTAGTCTTCGGACAGGTTCGACCACAGCAACCCGAGGCCGCCACTCAACGCCTTGGTGAAGATCAGCGCCAGCGGGACCAGCAGCAGCAGGGTGACGGTGGCGAGGCCCAGGCCGATGAGCAGCCATTGATGCCAATAAACGGGTTTTTTCATTTCTTGCGCTGCCAGCGGAAGATGTGGCTCTGGATCACCTGCAGGGTGAACAGCATGGCCAGGGAGGCGAGCAGAATGACCGAGGCGATCGCCGAAGCGGCCCCGTAGTCGAATTCCTGCAGGCGGACAAAGATCATCAGCGAGGACACTTCGGTTTTGAACGGCATGTTGCCGGCGATCATGATCACCGCGCCGAACTCACCCAGGCCGCGCACGAAGGATTGCGCCGCGCCGGTAATCAGGGCGGGATACAGGGTCGGCAGCATCACGTAGAAAAAGATCTGCAACTTGCTGGCGCCCAGGGTGCGGCCGGCTTCTTCGTAGTCGTTGCCCATTTCCAGGAGGACCGGCTGCACCGTGCGCACCACGAAGGGCAGGCTGGTAAATGTCATGGCGATCAGGATGCCGGGGTAGGCGTAGGCGATCTTGATGCCCACTGCATCGAACCACTGGCCCAGCCAGCCACCGGGTACCAGCAATGTGGCCAGGGTCAGGCCAGCCACCGAGGTGGGCAGGGCGAAAGGCAGGTCCACCAGGGCATCCACCAGACGGCGACCCGGAAAGTCGTAGCGGGTAATGATCCAGGCCAGTAACAGACCGATCAGCGTCGCGGCGATGGTCGAGTAGAAGGCGCCACTGACGGTGACCCAGTAACTGGCCACCACGCGGCGATCACTGATCGCTTGCCAGTACTGTGCCCAGGACAGGTCGCTGACGTACACCAGCAAGGCGGAAATCGGAAACAGGATGACCAGCGACAGGTACAGGGTGCTGATGCCGAAGCTCAGCCCGAAACCTGGCAGGGTGGGTGCCTGATGAAAGAAGCGGAAGGTATTAAGCGTCACGGGAAATCGCTTGTCCTACTGAAAAAAAGACGCAGCGGCTCGCTACAAAAAGCGACGCCGCCCACTGCGGGCGGCGTAGTTTACAGGAGCGAAACTCAGTTGGGGCTTTGCGCCAGCAGCTGGTCGAGTACGCCGTTGCTGCCGAAATGCTTCGCGGTGATCTCGTCCCAGCTGCCGAGCACCTCGGTGGGGTTGATCAGCTTGACCTTGGCGAACTGCGCCTCGGTGGCCTTGACCACTTCCGGATGGTGCACGCGCAGGTTGAAGGTCGTCAGCAGCTGCTGCACATCCTGGGTGTACTGGAAGTTGAGGAACTCGGTGGCCTGCTTGCGGGTGCCCTTCTGGTCGACCACCTTGTCGACAATGGCCACCGGGAACTCGGCCAGCACGCTCAGCGGCGGAATCACCGGCTGGAACTTGCCCGCGGCGAAGTCGGGATGCTTGGCGATGTTGATCACTTCAGATTCAAAGGTCAGCAGGGCATCACCCTGGCCGTTCTGGGCAAACGCCACGGTGGCGCCACGGCCCCCGGTGGGGAAGTTTTCCACGTTGTGCAGCAGCTTACCGACGAACTTCTTGATCTTGGCTTCGTCGCCGTTGAACTTCTCGTTGGCAAACAGCCAGGCCGCCAGGTAGGTGTAACGAGCGTTGCCGGAGGTTTTCGGGTTGGGGAACACCACCTTCACGTCATCGCGCACCAGGTCGTCCCAGCTCTGGATGTTCTTCGGGTTGCCCTCACGCACCAGGAAACCGATGGTGCTGTAGTAGGGCGAGCTGTTGTTGGGGAACTCGGTGGCCCAGTCGGCATTGAGCAGGCGGCGCTTGGCGAGGATGTCCACGTCTGTCACCTGGTTGAAGGTGACGGTGTCGACCTTCTTGCCCTGAATGATGTCTTGCGCCTGCTTGGAGGTGCCGGCGAAGGATTGGTCAACCTTGATGTCATCGCCCGTAGTGGCTTTCCAATGAGCGATGAACTTCGGGTTGATTTCAGTGAACAGTTCGCGCGCAACGTCGTAGGAGGCGTTAAGCAGCGGGGTGCTGTCGGCCTGGGCGGTGGCGCCGAACAGCGTGGACGTCAGGGCGGTGGCCAGCAACAGTTTCTTGAACATTAAGGCTTCCTCGCACAGCCGCAGGGGCGTGAATTGATGTGACCGGGTTTGGTCAGCGATGGAAGGCATTCTGCGCGATAGCTATATGCTATGAAAATACGAAAATCGCATACTCATATGTTTTTATTGAATAAGCAGGCAGGTGAAAGGCGAATGGCAGTGAATCACGGCTCGCACTGCGAAGCGCGATTAATACCGCAAGCTGAAATTGGGGAGGCCGTCGCCGGCCGTGGTCAGAGCGGGGGTTCGATGATCAGCTCAGGCTTGTGGATGCCAGGAATATGGAAGCCTCGCTCGGCAAGTTGGGTGTCTTCCAGTTGGGGCAGGGTGGACCAGGTGAGGATGTCGTAATAACGGCGAATGTTGGCCACGTAATGCACCGGCTCGCCGCCGCGGGCATAACCGTAGCGTGTCTTGGTGTACCACTTCTTTTGTGCCAGGCGCGGCAGGATCTTTTTCACGTCCAGCCATTTATTCGGGTCCAGCCCTGCACCCTGGGTCAGCTTGCGGGCATCCTCGAGGTGACCACCGCCCACGTTGTAGGCGGCAAGGGCGAACCAGGTGCGGTCCGGCTCGACGATGCTGTCGGGGAGGCCGTGATAGACGTGGGCGAAATACTTGGCGCCGCCCTGGATGCTCTGCGTGGGGTCGAGTCGATTGGAGACACCCATGGCCTTGGCGGTGTTCTGGGTCAGCATCATCAGGCCGCGTACGCCGGTCTTGGACACGGCGTTGGGCTTCCAATGGGATTCCTGATAGCCGATGGCGGCGAGCAGGCGCCAATCGATACGGTATTCGTCGGCCGCGCGGCGAAATTGCTGCTCATAGCGCGGCAGCCGTTGCTGCAGGTGTTTGGCAAAGGTATTCGCGCCGACAAAGCCGAGTACCTCAAGATGCCCGTAGTAGCGTTCACTCAGGCGCTGCAGGAAGCCTTCTTTTTCGACGCGCTCGAGAAAGGCATCGATCCGGTTCAGTAGGCTGCGATCTTCGCCTGCGGCCACTGCCCAGTTCAGGGTGCCGGTGTCGCCCAGGTCGAAAGCCACACGAATGCGTGGAAAGTACACCTGATTGATGGCCAGCTCGTTGGAGTCCACCACGGTCAGCGCCAATTGACCTTCATCCACCATGCGCAGCAGGTCGACGGCCTCAACTGCATCGGATTCTTCGTACTCCAGTTTCGGCAGCAAGGTCTTGAGCTCAGCCAGCTGTTCGGCATGGCTGCTGCCTTTGACCACCATGATAGGCAGGCCGACCAGCTCAGGGGGGCGTCTGGGGCGAGTCTGTCCGTTGCGGTAGATGACCTGCGAGGTGACGTCCAGGTAAGGGCGCGACAACTGAACTTGGGAGAGGCGGGACTTGCCCGTGATCAGTCCGGAAACGGCCAGAACCGGACCGCCGGGTTCGTTGAGACGGGTATAGAGGTCGTCCAGGTTCTCGGCGGTTTCGATGCGCAGCTCGACGCCCAGGTCGTTGGCGAAGCGTTCCAGTAATTCGTATTCGAAACCGCTGCCGCCGTTGCGGTCCTGGAAATAGGTGGAAGGGCTGTTGCGGGTAATCACGCGCAGCATGCCTTCCCCCTTTACGCGCTCAAGGGTAGGAGGCTGTTTGGCCTCGCAGCCCATGAGTATCAGGAAGAGACTGGTTGCCAATAGCCGGCAGGTGTAGCGCATGCTGAACGCAGATTGGGCAAACATGACGCGCATTATACGCAATGCCGGCGGTGGGCCATATCTAGACAGCGGAAAAACCCTCTGATAGCGGCAGCACGATTTCGAATCCGCCTGTAGCAGGCTTTAGCCTAGAGCGTCGGCATAGGGTAGAATGCGTCGTTTCCCGCTCCCCCTTCCGAGGCTGTTCCGACAATGTTGATCCTGCGCGGCGCTCCCGCCCTTTCTGCCTTCCGCCATGGCAAATTGCTTGAGCAACTGACCAGCAAGGTTCCAGCGGTGACTGGGCTGTACGCCGAGTTCGCACACTTTGCCGATGTGGCCGGTGAGTTGACCGATGCTGAGCAAGGCGTATTGGCACGCTTGCTCAAGTACGGTCCCAGTGTGCCGGTGCAGGAACCTGCCGGTCGGCTGTTCCTCAGCGTGCCGCGCTTCGGCACCTTGTCACCCTGGTCGAGCAAGGCCAGCGATATCGCCCACAACTGCGGCCTCGGCAAGATTCAGCGCCTGGAACGTGGCATCGCCTATTACGTGACCGGCGAGTTGAGTGAAGCCGATGTCGCCCAGGTGACCGCGTTGCTGCATGACCGCATGACGCAAATGGTGCTGCAGCGCTTCGAAGAGGCCGCCGGCCTGTTCAGCCATGCCCAGCCCAAGCCGCTGACGGCGGTGGACGTGCTGGGCGGCGGTCGCGCCGCGCTGGAAAAGGCCAACACCGAGCTGGGTCTGGCCCTTGCCGAGGACGAGATCGACTACCTGGTAAAGAGCTTCGGTGACCTGGGCCGCAACCCCCACGACATCGAACTGATGATGTTCGCCCAGGCCAACTCCGAACACTGCCGGCACAAGATCTTCAATGCCAGCTGGGACATCGACGGCGAGAGCCAGGAAAAGTCCCTGTTCGGGATGATCAAGAACACCTTCCAGATGAACAGTGAGGGTGTGCTGTCCGCGTACAAGGACAACGCCGCCGTAATCGTCGGCCACACTGCCGGGCGTTTCTACCCGAACCCGCAGACCGGCGAGTACGCTGCCAATCAGGAACCCGTACACATCCTGATGAAGGTGGAAACCCACAACCACCCGACCGCCATTGCGCCGTTCCCCGGCGCCTCCACCGGCTCGGGCGGCGAGATTCGCGACGAAGGCGCCACCGGGCGCGGCGCCAAGCCCAAGGCCGGCCTGACCGGCTTCACCGTCTCCAACCTGAACATCCCCGGTTTCGAGCAGCCTTGGGAAGTGCCCTATGGCAAGCCCGAGCGCATCGTCACGCCGCTGGACATCATGATCGAAGGCCCGCTGGGCGGCGC
>CAYPFO010000108.1:0-5535 GCA_964410065.1 uncultured Pseudomonas sp.
AAAACAGCCCGCCGATTGGCGAGCCGTAAATAGTTGAATGTTAAGCTGTGACTTCGGAGCTATTCTTTTCCGGTGTGTCATAAATCTGCCAGTTCCAGCCGTAAGCCGGGAGCCCGAGGAATATCTTATCCGGAGACATCACTTGCGTGGCGTAGTCATAAATCCCCTCCAGCCAGCTTCTCGGCGATACGGGACCGGGCGCGGAGCCAGCCCACGCCATGCCGTAGCTCATAATGGAAGCGGTATCGCAATATGCGTTGAGGTCGGCGTATACGCACCAGTTCTCGCCGCCCACCGAGCCGTTAACGGAAGTCATACCGGGCAGGCAGATGTTGACCAGCTTCACCGGGTTGTATACCTTGACCGTCTGGTAAATATCGCGGAACAGCGCGTTAGCCGCGTCGCGGTTCTCATATTCGCCGCCGCGCTCCAGATCGATATCTACTCCGGCGCACCACGGATATTTCTGCATGATAAGCACGATCTCCGACAGGAACTTGTCTTTCGCGCCGTTCGTGTTATTCCGGAGCGCGGTAAAGATGGAAGCTGTGCCGTGGTTCATGATGGTCAGCAGCCACTTGATGTGCGGCCATTTATCGATATAGGTCAGCATACTTGAAATGCTGGTGCCGGTTTCGGAAATCGTGCCGGTGATATCCACCTCAAACGTAAAAATACCGACTGTGTCCAGCCTGTCGCCGTAATCTCGAAGCGCCTCGTACATCCGGGCGTTGCCCATGAACCCTGCTCATGGCCGTTCTCTGTATATTCAAAGAACACCCGCGCCGACTTCCTGTCCTCCAGCTTCACCTGATGCTTACTGTCATAGGCGGCGGTATATTGATAAAATCCATTTTTTGTAGTTGCCATGCCGTTCTTCAAACACTGCTGTTTGCTTGCAAGCAGCGCAAGTTCGTCACCGGCGTTCGCCGCCGCAAGGAATGTGACAGCATGAGAACCCGCGCTTTGTGATAGCGATATGCTTCCGGCTGCCATGTCTTGAATGGGGTAAATGTAACAGTCTAACCCCGATGAGGTACCGCCATTGTCAACGTGAGCAGCCCCGTCAGAGATTCCGCTGAGATTGAAAATGATAATGGTGTCGCCGTTGCGAACCACGCCGTTATGGTAGCGCGCAGGATTTGATGAGTTCTTCAGCATCGTAGTGGTGTGCGGCATGTAGCCGGTGAGTCGGTCACCTTCCTGAAGCTGAAGGTCGGTGAAGAAAATCACGCCGGTGCAGTCGGCAATCAGCGGACGCAACGTAACGCTGACCACGCGCTTTTCCTCATTGACTTTGAGTATTTCTGTAAATCGTATGAAGTTGATTGCAAACGGCTACACCTCCTTCGGGGCAATGAAAAAAGACCACCGGAGCGGTCTTTTTAAGATAATGATCTTCCGTCAAAAAATCTAGACAGTATCGGACTCGCGTTATACTTGCTTTTTGTTAAACACCACAACAGACGCCGCCACCAACACAACAATCAATACAGCACAAATGACAAGCGCAGGTATAAAGTCAGACGCCGATTTTATATCAGCAAGCAAAGCCATATTATCACCAATCAGCGTGACCGGGTTATATTTCTGTGCTTTTGGGGCGATATTCAATAGGAACATTACGACAACCGCGCCGCCGCACAAAAGCAGACTGCCGGAAAAGGTTTTGAACAGCGTCCCGCCTAAAATCAACAATACTATCAATAATATTCCGAATACCCACGGACTGAAAAATGCTAAAAATACATGGTGCAATCCCGTGTTCTCCCAAAAATATGCCGTATAACCATAAGTCACCGCAAGACAGAGAAAATAAGAAAGCGTCCAAATAACAGACGCCGCCGTAAATTTAGAGAGAATAACCGTGTGCCGCTTCATGCCTTTTGTGAGGATGTTAACGAGTGTGCCGCGGCTAAATTCATTTGCCATAATACCGGCAAATAGTATCGCCAATACAAGTATTCCCATTTGTCCTACGTTCTTAAAAAACTGCGTCCATGAGTCCATTGCCGTGGGTTCGGATATCGAAATCACCATTCCGTCGGTGGCCATGCTCTCCAAGAGCGCCGGCGTTAGCTTTGCGAAAAGCGGATTCATAATTCCAAAGAGCAGGAACACGGCAAGCATAATCACAAGCTTATATGTGCGGAAACTTTCCGTAAATTCCTTTTTGGTAAACGCTAAATAGGCTCTCATTGCACCACCTCCATAAACAGATTTTCGATAGTCGGCTCCGCTACTTCAAGTTTTACAGGGTTAATCCTGTTTCCCGCAAGTGCGTTCAGCACAGCAGTTTCTACCCCTGTAACATCAGCGGCATGGAGCGTAACACTTATGCCGTTTTGCTCCGCTCCCATCATAAGCGGCACAATTTGTGGAAGAGCGGTAAAACGCTCTTTGTCGGCATTGGAAGCAAATTCAATCATCAGTCCATCCGCTTTATGCCTCGATTTCAATTCGGAAAGAGTCCCCGTAAGCGCCAGTTTCCCTTTGTCCAATACCGCAATCCTGTCACAAATTCGCTCCACATCAGAGAGAATGTGTGTGGAGAAAATCACGGTGGTTTTACCTTTGACCCGCCGGAGAATATCCAGTATTTCCCTACGCCCGACAGGGTCAAGGGCGCTGGTCGGTTCATCGCAAATCAGCAGCTTCGGCTCATTCAACAATGCTTGTGCGAAACCCAACCGCTGTTTCATACCTCGTGAAAATCCGCTGATTTTTTTATTTACGCCGTCAAGCCCAACAATCGAAAGCAATTCATCACTGCGGCTTTTTATTGCCGTGTCAGCCATTTCGGTAATCTCTCCGCAAAGTCTCAAATACTCCTTTGGCCGCATATAGCCGTAAAATTCGGGGACATCCGGCAAATAACCGATATAATCGTTTGTTTTGGTCTGCCCGAAAGTCACTTTTTTACCGCATACAACCATTTCGCCGCTGTCGGCTTTAAGCAGTCCCAAAACCATCTTCATGGTAGTGGTTTTACCCGCACCGTTTTGCCCGATGAATCCGAAAACCGAACCTTCCGGTACGGCGAAAGAAAGGTTGTCAATGACCTTTTGGCTGCCAAAGCTTTTTGATAGGTTTTGAATGGTCAGTATATTCATCACTCATCCCCCTTGCCGATTGTAAAATACAGAACAGGGCCGATGATATTAACAAAACTGAGTATAATCCAAAGCACACGATTTCCGCGCTTATACGTTTTATGCTTGAAAACGTGAATCAGCGTTACAATAGCCAGACCGACCTCGATTACCAAAAGCGGTATCAAAAAGGCGGCGTATTCTCTAAGCAATTCCATATCAGTTTTCTCCTATAAAATTTTTTAGTTTTTGAACCGCGCTTTTATATCCGGGGTCATCCGCAAGTCCCGCAAACGCGGGATTCAAGAGTACATCCTGCATGATGCTTTCCTTGATTATCTTTTCACTGCGCGGAGGAGCAGTGCCTAAATCCAAATCCGACAGCCATGCGTCAATAGAATCGAAAAACGAGTCTCCGTGCAACGTGCAGGGGAAAAGATTTTCAATACAAACATCCACGGATTTATTTAACATATCAATCGCTTTTTCGGCGAATCCATTTGCGCAGTATATATGCGCTCCAACGACATAGAGCTGTATAACCGCATTTGGATTAAGTTTTTCCATCTTGTAAATATTCGCAAGAGACAAAGCCCTGTTTATTGTTTCTTCTGCTTTTTGAAAATCATCCGTGCATAACTGCAGGTAATTCAGGGTGGCGCCAAACAGCGACGCCAAACATTGATACAAATTGATCTGCGATATTTCTTTTGCCTTTACTACATTCCCCATCAATTGATATGCCTGTGAAATCAGTCCCTCTTCCTGCATGAGTGGTCTTATGGTTTCACCTAATAAATCTAATATCAACTGAGGCTCTTTAAGAACCAGACAGCAGACAGCCTGCATATTTACCGCCTCTTTTGAAAGCCGAACATCGCCGCTTTCCGTTTTAATCCTGACACATAAATCCGATGCCTCACGCAGGATTGCTTCTTTGCCCTCCGTACTTTCAGCAAGCATATGATGATTTACAAGCAATATGACCATCTGCATCAGCAAGGGAAAGCAAGAGTAATACTTTTTTATAACACTCCGGCATTCCGCTAAAGTATCATCAATCGGCGCGTCGGCAAACCGCGACGCTAACTTTTGATACAGCTTTCGGATATCCTCCTTTGTCATTTGAGGGGTATAATCCATCAGCTCGTCAATGCTGATATTGAAATACGCCGCGAGCTGTGGCAGAAATGTTATGTCTGGATAACTCTGTCCTGTTTCCCACTTGGAAACGGATGCCTTGGAAACGCCGATATATTCAGCCAGCTCATCCTGCGTTATGCCTTTTTCCCGTCGCTTACTCACAAGTGTTTTTGCGATATTAATCTCTTTCATTGGCTCACCTCCCGCTATTATTATAGAAGTTGACAAAGTTAACTTCAATGGATTTGTGGTTGATTTCTGTTGAAAAAATCAACCTACGAGAAAACTTTACGATGGAGGCAAAGGGGAAATTGGTAATTGTTTTCCCAAATATCGCTATTGCGTATTTTGCATATCCTATGCAAGGCGTGGTGTTAGTCAAAAAAGTTTGCCCATTTGCTCGAAAGCTCACCCGTCGAGTGTCCAACGAATCTCACTCACATGCCCGCCCCAACCGGTGGCGATGGTACCGGCTTGTAGCATGATTTCGGTAAAATACACCTCTCCGGAGCAGTTCGTGATACACAGCCGGATGGTGATGGAGCGCAGTCTGCCGTAGCCTTTGGGTGAAGCGTCCCGCGCTATGTGTTGGAAATATGCCAATGAAAATTAGCCAATGAAAATTAGGGGTGTGCAAAAGCGGTGCATCTTTTAACGATTTGATTTGAGCGGTGCATTTTAGCAATAAGTAGTTACTTTGCCAATGAGAATCGCGTCCATTCCAATTAGGAGTGGGCGCTTTTTTATTTTAGTATTTCATTAAGATGATGGGAAAAATATAGCCTGCTATGAATTAACTTTATAGTAATAAGTAAGGGATTAAGTAAATTAGCTAGTAGCTGTTTGCTACTTTATTCTCTGATATTAGGAGTCAAAATGCTATAGTTAACTAGCAGGGCCACTCAGTATTTTATGGATAAAAACATTTTACTTTACTATAGATGAACCTTCTTGGACCTCCCAGTCACCATTTACATAGACAGCAGTATACTCATTAATATTATAGTTTAGTAGTGTTATCAATCTATGAAGCTTACAATTGAGCTGATAGCTAGACCATTCAGGCTTATCGTATATAAATATCCTGCCTTTATTATCTTTGGCATATTGATGATATCCAGCTTCTATTAAATCTTCCTTTGTGCCTACTAGTAGGGTTACTCCAGCCTCTTTTGCCCATTCATCAAAAAGGCTTAAAAGATAGTTAGAATCAGAAAGCTCCAAGGAAGAGATATCAACACCAACATAGCTTATTGTTCTTTCTATGGGGTTTTTTTAAATGGACTCTTTAATTATGTAA
>CAYPFO010000109.1:0-5347 GCA_964410065.1 uncultured Pseudomonas sp.
CGACCTGCGACAGCGCCGACATCATGTACGAGAACTACAAGTACGGCCTGCCCCTCAACCTGGCCAGCGGTGACCGCCTGTACTGGCTGTCCACCGGTGCCTACACCACCAGCTACAGCGCAGTGGAATTCAACGGCTTCCCGCCGCTGAAGGCCTTCTACATCTAAGCGCGTTTTGGCTCTGACGAATCCCGCTACGGCGGGATTTGTCGTTTTTAGGCCGCGGATCCTTTTGCACCAGTAGGGCCGCCTCGCCCGTTGCGCGGATGAGGAGTTGGTTCGGTGGTTATCGGGCACACCGCCGGCGGGCTGCCCGTGATGCTGTGTGCTATCAGCCAAACATCTTACTGCGGGCGTGGCCGCCCTACGGGTTGCGCTTGCTTGGTGAAGGCCATGTCGCCGCTTTACGAGTTGTGTTCATGGGTGCCGCTCGGACTGTCTGCGCCCGAGTTGTCAGTTTGCCTTTACCTTCCTTTTACCCTCTCCATGGTTCACCCGATGGGTGGCACTGCCTACCATAGGCCCCGTATTTAGCACGTATTCTCATTTGCCAGGAACGTTCGCTCCATGTCGCTTTTCTCTGCCCGTTCTTCTCGCCGTTATCTGTTTATCGGTTTGCCCGTCGTTCTGGTCGCCGCGGCGCTGGGGTACTGGATGCTGAACAATGACGCCACGGCCTCCGTGCAGGGCGCGACCACCACGGTCAGCCGAGGCGACATCGAAGACAGCACCACCGCTCTGGGCACGTTGCAGCCCCGAGACTATGTGGATGTGGGTACACAAGTGTCCGGCCAGTTGCTCAAGCTTTACGTCGAACTGGGCGAGCAGGTGAAAGAAGGCCAGTTGCTGGCGGAAATCGACCCCACGTTGTTCGCGGCCAAAGTGGGCGCCACCCAGGCGCAACTGACCAGCCAGCGTGCCCAGCTCAGGCAGCAGCAGGCCCATCACCGTCTGGCCCGGTCGCAGTTCACGCGTCAAAAGGCATTGTTTGCCGAGCGGGCCACTAGCGAGGAGTCGCTGCAGAGCGCCGAGGCCCAGGTGGAAATCACTGCCGCGCAGATCGAAGCGCTGCAGGCCCAGATTGCGCAGACCGAGGCGAGCCTCAAGGAAGACCAGGCCAACCTGGAATACACCAAGATCTACGCGCCCATGAACGGTACCGTGGTGTCGCAATCGGCCAAGCAGGGACAGACCCTCAACGCCAATCAGCAGGCACCGGTGATCCTGCAGATCGCCGACCTGTCGAGCATGACGGTCAAGACCCAGGTGTCCGAGGCGGACATCGGCAAGCTGAAGGTCGGCATGCCGGTGTATTTCACCACCCTCGGCCAGCAAAAACGTTGGGAAGCCACCCTGCGCCAGATCCTGCCGACTCCCGAGGTAATCAACAACGTGGTGCTCTATAACGCCGAGTTCGACGTGGACAACCCGAAGGGTGAATTGATGATGCAGATGAGCGCCCAGGTGTTCTTCGTCAATGCCCAGGCCCGCGATGTACTGCTTCTGCCGCTGGCCACCGTGCAGGGCCAGCGTCCGCAACGTAGCTCGGAGGGGTCGGTGTACCGCTTCAAGGTGCTGGAGAACGGCAAGCCGGTGGAGCGGGAAGTGCGCATCGGATTGCGTGACCGGGTGAATGTCGAGGTGCTGGCCGGCCTGGACGAACACGAACAGGTGATGCTGCCCGCCGGCACCGGCAGGCCGGTATCTGCACCGCCTGGCCAACGCCGGGGCGCCGGCGGCCCGCGAATTTGAGTAGCCAGCCATGACTGCATTGATCGAACTGCGCGGCATCGACAAGATCTACACCAGCGGCGAGCTGGCCGTGCAAGTGCTGCACGACGTCTCGCTGGATATCCACAAGGGCGAGTTCGTCGCCATCATCGGCAGCTCCGGTTCCGGCAAGAGCACCTTGATGAACCTGCTCGGCTGCCTGGATCGTCCGACCCACGGCGAATACCGGTTCGCCGGGCGCCCCGTCGGCGACCTCGACCGCGACGAGCTGGCGGCCCTGCGCCGCGAGGCGTTCGGCTTCGTGTTCCAGAGCTACAACCTGATCTCCAGCGCCAATGCCCTGGAGAACGTGGAGATTCCGGCCATCTATGCCGGCACCCCGGCGCCCGAGCGGCATGCGCGCGCTGAGGAACTGCTTACCCGCCTGGGCCTGGGTGAGCGCCTGCAGAACCGTCCGAGCCAGCTATCCGGCGGCCAGCAGCAGCGGGTGTCGATTGCCCGCGCGCTGATGAACGACGCCGAGGTGATCCTCGCCGACGAACCCACCGGCGCGCTGGACAGCCACAGCGGCCAGGAAGTGCTGGCGCTGCTCAAGGAGCTCAGCGGCCAGGGCAAGACGGTCATCATCATCACCCACGACCGTGAGGTCGCCAGTCATGCCGACCGGCTGATCGAGATCAAGGATGGGCGGATCATCGCCGACAGCGGGAGCCGCTCGGAGTCGGCCGTACAGGCCGTCAAAACGCTGGACCTTGATGAGCAACCAGCACGGGTCGCCGTGGCGGATACCGGCGAAGCCGTGCGCATGGCTTTGCGCGCGCTCAAGTCCAATCTGTTTCGCACCGTGCTGACGTTGCTCGGCATCGTGATTGGCGTCGCCTCGGTAGTGGCCATGCTGGCGGTGGGCAATGGCGCACGTCAGCAGGTGGTTGAACGCATCAGCTCGATGGGCACCAATTTACTTTCGGTGCGCCCCGGCGCGCCGAACATGCCGCGCTCGGCCACAGGCGTGACCGCGACCCTGACGCCCGCCGATGCCCAGGCCATCGCCGTGCTGGACAACGTCACCGATGCCCTCGGCGAGCTGCAGGGCAGCGCCACGCTGCGTGCCGGAAACATCGACTACAAAACCAGCATCACCGCCACCAACGCCGGCATGCCGGTGGTGCGCGAATGGCCTTTGGCCCAAGGCAGTTTTTTCACCGACAGTGACGAGCGTTCCTACGCTGCCGTGGTGGTACTCGGCCAGACGGTGGCCAGGAACCTGTTTCCCGATGACAGCAACCCGGTGGGCCGTTACGTGCTGGTGCAGAACGTGCCGTTCCAGGTGGTTGGGGTCATGGGCGCCAAGGGCGCCACGCCGTGGGGCCAGGACCAGGACGACGTGGCACTGATGCCCTTTTCCACCGGCAGCCTGCGCCTGTTCGGCCAGCGCTACGTGCAGAGCATTACCGCACACATCGCCGATGTGTCGCGCATCGACGAGACGCAAGAGCGGATCCGCGAAGAACTGCTGGCGCGCCACAATGGCGTCGAGGATTTCCAGATCCGCAACACCGCTTCCCTGCTCGATGCGGTGACGGCCACGCAGGACACCCTGACCGTGTTGCTGGGCTCCATTGCGGCGATTTCCTTGCTGGTGGGTGGCATCGGCGTGATGAACATCATGCTGGTCAACGTCACCGAGCGCACCCGCGAAATCGGCATCCGCATGGCCACCGGCGCACGCACCGGCAACATCCTCCAGCAGTTCATCACCGAGGCGCTGGTAGTGTCGGCCATTGGCGGTGTGCTCGGCGTGCTGGTCGGCTTGGGCAGTGCCGCCTTGATCGGCAGCCTGGGCACCGCCGTGCAGTTCACCCTGGCGCCGGTGCTGCTGGCGTTCGGTTGCGCCTTCGCGACGGGGCTGATCTTCGGCCTGATGCCGGCACGCAAGGCCGCGCACCTGGACCCGGTGTTGGCACTGGCCTCGGATTGATACAGGCAGAAGTAGATAGGTGGGCCAAAAGCCCACGCTTTTGAACGTAATTTGTTGAGTAACCCGTCATGACCTTTGCCTTGCACAAACCGCTATTGACCCTGTTAGCCGCCGCCCTGTTGGCCGGCTGCAGCCTGGCGCCGACGTATGAGGCGCCGCCCGCTGCGACGCCTGAGGCCTGGGAACATGCCCAAGGCAGCGCCCAGTGGCCGTCAGCCCAGTGGTGGGAAGGGTTTTCCAGCCCTGAACTGGAACGGCTGATTGCCGACGCCCGCGCCAGTAATCTCGACCTGGCCACCGCCATGAGCCGGGTGCGCCAGGCGGATATCCAGGCACGCATCGCCGGTGCGTCGCTGCTGCCGAGCCTGAACGGCAGCCTCGGTGGCAACAGCGGGCGCGCTTCGGACAACAATGGCGGCGGCAGCAACACCCGATATTCCGCCGGTCTGTCCGCCAGCTACGAGCTGGATGTGTGGGGCAAGAACCGCGATGGCCAGCGCAGCAGCAACTTGGCTGCCCAGGCGACTGCCTATGAGCGTGACAGCGTGGCGCTGACCGTGGACGGCTCGGTGGCCACCAGTTATTTCAAGGTGCTGGAGCTGCGCGAGCGCCAGCGCATTGCCGAGGAAAACCTGGCCAACGCCGAGCGTGTGCTGGCGGTGGTCGAAGCCAAGGTGCGCCTGGGTGCTGGCACCGAGCTGGATCTCGTCCAGCAGCAGACGCTGGTGGAGCAACGGCGAGCATCGATTCCCGGCCTGCGCCAGCAACGCCAGACGGCGGAAAACGCCTTGGCCTTGCTGCTCGGCGATGCGCCCCAGGGCTTTGCTGCCAAGGTCGAAGGCGACTCGCTGGAGCCGCTGGCGCTGCCGCCGTTGTTGTCCGGCGGGCTGCCTTCGGAATTGCTGCTGCGTCGCCCCGACCTGCGCCGCGCCGAGGCGCAGTTGCAGGCGGCCAATGCCAACATCGGCGTGGCGCGCGCGGCGTTGTTCCCCAGCCTGTCATTGACCGCCGGTGCCAGTCTTGAAGATGCGGCGTTGTCTGGACTGCTTTCCTCGGCCAACCTGGCCAGTAGCGTTGGTGCCTCGCTGTTGCAGCCAATTTTTCGTGGCGGCGCCCTGCGTGGTCAGGTCGAACTGAGTCAGGAGCGCTACCAGGAATTGGCCGACGGTTACCGGCAGACCGTCCTCACCGCGCTGGGCGAAGTCGAGAACGCCTTGATCGGCGTACGCGAAGGCCAACTGCAGACCGCCAGCCAGGAGCGCGTGCTGGCCAACGCTGAACGCGCCTTCCGCCTGGCCGAAACCCAATACCGTGCGGGCTCGGTGGATGTGCTCACCGTGCTTAGCGCCCAGCAGAGCTTCTTCTCCGCCCGCGACGCGGCATTGCAGAACAAGTCCAGCCAGCTGGAGAACTACGTGCAGCTGTACAAGGTGCTGGGCGGCGGGTTTTCGGGCTGAGTTTCGACGTGCCTGGGCGCTGTGTCGTAGGGGCGAATTCATTCGCCTGGCGTAGCGTCTTCAGGCCACGTAGCCGTTGCGACCAACGCTGAAGCGTCCAGCCACGGTGTTTTTCGCAACTCCGGAGGTGTCGGAAGCCTCGGTGCTAGGCGAGTGAATCCGCCCCTACGGATTATGTGCGA
>CAYPFO010000110.1:0-5056 GCA_964410065.1 uncultured Pseudomonas sp.
TTGAGGTGGAACTGGCCGTCCTTGTCGATGACCAGCTTGAGGAAATCCAGCAGGTTGCGGGCATAAAGAGCCGAGGCATCCGCCGGCACCATGGCGGCCAGGTTGCTGTGGCCGACAATGGTCACGCCATGCTGCACGACCACTTGATCGGCGACGGTCAGCGGGCAGTTGCCGCCTTGTGCCGCAGCCAGGTCGATGATCACCGAGCCGGGTTTCATCTCGGCGACCGTGGCTTCCTGCAGCAGGGTGGGCGCCTGGCGACCCGGAATCAGGGCGGTGGTAATGACGATGTCTGCCTGCTTGGCGCGTTCGTGTACCGCCTTGGCCTGGCGTTCCATCCAGGATTGCGGCATGGGGCGGGCATAGCCGCCGACGCCTTGGGCGCATTCGCGCTCTTCGTCAGTCTCGAACGGCACATCGACGAACTTGGCGCCGAGCGATTCGATCTGTTCCTTCACGGCCGGGCGCACGTCGGAAGCCTCGATTACCGCGCCCAGACGCTTGGCGGTGGCAATGGCCTGCAAACCGGCCACTCCGGCGCCGAGAATCAGCACGCGGGCGGCTTTCACTGTGCCGGCGGCGGTCATCAGCATGGGCATGAAGCGCGGGTAATGGTGCGCGGCGAGCAAGACGGCTTTGTAGCCGGCGATATTGGCCTGGGAAGACAGCACATCCAGGCTTTGCGCGCGGGAGGTGCGCGGTGCGGCCTCCAGGGCGAAGGCGGTGATGCCTTGGGCGGCCAGTTTGGCGATCAGCTCGGCGTTGAAGGGGTTGAGCATGCCCACCAGCACGGTGCCGCTCTTCATCTGTGCCAGTTCGGCGTCGCTGGGGGCGACAACCTTGAGCACGATGTCGGCGGCGAAGGCGTCGGCGGCCGTGCCAATCGTGGCACCCACGGCTTGATAGGTGCTGTCCGGGATGCTGGCGTTGCTGCCGGCGGCAGCCTGAACGGTCACCTGGTGGCCCTGGCCGATGAGTTTCTTCACCGTTTCCGGGGTCGCAGCCACGCGGGTTTCCCCGGTGTGAGTTTCTAGAGGAATGCCGATAAGCACTTCCTGTCTCCTACTTGATCGTTATTTTTATCGCCCCGGCCACACCATGTGGATGGGTTGAGACACCTCACCTAAGGTCTAATACCAAAGGGAGGGGCGCGGCATTGTGCAGGTCTGTAGAGCAGCCTTCAACCGTTTTGAAGCAAAACGTCCACAGGACTACAAGTCTGTTAATGACTAATGGTTCTTTGTTGTTTTTCCCCAAGAAAGGGCGCAGCGCTCGCGTTTTCATCCAGAACTAAAGGGGTATTTGGATAAAAGCCGCTGTTAGCTTTGTTTTTTAGCCAAACATCCACAACGACCAAGTGAAGTAGGGTGCTAAAAGCACGGCATAGAGTGGGAATGGCGTGGAAGTCTCCTCACAAATGTGCTGCGCGATGCTCTGTAGTGCCTTGCAAAAGCAACTACAAGACGGCGCCGTTTTCTTCCAAGAATTGCCGATAGCTTCGGGCCTCGCTCATCAGCCAGTCACGAAACGTGCACAGCGCGGCAGACTCAGCCTTGCGATCAGGGATCATCAGGTAATAGGCCTTGTCGTTATGGCTGGCCTGCGGGTGGGCAATGATCAATTGACCGCTTGCCAGCTCCTGTTCGATAAGAAAAGCAGGAATCAGCGCCACGCCCATTTCGTGAATGGCCGCTTGCGCTAGCATGGAAAACAGCTCGTAGCGTGTACCGGTGAGGTCTCGGGCTACGCTCATGCCCTGTGACTCGAACCATTGACGCCAGGCATAGGGACGGGTGCTTTGCTGTAGCAGTGGCAGGCTGGCGATCTGTTCCGCATCCAGGGTTGGTTGTCCTTTCAGCCAGGTTGGGCTGCATACCGGAACGCTGGATTCGGGCATCAGGTAGTGCGCCTGGGTGCCGGACCAGTTGGCATCGCCGAAATAAATGGCGGCATCGAACTGGGTATCGGCGAACAGAAAAGGGCGCGTGCGGGTGTTCAGGTTGACCGTGACGTGCGGGTGTTCTTGCTGAAAGTGCTTCAGGCGCGGCAACAGCCAGCGCGTGGCAAAAGTGGGCACCACGGCGAGTTCAAGGTTCATCGCACCCTGCTGACCCATGATCGACAAGGTATCGCGCTCTACAGCATCGAGCTGGGCTGTGACCCGGCGGCTGTAGGACAGTCCGGCCTCGGTGAGCACCACGCCGCGGCGCGAACGCCGAAACAGATCCAGGCCGAGGAAGGCTTCTAAAGCACCGATCTGGCGGCATACTGCACTTTGCGTCAACGCCAGCTCTTCGGCAGCGCGGGTAAAGCTTTGATGGCGTGCCGCAGCTTCGAACGCGATCAATGCGGCGGTACTGGGGATTTTGCGGCGCATACGACAAGCTCACTGGTGATAACGGATGAAAGCGCTCTTATGCTGTCACGGAGTGAGTAAAGCGCACAATTGGGTGCGTAATCATCGTTTGCAACGCTTTTCCTATGCCGCTTAGGATTCCCTCCATTCTAGGGTGCTGTGCAGCGCCTGGGCTCTATATATAAGAAGAGGTGGACTCATGGCCGATAAAGCACGTTTCAACTGGGAAGACCCACTGCTGATCGATCATCAGCTGAGCGAAGAAGAACGCATGGTGCGCGACAGCGCCCAGCAGTTTGCTGCCGACAAGCTGGCACCCCGTGTGCTGGAAGCCTTTCGTCACGAGCGCACGGACCCGGCGATCTTCCGCGAAATGGGTGACACCGGCCTGCTCGGCGCCACCATCCCCGAAGCCTACGGCGGCAGCGGCCTGAACTATGTGTGCTACGGCCTGATCGCTCGTGAAGTGGAGCGCGTCGATTCCGGCTATCGCTCGATGATGAGCGTGCAGTCCTCGCTGGTGATGGTGCCGATCTTTGAGTTCGGCAACGAAGCGACCAAGCAGAAATACCTGCCCAAGCTGGCCAGTGGCGAATACATCGGCTGCTTCGGGCTGACCGAGCCGAACCACGGCTCTGACCCGGGCTCGATGATCACCCGCGCCAAAAAGGTCGAGGGCGGCTACCGGCTGAGTGGCAGCAAAATGTGGATCACCAACAGCCCGATTGCCGATGTCTTTGTGGTGTGGGCCAAGGACGATGCCGGCGAGATCCGCGGCTTCGTGCTGGAGAAAGGCTGGCAAGGGCTGAGCGCGCCGGCGATCCATGGGAAGGTGGGCCTGCGCGCGTCGATCACCGGCGAGATCGTCATGGACAACGTATTCGTCCCGGAAGAAAACGCCTTCCCAGACGTGCGGGGCTTGAAGGGGCCGTTCACTTGCCTGAACTCAGCACGTTACGGCATCAGCTGGGGCGCACTGGGCGCCGCCGAAGACTGCTGGCACACCGCGCGCCAATATGTGCTGGATCGCCAGCAGTTCGGTCGCCCATTGGCGGCCAACCAGTTGATCCAAAAGAAGCTCGCCGACATGCAGACCGAAATCACCCTGGGCCTGCAAGGCTGCCTGCGTCTGGGGCGCATGAAGGACGAAGGCACGGCGGCGGTGGAAATCACCTCGCTCATGAAGCGCAACAGCTGCGGCAAGGCGCTGGATATCGCCCGTCTGGCCCGCGACATGCTGGGTGGCAATGGCATCAGTGATGAGTTCGGCATTGCCCGCCATCTGGTTAATCTGGAAGTGGTCAACACCTATGAAGGCACCCACGACATCCATGCGTTGATCCTCGGTCGCGCCCAAACCGGCATTCAGGCCTTCTATTAATAGAAGGGAGACGGAGGTTCCATGTCTGGCGCGTTGTCCCATATCCGAGTGCTCGATTTATCCCGTGTGTTGGCCGGCCCGTGGTGTGGGCAGATCCTGGGTGACCTGGGCGCCGACGTGATCAAAGTCGAGCGTCCCTTGCTCGGGGATGATACGCGCCATTGGGGGCCGCCCTTTCTCAAGGATCAAGAAGGCCGCGACACAGGTGAGGCCGCCTACTACTTGGCGACCAACCGCAACAAGCAGTCGATCACCATTGATTTCACCCAGGCAGAGGGTCAGAAGCTGATCCGTGAGCTGGTGGCTCAGTCGGATGTATTGATTGAAAACTTCAAGGTCGGCGGCCTGGCCTCCTATGGGCTCGACTATGCCGCGCTCAAAGCCATCAATCCCCGACTGATCTACTGTTCGATTACTGGCTTCGGCCAGGACGGTCCCTACGCCAAGCGTGCCGGGTATGACTTCATGATTCAGGCTCTGGGCGGGCTGATGAGTGTGACCGGCCGGAGTGAGGAGGAGGAAGGCGCCGGCCCTGTCAAAGTGGGGGTGGCGCTGACTGACATCCTGACGGGGCTGTATGCCACGGTTGGGATTCTCGCCGCGCTCAATCAGCGCGAGCAGAGCGGCATCGGCCAGCACGTCGACATGGCCTTGCTCGATGTGCAGGTTGCCTGCCTGGCCAACCAGGCAATGAACTACCTGACCACAGGTGTTTCGCCTCGGCGCCTGGGTAACGCTCACCCGAACATCGTGCCCTATCAGGATTTCCCCACGGCCGATGGCGACTTTATCCTCACGGTCGGTAATGACAGCCAGTTCCGCAAGTTCTGTGAAGTGGCCGGGCGTCCCGAGTGGGCCGACGATCCACGCTTTGCTACTAACAGTGCCCGTGTGGCCCAGCGCACGTTGCTGATTCCACTGATCAAGCAGGTGACTGTGTTCAAGACCACTGCCGAATGGGTGGTGGCACTGGAACAGGCGGGAGTGCCGTGCGGGCCGATCAATGATTTGGCTCAGGTGTTTGCCGATCCGCAGGTGCAGGCGCGTGGGCTCCAGGTGGAGATGTATCACCCGGTGGCCGGGAAGGTAGCGCAAGTCGCCAGCCCTATAAGACTGTCAGACACGCCGGTCGAGTATCGCCAGGCCCCGCCTACCCTGGGTCAGCATACCGAGCAGGTACTGCAGCAGTTGCTGAACAAGACAGCTCAGCAGGTAGCTGATTTGCGTCAAGGGGGGGTTATCTAGGCAATTTGGGATGAATGTCAAAATAACCGTTGACGGCAGAATCCAGCGGCCTATAATGCGCCCCACTTCCGGTG
>CAYPFO010000111.1:0-4862 GCA_964410065.1 uncultured Pseudomonas sp.
GTTGGCCCGAAAGTCCTCGCGGCACAATCCCGATGGCTTGCAGCGCTGCGCCAGGGTAAACAGGCCGCGTAGCTGGTGGCCGCCACTGTCCAGGATGTGCGCCATGTCCTGCTGACTGATCAGCACAGTGTGATGGGCCAGCAGGGCACGGCGAGCCAGCACGTCGTAATCGGTTAGCAGGTAAACGCCCAGGAAGCCCAGCGGGCTGCCGATGAACAGCGGCAGGATGACCGGGTGTTGATTGTGGTTTTCACCCACGTCGACCTGTCCGGGCCTGTCCTGGTGGATGCGCTTCAGCTGCTGGATCAGTTCGCCTATGCGGACCTGGGCGGTCTCCAGTCTCGCTTCGAGCTGACACATGGCCCATAGCATGAACTCGCCACGCCTGGCCCGCTGGATCAGTGCCGTCAGGTAGGCCGCGAGCTCGCGAATGCCATCGGCCCTGCATGTTCGGCCTTGATTACCTGAATGCGCTCAAGGTAATCAAGGCTGTGCGTCGGTTTGATCCAGGGCACCACCTTTTGTTTCAGGGCCTCGACGATCTTGTGGGTCACCTCTTGGTAAATTCACTCATGCGGTTTTCCTCGGCGAAGGCAAGCCCATGCCCGGGGTAGGGAAGCGGCCTATGGCGCCGCGAAGACTGCGGGTGAACGTGGTGTTCGTCACCGAAGTGATCGTGCGAGCCGCCGAACGCTGATCGCACTTGGGTCGAATCACCCTGAGGGCGTAGCCTCGAAGACTGAGAAACGAAGCGACCAACGGCGCGGTAGGGCGTGGATTGTTTCGCCGAGCCGGCCAAGCTTGCGGCAGTAGGAGTTGAGTCGGCGCCGTGGAGGTGCGTTATGGCAGAGCAGGAAAAGGCTGCAGGAAGCCACCAGGTAGGGAGTAAAGTGCTGGACGCGAATGGAGGTTTCGATATCACCTCTGAACGAGGTACGGGGCAGCCAAATGCACAGTGCGCCGGATGCTGCTGCCCCGAACCTGACCGAGCTGCCCACCCATGAGTCGACTACACGTCTGGCTGAATCCGCTGCTGCTGGTCGTCACCCTGCTGGCGGTGCCGGTCGGGCTGCTGGCGCCGGGGTGGCTGGCGTTCTGGGTGTGGAGCGGCAGCGCGCTGCTCAGTGCGGCGGTGCTGGTGCTAGAGATCGTGGTGCGGTTGCTGCGCCGCGAAGTGGGCGTCGATCTGATCGCGCTGCTGGCGATTCTCGGCGCCCTGGCGGTCGATGAGGCGCTGGTGGCCGCGATCATCGCGCTGATGTTGGCCTGCGGGCGCTTGTTGGAGTCCTACACCCAGCAGCGCGCCGAGCGCGAATTGCACCGACTGGTCGACCGGGCGCCGCGCCAGGCCTGGCGCTACCGGGGCGATGCGCTGGAGCAGATCGCCGTCGAGCAGGTAAAGCCAGGCGATACCCTGCTGGTGCGCCTGGGCGAAGTGGTGCCGGTGGATGGCGAGGTATTGTCGGCCGAGGCCACCCTGGACGAATCGGCGTTGACTGGCGAAGCCCTGCCGGTGCGCCGTCGTTTGGGCGAAACCGCGCGCAGCGGCTGCGTCAACGCCGGCGCGCCGTTCGACCTGCGTGCCATCCGGCCGGCGGAGCAGAGCACCTATGCCGGCATCGTGGCGATGGTGGAAGCCGCACGCCGTTCGCGCGCGCCCTTCGTACGGCTGGCCGACCGCTTTGCGCTGGCGCTGATTCCGTTGACGCTGGGCCTCGCCGGCCTGGCCTGGTGGCTCAGCGGCGACGTGCTGCGTGCTCTGGCGGTGCTGGTGGTGGCCACGCCCTGTCCGCTGATTCTCGCCGCGCCGGTGGCGATCATCGCCGGCATCTCGCGCAGCGCCCAGCGCGGTGTGCTGATCAAGGACGGCGCCACTCTGGAGGCACTGGCCCTGGCCCGGCGCTTCTTTTTCGACAAGACCGGCACCCTGACCGCAGGCAACGTCACCCTGGCCGGGGTGGAAAGTGCCGGCGGTTACCCTCAGGATCAGTTGCTGGCCTGGGGCGCGGCGCTGGCCCAGGCCTCGCCGCACCTGGTGTCGCGGGCGTTGGTGCGCGCCGCCGCCGAGCAAGGACTGAGCTTGACGCCGCCGCGCGAGGTGCATGAAGTGCCGGGTGCGGGGCTGAGCGGCCAGGTTGACGGGCATCGCATCGCCTTGGGCAGCTTCGATTACGTGGCGCTCGGCGCGGTGTCGACCCCGGAGGTGGAGGCACTGCGCCGGCGCATGAGCTACACGCTGGCCGCTGGCAGCTTTATCGCCGTGGAAGGGCGCATCGAGGGCGTGGCGCTGTTCGCCGACCGGCTGCGCCTGGAAACCCCGTACACGATGCGCGCGCTGCGCCGCGCCGGGGTCGAGCGGATGGTGATGCTGACCGGCGACCAGCAGGAAGCTGCCACGGTGGTCGGCCGCGCCGCCGGGGTTGATGAGGTTCGCGCCGAACTGACACCGCTGCAGAAGGTCGAGGCCGTGGCCCAGGGGCGTCGGCAGGGTCGTACGGCGATGGTCGGCGACGGCATCAATGACGCGCCGGCGCTGGCCGCCGCCGATGTGGGCATTGCCCTGGCGGCGAACGGTGGCACGGCCTCATCGGAGGCGGCCAGCGTGGTGCTGCTGGTGGATCGCCTGGACCGCATCCCCGAAACCCTGTTGATCGCCCGGCGCTCGCGGCGTATCGCGCTGCAAAGTGTGGCGGTGGGCATGGGCCTGTCACTGCTGGCCATGCTGTTCGCCGCGCTGGGCATGTTGCCGCCGCTGACCGGCGCGCTGCTGCAGGAAGGCATCGATGTCCTGGTGATCCTCAACGCCCTGCGTGCGCTGCGCGGTGGCCGCCGCATAGCCGCGGCGGCGCTGGACAGCGAGCAGGTCCAGCGGCTGCGCCAGGCGCATGCTGAGCTGGCGCCCGTGCTTGGGCAAGTGCACCGGTTGGCGGAGCGCCTGGCCAGCCTGTCGGCGGCCCAGGCCGGGCAGGAATTGCGCGCGCTGGTGAGCGATCTGGAGGAACATTTGTTACCCCATGAGCGCGAGGACGAGGATGCGCTTTACCCGCAATTGGCGGACAAGCTGGCCGGGGAAGACCCGCTTGCCGCGCTCAGTCATACCCACCGGGAGATCTTCCGCCTCGCTCACCTGCTAAGCCGCATGAGCGCCGATCTGTGCGACCCGCCGGACGCCGGGACACTGGCTGATATCCAGCGACTGCTGCTGCAACTGGATATCGTGCTCGGCCTGCATTTTGCCGACGAGGACGAGCTGTACCACAACCTGGATAGCCATTGAGCGAAGTGCGGCGCATGTGTTGGACACTCGCTGAGTGGGCGCTGCTGTCTGGGACGGGCTACGTCTATGGTTGACCAAAGGTGCGGGACGCACCGGCATTCGCACCTAAGCTCACATCAGCGTCGGTGGAACCAGGGGAAACACAATGAGCCAATACCAGCGACTGTTGACCATTGTCGATCTGCGGCAGCGGCATTCTCCAGCCTTGCAACGGGCTGCGGTGCTGGCCAGGGAGAGTGACGCTGCCATTCATGTGCTGGCCTGTATTGAGCCGCCCTGGTCCTGGCTGCTGCTGGATCACGGTATGCGCAGCAAAGCGCAGGACGGCTTTCTCCTAGAGGCCCGACACTGCCTTGAGGCGCAGACGGCACCGCTGCGCCACCAGGGGCTTGGTGTGACCTCGGAGGCCTTGTGGACGGACGATCCGCACACCGAGATCCTGCGCCATGTCGAGGAGATGCAGCCGGACATGCTGATCAAGGACGTTGGCAGGGTTGGGGAGCTGAGGCGTACCTTCACGACGCCGCTTGACTGGAAACTACTGCGCGATTGCACCGTACCTATGCAGCTGGTCGGCGACGGTGAGCATGCCCATCCACGCCGGATTGCGGCTGCGGTGGACACGGCCGGCGAGCAGGCTGAAAACACACCACTGAATCGGCGTATCGTCGAGGCGGCCAACATGCTGGCGCTGCAGTGTGATGCCGAGTTGCATTTGGTGCACGTCTTCGATCCGATGGCGGACCTGCACGACTTTAGCGGTTTCAGCGCTTCCTGGGTGGACCTGGCCGGCGATCGGCAGGCTCGCGAGCGTAGTGACTACGCCCACTTCGCCGATGCCTTTGGAGTACCGCAGGAGCGCCGACACTTTTTGCTGGGGCCACCCCCCATGACTCTCGCCAGGTTCGCCCGGGAGACCGGGATCGATGTGCTGGTAATGGGGCGCATCCAGCGTCGAGGCTTGAACCGTTATGTCGGCAGCACTACCGAGCACATCCTCTATGAGGCTCCCGGCAGTCTGTTGGCAATTCGCCAGGAAAACCCAGCTGAAACCTGATCTCTGCGCCATTGCAGACCACCTACTACTTGAACCGTGAGACCCCGAGGTATCACGCAGAAGCACATCGAATCGCTGAAACCCTACGAAGTTGCCACCTTTGACCTCCAGCCGGCTTGATGCGAGAGGGATCGTATGACTCCGCTATGGCACCGACGGTACGCAGCAAGAGGCCTGTGAGCGGTGTGGCGCTGTGAATATTGTTCACTGGATCATTGATCGCTCCGGCCGTTGGCCCGCCAGGCTGAAAGAAGCCCCTATTCATGGCTTGCCTTAATTGTGGGAGGACAAGGTGAACGCAGTGCTCTCCAGGGTCCGCTTTGGGACTGAGGCTGCCAGTCTCTGGGGCCATTTTAACCTGCGGCGCGGCTAAAAGGGGATCAGCCCCGTCTCAGTCGGCGGACAAGCTACCTTGGCTGGCATTGCCAGACACACCCGTTCGCCGCCATAGCGCCGAGCACGTAGAATTCCCTCGTCAGCATTTTCTCAAGGTCATCGGTGTGGAAGGGCAACTGGGTTTCGTGCTGA
>CAYPFO010000112.1:0-4563 GCA_964410065.1 uncultured Pseudomonas sp.
CCAGCCTGTGGGACGACGGCCTGATCGACCCGCGCGATACCCGCAAGCTGCTGGGGTTCCTGCTGGATATTTGCGCCGAAGCTGAAGTCCGCCCGCTCAAATCCAACACCTTCGGTGTGGCGCGCCTGTAAGCGCGCCTGCCTCTCTCACAGAACTCTGCAAGAAGGACAACAACAATGCATTTCACTCAAGAACACGAAGAGCTGCGCCGCACAGTCAAGAATTTCGTCGAGAAAGAGATCAACCCGCACGTCGAAGAATGGGAAAAAGACGGCCGCTTCCCGATGCGCGAGCTGTTCAAGAAGGCCGGCGATCTGGGCCTGCTGGGCATCTCCAAGCCGGAAAAATTTGGCGGCATGGGCCTCGATTACAGCTACTCCGTGGTCGCCGCTGAAGAGTTCGGCACTGCCCATTGCGGCGGCGTACCGCTGGCCATCGGCGTGCAGACCGACATGTGCACCCCGGCCCTGGCGCGCTTCGGCTCCGATGCCCTGCGCGAAGAATTCCTGACCCCGGCAATTGCCGGTGACGCCATTGGCTGTATCGGTGTCTCCGAAGTCGGCGCCGGCTCCGACGTGGCCGGCCTGAAAACCACGGCGCGCAAGGACGGTGACGACTACGTCATCAACGGCGCGAAGATGTGGATCACCAACAGCCCGCAAGCCGACTTTATCTGCCTGTTGGCCAACACCAGCGACGACAAGCCCCACGTCAACAAGTCGCTGATCGTGGTGCCGATGGACACCCCCGGCATCACCCTGAGCCCGCACATCGAGAAGCTCGGCATGCGCTCCTCGGAAACCGCCCAGGTGTTCTTCGACAACGTGCGCGTGCCGCAGCGCTACCGCATCGGCCACGAAGGCGCCGGCTTCATGATGCAGATGCTGCAGTTCCAGGAAGAGCGCCTGTTCGGCGCGGCCAACATCATCAAGGGCCTGGAGCTGTGCGTTGACCAGACCATCGAGTACACCCGCCAGCGCCACACCTTCGGCCAGCCGGTGATCAACAACCAGGCCGTGCACTTCCGCCTGGCGGAACTGCAGACCGAAATCGAAGCCCTGCGCGCCCTCGTCTACCAGGCCACCGAGCAGTACATCAAGGGTCGCGACGTGACCAAGCTGGCCTCCATGGCCAAGCTCAAGGCCGGTCGCCTGGGTCGTGAAGTCACCGACAGCTGCCTGCAGTTCTGGGGCGGCATGGGCTTTACCTGGGACAACCCGGTGTCGCGCGCTTACCGCGACGTGCGCCTGGTATCCATCGGCGGCGGCGCCGACGAAATCATGCTCGGCATCATCTGCAAAATGATGGGCACCCTGCCCGGCAAGAAGAAAGGTTAAGAGCGAACGCACCGTAGGGTGGATGTCGTTTTTTTACATCCACCACGGCCCCGCTCGGTGGATGGATCGATGAAGCGAAATCCACTCGACAACTACGCATGAGGATTACCGGATGTCCGCACTTCCCGATTGCCAAACTTTGCTGTTGAACCTCGAGGCTGGCGTGCTCAACGTCACCCTCAATCGCCCGGACAGCCGCAACGCCATGAGCCTGGCCATGGTGCATGAACTGCGTGCGGTGCTGGAAGGCGTACGCCATGACGCCAACGTGCGTGCGCTGGTGCTGCGCGGCGCCGCCGGCCATTTCTGCGCCGGCGGCGACATCAAGGACATGGCTGGCGCTCGTGCCAAAGGTGGCGACGCCTACCGTGAACTGAACCGTGCCTTCGGCGCCATGCTGGAGGAATTCCAGACCGCGCCCCAGGTGGTCGTTGCCGTACTGGAAGGCGCCGTGCTGGGCGGTGGTTTCGGCCTGGCCTGTATCTCCGACATCGCCATCGCCGCCGAGAGTTGCAAGTTCGGTCTGCCGGAAACCACCCTGGGCATCCTGCCGGCACAGATCGCGCCCTTCGTGGTCAAGCGCGTCGGCCTGACTCAGGCCCGCCGCCTGGCCCTGACCGCTGCACGTTTCGATGGCCTGGAAGCCCTGCACCTGGGTCTGGTGCACTACTGCGAATCCAGTGACAACCTGGATGCGCGTCTGGCCGAAGTGCTCGACCAGGTGCGCAAATGCGCCCCCGGCGCCAACGCCCAGACCAAGGCGCTGCTGCTGGCAACCGAAACCCAGGAACTGGGTTCGCTGCTGGACAGCGCCGCCGAGCAGTTCGCCGCCGCAGTGACCGGTGCCGAAGGCATCGAAGGCACCATGGCGTTCGTGCAGAAACGCGCACCCAAGTGGGCGCAGTAACGGATCGAACACATTGGCAATACTGACCATGCCTATCTGGCGCTCGGCCTATGCATTTGTAGGGTGGATGTCGCTTTCCACATCCACCAGAACACCGCTCGGCGCGGTCAATGAAGCGCGATCCGCCGAGCGGGCCCAGCGTTACGGCAACCTCAACAGTTAACGGCAGGAGTAGAAAAACAACATGCCCGCATTCCACAAGATCCTCATCGCCAACCGTGGCGAAATCGCCTGCCGGGTGATGCGCACCGCCCAGGACCTCGGCTACCGCACCGTCGCGGTGTACTCCGAAGCTGACGCCGGCGCACGCCACGTCCAGGTCGCCGACGAAGCTGTGTGCATCGGCCCGGCCCAGGTCAACAAGTCCTACCTGGTAATCGACAACATCATCGCCGCCGCCAAGAAAACCGGCGCCGACGCCATCCACCCCGGTTATGGCTTTTTGTCCGAAAACGCCGACTTTGCCCGCGCCTGCGAGGCCAACGGCATCGTGTTCATCGGCCCGACCGTGGAAGCCATCCACCTGATGGGCAGCAAGCGCCTGTCGAAGATCGCCATGCTCGAAGCCGGCGTGCCCTGCATTCCGGGTTACGAAGGCGCTGCGCAAGACGACGAGACGCTGATCCGCGAAGCCGAGCGCGTCGGCTATCCGCTGATGATCAAGGCCAGTGCTGGCGGCGGCGGTCGCGGCATGCGCCTGGTGCACGAAGCCAGCGAACTGAGCGCGCAGATCCGCACCGCCCGTTCCGAAGCGCAAAACGCCTTCGGCTCCGGCGAACTGATCATCGAGCGTGCCGTGATTCGCCCGCGTCACGTTGAAATCCAGGTATTTGGCGACCAGCACGGCAACATCGTGTATCTGGGCGAGCGCGACTGCTCTGTGCAGCGCCGTCACCAGAAAGTGGTCGAGGAAGCTCCTTGCCCGGTGATGACACCGGACCTGCGCAAGGCCATGGGTGAAGCCGCGGTGAAGGCCGCCGCGTCGGTCAACTATGTCGGTGCCGGCACTGTGGAATTCCTGCTGGATGCCAGCGGCGAGTTTTTCTTCCTGGAAATGAACACCCGCCTGCAGGTGGAGCACCCGGTGACCGAAATGATCACCGGCCAGGATCTGGTCGCCTGGCAGATCCAGGTGGCTGCCGGCCAGCCGCTGCCCCTCAAGCAGGACGAGATCACCCTCACCGGCCACGCCATGGAAGTGCGCCTGTACGCCGAGGACGCGGCGAAGAACTTCCTGCCGCAGACCGGAACCGTGCTGCGCTGGGAGCCGGAGCTGCGCGACGGCGTACGCGTCGACCACGGCCTAGTGGAAGGCCAGCTCGTCTCGCCGTTCTACGATCCGATGCTGGCCAAGGTCATTGCCTATGGCGCGACCCGTGAAGAAGCGCGGCGCAAGCTGGTGCGCGCGGTCGAGAATTGCGTGCTGCTGGGTGTCAACGGCAACCAGCGTTTCCTGGCCAACCTGCTGAGCAACGGGGAATTTGCCGCTGGCAACGCCACCACCGCGTTCATCGCCGAGCATTTCAGCGAAGACCCAAGCCTGAGCCCGCAAGCGCCGTCCGCCGCCGAGCTGGCCAGCGCCGCCGCCCTGCTCTACCAGGCTTCGGCCAATGCCCGCGCCCACCAGGGCGAACTCGCCGGCTGGCGCAGCGCTGGCAGTGCACCCTGGAGCTTCATGCTCAAGCAGGGTGACAACCGCTACAGCGTGGCGCTGGACGTCATCGAAGCCGGCAGCCAGCCGTGCCTGCGAGCCACGATTGGCGACGCCACTGTGGAGCTCAAGCTGCTGGCCAGTGACGGCCGCTGGCTGACCCTGGAACAGGATGGCATTCGCCGCCGCGTTGCCTACCATCAGGACGGTGACACGCTGCACCTGTACGGCCAGTACGGTAACCTGGAACTGGTCGACGTCACCCACGAACCCGCCGGTGGCCAGAACGCCGCCAGCTCCGGCACGGTCAAGGCGCCCATGGATGGCGCAATTGTCGACGTGCTGGTCGAGGAAGGCACCAAGGTCAGCAAGGGCCAACTGCTGGTCGTGCTGGAAGCCATGAAGATGGAGCACCCGCTCAAGGCCGGCGTCGACGGCATCGTGCGCAAGGTGCAGGCCAGCAAGGGCGACCAGGTGAAGAACCGCCAGATTCTGGTGGAGATCGAAGCCGAAGAGGCCTGAGCCTGCGAACCGTAGGGTGGATGTCGCTTTTTACATCCACCCTGTCCGCTCGGTGGATCAATGGAGCGCGATCCACCCGACGACAGGCTCCGACACTCATCGAAGCCGGCAGCTTGCGAACCGTGGATGTCGCTTTGTACATCCAC
>CAYPFO010000113.1:0-4505 GCA_964410065.1 uncultured Pseudomonas sp.
GTAGGGTGGATGTCGCTTTGTACATCCACCAGTACCCCGCTCGGTGGACAAGAAAAACGTTGTCCACCCTACATACGCGCACCCTGGTGTCACCCAAACGCCGTGCATAAAAAAACCGCGCCGTTGTTGCCAACGACGCGGTAAGGGGAACTCGGTGGAGCGGCGTCGTTCAGGCGCCGCGGCGGCTCAATCGAGCATGTCGCGATAGCGTTCGTCCTGCTGGTAGGTCACCGGCTGGGCGAAGCCCGGGACCTTGATCAGCTGGTCGGTGATGAGCAGGTCTTGGTCGTGGATCATGTCCAAGCCGAAATTGTAGATCACGTCGAAGTCACCCTGGAGCGCACGTTCCTCGTAGGCCTGCGCGTTGGCGCGGGTGGTTTCACGGCGTGCCAGGTAGTCGTTGAAGGCCGCTTCGCCGTGGCGCTTGCGCAGCATGCGTTCGGCCACATGGGGCGCCAATACGTAGCCGGTGGCGTTGTTGCCGCCAAAGCCTTTGGAGTTGAGGAAGCACACGTCCAGCGTCTGCTGGTCGCGCGCAACGTCGGCGGTGGGGATCTGCAGATGATCCTTATGCACGTCGTCGGCGACCCGGTCGATGGTCTTGATGCCGGGAATCAAGCCGTACTTGAACGAGCCGAGGGCGGCGATCAACTGGTCGGCGCTGGCCGGCGCCAGGGAGTGGCCGACATAGGCCTTGACGGCCGCCACCGGCCAGCTCTCAATGCCAAAGGTGGCGGCGATGCGGTTGAGCAGTTCGGATTCGGTGGTGCGGTTGGCCGGGGTGCTGGAGCCGTGGGCATGCACGAAGCTGCGCTGGCGCACGCCCTCGATGCCGACGATTTGCGCGGCGCTGGCCACGGCTTTGGCCAGGGTCAGGTAGTTGCCCGGGCCGGGAGCGGAGATGGAACGCTTGAAGCCGTCGGCGTTGACGAACACGTCGGGGGTCGCGCCATGGATATCGGCGCCCAGTTGCAGGGCCAGTTCGTCATCCATCAACACCACGAACTGGCAGGACTCGGCCAAGGTAAAGCCGCAGTTCTCGCCGAACGGGCGGCTGGCGCGACGGAAGTCCACCTCCTCCTTGCCTTCAATGTTGCGCAGGCCGTCTTCGGTGGCCAGGGCGCTCATGGCGCCGTAGCCGTCGACGCATTCGACGGTCACCGGCGCTTCGCTGTTGCCGACGATCACCACCCGCGAGCGGCCGTCGACGATGCTGTCGATGCCTTTCTGCAGGTTGTAGAGGAAGGTGGCGCAGGCGCCGGTCATCGCGCCGGTGCTGCCGACGCTGCCCAGCACGTAGGCGTTGATGAAGTCCGCCGGCATGGTGTTCAGACCCAGCGGCAGTTGCTTGGAGGTGACGCGACCGCCTTTCATGCGGGCTTGCATCAGGCCGCCGTAACCGTTGTCGTCGAGCTGGCTCATGATGCTGCCGGCATGCACGGCGATCTGGTCCGGCGGTACGCTGTCGGTGATGGTTTTCCAGTCGATGCCGATGGAGCGCAGTGCATCGGTCATGCCGACCATGGCCATCTGCAGGCCGCGCGGGTGGAAACGCGAGTTGTAGAGCTCGCCCGGCTCGAAGCCTGTGGGCAGCTGGCCGGCGGACTTCACAGGCATCTCGCGGTAGCTATCGACCTTGAAGTCGCAGCTGCCTTTGAGGGTGACGCGTACGTCATTGCCATCCAGCGTCTCGACGCTCCAGTTGGCGGGCAGCGGCTCGGGCAGCTGTTTGCGGCTGGTGGTGAAGCTGAAGGACGCGTCACTGTCGCTGTTCAGGCTGATGCTCTTCTGCCAGTGGGTGGCATCGACGTCGAAATACTGCTTTTCAATGCGGCGAATCAGGGTGTGATCAAGAATCTGCCGGGCGTAGCGGGCTTCGATGTCAGCCAGGGTCAGTGCCTGGTCGTCGCTGTCACGGTAGGCGCCGTTGGCGTAACGCACCAGCTTCATCATGATCGCCAGGCCGGCGAGGGTCTGCTGACGCGCCTCACTGTCCAGGGTCTCGATGACCATACGCCGGAAGCCGTGGTGGAACGAACTGCGACCGGCGGAGTTGTAACCACCGAAACCAACGATGACAGGTAAGCGAGACATAACCCGGGAAACTCCTTACGCAAAGGGGCCTGGCACCCGATGGGTTGGGGGCAGGCCTGAGGCCGTCGAGCATGCCGACTGCGTTCAGCCAGCGACGGACAATTCTTGTGGATGCCTATGCTGACGCGGTACTCGACCATCAAGTCACGGCTGTAACCCAATGGTCGTAGATTCGGGGTGGTGGTGGCAGGCCATTCGTCTGGTGGTGCGGCAGCGTCGCAAAAGTTTTTGCGACGCTGCCGCCTCTTTTTCAGCGAAGCATTACGCGCGGCTGCGGGCCCGTTTGAACTGCAACGCGCCCCACAGGAAACCCACGCCGGCGGCAGTGGCGGAACCCAGGAGGATGCCCAGTTTGGCGGCGCTCAGCAGGTGCTCGCTGGTAAACGCCAGGTTGGCGACAAAGATCGACATGGTGAAGCCGATGCCGCCCAGCAGGCCGATCAGCAACACGCTGCTCCAGTTCATGTCGGGGGCCAGCCGGCACAGGCCGAGGCGCACGGTGATCCAGGTGGCCAGGAAAATGCCGAGGGGCTTGCCCACCACCAAAGCACAGAACACGCCAAGCATGACTTTCTCTGCATCGGCAAAGGCCAGGTCGACGTTGCCCAGTGCCACCCCGGCATTGGCCAGGGCGAACAGCGGCATGATGCCGAAGGCCACCCAGGGATGCAGGGCCTTTTGTACACGAATCACCGGGGGCAGCAGTTCGCGTTGGGCCTTGCGCAGCTCGCCGAGCGGCCTGGCCAGTTCATCCGTACTGCCCTGTCCAGCCAGTTGGCGCACTTCATCGAGGTTGCTGGCCAGCGCCTCCAGCGGCTTGGTGTGACGACACAAAGGCACTACCGGGGTCATCAGCCCCAACACCACGCCGGCCAGGCTCGGGTGGGCGCCGGTTTGCAGCAGGCCAAACCAGATGACGGCGCCCGGGATGACGTAGGCATAGGCTGTGCCGATGCCGATCCATTGCAAGGCCAGCACCATCAGCATGCCGAGGCCGGCGACCAGCAGGCCGCTGTAGTCCAGCCCGCCGGAATAGACCAGAGCGATGATCAGCACGGCGATCACGTCGTCGATGATTGCCAGGGTCAGCAGAAAGATACGAATGCCTCTGGGGATGCCTCGACCCAGCAGGGCAAGCACGCCGACCGCGAAGGCAATGTCGGTGGCGGTGGGGATTGCCCAGCCGTGGCTGAGCGGCGCCTGTTGGTTGAAGGCCAGGTACACCAGGGCCGGCACCAGCACGCCGCCGCACGCCGCGATCACCGGCAGTGCGGCCTGACGCAGGTTGGCCAGGGCGCCGTCATGGATCTCGCGGCGGATCTCCATGCCGACCACTAGGAAGAACACGGTCATCAACGCATCGTTGACATAGAAATGCAGCGAGCGGGTGAATTGCCAGTCGCCCATCCCCACAGTAATGGGCAGTTGCCAGAGAGCGTCGTAGCTATGCGCTGCCGAGGAGTTGGCCCAGACCAGCGCGATCAACGTGGCGAGCAGCAATGCCGCGCCGCTGACGGCTTCGATGTGGATAAAACGTTCGAGGGCGGAGAAGGCCTGCTGGGTGTAGCGCTGTGCCCTGGAGGCAGGGCGATAAGACAAGGGTTGCGGCATACGGAACTCCCTGCGTGGCACCGCGCATGAGTTTATGGCTTGCTTCACCGCAGAGCCGGTGAATGTAACCGGGCCAGGCACAAGGCCATTGGGATGAGGGTAGGCCAGAAAGCACAAAGCCCGGCACTAGGCCGGGCTTCGTTTAATGCACGTGTCGAGTTACGGCATGCCCAGCCAGTTTGGCAGGCCCAGCGAAATCGACGGGATGTAGGTGACCAGGACCAGGAAGCCGAGCAGCAGGCACAGCCACGGCATGGCAGCGCGGATCACTTGAGGCACGGTCATGCCGGTTACCGCTGAGGTCACAAACAGGTTCAGGCCCACCGGTGGCGTGATCAGGCCGATCTCCATGTTCACCACCATGATGATGCCCAGGTGGATCGGGTCGATACCCAGCTCCATGGCGATCGGGAACAGGATCGGCGCGAGAATCAGAATCACCGCGGACGGCTCCATGAAGGCACCGGCCACCAGCAGCACAATGTTTACCACCATCAGGAACTGCCACGGCTGCAGGCCCATGTCCAGCACCATGCCGGTGATCTGCTGCGGGATCTGCTCAGTGGTCAACACGTGGGCAAACAGCATGGCGTTGGCGATGATGAACATCAGCATGATGCCCAGCTTGCCGGAGTCCAGGACCACCTGCGGGACCTGCTTGAAGGTCAGGTCCTTGTACACGAAGATTGCGATGAATGCCGAGTACACGGCAGCCACGGCGGCGGCTTCGGTCGGGGTGAACATGCCGGAGTAGATACCGCCGAGGATGATCACCATCAGCAGCAGGCCCCACATGGCCT
>CAYPFO010000114.1:0-4464 GCA_964410065.1 uncultured Pseudomonas sp.
GCTTCTTCGAAGAGAAGGGGCACACCCGTGTGGCCTCCAGTTCGCTGATTCCGGCGAACGATCCGACCTTGCTGTTTACCAATGCGGGCATGAACCAGTTCAAGGACTGTTTCCTCGGCTTGGAAAAGCGTGCCTATACCCGCGCAACCACCAGCCAGAAATGCGTGCGCGCCGGTGGCAAGCATAACGATCTGGAAAACGTCGGTTATACCGCGCGCCACCATACGTTCTTCGAGATGCTGGGTAACTTCAGCTTCGGCGATTACTTCAAGCGCGACGCAATCCATTACGCCTGGGAATTCCTCACCTCGCCGCAGTGGCTGAATCTGCCGTCCGAGAAGCTGTGGGTCACCGTCTATGCCAGTGACGATGAAGCCTACGATATCTGGACCCAGCAAATCGGTGTGCCGGCCGAGCGCATGGTGCGCATTGGCGACAACAAGGGTGCGCCTTATGCCTCGGACAACTTCTGGGCAATGGGCGATACCGGTCCTTGCGGTCCGTGCACCGAGATCTTCTTCGACCATGGCGAGCACATCTGGGGCGGTCCGCCCGGTTCGCCGGAAGAAGACGGCGACCGCTACATCGAAATCTGGAACAACGTGTTCATGCAGTTCAACCGTACTGCAGATGGTGTGATGCACCCGCTGCCGGCACCCAGCGTCGACACCGGCATGGGCCTGGAACGCATCAGTGCGGTCCTGCAGCACGTCAACTCGAACTACGAGATCGACCTGTTCCAGAGCTTGTTGAATGCATCGGCAGCCGCCATCGGTTGTGCCAATGAAGGCCAGGCTTCGCTGAAAGTGGTCGCCGACCACATTCGCTCCTGCGGCTTCCTGATCGCCGACGGCGTGACGCCGTCCAACGAAGGTCGTGGCTATGTGCTGCGCCGCATTGTGCGCCGCGCCTGCCGCCACGGTAACAAGTTGGGTGCCAAGGGCAGCTTCTTCCACAAGATCGTCGCCGCGCTGGTGGCCGAGATGGGCGAAGCCTTCCCCGAACTGAAACAGCAGCAGGCGCAGATCGAGCGCGTGCTGAAGACCGAAGAAGAGCAGTTCGCCAAGACCTTGGAGCAGGGTCTGAAGATTCTCGAGCAGGATCTGGCTGAGCTATCCGGCACGGTCATACCCGGCGATGTGGTGTTCAAGTTGTATGACACCTATGGCTTCCCGGTTGATTTGACCGCCGATATCGCCCGCGAACGCGAGCTGACCATTGATGAGCAGGGCTTCGAGCGTGAGATGGATGCCCAGCGCGAGCGGGCACGCTCCGCCAGTGCGTTTGGTCTGGATTACAACAGCCTGGTGAAAGTCGAAGGTGACACGCGCTTTACCGGTTACCAGGGCACCACGGGCAGCGGCAAGGTCGTCGCGCTGTTCAAGGAAGGCATGAATGTTGAGCATCTGAGCGCAGGCGAAGAGGGCGTGGTGGTGCTCGACCAGACGCCGTTTTATGCCGAATCCGGTGGCCAGGTGGGTGACTGCGGTTATCTTCTTGCCGAAGGCCTGCGTTTCGACGTGCGCGATACCAGCAAGGCCGGCGGTGCCTATCTGCATCACGGCATCCTGGACAGCGGCAGCCTGCAGGTCGGGGCTACGGTCGATGCAACCGTGGATTCCTCGGTGCGTCAGGCAACCGCCTTGAACCACTCGGCGACCCACCTGCTGCACGCCGCGCTGCGCGAGATCCTGGGCGAGCATGTGTCGCAAAAAGGCTCGCTGGTGGACAGCCAGCGCCTGCGTTTCGACTTCAGTCACTTCGAGGCGATCAAGCCCGAGCAAATCAAGGCGCTGGAAGATCGGGTCAATGCCGAGATTCGCAAGAATACGGCAGTGGATATCGAAGAGACCGATATCGAGACGGCCAAGTCCCGTGGCGCCATGGCACTGTTCGGTGAGAAGTACGGCGATCAGGTGCGTGTGCTGACCATGGGCGGCGGTTTCTCCGTCGAGCTGTGTGGTGGCACCCATGTCAAGCGCACCGGTGACATCGGTCTGTTCAAGATTACCAGCGAAGGCGGCGTGGCCGCCGGCGTGCGCCGCATCGAAGCGGTGACCGGTGAGCTGGCGCTGGCCTACCTGAATGCCGCCGAAGAGCAGCTCAAGGAAGCCGCACAATTGGTCAAGGGCAGCCGCGACAACGTGCTGGAAAAACTGGCCGGTGTCCTGGAGCGTAATCGTCAGCTGGAAAAAGAGCTGGAGCAACTGAAAGCCAAGGCTGCCAGTGCGGCGGGCAATGACCTGGCCGGTTCGGCAATCGACGTCAAGGGCGCCAAGGTGCTCTCGGCGCGCCTGGATGGCCTGGACGGCAAGGCGCTGCTGGCGCTGGTCGATCAGTTGAAGAACAAACTCGGCAGTGCGGTGATCCTGCTCGGTGGCGTGCAGGACGATAAGGTCGTGCTGGTAGCCGGCGTGACCCAGGACCTGACGAGCAAGCTCAAGGCCGGTGATCTGATGCGCCAGGCGGCTGCGGCCGTTGGCGGCAAGGGCGGTGGACGTCCGGACATGGCCCAGGGCGGCGGCAGCGATGCTGGCAAGCTGGACGAGGCCTTGGCACTGGCCAAGGGCTTTGCCGAACAAGGGCTGTAATTGCTGAAAGCCGGGGTTCGCAGCGCGCCCAGCGAACCCTGGTAGTTTGACCCCTGGTGGGTCTAATGGGCGCCTTCAAGGACTCAGGCGGTTTTTGACATGGCTTTGATCGTACAAAAGTTTGGGGGCACCTCCGTGGGTAGCGTTGAACGCATCCAGCAGGTGGCCGAGAAGATCAAGAAATTCCGGGAAAACGGCGACGATATCGTCGTGGTGGTTTCCGCCATGAGCGGTGAGACCAATCGCCTGATCGATCTGGCCAAACAGATTACCAATGGCAAGCCCGTGCCGCGTGAGCTGGACATGATGGTGTCCACTGGCGAACAGGTGACCATTGCCCTGTTGGCCATGGCGCTGATCAGCTGTGGTGTGCCTGCGGTGTCCTTTACCGGCAATCAGGTGCGCATCCTCACCGATAGCACCCACACCAAGGCGCGTATTCTGCAAATCGATGCGCAGAAGATCAGTGCCGAGCTCAAGATGGGCAAGGTGGTGGTGGTCGCTGGTTTCCAGGGCGTGGACGAGCACGGCAATATCACCACGCTGGGTCGTGGTGGTTCGGATACCACCGGGGTCGCCCTGGCGGCGGCGCTCAAGGCTGATGAATGCCAGATCTACACCGATGTGGATGGCGTCTACACCACCGATCCGCGCGTTGTGCCCAAGGCGCGGCGCCTGGAAAGGATCACCTTCGAAGAAATGCTGGAAATGGCCAGCCTCGGCTCAAAGGTCTTGCAGATCCGTTCGGTGGAGTTCGCCGGTAAATACAACGTCCCGCTGCGCGTGCTGCACAGCTTTAAAGAGGGGCCAGGCACCCTCATTACCCTTGATGAAGAGGAATCCATGGAACAGCCGATCATCTCTGGCATCGCTTTCAACCGCGACGAATCCAAGCTGACCATTCGTGGCGTGCCGGATACCCCCGGGGTTGCCTTCAAGATTCTTGGTCCGATCAGCGCTGCGAATATCGAAGTGGACATGATCGTGCAGAACGTTTCTCACGATAACACCACGGACTTCACCTTCACCGTCAACAACCCGGACTATGACAATGCCCTGGAAATCCTGCAGGGGATCGCTAACGAGATTGGCGCTCGTGAGGTCCACGGCAACGTCAGCATCGCCAAGGTCTCCATTGTCGGTGTCGGTATGCGCTCCCACGCCGGCGTGGCCAGTCGCATGTTCGAAGCCCTGGCCAAGGAAGGGATCAACATCCAGATGATCTCTACGTCGGAAATCAAAGTTTCCGTGGTCGTTGAGGAAAAATACCTGGAGCTGGCGGTGCGGGCCTTGCACACCGCGTTCGAACTGGACGCGCCGGATCACCGCCAGGACGCTTGAATCCTGATGTTTGGAAGGCGCGCATTGCGCGCCTTCTGTCTTTTTGATGGGTCTGAAGGAAATTTTGCTTCCCGCAGGTCGGTCAATATTTGGAAGGTCAGCGCGTACCTCGCGTGAAATCTTCCCTTTTTTGCAGACTGTTGTTGTCCTGTACTACTGAAGAATCCATTAAGGAGAAAGGAATGCTGATTCTGACTCGCCGGGTAGGGGAAACCCTCATGGTAGGTGACGAAGTCACCGTGACTGTTTTGGGCGTGAAAGGTAACCAGGTGCGCATTGGCGTGAATGCCCCTAAAGAAGTTGCCGTACACCGTGAGGAAATCTACCAGCGCATCCAGAAAGAAAAGGATCAGGAACCAAGCCATTAATTTTTCTAACTTTTTTTAAAAAAAAGCTTTGCAAGCGGGGTAAAGCTGGATATCATGCGCCCCGTGTTGCGGAGAGGTGGCCGAGTGGCCGAAGGCGCTCCCCTGCTAAGGGAGTACATCTCAAAAGGGTGTCGGGGGTTCGAATCCCCCCCTCTCCGCCATTA
>CAYPFO010000115.1:0-4044 GCA_964410065.1 uncultured Pseudomonas sp.
TGTTCTGCCCAGCGCCGGCAGTGAGCACATGGCCGAGGATGACTTCATTGACCTGCGCGCCCGGCACGCCGGTCTGCTCCAGCAGGCGCTGGATCACGGCGGCGCCGAGATCAACGGCGGGCACGGAGGCCAGGGCGCCCTGGAAACTGCCAATCGCGGTGCGGGTGGCGGCAACGATTACGACGTCTTGCATGGTTCTTCTCCTGAGGGCAGGCACACCACGGCTCCGCATGGTTTGGCCCACGACTACGAATAAAAAAACGCGGCAGCTAAAGGGAGTCTGCCGCGCAACACGCTCAATTCAAACTGTTTGGCCGATTGGCACGGCGGATCGGGCCTGGAGTGTGAGCGGCGCCACGGTGGAGCGTAAAGGCGACTTCCGCCGGACTCGGGGGCCTGATGCCGCGTCGATCAAAACTGCTCTTCACTCAACCCATATAACGATTCGCTGCCGGCGCGGATGCTGGCGTCCAGGCTCAGGGTGCGCGGCAGCAATCGACGGAAGAAGAATTCGGCGGTGGCCAGCTTGGCGCCGTAGAAGGCTTCGTCGGTGGTGAGCTGGCGTTGGGCGACCTGGGCCATGCGCGCCCACATCCAGGCGTAGGCGGTGTGCCCGAACAGGTGTAGATATTCCACCGAGGCGGCGCCGATTTCATGGGGCTGACGGGCGCCCTGTTCGATCAGCCACTCGCTGAGGTTTTCCAGGCGTTGCACGGCGTCCACCAGCTCGCGTGCATAGGGGGCATCCGGCTGGCTGGCGAAGGCACGTATTGCACCCGTGAAGACACGCAGGCTGGCGCCGCCGTTGGCTACTACTTTGCGACCGAGCAAATCCAGAGCCTGGATGCCGTTGGTGCCTTCGTAGATCTGCGCGATGCGCACATCGCGCACCAGTTGCTCCTGGCCCCATTCGCGAATGTAACCGTGCCCGCCGAACACCTGCTGGCCGTGGATGCAGCTGTCCAGTCCGGTGTCGGTGAAGAACGCCTTGGCCACCGGGGTGAGCAGCGCGACCAGCGCTTGGGCGGCGGCTTGCTCCTCGGCGTCGTCACTGAACTTGGCCAGGTCCAGCTGTTGGCCGACGTAGCCGGCGAAGGCGCGGCCGCCCTCGGTCATGGCTTTCATGCTCAGCAGCATGCGCCGCACGTCGGGGTGAACGATGATCGGGTCGGCCAATTTATCCTGCGCCTGCGGGCCGCTGGGCGAGCGGCTCTGCGCGCGTTCGCGGGCATAGGTCACAGCATTTTGGTATGAGGCTTCGGCGCAGCCGATGCCCTGAATGCCGATGGACAGGCGCTCGTAATTCATCATGGTGAACATCGCGGCCAGGCCGCGATTGGCTTCGCCGATCAGCCAGCCGCGGGCACCGTCGAAGTTCATCACGCAGGTGGCCGAGGCCTTGATGCCCATCTTGTGTTCGATGGAGCCGCAGTGCACCGGGTTGCGCGCGCCCACAGAACCGTCGGTGTTGACGAGAAACTTGGGGACCAGGAACAGTGAAATGCCCTTGGGACCGGCCGGCGCATCCGGCAACTTGGCCAGTACCAGGTGAACGATGTTCTCGGTGAGGTCCTGCTCGCCGCCCGTAATGAAAATCTTGCTGCCGCTGATCGCATAGCTGCCATCGGCCTGCGGCTCGGCGCGGGTGCGGATCAATCCCAGGTCGGTGCCGGCGTGAGCTTCGGTCAGGCACATGGAGCCGGCCCAGCGCCCTTCATACAGGGGCGGAAGGTAGGTGTTCTTGAGTTCCTCGCTGGCGTGGGCGTCGATGGCCAGGCAAGCGCCGGAGGTCAGCGCCGAATACAGTGCAAAGCTGGAGTTCGCCGCATAGAGCATTTCTTCGACTTGCACGGCGAGCATCTTGGGCATGCCCATGCCGCCCTGCTCAGGGTTGCCGGACAGACCGACCCAGCCGCCCTGGATGTAGGTGGTGTAGGCGTCCTTGAAGCCGGTCGGCGTACGCACCTCGCCGGCCTGCCATTGCACGCCTTCCTCGTCGCCACTGCGGTTGAGCGGCGCGATCAACTGTCCGGTGACCTTGGCCGCCTCTTCGAGGATGGCGTCGGCAGTGTCGGCATCCACCGTTTGTGCCAGGGCCGGCAAGCGCGCCCACAGAGTCGGGGCCTGGAGGACCTCATGCAGGACAAAGCGCATGTCGCGCAGGGGAGCGTTGAAATCAGGCATCGGGCACCTCGTGAGGGCGCCGAGTCGTGCCCCGGCGCTGTGCTGAATAAAGAGCCGCCGACAGGGCGGGCCTGTGGGTCAGTCGGCTTCCGGCGCGCGGCTGACAGCGTCTTTCGGGGTGGTGAATTTCAGTATGTGAGTACGTTCTACCAGGATGTACAGCGCGGCGCCTGCAGCCAGGCCCCAGCCTGCGCCATAGACCGCGAGCACCACGCCCATGGTGCCGGCGATGCCACGCTCGGTGTTGTTGCCGAGCTGCTCGAAACCGACCATCAGGCAGATATAGCCGGTCAGGATCAGGGTCAGCGACAAGGCGATCGGCAGCACCGGCTGGAAGAAGCTCACCAGCGGCAGCATGAACAAGGCAATGAAGCCGGTAATCCAGAAGGTGCCAGCACCGCTGTAGATCGAGTCCATGGCCTTGCGGCCGTACTTGTAGCGCTCGGCCATGGTCGCAGCCACTGCTGTCCACAGCGGGCCGGCCAGGCCTGGGTAAGGGGCGAAGAAGGCGTGCAGGGCGTTGCGGATGGCGGTCACCAGATGAACGCGGTCGACGTTGTTGTCGATCTTCTCGTCGCTGCGCAACTCATCGGCGCGCTGCATCAGCGACTGGCCGACGATGATGTCGCCAAAGGCGATAACGTAGGCGATCACCGCAGTCGGTACGGCCAGCAGGAACACGTCCAGGCCCGGGAAGCCGACCGTGAACGGCAGGTAGTTCCACATCTCGCCGAAGGCCGGCGCGGTGATGCCGAATTTCACGTCGGGCATGGCGTATTCGCCCACGCCGATGCCGATGAAGATAGCGATCAGCATACCCGGCACCATGCCGTAGTTGACGATCTTGCGCGCCAGCGGAACCCGCTCGGTAAGGCTCTTGAAGGAGACGGAGAACATCAGGTACAGGCAGATCAGGCTGCCCAGCACCAACGAGATGGGCGTGTTGGCCAAGCGCCCGCCGGCATCGATCTCGCCGATCAAGGCGGCAATGCCGGCACCGATGATGATGCCGCCCTTCATCGAGTTGGGAATCAGCCGCACCAGCACACTGCCCAGTCGTGTGATGCCCAGGATCAGGAAGATCACGAAGACCAGAAATTGCAGGGCGAACAGTGCCTGGATGGCCTGCGGGCCGGGCTCGAAGTCACCGAGAAAGAGCAGCACCACGGGAATGCCGGGAGTGATCCAGCCCGGCACGAACGGCACGCCGAGCAGCGCCGGCAGCATGAAACCGATACCGCATACCACCACATAGGCCAGCGCTACGTCATAGGGCAGGCCGAGGTATTTCATCAGCAGCGGGATCATGCCCAGGCTGACCACGAACATGATCAGCGCCTGAAGCATTTCCGCAGTTTCCCAGCGGTAATGCACAAACGGTAGGCGCACCTTGAACGGGCCGGCTTTCCAGAACGGCTGCTCATCGCCGTCTTTGCGCTTGTAAATTTGCATAGTGACTCCGTCGGCACTCGCAGTGCCTGTGATTGTTGTTGTGAAACGGATTAAGCCGTCCGGGACGCTGCGTCCCGGTAGAAGCGGGGGGTTACAAGGCCTTGGCCATGTCGCGCAGCACGTACTTCTGGATCTTGCCGGTGCTGGTTTTCGGCAGCTGAGTGAACACGACGGTCTTGGGCACCTTGAAGGTGGCCAGGTGTTCGCGGCAAAACGCCGTGATGTCCTGTTCATTGATGTGCTGGTGATCGGCCTTGAGGGTGATGAAGGCGCAGGGGGTTTCGCCCCACTTCTCATCCGGTCGGGCGACCACGGCCGCTTCCAGCACACCCTGGTGGCGGTAGAGCACGCCTTCCACCTCGATGGTGGAGATGTTCTCGCCGCCGGAAATGATGATGTCCTTGAGGC
>CAYPFO010000116.1:0-4010 GCA_964410065.1 uncultured Pseudomonas sp.
GGATCGCGCTTCATCGATCCACCGGGTGGCGATCCACCGGGTGGCGATCCACCGGGTGGCGATCCACCGAGCAGGGCCATGGTGGATGTAAAAAACGACATCCACCCTACGCAAGCTGGCCCAGGGGATCGTTTAAGCCCCCGCCGTTCAGCGATCCATAAAAGCCCGGCCATGTGCCGGGCTTTATGTTGGCGAAGGGACCCCTTGTAGAAACGTAGGGTGGATCGCGCTTCATCGATCCACCGGGTGGCGATCCACCGAGCGGGCTCATGGTGGATGTAAAAAACGACATCCACCCTACAAAGGCTCCGGTGCCGCGCTACCTGCCCCGTTGAATTTCTCGCGGGCATGAAAAAGCCCCAGTATTGACCGAGGCTTTCGAATTTGGCTCCGCGACCTGGACTCGAACCAGGGACCCAATGATTAACAGTCATTTGCTCTACCGACTGAGCTATCGCGGAACAACGGCGCGTATGTTACTGATTCAAAAAAGGAAGTCAACTGGCTTTTGCTAGCTGCCGTTGGACCGTCAAGTTGCGGGTGGGGCGCTCGGTGAGTGGGCACTCAACACCAGCCTACAGCAGTAGGTTGGTGTTGAGTCAAACCGCGGCCTGGGGCGTCAGATGACGGCCTTGATGGCGTTGAGCACCGGACCCAGGTTGTTGCGGTTCAGTGCGGCAACGCAGATGCGGCCGGTGCCGATGGCATAGATGCCGAACTCGGTACGCAGGCGTTCTACCTGTTCCGGGCTGAGGCCGGAGTAGGAGAACATGCCGCGCTGGCGGGCAACGAAGCTGAAGTCACGCGAGGCGCCCATCTCGGCCAGGCCCTGCACCATGGCCATGCGCATGCTGCGGATGCGCTCGCGCATTTCGGTCAGCTCGGCTTCCCACATGCCGCGCAGCTCAGGGCTGTTGAGCACGTTGCCAACAATGGTGGCGCCATGGGTCGGCGGGTTGGAGTAGTTGGTGCGAATCACGCGCTTGACCTGGGACAGCACGCGGCCGGCTTCTTCTTTCGAGTCGGTGACGATGGACAGTGCGCCCACCCGTTCGCCGTACAGCGAGAAGGATTTGGAGAACGAGCTGGAAACGAAGAACTGCAGGCCAGACTCGGCGAACAGGCGGACCGCTTCGGCGTCCTGGTCGATACCGTCGCCAAAGCCCTGGTAGGCGATGTCGAGGAAGGGCACGTGCTCGCGCTCACGCAGCACGTCCAGCACGGCTTTCCAGTCGTCCAGGCTCAGGTCCACCCCGGTCGGGTTGTGGCAGCAGGCATGCAGAACGATGACCGAACGGGCCGGCAGTGCCTTGAGGTCGGCGAGCATGCCGGCGCGGTCCACACCTTGGGTGTCCGCATCGTAATAACGATAATTCTGTACCGGGAAACCGGCGGATTCGAACAGCGCGCGGTGGTTTTCCCAGCTCGGGTTGCTGATCGCGACCACGGCGGTGGGCAGCAGACGCTTGAGGAAGTCGGCCCCGGTTTTCAGGGCGCCCGTACCGCCCAGCGATTGGGTAGTAACTACGCGACCGTCGGCAAGCAACGGGGAGCCTTCACCGAACAGCAGCTTCTGGACGGCGCTGTCATAGCTGGAAAGGCCTTCGATCGGCAAATAGCCGCGCGGTGCATGGGCGGCGAGGCGGGCTTTTTCGGCTTCTTCAACGGCGCGTAGCAGCGGAATTCGGCCTTCCTCGTTGTAGTAGACGCCAACCCCCAGATTAACCTTGGTGGAGCGCGTGTCGGCATTGAACGCTTCGTTAAGACCCAGGATGGGATCACGCGGTGCCATTTCTACTGCAGAGAACAAACTCATGATGACGGAGCTCGAAGAGAAAGAGGGGGGACGCCGCATCACCCTGCCGCCGTAAGGCACTAGGGCGCTGCGCAAACGGGGTCGTATTATAGACACCTAGTACGCCAGCTGCGATATGTTGCTTGCAGCCCGTTGAAAAACTACCTGCGTTGTCCTCGCCTACGTTTTCAACGGCCTGCACGTTGGTTTCGAGCGGCCTTTATCCCGATGGTTCCCAGCAGGGGAGCCGTCCCGCCATCGGGATTCGCCGCACGATGGTTCACCTATTGAGGTTTTCATGTCCGAGTCAGCGCTCCACCTGGTCACCCGTTTTCAGCCGGCTGGCGATCAGCCCGAGGCCATTCGCCAAATGGTCGAGGGTCTGGAAGCCGGGTTGTCGCATCAGACATTGCTCGGGGTGACCGGCTCAGGCAAGACCTTCAGCATTGCCAATGTCATTGCTCAATTGCAGCGGCCCACCATGGTGCTGGCGCCGAACAAGACCCTGGCCGCGCAGCTATACGGCGAGTTCAAGGCGTTCTTCCCGAATAATGCGGTGGAGTATTTCGTCTCCTATTACGATTACTACCAGCCCGAAGCCTACGTGCCGTCCTCGGACACCTACATCGAAAAAGACGCCTCGATCAACGATCACATCGAGCAGATGCGCCTGTCGGCGACCAAGGCGCTGATCCAGCGCCGCGACGCGATCATCGTCACCACCGTCTCGTGCATCTACGGCCTGGGTAGCCCGGAGACCTATCTCAAGATGGTCCTGCACGTGGATCGTGGCGACAGGCTGGACCAGCGCGAACTGCTGCGCCGCCTCACCGAGCTGCAGTACACCCGCAACGAGATGGACTTCGCCCGCGCCACCTTCCGGGTGCGCGGCGATGTGGTGGACATCTTCCCGGCGGAATCCGAGCTGGAAGCGGTGCGCATCGAGCTGTTCGATGACGAGGTGGAAAGCATCGCCGCCTTCGACCCGCTGACTGGCGAAGTGATCCGCAAGTTGCCGCGCTTCACCTTCTTCCCCAAGACCCATTACGCCACGCCGCGGGAAACCTTGCTGGACGCCATGGAGCACATCAAGGCCGAACTCAAGGATCGCCTGGAATACCTGCGCGGCAAGGACAAGCTGGTCGAGGCCCAGCGTCTGGAGCAGCGCACGCGCTTCGACCTGGAGATGATCCTTGAGCTCGGCTACTGCAACGGTATCGAAAACTACTCGCGCTACTTGTCCGGGCGTGGCCCTGGCGAGCCGCCACCGACGCTGTTCGACTACCTGCCAGACGACGCCTTGCTGGTGATCGACGAATCCCACGTCTCGGTGCCGCAGGTGGGCGCCATGTACAAGGGCGACCGTTCGCGCAAGGAAACCCTGGTGGAATATGGCTTCCGGCTGCCCTCGGCGCTGGACAACCGGCCGTTGCGCTTCGATGAGTGGGAGGCGATCTGTCCGCAGACCATTTTCGTGTCCGCCACGCCTGGGCCCTACGAGGCCGAGCACGCAGGACGGGTAATCGAACAGGTGGTGCGCCCGACCGGGCTGGTCGATCCACAAATTGAAGTGCGTCCGGCCACAACCCAGGTCGATGATTTGCTCTCCGAAATCAGCAAGCGCGTCGCCGTTGAGGAGCGCGTACTGGTGACCACACTGACCAAGCGCATGGCCGAAGACCTGACTGATTACCTGTCTGACCACGGCGTGCGGGTGCGCTACCTGCACTCGGACATCGACACCGTCGAGCGCGTGGAGATCATCCGCGATCTGCGCACCGGTGTTTTCGACGTGCTGGTGGGCATCAACCTGCTGCGCGAGGGGCTGGACATGCCCGAGGTGTCGCTGGTGGCGATTCTCGATGCCGACAAGGAAGGCTTCCTGCGTTCCGAGCGCTCGCTGATCCAGACCATCGGCCGCGCCGCGCGTAACCTCAACGGCCGGGCGATTCTCTACGCCGACCGCATGACCGGCTCGATGCAGCGCGCCATCGATGAAACCGAACGGCGGCGCAACAAGCAGATCGCCTTCAACGAGCTGCATGGCATCGTACCCAAGGGGATCAAGAAAGACGTCCGCGACATCCTTGAAGGCGCCACCGTACCCGGCGCCCGCAGCGGCAAGCGCAAGGCCCAGGCCAAAGCCGCGGAAGAAAGCGCCCGCTACGAAAGCCAGTTGCGCTCGCCGAGCGAGATCAACAAGCGCATTCGCCAG
>CAYPFO010000117.1:0-3910 GCA_964410065.1 uncultured Pseudomonas sp.
GCCCACCGGCAACTTCGGCGACATCTTCGCCGGCTACCTGGCGCGCAACATGGGCCTGCCGATCAACCAGCTGATCGTGGCCACCAACCGCAACGACATCCTGCACCGCTTCATGAGCGGCAACCAGTACGTCAAGGACACCCTGCATCCGACCCTGTCGCCGTCGATGGACATCATGGTGTCCTCGAACTTCGAGCGTCTGCTGTTCGACCTGCACGGTCGTAACGGCGCGGCGATTGCCGGGTTGATGGACACCTTCAAGCAGGGTGGCGGTTTCAGCGTCGAACAGGATCGCTGGACTGAGGCGCGCAAGCTGTTCGACTCCCTGGCCGTGGACGACGAGCAGACCTGCGAAACCATCGCTCAGGTTTACAAGGAATGCGGTGAGCTGCTTGATCCGCACACCGCGATTGGCGTGCATGCCGCGCGTGAGTGCCGTCGCAGCCTGGCAATACCTATGGTTACCCTGGGCACCGCGCATCCGGTCAAATTCCCCGATGCGGTGATCAAGGCCGGTGTTGGCCAGGCGCCGGAACTGCCGCCGCACCTGACCGATCTGTTCCAACGTGAAGAGCGTTTTCACGTGCTGGCCAACGATCTTAAAGCGGTACAGGCGTTCGTCAGCCAGCATGGCAACCGCGGCAAGCCGCTGTAAGCACTGCGTTCTGCACAAGGCCCGCTTTTAGCGGGCCTTGTGGTTTGTGCACTGGGCAAAGGTCGTTCGCCTCCGGGGGTACGACGTGCATTTGCTTAAATTCAGCCTGATGGTTCCGGCAGCCGTGATTGCCGGTTGTCTTTGCTGTCAAGGAGTCGAGATGAGCGATAAACCCGACCTGCACCTGGCTTTGGTGCAAACCAGTCTGGCCTGGCATGACGCTGCAGCCAATCGTTCGCAATTCACCGCGCTGCTGGGGCAGGCACGTGGCGCCGATCTGGTGATATTGCCGGAGATGTTCACCACCGGTTTTTCCATGGAGTCCGCCGCGCTGGCCGAGCCGGAAGAGGGGGCTACTCATGCCTGGCTGCGTGAGCAGGCGGCGCGGTTGAATGCGGTTATTACCGGCACGCTGATTGTGCGGGCCGAAGACGGCAGTTATCGCAACCGCTTGCTTTGGGCGCAGCCGGATGGCGAGGTGTTGCATTACGACAAGCGTCATCTGTTTCGCATGGCTGGCGAGCACCAGCATTTTGCCCCGGGTGATCGGCAGGCCTTGTTCGAGCTCAAGGGCTGGCGGGTGCGCCCGCTGATTTGCTACGACTTGCGCTTTCCGGTGTGGAGTCGTGATCCCGAGGGAACCGATCTGTTGCTGTATGTCGCCAACTGGCCGGCGGCTCGTCGCAATGCCTGGAATCGCTTGCTGCCGGCACGGGCCATCGAAAACCTTTGTTATGTCGCTGCGGTGAACTGCGTGGGCACCGATGGCAAGGGCCATGCCTACAGCGGTGACAGCCAGGTGCTGGATTTCATGGGCGACAGCTTGCTGAGCGCGGAGGAGGGTGACGACGTGTTTCGGGTCAGCCTGAATGCCGCCACGCTGGAGAACTTTCGCGCGCGTTTCCCCGCTTATATGGACGCCGATGAGTTCGAGCTGAGGGGCTGAACATATAGCGGTAGGATGGGTTTAACCGCAGATTAGGGTGATTTCAGCGCTTACCTGGTGTGGCTCCGCGCTGATACCCATCCATGCAATACGATGGGCATCGCTGTGCTCAACGCCATCCTACACGGCGGATTGTCTGCTCAATGTACGCTGGGATTGCGGTTCAATGCTTGGCCATTGCCGTGGCAGCTGGTAGGCGGCCCAGGCGGTTGATCCACAGCGAGCCGACGATAATCAGGCCGCCAATGGTCAAGCGCAGCAGGTTCTCGTCGGTGTTCCACACCAGCAGATTGATCAGCAGGCCGACCGGTACGCTGAGGTTGTTCATCACTGCCAGGGTGCCGGTATCCACCAGCGTCGCCCCCTTGTTCCAGCAAAACTGGCCGAGTGCCGTTGCCAGCAATCCCATCCAGATCAAGACGCCCCATTGCAGGTCGCTGGTCGGCAAGCGCTCCGGATTACCCAGTGCCAACCACGCCGGCAGCACGATAATCAGCGCGCCCAGGAAGAAATAGCCGAAACGACGGTGCAAGGGCACATCCGACGGATAGCGCACCACCAAGCGCCTGTATAGCACCTGTCCGGCCGCGAAGGTCGCGTTGGCAATCTGCAGCAGCAGGAAACCGCCGAGGAACTCGCCGCCCACGTTGTCGTAGCGGATCAGCGCCGCACCCAGGACGGCGACGGTGGCGGCTAGTAGTGCCCAGGGGTTGAAGCGGCGGTTCAATGCGTCGTCGATCAGCGCCACGTGCAGAGGGGTGAGGACGGTGAATAGAAGCACCTCCGGTACGCTGAGCACGTTGAAACTGAGGTACAGGCAGATATAGGTCACGCCAAACTGCAGCGCGCCTACCAGCATGACGCCGCCGATAAAGCGCGGCGCCACGCCGTGCCAGCGGGTCAGCGGCAGAAACACCAGGCCGGCCAGTACTACGCGGGTGAGGACGGCGAAGTAGCTGTCCACTTGGCCGGCCAGGTAGGCGCCGATGAAATTGAAGGACAGCGCCCAGAGCAGGGTAACGAAAATCAGATAGGCCATGCATGACTCCCAAACAGGGCGCTGACATTACCTGTTTGTACTGAGCGGCAACAGTCGTGTCAGTTGCTGGCCAGGGTCTTGGTACAGCTGCGCAGATCGACCTCGCCTACGTATGGGTTGGCGTTGCCCTGCACGCAGGCGATGCTGCGGTTGCGCCAGCGTTCCCAGTCGCTGACCGGGTACTGGCGGTTCCAGATGTCGTACAGGCGCTGGTCCTGCCTGGACAGGCGCAGCTTGTAGCGATCGCTCATGTAGAGGTAGATGCGTGCGATGGCGCCCCGGGTGTAGTCCGGCGGCATGGCGGTGCGCTGCTTGAAGTCGACCACGAAAGGGCAGGCGCCGTACTGCGTGGGTTTCTGGCTGAGCATGCCAAAGCCATAATTGCTGCGGTCGCCATTCACCTCGCCGACGGCGGGCACCAGGTTATGCAGGTCAGCCTCGGCGCGGCTGAACACCGGGTCGTTGGCGGTGCAGTTCTTGCGTCCACCCTCCTGCCAGCACTGGCGCTGGTGGCCGATCGTCCAGGCGGGCACGATATGTTCCCACTCCAGCCGCTGGGCGCGCTTGAGTTGTTTGCGAGGTTTGTAGCCGCAGCTGTCGAGGTCGACTCGGTTGCCTTTGTAGGCACAGCCGCAATAGAAATCCACGGGATGATCGGCATACAGCTTCCAGGCGATCTTCTTGGCCTCGACAAAGGTGCGCGGCGCATCGGCATGGGCGGTGGAGCAGGACAGCAGGACAAACAGCAGAACGGACAACAGGCGCATGATGGCTCTCGACTACAAACTGAGAAGGGCATCCTTGCGTGGCGACCGATTCTAGCGGTTCTGAAGTAAAAGTCATGCACAGCAGCAGCTTGCAGGTGTATTGCAGAAAGAGGTTGAGATTGATCAGCCATCGTCAAGAGTAAAGCTGGTGCGCGTGCGTTGGGGTTTCGGCGGTATGCCACTCAGGGTCGTGGAACGCCTGCGCCGGGCGCGCGCCTAATCGCGGCGCCTTTCATAAGTGTTTGTTCTAGTGGTAAAAAAAATCGCAATGCGGGGAAAAATATTGTTGACAGCTAAACAGTACGCACCTAATATGCGCCCCGTCCACGACACGGGGCTATAGCTCAGCTGGGAGAGCGCTTGCATGGCATGCAAGAGGTCGACGGTTCGATCCCGTCTAGCTCCACCAAATCTCTTCGGAGAGGCGGTTTCTTGTTAAGAAGTGTTTGAAGGTTTTGTCCCCTTCGTCTAGTGGCCTAGGACACCGCCCTTTCACGGCGGTA
>CAYPFO010000118.1:0-3573 GCA_964410065.1 uncultured Pseudomonas sp.
GGTTTGCCCTGTACGGCGCATTCCGGTAGCTTTACCGGATGCGCGCGGCAGTTCTGTCGGTTCTTGCGCGATCCCCCGCATGCGCGACACCGAAAGGGTGCATATCAGGCTATCTGCCTCCTCGCGCTTGCCGATATCCCTGAATTTTTTGAATCCAAGGTCAGTCATGGCTCAGTACGTTTACAGCATGCATCGGGTGAGCAAAGTCGTTCCGCCGAAGCGTGAAATCCTCAAGGATATTTCCCTGTCATTCTTCCCCGGCGCCAAGATCGGCGTGCTCGGCCTCAACGGCTCGGGTAAGTCGACCCTGTTGCGCATCATGGCCGGTGTCGACACCGAGATCGACGGCGAAGCCCGCCCGATGCCAGGCATCAATGTCGGCTACCTGCCCCAGGAGCCGCAGCTCGATCCGCAGAAAACCGTGCGTGACATCGTTGAAGAAGCCGTCGGCGAGATCAAGCAGGCCCAGGCCCGTCTCGACGAGGTCTACGCCGCCTACGCCGAACCGGACGCCGACTTCGATGCCCTGGCCTCCGAGCAGGCCAAGCTGGAAGCCATCATCCAGGCCTCCGACGGTCACAACCTGGAGCGTCAGCTGGAAGTCGCTGCCGACGCGCTGCGTCTGCCGCCGTGGGACGCCAAGATCGAACACCTGTCGGGCGGTGAGAAACGCCGCGTAGCGCTGTGCCGCCTGCTGCTCTCGGCGCCGGACATGCTGCTGCTCGACGAACCGACCAACCACCTGGATGCCGACTCGGTGGCCTGGCTGGAGCGCTTCCTGCACGACTTCCCCGGTACCGTGGTGGCGATCACCCACGACCGTTACTTCCTGGACAACGTCGCCGGCTGGATTCTCGAGCTCGACCGTGGCCACGGCATTCCTTATGAAGGCAACTACTCCGGCTGGCTGGAATCCAAGGCCGCGCGCCTGACCCAGGAAGCCAAGCAGGAAGCCTCCCACGCCAAGGCCATGAAGGCCGAGCTGGAGTGGGTGCGTCAAGGCGCCAAGGCTCGTCAGTCGAAGTCCAAGGCTCGCTTGCAGCGCTTCGAGGAAATGCAGTCGCAGGAATTCCAGAAGCGCAGCGAAACCAACGAGATCTACATCCCGGCCGGTCCGCGCCTGGGTGACAAGGTCATCGAGTTCAATAATGTGTCGAAGGGCTACGGCGACCGCCTGCTGATCGACAACCTGAACTTCAGCGTACCGAAGGGCGCCATCGTCGGCGTGATCGGCGGCAACGGCGCGGGCAAGTCCACGCTGTTCCGCATGATCCTCGGCAAGGAGCAGCCGGATTCCGGCAGCATCGAGATCGGCGATACCGTGCAGTTGGCCAGCGTCGACCAGAGCCGCGACAGCTTGGACGGCAGCAAGACCGTCTGGGAACAGGTGTCGGACGGCCTGGACATGATCAAGGTGGGCAACTACGAAGTGGCATCGCGCGGCTATGTCGGGCGCTTCAACTTCAAGGGCGCCGACCAGCAGAAGTTCGTCAAGGACCTCTCCGGCGGTGAACGCGGTCGTTTGCACATGGCGCTGACCCTGAAGCAGGGCGGCAACGTGCTGCTGCTGGACGAACCGTCCAACGACCTCGACGTGGAAACCTTGCGTGCGCTGGAAGATGCCCTGCTGGACTTCCCCGGCTCGGCCATCGTCATTTCCCACGACCGTTGGTTCCTGGACCGGATCGCCACGCACATCCTTTCTTATGAGGATGACGGCAAGGTGGTGTTCTTCGAGGGCAACTACACCGAGTTCGAGGCCGACCGTAAGAAGCGCCTGGGCGATGCCGCCGCACAGCCGCACCGGGTGCGCTACAAGAAGCTAACCCAGTAAGCGGTAGTGGGTATGTGATTCAAAATGGGGCCTGCGTGGCCCCATTTTGTTGCGTGAATGATTGCTGTGCGGTTTTGTCGCACCTGCGCACGCAAGGCATTGCGTGATGCGGCGCGGCCTCGATTGTTGGCTAGGCTTTTGCGAAGGCGATTTACAAGTTCGCACCATAAAGTTTCATAAAAACGACATTTTGCACTTCCGTGGTGACTTCTTGCTTGATAAAGTCTCGCCCCTCAATTTTTCAAGCCAATGGCAAAATTTCTCTGGAAGCAGCACATGAGCATCTCAGTAGATTCCTTCCTAGACCGTCTGAAGCGTCGTGATCCGGACCAGCCTGAGTTCCACCAGGCGGTCGAAGAAGTCCTGCGCAGCCTGTGGCCTTTCCTGGAAGCCAACCCGCATTATCTGGAAGCCGGCATCATCGAGCGCATCGTCGAGCCGGAGCGCGCCATCCTGTTCCGGGTACCGTGGCAGGACGATCAAGGGCGTACCCGCGTCAACCGCGGCTTCCGCATTCAGATGAGCAGTGTCATTGGCCCGTACAAGGGCGGCCTGCGTTTTCACCCGTCGGTCAACCTGGGTGTGCTCAAGTTCCTGGCCTTCGAGCAAGTGTTCAAGAACTCCCTGACCACGCTGCCCATGGGTGGCGGCAAAGGCGGCTCCGACTTCGATCCGAAGGGCAAGAGCAACGCTGAAGTCATGCGTTTCTGCCAGTCGTTCATGACCGAGCTGTACCGTCACATTGGTGCGGACTGCGACGTTCCGGCCGGTGACATCGGTGTGGGCGGTCGTGAGATCGGCTACATGTTTGGTCAGTACAAGCGTCTGGCCAACAACTTCACCTCGGTCTTCACCGGCAAGGGCATTTCCTATGGTGGCAGCCTGATCCGTCCGGAAGCCACCGGCTATGGCTGTGTGTATTTCGCCGAAGAGATGCTCAAGGATCGCCGCAAGGGTGGCATCGACAACAAGCGTGTGGCCATCTCCGGTTCGGGCAACGTTGCGCAATACGCGGCCCGCAAGGTCATGGACATGGGCGGCAAGGTGATTTCGCTGTCTGACTCGGAAGGCACGCTGTTTGCCGAAGCCGGTCTGACCGATGAGCAGTGGGATTATCTGATGGACCTGAAAAACGTCCGTCGGGGCCGCATTCGCGAGATGGCCGAGCATTTCGGCCTGCAGTTCCTCGAAGGTCAGCGTCCCTGGACCCTGGCGTGCGACATCGCGCTGCCATGTGCCACTCAGAACGAACTGGATGCCAACGATGCGCGCACGCTGCTGAAGAACGGCTGCTTCTGCGTGGCCGAAGGCGCCAATATGCCTTCTACGCTGGAAGCGGTGGACCTGTTCATCGACGCCGGCATTCTGTATGCGCCGGGCAAGGCGTCCAACGCCGGCGGCGTAGCCACCAGCGGCCTGGAAATGAGCCAGAACGCCATGCGTCTGTCCTGGACTGCCGGCGAAGTGGACGAACGCCTGCACGCGATCATGCAGTCGATCCACCACGCCTGCGTCAGCTACGGCCGCGAAGAAAACGGCTTCGTGAACTACGTAAAGGGCGCCAACATCGCCGGCTTCGTCAAAGTCGCCGACGCCATGCTGGCCCAGGGCATCGTTTAAACCCCCGTCGTTTAGCGATCCACAAAAGCCCGGCCATGTGCCGGGTTTTTTGTTGGCGAAGGGACCCTTGTAGAAACGTAGGGTGGATCGCGCTTCATCGATCCACCGGGTGGCGATCC
>CAYPFO010000119.1:0-3567 GCA_964410065.1 uncultured Pseudomonas sp.
GTTGCCGCGATAGAGGATGGCGAAATCGCTGTACGGGCGCTGGGTGCGCAGGTGCTCGGTAAGAATTTCCAAGGCCACGCGCTCGGCTTCAGCGTCCTCGTTGCGGCAGCGGATCACGCGGATCTCGTCGCCGTGGCCCATCTCGCTCCATAGCTGTTTCTCAAACACGTGCGGGTTGTTGGCGATGAGAATGTTCGCGCACTTGAGGATGCGGCTGGTGGAGCGGTAGTTCTGCTCGAGCATCACCACCTTGAGCGACGGGTAGTCCTCCTTGAGCTGCATGAGGTTTTCCGGCCGCGCGCCGCGCCAGGCATAGATCGACTGATCATCGTCACCCACCACGGTGAACTGGTTGCGCATGCCCACCAGCAGTTTTACCAACAGGTACTGGCTGGCGTTGGTGTCTTGGTATTCGTCGACCAGCAGGTAGCGGATGCGGTTCTGCCACTTTTCCAGGATGTCGGCGTGTTCCTGGAACAGCCTCACCGGTAGCAAAATCAGGTCGTCGAAGTCCACCGCGTTATACGCCTTGAGCGTGCGCTGGTAATGCAGGTAGACGATGGCGGCGGTTTGCTCCTTGGGGTTGCGCGCCTTTTCCAGGGCTTCCGCGGGCAGGATCAGGTCGTTCTTCCAGGCGCCGATCAGGTTCTTGACCTCGTCCGCGCCATCGTCGCCGGCGTACTCCTTCTGCATGATGTCGCTGAGCAGCGCCTTGATATCGCCCTCGTCAAAAATCGAGAAGCCGGGTTTGTAGCCCAGGCGTGCGTATTCTTTGCGGATGATGTTCATGCCCAGGTTGTGGAAGGTCGACACCGTCAGACCTTTGCCCTCACTGCCACGCAAGAGGCTGCCGACGCGCTCTTTCATCTCGCGCGCGGCCTTGTTGGTGAAGGTCATGGCCACGATGTGCCGGGCCTGGATGCCGCACTGCTGGATCAGGTAGGCGATCTTGCGGGTGATCACGCTGGTCTTGCCGGAGCCGGCACCCGCCAGCACCAGCATCGGACCGCTGACGTAGTGCACCGCTTCTTGTTGGCGGGGATTGAGTCGGGACATGAATACCGTGCCTGAAAAACGCGAGCCGGCGATTCTAGCAGGCGAGCGGCAGGCGCTGCTGAGCGGGGTGACCCACGACATGGTTTGGCCCCGAGGGCGGAACGGCATAGACTAGCGGCGCAGGCCCTATGCCATTATTCGTATTCTCTGAGCCGAGACGACCCGAAATATGCGTAAGTTCAGCCGTTTTCCGTTTATCAAAGGTCTGCGGATCGATGTCATCGATACCGTCAGAGGACAATCTCTGGGTTATGCCGCCGACGTGTCGCTGGGCGGCCTGCGCCTGATTGGCGAAGAACCGCTGGTGGCAGGCGAGGAATATCAGCTGCAGCTCAATATCCCGGCCAACCGGGTGCTGCCGCCTCAGGAAATCCCGATCCAGGTGGTCGTGCAGTGGTCGCGCAAGAATTTTCGCCGTGGCTATGAACAGGGTCTGAAGCTGACCGAGCCCTCGCGCGCCTTCGAGAACCTGGTCAAGTCCCTCAGCCATACCCTTGGGCTGTCGGACACCAGCCTGCCCAGGCGCCGCTGAGATTCCGTAGTGACAGCGGGGTGGATGTTGAACGCCATCCACCCCATGCACGCTTAGCCCAGCGTGCCGACGATTTTCACACCCACCTTTTCTGGAATCTCGTTCTGCGACAGCACGTGCAGGCCGGGGCTGAACACCCGTGCGTAACGGGCCAGCAGCGGACGCAGCTGCGGCATCACGGTGAGGACCGGCGGGTGGCCATCCTTGCGCAGGCGCTCTTTTACTACCGGCATGCTGGTCTGCAGCTGATTGAGCAGCGCCGGGTCGACTGGAATGTTGTCCAGGCTTACCGGCCCCTGTTGCTGGGCGATGCCCAGGGCACCGAGCAGGGTGTTTTCCAGCGCGCTTTCCAGCACAAACACCCCGAGTTCGCTGCGCTCACCGGCGATCATCGAGACGATGGTGCGGCGCAGCGCATAGCGCACGTCGGACGCCAGCAGGATCGGGTCCTTGGTGGTTTCGCTGGACTCCAGCAGCGTGGTGGCGATGGTCACGATATCGCGCAGCGGCACTTCTTCCTGTAACAGCTGGCGATACACGCGGTGCTGCTGCGTATAGCTCAGCGCCCCCTTGAGGTGCTCGGCGAGTTTGGGCGCCTGCAGGGTCAGGCGCTGCATCAGTTGGTCGACATCGTCATGCTTGAAGATCTCGCCCAGGTTCTCGCGAATGATCTTGTTCATGTGCGTGGCCACCACGCTGGCGCAATCGATCACCTGATAGCCCAGGTTCAGCGCCTTGCTCTTCTGACCGGGCTCGATCCATACCACCTGCATGCGATAGGCCGGGTCATTGCCCAGGATGCCGTCGATTTCGCCGTAGGTCTGCGGCGAAGGAATCGCCATCAGCCGGTCGGCGTGCAGCTCGGTCCCATCGATGCGCTCACCGTTGATGTAGATGGCGTATTGCGAGGCCTTCAGGCGCAGGCTATCGCGAATGTGGACCTCCGGCAGCAGAAAGCCGAGCTGTTCGGACAGCGTCTGGCGCACCCCGCGAATCCGCTGCGGCAGCGGCGCGCCGCTGGCCTCGTTGACCAGGCCGACCAGTTTGTACCCCAGGGAAATGGACAGCCGCTCGACCAGCGGAATGTCTTCCCAGGCCAGGCTCTGCGGCTTGTCCTGGCGCAGGTCCTTGCTCAGTGAAGTGATCTGCTCGAGGCTCTGCGCCTCATCCACCGGCAGGGATTTCGAGAGTTTCCAACCGACGAAGCCGATCAGCGCCGCAAAGCTTAAAAACGCCAGGTGCGGCATGCCGGGAATGAGCGCCAGCACGCCAATGACACCGGCGACGGTGTACAGCACCGGCGGCTGGGCGAGCATCTGCCGGCGTACCAGGCTGGTGATGTCCGCCGACTCGTTGGTGCGGGTGATGATGATTGCCGCCGCCGTGGACAGCAGGATGGCCGGGATCTGCGAGGCCAGACCGTCACCGATGCTCAGCAGGGCATACAGGCGGAACGCGTCACCGGCGGACAGGTCATGCACCAGCATGCCGATGGCAAAGCCGCCGAACAGGTTGATCAGCAGAATCAGGATGCCGGCGATGGCGTCGCCGCGCACGAATTTCGCCGCCCCGTCCATGGCGCCGTAGAACTCGGACTCCTTGGCCACGTCACGGCGACGCTTGCGCGCGTCGTCCTGGCCGATCAGCCCGGCGTTGAGGTCGGCGTCGATGGCCATCTGTTTGCCGGGCAGCGCGTCCAGGGTGAAGCGCGCGGTCACCTCGGCGATGCGCTCGCCACCCTTGGTGATCACCATGAAGTTAACGATGGTGAGGATCACGAAGACGATCATGCCGACGATGAAGTTGCCGCCGATCACCACTTCGCCGAACGCCTCGATCACCTTGCCCGCGGCATCGGTGCCGCTATGCCCCTCGAGCAGCACGATGCGCGTCGAGGCCACGTTCAGGCACAGGCGCAGCAGCGTGGTGACCAGGATCACCGTGGGCAGCAGCGAGAAGTCCAGCGGCGTGCGGGTCGA
>CAYPFO010000120.1:0-3380 GCA_964410065.1 uncultured Pseudomonas sp.
CGCGCCTACGACGCCAAGCGTGACGGTTTCGTCATCGCCGGCGGCGGCGGCATGGTGGTGGTCGAGGAGCTCGAGCACGCCCTGGCCCGCGGCGCGAAGATCTATGCCGAAATCGTCGGCTACGGCGCCACCTCCGATGGCTACGACATGGTTGCCCCAAGCGGCGAAGGCGCGGTGCGCTGCATGCAGCAGGCGCTGGCCACTGTCGACACACCAATCGACTACCTCAACACCCACGGCACCTCGACCCCGGTTGGCGACAGCGCCGAAGGCCGCGCGGTGCGTGAAGTGTTTGGCGACAAGGCACCGGCCATCAGCTCCACCAAGAGCCTGTCGGGTCACTCGCTGGGTGCCGCCGGTGTGCAGGAAGCCATCTACTGCATGTTGATGATGGAAGGTAACTTCATCGCCGGCTCGGCCAACATCGACGAACTGGATCCGGAAGTCGCCGACCTGCCGATCCAGCGCACAACCGTCGAGAATGCCAAGATCGACACCGTCATGAGCAACAGCTTCGGCTTTGGTGGCACCAATGCCACGCTGGTGCTCAAGCGCTGGCAGGGCCAGTAAGCCCGCTACGCTGTAAAGCATGAAAGGCGCCCTGCGGGGCGCCTTTTTCATTTTAGTCAGCGGTTTGCATAGTTAACCCAGCTGTTCGGCCTTGGCCGCATAACCCTCGCTATTGACTTCGTGGGTCTCCAGCACGGCTTGCAGTTCCTGACGAATCTGCGGGTGCCTGACCTCCTTCAACAAGGCCTCCACTTTGCGGATCACCCACTTCTGTCCGCGATCTACCAGGGCCAGGCGTTCTCTCAAGCCTGGGATTGCCATGCATTTCTCAAAGAAAGCACCTCGCTCACGGCTTGGCTCGCCCCCCAGCAGCAGCACGCAATCACGCAGTCGTCGGCAGCTGTCGGCCTCACCGCAATGCACCTGCTGCAACACGCTGCGCTGCAGTTCGCCAGAGGCTTCCTTGAGACTGGCGACAGCAACCTGTGCGCCGGCCCGCTCTGCGCTCAGCAGTTCATTGAGTGCCTCGATCAGCGTGTCGCGCTCGACTCCCAGCGTTTGCGTATGCATAACCTGCTCCTTGATTTCAGGGCTGGGCAAACCGCACCAGCACACGTTCAGCCTGATGAACCAGTTGCTCCAGTCGCTCGGCGGCGCTGCAGATCTGGTGAATCTGCCCACAGGACTGGCCGGCATAAATCGGCATATCGGCCAATTTCCCCCGGGCACCCTTCAGGGGTGAATCGGTGGAAAACAGGTAGACCGACTGGCCGTCCTGCTCACCGATCACGGGCGTTTCTCGCTTGTCATACAAGGCATCGTACTCGCCACGGGTCACCGCGTTGGGCAGTACCCGCACCGGGGCAGTCATTGGCCAATTGCGAAAGAATCGCTCGCTGAGCACGGTTTCCCCAGCGCTCGCCTGCACCAATTGCTGTTTGTGGTAGTCGTGGGCATTGGCTTCATGGGTGGCCAGAAACGCTGAACCACAACATACGCCTTGGGCGCCCAGCGCCAAGGCGGCAACCAGTGCCTCGCCGCTGGCGATCCCGCCAGAGGCGACAACGGAAACCGGGCTGAGGTCAACGATCTCTTCCAGCAATGCCAAGCTACCGGTTGTGCCCCAGACATGACCGCCGGCTTCGCTACCTTGGGCGATCAGCACATCGACGCCGGCCTCCAGGGCCTGCTCGGCATGAGCCCGCGCACCGATTTGCTGCATGACCAGAACACCCTCGGCCTTGAGGAGGCGAATCAAGGCACTGTCCACATCCCAGAACAGCACTATGGCCGGCACCTTCAGCTCCAGGCAGGCTTGCACCTGGGCGTTGAGTAATTCTTCCGGGGTCGCGGCGGGGATCAAATTGACCGCAAACGGTTGTTCGCTGAGCTGGCGATAGGCAGCCACTTCGGCGCGGATCCGAGTAACCGGCTCACGCACCATGCCCAGACAGCCAAAGCCGCCAGCGTTACTGACGGCGGCTGCCAGTTGATGGCGAGCCACACCGCCCATCCCGGCGCACACGATAGGCACGTCGCAGCCCAGTAGATCAATCAGAGCAGTGTGCAAGGCGGGATGGCTCATCGTGCTCATGCCTCATGAATGGGGAAGCGAAGGGGTAGGCATCATCCTAACCGTGCCTTAGCGCTGCGGAACAGTGAAATTTGTGACACCTACAGTTCAGTTTATTTGCACTACCCCCACTAATACCCTGCGAACCAGACGGAATTAGCACATCGTCAAAGACGTTAACATCAAAATAAATGAACCAAACGTTCATTATTATTAGTTTGTTACGGCACACCAGGAAGCCCAGACTAAACCACCGCCGAACAGACACTCTCAACGAGTGCAATGACGCTTTCGATCCGTCGAGGTTCCCACAGAGGAGACCCGCGGACCGGGCGCGAAGCGGAGAACCTTGCATCCCCCTCCTTGCGTGCACCTGGTACTTCCATGTTTAACGAGACTTCACTTGATTCAGCACAAACCTACAATTACACGGTGGTCCGCCAATTCACCCTGATGACCCTGGTCTGGGGCATCGTCGGCATGTGCATGGGCGTGTTCATCGCCGCCCAGCTGGTTTGGCCGCAACTCAACTTCGACCTGCCGTGGAGCAGTTTCGGTCGCCTGCGACCCGTTCATACCAACCTGGTGATCTTCGCCTTTGGCGGCAGTGCGCTGTTCGCCACCTCATTCTATGTGGTGCAGCGCACCAGCAACGTGCGGTTGGTATCGGACAGCCTGGCCCGGTTCGTGTTCTGGGGCTGGCAAGCCGCCATTCTCGCCATGCTGGTCACCTATCCATTGGGCTACACCACCTCCAAGGAATACGCGGAAATGGAGTGGCCGATCGCCTTGCTGGTGACGGTGGTCTGGCTCGCCTACGCCTATTTGTTCTTTGCCACCATTGCCCGGCGCCGGGTCAAGCACATCTATGTCGGTAATTGGTTTTATGGCGCCTTCATCGTCGTCACAGCGATGGTGCACATCGTCAACCATGTGCTTATTCCGGTGACTGCGCTTAAGTCCTATCCGCTGTACTCCGGCGCCACCGATGCGATGATCCAGTGGTGGTATGGCCACAGCGTGGTTGGCTTCATTCTCTCGGTCGGTTTTCTGGGCATGATGTACTACTTCGTGCCCAAGCAGGCCGAGCGACCGATCTACTCCTACCGCCTGTCCATCGTGCATTTCTGGGCGATCATCTCGCTGTATATCTGGGCCGGTCCGCATCACTTGCACTACACCGCGCTGCCCGACTGGGCGCAGTCCCTGGGCATGGTGATGTCGATCATCCTGCTGGCGCCGAGCTGGGGCGGCATGATCAACGGCATGATGACCCTGTCGGGCGCCTGGCATAAGC
>CAYPFO010000121.1:0-3088 GCA_964410065.1 uncultured Pseudomonas sp.
CCGTTTCTGGCGCAACGCCCGTACCCACCCGCTGCACGACCCCCTTGATTACAAACTCAATCAATTGGGCCGCTGGCGCTTGAAAGGGCAGCTGCCGAATCCGCAGTTCTACGCCTGACTCACTCGCCGAACGGATAGGTCTCGGGAACCCCGGGCGCAGGCGCAGCGCGTGGACCTAACGGCGTGACGGCGGTGGTGCTCTCCAGCCACAGCCAGGCATCGAACTGCTCGGCCAGCAAGGCACGGAAGTAGTGGCTGACGCGCTCGGTGCGCGGCCGGTAGATCACGCCGATCGCACGCTCCAGGCGCGAGCGGTTGAGGGCCTCGCGCAATGCGACGCGGGTGGGGTCACGCCAGTCGTATAGCGCGGCGGGGTGGCCGGCCTGCAAGAACAGCTGCTCCCAGCTGTCCGCCCGGGAAGGTTGTACGGATTTGACCTGCATCGGCTCATCCCAGTTGTCCGCCGCCGCCACCTCTCCGCGGTCGGTGGACTGCCCAATCAACACGGCGTCACGCCCATAAGCCGTGCGGCACAGCTCACCGAGGTTGAACTGCCCACCCCAGCCCATTTCCGTGGCCGCGGCGTTGCCGATATGGGAGTTATGCGCCCAGACCACGGCCTTGGCCTTGGAACCGCGATGGGTCAGCAGGGCGCGCAAAGTGTCGAACATATGTCGGTCGCGCAGGTTCCAGGAGGCGGTGGAGCCTCGGTACATCGCCCGGTAATACTGCTCGGCGGCCAGCACCACGCGGGCATTCTGCTCGGCATTGAAAAAACCTTCGCCGTCGGCCTGCAGATACGCCAGGCGCTTATCGAGCAACTCACGCAGCTGTTCGATCACGGCATCTTCGCAGGACGGCTCGCCGAACAGGCTAACCTGATGGCCGTAGGACGCCGGGTCGTCCTGCCAAGGACTCAAGCACGCATACCGCTGCCGTGCGCGGGTCGCCGCGTCCGGGTCGACCTCCTGCAGATAACGCAGCACTTCGCCCAGCGAGGCCGCCAGGCTGTAGACATCCAGCCCGCGAAACTCCACCTGGGACGCACCCGCCTGCTGGTTGTGATCGCGTAACCAGCGCACGAAGTCGGCCACTTCGCGGTTGCGCCACATCCAGGTGGGAAAGCGCTCGAACGCCTCACGGTGCCAGTTTTGCGCCTGGCGCTGGCGCACATGGCAGTCGATGGCTGCGGCGTCCGGCCAATCGGCCTCGACCGCAACGATGGTGAAGCCATGCTGCTCGATCAGCCGCCGGGTGATGGCCGCGCGCGCCCGATAGAACTCCGAGGTGCCATGACTGGCCTCGCCAATCAGCACCAGCCGGGCATCGCCATAACGGTCGAAGAGCGCGCCGAACGCCGGATCGTCCAAGGGCGGAAGCGGCTCGGCGCATCGTTTCAACTGTTCGATCAGCGTGTCCTCGCCCATCGGCACGGTGGAAGCTCGCGTAGTCATGGGTCACCCCTCATTCACCTCAATGGCTCCGGCCCGACGATCCACTTGACTACGGACACTGCGCCACGCAACGGAGGACCCTGACCACAGCGGGCCGTTCCCGAGGCGGGATGACCGGCAACAGCCGCTACCCGCGCCGCGACACTTCGCCCCGGCATTGGGCAAGGGCACACGGAAACTGGCATCATGTCGGCCTTCAGCCGCCCGCTTGCGGCGACCCGTTTGCAGGAAATCACCATGAGCAACGTCGATCACGCCGAAATCGCCAAATTCGAAGCCCTCGCCCACCGTTGGTGGGACCTGGAGAGTGAGTTCAAGCCCCTGCATGAGATCAATCCGTTGCGCGTCAACTGGATCGATGAGCGCGTCGGCCTGGCCGGTAAGAAAGTGCTCGACGTCGGCTGCGGCGGTGGCATTCTCAGCGAGGCCATGGCGCGGCGAGGCGCTACGGTGACCGGCATCGACATGGGCGAAGCGCCGCTAGGCGTGGCGCAGCTGCACCAGCTGGAGTCCGGCGTCGAGGTGGAATACCGGCAGATCACCGCCGAAGCCCTGGCCGAGGAACAACCCGAGCAGTACGACGTGGTCACCTGCCTGGAGATGCTCGAGCACGTACCCGACCCGGCCTCGGTGATCCGCGCCTGCCACACCCTGGTCAAACCCGGCGGCCAGGTGTTCTTCTCGACCATCAACCGCAACCCCAAGGCCTATGCCTTCGCCATTATCGGCGCCGAATACCTGCTGCGCCTGCTGCCGCGCGGCACCCACGACTTCAAGAAATTCATCCGTCCCTCCGAGCTGGGTGCCTGGAGTCGCGATGCCGGGCTGGAGGTCAAGGACATCATTGGCCTGACCTACAATCCGCTGACCCAGCACTACAAGCTGGAGAACGACGTCGACGTCAATTACATGGTCCAGACTCTCAAGGAGGCCTGATGCGCCTGCGCGCCGTACTCTTCGACATGGATGGCACTCTGCTGGATACGGCACCGGATTTCATCGCCGTCTGCCAAGCCATGCGCACCGACCGCCAGCTGCCACTGGTGTCGGAAAAACTGATTCGTGACGTGGTGTCTGGCGGTGCTCGCGCCATGGTCGCCGCCACCTTTGACCTGTCGCCTGCGGACCCTACCTTCGAGGCGCTGCGCCTGGAGTTTCTCGAGCGTTACCAGCAGCACTGCGCCGTGCACACCTGCTTCTTCGACGGCATGGGCGAGCTGATTGCCGACATCGAAAAGTCCGGCCTGATCTGGGGCGTGGCCACCAACAAGCCGTTGTGTTTCGCCGAACCGATCATGCACGGCCTGGGCTTGGCCGAGCGCTCGGCAGTGCTGGTCTGCCCCGACCATGTCACGCACAGCAAGCCCGACCCGGAAATGCTGTTCCTGGCCTGCAACCAGCTCGACATCGAGCCCTCCAGCGTGCTGTTCGTCGGCGATGACCGCCGCGATATCGAGGCCGGCCACGCCGCGGGCATGCGCACCGCTGCCGTCCGCTATGGCTATATCCATCCCGAGGACAACCCGGGAAACTGGGGCGCCGACGTGGTGGTCGACCATCCGCTGGAACTGCGCGCCGTGCTCGACCGGGCGCTGTGCGGCTGCTAGCGCCGCTGCAAGCTGCAAGCTGCAAGC
>CAYPFO010000122.1:0-3017 GCA_964410065.1 uncultured Pseudomonas sp.
CCTAACACCAAAACCCCAATCCGCGCACGCGGGTTGGGGTTTTGTCTGTGCGCGGCAAAAAACGCACTCGCTACTTGCGCGCCCAGCCTCGCGCTAAGGAGCTGTGTGAGCGAAGAGGGTCGGGATGCTCAGAAAACTTCTTCAGGCCCTACGCAGGGGTTTCTTTGCAACTTTGCTATGTGCCGATATGATGCGCACCTCTTCATGGAGTGAGCATGAATGCTGGAATTACTGAGATTAATCCAGGACGGTACTTTTCATTCAGGCGAAGCGCTTGGGCGGCAGTTAGGCATAAGCCGAGCGGCGGTGTGGAAGCAAATTCAACAGCTAGAGCTGCAGCATCACGTCGCTATCCATAGGGTGCGCGGACGTGGCTACCGTTTGGCGGAACCATTGGTGCTGCTAGATCATGAAAAAATTGATGACAATGCACTGCACCTTGAATCAGTAATTGTCAGAGAGGTCCTGGATTCGACTAATGCCGAATCTTTGCGGCTAGTAGCGAATGGACTTTCTGCGCCTTTCATCGTGCTCGCTGAGCAGCAGCTCGCTGGTAGAGGCCGACGAGGGCGGGAATGGGTCAGCCCATGTGCTGAAAACATTTATTACAGCTTAGTGCTCCGGCTCGACCAAGGAGCTCGGATGCTGGAAGGGTTGAGTCTGGTGGTCGGGCTCGCGACACTTCGGATGTTGCGTGAGGCTGGAATAGATGCGGCGGGCTTGAAGTGGCCAAATGACATACTGGTCGGAAACCAAAAAATCGCCGGCATCTTGCTGGAGCTAATGGGTGATCCCGCGGATATTTGTCACGTGGTGATCGGTATTGGTATCAATGTGAACATGGCGGCTGGCTCGAATGCCATAGATCGTCCCTGGACTTCATTACTGCTGTCTACAGGCTGTAGGCATGATCGAAATCACCTGGTCAGCCGGTTGAACGGTTTCCTTGCTTATTATTTGTCGCAGCAAAGTGAATTTGGTTTCGCTGTGCTGCTTGATGAGTGGGAGCGGGAGCATCTATGGCAGGGCCGCCAGGTGGTGTTGTCGGCTGGTGCGGAGCCAGTTTATGGGCAGGTTCTGGGGATTCATGCAGATGGCGCTTTGCGTTTGCTCGTAGATGGCAGAGAGCACCGGATTAGCGGTGGTGAGCTCAGTCTGAGGTTGCATGATGATACTTGAGCTGGACTGCGGTAATAGCTTGATCAAGTGGCGCATCATGACGTGGGGGGGAGTGCTGGCTGCGAGTGGTTTAGCCAGTAGCGAAGACCAGCTGATTAATGATCTGGCGGCTTTGATCAATAGCCGGCCGGAGGCATGTCGTTTGGTTAGCGTACGAAGTGCGGAAGAGACTGGTCACCTGATTTCATTATTGAGAACTAGCCTCGGCCTCAATAGCGTCTGTGCGCAGCCGGCAAGAGAGCTTGCAGGGGTGCGCAATGGTTATGAAGACTTCAGCCGTCTAGGGCTGGATCGTTGGCTAGCTGTGGTTGGCGCATACCAGCTGGCCCAAAGGGCTTGCTTGGTGATTGACGTGGGTACTGCGGTCACTGCGGATTTCATTGCGCCAGATGGCGAGCATCTAGGCGGTTTCATTTGTCCTGGTATGCCATTAATGCGTGGTCAGTTACGGACCCATACCCGGAAGATCCGCTATGGTGATGATTCGCTAACGGCGTCGTTATATAGCCAATGTCCTGGGCGCTCAACAATTGAAGCCGTTGAGCGCGGATGTATGCTCATGCTGCGGGGCTTTATTCGTGAGCAGCTAGAAATTGCACATGAATATTGGCTGGATGATTTCGAGACTTTTTTGACCGGCGGAGATGCTGGGTTGGTCACCGAGCAGGCCCCCGGTGCTCGGCATGTGTCGGATCTGGTTTTTACGGGGCTTGCGCTGGCTTGCCCCCTCCTGAGGTAAAAATGCGCTGGTTATTCCTCCTGCTGCTTATGATGAATATATTTTATTTCGTTTGGAGTCAGCAGCAGCTACCTAGTCTGGCGCAATCAGTATCTTCTTTCACGTTGTATGATGGCGAAAAAGATAAAATTCGTCTTCTCGGTGAGGTGGAGGGGCTTAAGGGTTTGCCTGCTGCTGGTGTGCGCTTGGCAGATAACGAGAGGTGTCTGTTCTTGGGGGGATTTGAGCATCAGGCCGACGCTATGGCGCTTGAGCAGCGACTTCTGAGTCTGGATATCATGTCGAAAGTGCATGAGCGGGAGGACGAGGCTGGCGTAGATTATTGGGTTTACCTGGCGCCGTTAAGTTCGCGCGAGGCTGCCCTGCGACAGTTGAAAGAACTGCAGTTGCGAGCCATCGACAGCTATTTGATCACCCAGGGTGATTTGGCTAATGGCATTTCCTTGGGTATTTTTTCGCGTCACGATTCTGCGCGTAGCGTACAGCAACGCATGCGAAGCATAGGGCATGCGGCTGAGCTGAGAGAGCTGAGGCGCACGTCGCGTACCTACTGGCTGCAGGTGCCGTCCCGAAGTGGATCTGTGATCGGCGATGACTTGCTGGTTCGTCTGGCCAAGGATTTTTCTGGTTTGCAGCAGCAGCAAGATACGTGTGAAAACGCTGTTGCATCTCCCCTCTGATTTACCTAGAATGGCGCCCGCTTTATGGCCATTGCTGTCAACATCGCCATAAGGCTTGTGTCAAGTAAGTGCTAACTCTAAGATTCTTATAGAGAAAGTTCTTGACACGGCAAGGGATTCAGATAGAATTCCGCGCACTTTGGAGGGGTTCCCGAGCGGCCAAAGGGATCAGACTGTAAATCTGACGTCATCGACTTCGAAGGTTCGAATCCTTCTCCCTCCACCAGATTAAGCGTGAATAGCAAGTTAGCGGGTATAGTTTAGTGGTAGAACCTCAGCCTTCCAAGCTGATGATGCGGGTTCGATTCCCGCTACCCGCTCCAGATTTGCTGTTTATCAAAATGTTACGCTCATGTAGCTCAGTTGGTAGAGCACACCCTTGGTAAGGGTGAGGTCAGCGGTTCAAATCCGCTCATGAG
>CAYPFO010000123.1:0-2677 GCA_964410065.1 uncultured Pseudomonas sp.
AAGGCTACAACAAATGAAGGCATAGGCTTTGTCGGTAGAGAGGAAGGCATTGCAGCCATGGTAGTTGTGTTAATAGAATAGTTTTCAGACAAAAGGGAGAAGGTCAAAAATGAAAAAATCTCTGCCACTATTGTTAGCATTCCTTATACTAGTAGCCAGCATCTTCTATGCACGGGCGGACAGTAGGAACGTAGTCAGTCTAGGGGCCAATCTAGATAAGGACCAGCGCCAGCAAATGCTGGACCTATTTGGAGTTAGGGAGGGTGACGCAGAGATAATTGAGACCAGCAATAAGGAGGAACGTGAATATCTCCAGGGTCTAGTATCCCAGGATAAAATCGGCAGCAGGGCAATATCTTCTTCCTATGTAGAAATTTTGGATGAGGGTGAGGGCATACAGGTAGAAACCCACAATATTAGCTGGGTGACCAAGGAAATGTATGCCAATGCCATGGTAACTGCTGGACTTGAAAATGCCCGCGTTATAGCAGCTGCACCCTTTAAGGTGTCTGGGACAGCAGCCCTTACTGGTATAATGAAGGCCTTTGAGCTAGCAACAGATCAAGAGCTATCAGAGGAGGCCAAGGAGACTGCCAATGAGGAGCTAGTTAAGACAGGTGAGCTTGGTGAGGATATTGGCCAGGACAAGGCAGCTGCCCTTATAAAAGCTATCAAGGAACGTATAGCTAGAGAAGATATCTCCTCTAGCGAGGATATACGGCGGGTGATTATTGAAATTGCAGGAGAGCTTGATATAACTCTAACAGATGACCACCTAAACTCTATAGCAAATCTAATGGAAAAAATCAGCAAACTTGACCTCGATGTTGACAAGCTAACGGACCAGCTTGAAAATATCAGTGGTCATCTTGATAATATTAGAGAAACCATTGAAGAAAACAGGGGTCTAATACAGCAAGTAATAGCAGCTATACAAAGGTTTTTTAAATGGTTGGCTGATTTGCTAAGGGGTTAGCTAGTAGAAATTAAACTGGTATGCATTTAAAAGCCTAGGTACCGACCACAGTATAGGCCAGGCATTCATTTAACGGTACCTTTTTTCTTTGCTTAAAATTGGCTTGTTTACGTTGACATTTAAATTATTCATTTCTTAAACAATAGAGTATAAATTCTATTTGATTGTGTAATTACTAACCCCATAAATATGCAAAACACAATATTATATACAAATATTACTTGAAATACTCAACTAAGGATAGTATTATATACTTAACACATATAAAGTGAGGTGAATATAATAAATGAGAGATTACAGAAAAATATTCACAACACTATTGTCACTTATACTAATACTATTTCCAATAAGCACCTATGCTGCACCAGCTGCGCCAACAGTTTCATATTATGGAGCGGGCAACTATTCAAGCACGGCACCTGTCAAACCTACAACAGGCTTAAAGTTTCATGTAGGTTATAATGCAATTAATACATATGGCTAAGTTTTTACTGCGGCTTTTGACTGGAACAAGAACTATAGTTATTGTGATGTCCATATATCTACTATTAGCCAATGGCCTGCTACTAAGCGACCGGAATATTTTTTAATAGAAGCCCATGAATTGGAGCCTTATATTCAGGGAAGTACATATTACTATAATTTACAAGGGGCCCTTCTGAATGATTTGATGCAATATCCTATGGATCATCCAACTATATACCATTGTAGTATAAAAATTAATAAAGATCGAAGTGAATTTAACATTATAGGGGTATTTAGCACTAAGTTTTTAAAAAAAGTAATTCGACATGAAGTAGGGCACGTCCTTCTGCTTAAACATCCATCCACACCATATGTAGCTTCCGTTATGCACCAGAACCCCCCGAGAGACAACACTCAATACTCAGATGTCGTAACTTCGACTGATATTGGGAATATTGAATACCTATGGTATGACAAGTAAAGGGCCACAATAAAAATGGAAGGGAGCAATAAAAATGAAAAGGTATGTGTTAGTATTAATCTGCTTATCACTTATACTCACAATAGTATCTTGTAGCAAAGACAGCTCATTAGATATTCCATCAGATATAGAAGTAGTTACTATAGCTTCGCATAGGCGACTATTTAGTAATCTTCAGGAGGTAGAGGAGGAGGCTGAGATTATTGTCGAAGCTGTTCCAAAGAAAAACCTTGGGCAAACTGTTAAGACCGAGTATAATGAGCTATTTGAAAAAGAACTAGCAGGATATGGGTATACTGTATGGGAGACAGAGATTGCAAAAGTCTATAAGGGTGATGTAAAAGAGGGAGACAAGATTAACCTATTACAGAGTTACTATATTTGGGAAGAAGATGATGGTAAAAAACGACTAATTAGTCACTCCTCACATAAACCTATAGAAAAGAATAAAAAATATCTTTTGTTTCTAGTCTATAGTGAGGCCCACGAGGCACATTGTGCAGTATCTGACTATCAAGGATTGTTTTCTATTCCAAATGCCGAATTAAAGGAGAGGGCAGAAAAAGGAACACTTACTAAGTCTGATTTAGAGCTATATAATGACGAAGCACTAAGAAATGTAAAACCTATTTACACTGAAGTGGTAGAAAAGTATTTTAAATAGGTCCTATAATATTACTAGATTATATTAGCCCACATTTTTAAAAGCCTAGGTACCGACCACAGTATAGGCCAGGCATTCATTTAACGGTACC
>CAYPFO010000124.1:0-2604 GCA_964410065.1 uncultured Pseudomonas sp.
CCACCGAAGTCTTCCGGAATGGTCAGGCCGAACAGGCCCAGTTCCTTCATCTGCTGAATGATATCGGCCGGCATCTCGTCGGTTTCGGCCACTTCATTCTCGCGAGGAATGAGGGTTTCGTTGACGAACTGGCGAAGGGTGTCCAGCAGGATTTGCAGGGTTTCCGGGTCGCGGATCATGTGTACTCCTCGGTGGCCCTTGTCGGACCTGTTTCTCGAGGCCATGACCCGCATCGGTAGTCAGCGGGTGTTAGCCTCGATGTTGCTAACCATGTGAACCAGACGCGGTCCGATGTCTTCTTCCAGTTGCTCACGTGACAGCTGGAAACTGGGGCCGCCGCAATTAAAAGCCAGCAACCCGTGCTGCGCGTGCACCATGGGCACGGCAACCGAATTCACATCCCGGTGCCAGTCGCCGATCGACAGGCAAAAGCCGTAGTCGGCGTAGTCTCGGAAAGCCTTTTCCAGTCCTCGGCGGGTTTTCGGCCAGTCCTCCGGATTACGGCTCCGGATATGGTCCAGCAGAAAATCGCACTCCTGTTCCGGTAGCGCGGCCAGACAGGCCCGACCCACCGAACTTAGATGCAGCGGCAGGTGGGTTCCGGCCTGTCGGCGCATCGTCAGGTTGCCCTGGCCATGTACCACGTCCAGGTAAACCATTTGCAGCCGATCCCGGGCCGCCATGGCCACCGCCGCCTTGGCGTGGTTGGCCAGTTGTTCCATCAGCGGATGCGCCACCCCCCTGATCGACAGGTTGGAGAGCATCGAATAGCCGAACGACATGACGCCGACGTCCAACTGGTATTTCCCCTGTGACAACTGCTTGAGATACCCCAGGCGCGTCAGGGTGTAGGTCAGCCGACTGACCGTTGGCCGGGGCAGATTGGCCTTGCGGGCCAGCTCCTGATTGCTCAACACATTTTCCCGCGGGCTGAAACAGCGCAGCAGTTCCAGTCCGCGCGCCAAGGCGGTCACGAACTGGCGGTCCTTCTCCTGATCATCCACTGCTGACATTGGATCAAGGAGTACCCGATCAATGTCTGAAGGGAGCGGATCGGTGCCTGTTTCCGTGGGCCTGTCCTTGATTTTGCGGCGCATGTTAGTTCCTCTGTTTTCAGGAAATCAATTTATGAAATTGTATTTCGCATAGCGGACATATAGCAAGGGCCGCGAGATTTGGGGCTTTTTTGCGAAAAAGTGCCGTTTTTATGGGCTGTTACTCCGACGAAAGTCGTAGCGTCGAGCATCGTCATTTACAGAAAACGGGCAATGAACCTATCATTCTGTCGAAAAGTGAAACGCAATTTCGCATAGCGGACATTGCTGCAGGTCTTAACCGGAGCAGACATGAGCCAAGTAACCGATTCAGTGGTACAGCAGGAATTCCCCGCCGACGGCGTGGCCGTTGTTCGCATTAACCGTCCCGAAGCCAAGAACGCCCTCAACTCGGCGGTTCGTCATGAGCTGGCCGAGCACTTCCACACACTTGCACGCCGCGATGACATCCGCGCCATCGTGCTGACTGGAGGAGAGCAGTTCTTCGTCGCCGGTGCGGACATCAAGGAATTCGCTACCGCCAGGCCCATCGAGATGTACAGCCGCCACACTGAGCTGCTGTGGGATCCGATTGCCCGTTGCCCTAAGCCTGTCATCGCGGCCGTCAACGGTTTTGCCCTGGGCGGCGGCTGCGAGCTGGCGATGCACTGCGACATTATTGTTGCCGGCGAGTCGGCTCGTTTCGCTCAGCCCGAGGTCAAGCTCGGCCTGATGCCGGGTGCCGGTGGCACTCAGCGCCTGATTCGTGCTGTCGGCAAGTTCCAGGCCATGCGCATCGCCCTGACCGGCTGCATGGTCAAGGCGCCCGAGGCGCTGGCCATCGGCATGGTCAGCGAAGTGGTGCCGGACGATCAGACCCTGCCGCGTGCCCTGGCCCTGGCCTCGGAGATCGCCGCGCTGCCGCCGCTGGCCGTGCAACAGATCAAGGAAGTGATGCTGGCCGGCGCCGATCTGCCGCTGGACAGCGCACTGACCCTGGAGCGCAAGGCGTTCCAGCTGCTGTTCGATTCCGCCGATCAGAAGGAAGGCGCCGCCGCCTTCTTCGAGAAGCGCAAACCTACCTACCGCGGGGAGTAAACATGGCCCGTTCGATCCAAATCATGGGGCTGGTCGGCACCGGCGTAATGGGTGCCGGTATTGCCCAGATCGCCGCCCAGGCTGGCGTGCAAGTGCGCCTGTTCGATGCCCGAGAGGGCGCGGCCCAGGTGGCCCGCGACAACCTGGCCGCCACCTTCGCCAAGCTGGTGGCCAAGGATAAGATCACCCAGGCCGCCGCCGACGCCGCCCTGGCGCTGCTCAAGCCGGTGGTCGCCATCGGGGACCTGGCCGGGTGCGACATGGTGGTGGAAGCCATCGTCGAGAACCTGGACGTCAAGCGCGGCCTGCTGGCCCAGCTCGAAGGCATCGTCGACGCCGAGTGCATCCTGGCGACCAACACCTCGTCGCTGTCGGTGAGCGCCATCGCCACTGCCTGCAAGCACCCCGAGCGGGTGGCCGGTTTCCACTTCTTCAACCCGGTTCCGCTGATGAAGGTCGTCGAAGTCATCGA